>CALHLC010000001.1 GCA_938034385.1 uncultured Bacteriovoracaceae bacterium
TAAGGATTCAATACCTCTTAAAATCTTAATAATTTGTTCTGGTTTAAAGTTTTTTCTTCCCATTTTCTTCTCCATTTGTTGCGTCCAGATAACGCAATGCTTACGACATAACGACTGGACTAGTCAATGGGGGAAGGTCATCATTAGGTGTTATATTAATAGGAGATATTGCTTTTCCTGAAATCAACATAATGAAAAAACCCTGGGATTTTAAATTAAAAAGCTATGGTGAGACAAAGAAAACTCAAGTTCAATCTGTACTCCCTTTAATTAATTTAAATTATGACTTTAATGAGAAAGAAATCTTCTCTCTTGAGGATATAACAAATACTTTTGTCTATGATTCAAAAACTTGGGTTGGATCAATTAACTTTGAGAGTTCTCGTGAACTAAATGATAAGATCAAGCTCTATTGTTCATACTTTTCAAATAACCTTGCTCACCGGACTTGCCAAAAGAATAAAAATGTTAAAGTTGCAGCTTTTATTGATAATGATTGGCTTAAGTATTATCAAGATTATAAAGACTTATCAGAGACTACTATCGATTTTAAAAAGTTAATAGATTTTTTTAGATATAGCTCTAAAAACCCTCAAGATTTCACTAAAATTGCAATTCACTCTGAATCACATACCCATCATGAAGAAGATGATAATCAAAACTTTTCTACAACATTAACAACCGGTGATGTATTAGTAGAGCATCCTAAATCTAAGTTTTATAACCTCTATGCATGTAGTGCAGGACTTAGAACTTATGACTACCCCAACCTCGCTCAAACATACTTAGAACTTCCTATCACTCAAGGTGTTTTAAGTTCAACAATAACTGGTTCCTTAATCGCAGATAATTTATTTTATCGATATTTAAGGTTTGGATATAGCTTTGGTACTGCATATTTAAATGTCATGAAAAGATCCCTCCCTTCATCTGATCACGGGTTTTCGATGCAAATCGGTTTAGTTTATTATGGAGATCCGACTTTAAAACTGCATGGTTGTGATGAAAAGGAAAAATCTAATTAAAGGGTCTTAAAAACCATTGGCAAATAGAACCAATAGAATTTTTAAGATTTTTCTTTAGTCTTAATCCTGATTCAGAGTAAATAATTCGTTGATTCATTTCTTTTGTCAATTTCATATACTCATCTGACTTCTGGTAACTGTATCCATCGAAATCCTTAATATTAAATGATCCATACTTTCTAAAGGAGTCATATATTTGAAATTTGAAAGTGGCCATCACCTCTGGATAACGATCAATTTCAATATTAAAGGGTTTGTTGATTTTATAAGCATTCGCTAAGCTAACTATTTTTTCATCTGTGATCACATGCGTTCCAGCTACATAACTATTTCCAAGTAATACTGAATTGATAGAACTTTCAATGTTATTTTTTTTCAAATATAAGCCTAAATAGCTACTAGCTGCAGCCAAAGATTTCCCACTTTGAGCATAGTCTAAGACAAGAACATTTCTTAGTTGATTAAGTTTAATATCTTCACTAGCAAATACTTTATCAAAGTGCTCATAAAGACTTTGAACTTGTTTTGGATTTAAGGAGTAATCTCCATATGGGTTATATCGAAATCTAGATAATGGTAAATGGACGACAGATGTATTTTGTATTTTCTCTAACAAAGCATTAATAAATGTTGGGCTTGCTCCTACCCCTATAAAAATACAATCTTTCCGAGGACATATGCTCTTAATTTCCTTAGATAGCTCAACAAGCTCTCCAAGGTGGCTATTTGATAGAAAGTTAAATGTCGAAGCGAATAGGCCTGGTGAAGCTAATTGAATAAGCATAATGAGAATATAGAGAAAGCGCATGACTTAAATTATACAGACTTCACGAAAACAAAGCAGTATATCGAGGAATATTCTAGTGTTAGTTAGAAGATATCAAAGTTAAATTTTCAAAACCTTAAAGTCAGAGTTAAACACTCTGGGATAACCAAAAATGCCCAGTACTAGCTGGGCATTTCAAGATATTAATATTTTCAAAGTCAGTGAAGATTTAGCTTCTCTGTTTAGAGTTAAGTCTTACTAATTAATAGGATCATAGATACATCTCCCTGATTCTACTAAATCCGCTAACCGACTTCTGAACTTTTGAACTTCAGTAGACTTATGATAGTTTCCACTAAAAGATCCATTGATATATATTTGATTTGCCCAACCACTTACATTTAGTTCTACATGACATCCTTTAAAGTTGTGATTAGCAAAATCATAAAGTAGCTCAGGCGAGTTCATAAGACGAATCGTTTCGTATGATTTAAATTCACAAGATCCATTATCAATATAAGCAGCCAATCTTGACTTTAAACCACTTAGCTCATTTTCATTTGAGATATTAAAATTACCTGCAAATTTTCCCTTAATATAAATCTGATGTGCCCATCCAGAAACTTTTGGGATAACATAGCATCCTTTAATTTCATGGTTAATGTATTGATTTATCAAATCTGGCGAGAAAAGAAGTTCTAGTTCAGGAATTGATTTTAACTGACAAATTCCTTTATCAATATAATTCTTCAAAGCTCTCTTGAACTTCGCTACTTCAGAGTTTTTATGAAAATTTCCTTTAAAATCTCCATCTACATAGATTTGGTTTGCCCATCCGCTAACATTTAATTCAACATGACAGTTCTCATAAGCTCTTTTATCCATTCTCTCGATTAAGTCCATCTCGAAAATACGAGTCATGATATCAGATGAATTATTATTACGACTTCGTTCACAAAGAGTTCCTGGTATTTCTAACTGTAATTTAGAACATTGTTTAAATGCTTTTTTACATCTAGGTCTTTTAAAGCTTTTTACAACAACTCCAGAGTCAACTTGTATGAGGTCTACTTTGCAACTTCGTTGTGCTAATGAATTGAATGAAATAAAAGTAAGAAATAAGATTAAATTTTTCATTGATTTCCTCCAAGAAATATTGAGCACAAGATAACACTTTTTAGATTACATACAAGGGGAACTTCTCAAACAAGGACATTTTACAATCCAGTATTCTTAAATATGAATTTGTTAATTTATAGTTCAAATATACGAGAGAGCTTGTTAATACTGGTCCCAAAATGCACTCCTATGCAAACTAAAATTTACAGAGTAATTCTAATAAAAAACAAAAGGTAATAATGAAAACTTTAATTTATATATTTCTCTTAATGCAATTCCCTGTTTTTGCTGGAGACTGTCTTATCTATTCTGATACTCAATACCCTGCCCTAGTTGGATATGGTGATTATGTTGGAAGTGTTAAAAATGGAATTATCTATTCTGATACATCATATCCAGCTGTAATTGGTTATGGTGATTATGTTGGAAGTGTTAAAGATAGTATTATCTATTCTGATACTTCATATCCAGCTCTAGCTGGATATGGTGATTATATAGGAAGTGTTAAAGATAGTATTATCTATTCTGATACTTCATATCCAGCTTTAGTTGGATATGGAGATTACATAGGAAGTGTGGAAAGTAATATTCTTTATTCAGATACTCAATACCCAGTTCTTGCTGGGTATGGAGACTATATAGGAAGTGGTGAAGGTAATTGTTCGCTCTCAGAGTTAGGAGCAGCAGCAATGTTGTTGAATTTACTTTAAAACTTTCAATAACTTAAATGAATTTAATCCCTACTACGTGTATGTAAATATGACAAATCTTAACTTTTGATAATCCAAAAGATGCTCTTACATACTATTAGATAGTTTAAGTAAAACAATCGATTTAAGGAGATTGAAATGAAGAAAATGTTAATACTCGCTTTTGCTATTTTAAGTTTATCAGCAACGCCCAATTGCAATCTTGCAATGAATACAACCAAGGATATGCTATTAGATGACAACACAGTAGCACAAGAAGACAAATTTCTAGCTAGTGCTAAGTCTGCAGTAAAGGCCTGTGAAGATGATATAGCCGATGAAGCAAATACATTAAAGGCTTTTATTCTTCTTGGTAAGAAAAATTGTGAAGATTTCGGAAATCAGAGAAGTCTTTTATTTTCAGGTCACTGTTATTTACAATTAGCTCAAGCGCTTAATCAATACGGTTATTAATTTCTGAAGAATGATCTTCTTTCTGAATGCTAAGTAATTGAGCTCTATTACTCTGCTTAGTAAATCAGAAAGGAGATCATGGAATTTCTTTTTGAATAGATTTATTCAAATCAATAATATCTTTAACTAGTAAATCTATTTTATCTTTATTTGTTTTACGAGTAATCTTATCCCACATTGAGAAAACCCTTATTCGCCAAGATTTCTTTTTTATCTCCTCTGCTTTTTTAGCATTACTTTTTGCTACACTTAGGAGTTTCTCCTGATCATTTTTTAGTATTTGAATATAAGAAGACAGATCCTTCTTTAATACATGCAAAGGGTTATTTTTCCTAAGCTCTTGCAATAACTTTTTCTCTTCCGGGCCAATTATTGGTATCCTCGTCTTCCTTCCAAATTCATCAGTAATTTCAACAGTGTATTTAAAGAACTGTATATTCTCTTTTGACATTAATGAAACAAGATCAGTATCTAAAGCCACATCTTCGATCTTATCTAGATACTTATCTAATTCATCTATATTTGATCTTGTCATCACCTCTGCCGTTTTAGTTCGATTAATAAATCTATCTGCCTCATTTTTAATATTTTTCAATGCAGCTTTTACATTTTTCACATTCCCTTTTTTTAACTCTCTTGCGGAAGCCGTTAAATCACTTGCAAAAGTATATAGTTCCTCTGAAGACATATAGTTTAAATACCCACCATCTAAATCAGGAAGACTTTTTTGATCTGACTTGAAAAAACTTATATCATAAATAGACTTTTCTCCTCTAGCTCTTCTTGCGTCATGATACATATGTCGTAACTCATGACGAATAGTTTGAGAAAGTTCATTCCCGGTTTTAATAAATAATTCTTCGAAGTTCCTTATATCTAATTTGATATTGTTAGTACCTCCACTATACGATCCAGCATATAATTTCCCTGTTGTACTATATGGAGAGATAATTAATTGATTGAAACTCTTCCCTCCTGTTTTTTTTACTCTCTTGAGTGCTGTGACTATTTCATTTGAGGAGTTTCTTGAAGGATCAATAACTACTTCAAGAAATTCTTGCCCTTTATCATTACTTTTTGTAATTGTTCTAGAGGAGACACCTTTTAACTCTAATATCTTCGCAATCTCTGGGATTATACTATTACTTTTTTCGAGAATTTTCTTATCATAGAGTTCTACCTGAGCTTGGTCATTAGCAATTATGGCTGATCGCTTTTTCCATGCTATTTCATTTATTATTTTATTGGCACCACTGACTTTATTTAAGTCTCTTTGAGAGGGCTCTAGGCCCATAGTTTGATCTGTTCTATCAAGATCAGCCATATTTCTAGGAAATACAGTCAGTTTATCATGACAATTAACCTGACTCGCTAGGGTCCTCTTCTCAATCCTAGGTGTACTACAAGAGAACATGAAAAAAATGAGGATTATAAAATTTTTAATCATTAATATCTAATCGGTTTAAAGTAGCAAAAGCTTTAAAATATTAGTAAGGATCCAAAATTCGATCACTTTGTTAGTTGAAAAACTGTGATCGAACTTTAAGTTATATTTGATAAAACTATCACTTGATTCAATTTATAAAGATCCTATAATCATTCACAACTAAAAATGACCAAAGACAAGCAGTCTTAGACAGAGACATCCATTATACCACTTGGTTAATCTTGATTCATAATCTATTATTTCTCATAGCCGGGGTTTTATTAATTCGCAATTCGATGAAAATGAGCTCTTTGGCTCCAATAAAAAAATATTAATATTCAATCTTTAAACATTAAGATAAAGATATATTATGAAAATTATTAAATATCTCTTAATTTCACTAATCGCGATTATTCTATTTGCTATGATATATGGCCTAGGTGGTAACCAACCTGAAAATGTTGGCTTAAATAATTCATCATTAAGTCCTTGTAACCCTGACAAACAAAATTGTATCTCGAGTAATGCTACTACGACATACCATTCGATGAGTGCCTGGAATACAAATGACACCTCTAATGACATTTCAAAATTAAAAGAGATTATTTCCAAGGACGAGCGAGCTAAGATCATGATAGAAACACAGAACTATATTTATGCTCAATATACTTCCAAGTTTTTTAGATTCATAGATGATGTTGAATTCCTATTAGATACTAATGGACTTATTCAATTTAGATCATCCTCTCGCCTCGGAAGAAAAGACTTTGGAATCAACAGACAGAGATTAGAAGAAATTCATAAAGTATTGAAAGACTAGTTCTACAAATCACCTATTGAAAGGGTTAAAGAAATAGAGAAATTCATTTTCCCATCTTTTTCCTTTGAGTTTTTCGTGCTAAGAAATTTCTCATTATAAGGATCTTTTTCTAATGCCTTCAAAACGGATTCGTAAGCAAGATCATATTTTTTTTCAGAACTATATTTCATTGCTCTATAATATTCGGCCAATCCAGAGTCTGGCTTACTCTTAGAGATATCATTTATATATTCTTCAAGACCTTGAGAGTTATTTGCTCCTCCGTAGGCAAGTGCAAGAGAATCTGAGATTTGAGGATCTTCTTCTAAGTAATCGAAAGTCTTCACTCCCTCAAGACTTTTTTCAAGACCTGATACATCTTTTGATTGCTTGATAAGTATATCAAGAACTTCCATCGTAAAGTTTAATTTATGTGCCGCATAAAAGGAATCATCTATCTTCATGGCCTCTCTAGCATGGGCTGCAGCCTTTTTAAAATCGACCTTGGCTATATCTCCATTGCTTAAAATTATTGGAGACATAATAGAAGCAACTAGTTCTAATCGACTCATACCTGCTAAATCTTTGCCTTGGGATGATATCCAAGCCTTTAGTAACTCTATTGCCTCTTGAGATTTTTCACAATCTTTCGAATTAAATTTTTTCTTACAACCTTTTGACGACTTTAAAATTTCTTTTTTAATGATTTCATTCTCAGTGCTACCTACAAGTTTTTCAATATATTCATCAAATTGATCAAGAGATTCTTTCTTGAAGGTTTGTTTTTTCTTTTTTTAAACTTCTTTAACTCTTTCGATTTTTTTTAATTTAACAGGATCAGAACTCTTAGTTTGATTATTGCTTGCAAGCATCTTCTTATGATTATTTAGATATATTAAAATAATAGTTATGGAAGCAATAAATGTGAAAGATAGAATTTTTTTCATAAACACGCCGATTTCTTAAAGTATTATCCAGAACTGATTAGATAATTGGAATACACATTTATAACAATGTAATTTTTATAGAATGCTAATCCTTAGAGTCCTTAGAAATGATCTTTAGCTCTTTTCGTTTCCTCGAATATTATTAACAAAGACCAAAAGACTAGGAAGAACTAAAAGGTCCGTAATCAATGCCATCATTAAAATCAAAGCTGTAAATACTCCAAAGTTAAAATTAGGTGTAAAGTCAGCTAATAGAAAAGCACAAAAACTCAAGCCTAACACAACAGTTGTACTAATTAATGCATGCCCGACATGATTCATCGTTTCCCTGAGCCTATCTTCTAAGCTATCTAGGCCTTTAGTTTGATTAAAAGCTTTTAAAAAATGAATGGTATCATCTACTGCGATACCAAAGCATACCGACATCACTAAAACTGAACCTACATCTAGGGGAATCCTCAAAAAAGACATTATAGAAGCCCCTATTACTAAAGGGAGAATATTAGGTATTAAGGACATTATTCCAAGCGAAAAAGATTTAAATAGAACAATGAGTAAAATAGAAATCAGAAAGACTGTAATAAAAATTGATTTTAGAAATGAATAGACCACTTCATCATTCATAGAGTTAAAGAGATATTCTCTTCCAGTGATATTAATTGAAAGACCTATTTCTTGTGCCTTCTTTCTAACTAATTCTATATTGTTCATAATTCTTGTTGAATCTTGTACATCCCAAAAAACTGAGGTTCGTAGGAATTGATTTTTAATATCTACTAAATTGTTCAAATCTTGATCTTCCGATAAACTCATTGAATATAATAATAGGTATTGAGCAGTTTGATTAGAACTATCAGGAAATAACCCAGGATTTCCATCAGAGTTAAACAAGGCAGTGATATAAGAATGGACAGAAGAAATATGATTTGGATTAAAAGTTGAATGAATATAGTCAATTAATGACTTCCCTTTAAGTAAGAAGTCTTTTTCGTAAACACCATCTACTTTTTTAGAATCCATTAATATTTCAAAACTTGAAAACCCACCATATTCTTTATTAAAATAAGAATTATCTTTATTAATTTTTCTATTTTTTGAAAAATAATTAAATGGGTTTGAATTTACTTGAAGCCCTAATGCTACATAAGAACAAGTCACGCCTAATAGAATTGAAAAAACTAAAATTGCTTTATGATAATTCATTATAAAAGAAACCGGAAAACTAAATTTCCTTGCTTTCTTTTTTCTGACCTTTTTGTTTCTCTTAAGAATAAGAGATGGAAAAATCGTAGTCACAGAAAAAATCCAAGCCAATAAGGTCCCTACCGAACATAAGATTCCAAATTGGTAAATAGGTACAAGATTACTTGTCGTTAAAGACAAAAACCCTAAAGAAGTGGTTAAAGTCGTTAATAAAGTGCTAAAGAAGTTTTTCTGAAAGGAATGCTTTGAAGCATCGATAACATTTTCTTTATCTGATAGTTCAAAAGAAGAAAGAAAGTGAATGGCATCAGCAATCGAGATGGCCATTAAGACAGCAGAGACCATGGAACTTAAGTTATTTAATTCCAAATTTAAAATACCAGCAATAATAAAGGTAGCAACATTTGTTAGGATGATGACTTGGAAAACCAAGAAAATTAAGAATACATCCTTAAATATAAAATACAGAATAATAAAAATTAAGATCGACAAGACAGGAATAATTAAGATTAAGTCATCGAAACAGATATTTTTGAGAGAATCAACAACCGCTGCAGTCCCTACCATCTTGAAATCGTAAGGATATTTCTTTATTAATTCATTAACTCCTCTAATGGTTTTCCCATAAGTGATTTGATCTTCGTCAGGACGATCCAGAGTAATTAAGAAGTGTGCCGAAGTTTGATCTTTATTTAAATACAATCCTTCCATCAAATTATTATCTTTAGCAAAACCAGATAAATCTTTGATCTCATTTTCTATAAATGGGTCTACACTTAACTCGTCATCAACTTTCCTAATATCTTTTAAATTTGCTAATGATTGGACTTTATTAACTTTAGCAATTGAATAAAGGTCCTCATGAATAAGCTTTATATCAGCAAGGACTTTTTTATTAAAAATAGTATCTTTGTTATCAAGAGCAAGGAAAACATAATTATCAGAACCAAAGGTATCCTTGAACCTCTCAAAATTCTTTAGCTCTTGATGATCTTTTGAAAACCAAATCTCTACACCAAAATCAATTCCAACTTTTAGAATAAAAGGTGTTGATAAAATCACTATTAGATATGAAAAAAACAAGGTCTTCTTTGGATGAGAGAGGATCAATGAAATTATTTTTTGCATCTTAATAAAAATTCCGAATAAATATTCCCTAGAACATATTCATTTTCAAATGGGACGGTAACGCTTAAAGCTGAATAAGAATCAGGAAAAGTACTTAAACGTGATAGAGATCCATTACTTAGATTATACTCATACAAGCTAGATTTTGAATGATTACGTTTAGGTTGTTCACTATGAGCTTTAAGAGTAAAGATTTTTTGATGAGTAGTAATCAGAAGTCTTTCATCTTCAATATGGAGATTGTCAGGGAATTCATCTAAAGAGATAACTTTTTCTTCCTTAGGTTTAAGAGGATTTTCAATATTGTAAACATAGATCTTTTTTCCAATCATAGATGAAATATAAATTTTATTCTTTTTAAATTGAATACCGTTGGCAAAAACAATACCTTCAATCACTTCATGAAAATTTTCTCCATCATAAAACAGTACTTTCCCTCCTGGAAATTGAATGGTGTTTTCGAGGATTTTTGAGAAGTCAGTCTTTAGAGAATGATCTATTGTTACAAAAAATTGTTTTTCGTTAATAAAGACAATGTCATTACCATTATATAGTTTTTCATCAGTCAAATTATTCTTCAAAATTAATTTCTTCCCACTCATTTCAAAAATCTTAATCGAATCAGACTCTTTATCATGAGAAACCATGGCAAGAAGATCTCCAAAAACACTAATCCCATGTGGGTTGATAGGTACCTCTACTTGCATTAACTCAAGCTCACCAGTTTTATATTTATAAATCTTCCCATCATATTTATGAAATGCTGGTTTATGAAAAGCACTAGAGATAATTAAAGTATCACCAGCTTTATCAATATCCTCTGGACCTTGAATTTCTTCTATCACCGAACAAGTGAAATTAACTTCTTGAGAAATGTCTTTGAAGACGTTTGACTTATTCAAGGTATATAGTCCAAATCCGAAAATAAGAAAAATCAGTATTAGTATTTTCTTCATGCTTTTATATCTAGTAAATTGTTTCTAAATTCTTCAATGAATTTTTGAGCCTCTTCTTTAGAAAAGAGAGAAAATTGATAATCCATTTCGATAATAATCTCATTGTTTAGTTTCATCAGATTAAACATTAATGGATATTCGCTTGCATGCACTGGGCATAGTTCTAAGTCAGCTTCAACTCCCTTAAATTTAGGCAACTTACTCAATGGCTCTACATTATACATAACCTCAATAGGATCTTCTTTATTATGAATCATCTTCTCAAAAGGTATTTCACAATATCTGTTAAGATCTAATTGGTACTTTTTTAATCGAGCAACAGTTTCAGTTAATAACTCGCCCTCTTCTATACTAAATGTATAAGGAATAGTATTCACACAGTTTCCAATCATAACCTTATCTATTGACTCATGTCCCATATAAGGAGCACCTATTGTAAATTGTTCCTTACCAATATATTTAGCTAATTGGCGATAAAAAACAGATAGCGTTGTTAGAAACAATGAACTTTTATTTTTATAACCAAACATCCTTATGCTTTTATAGTTCTCTTCAGGGATGACGACTTTTAACCTCTCTCCTTTAAAATCTTGTTTAGATTCAAAAGGTAAAACCCATTTCTTTGATTCTTCATTCCAAAACTCTAGCTCTTCTTTATAAGTCTTTTTGTTCTGATTTCTATCTTGATCTTCTAGGAATTCAGAAAATGAATAAATTGGTTTTAGTTTTGCTCTTCGTCCTAACTTTTTAGCAGAATAAATCTTTGCTAAATCATCAGTCATAAAAGCAATACTTAGCCCATCCATAACTAAGTGGTGGATTTTACAAAAGAGTATGTGTTCATCATCAGAAACTTTTAGAATCTCAATATTTATAGGCTCTTGATTGGGATCCAAGACCTTACTAGTTGCTGTTTGAAGATATTTATCTATTTGTCCCCTGGCTCCCGAACTATTACTAAAATCTATCAGATCAACCTTGAATTCTTTACTGCCTCCAAAGATAAGTTGCTCATTTTCTAAATTAAAATTAATATTTAATGACTCTTTGTACCTTAGAAACAAGTCAGAAAAAGATTCCTTGAGAGCTAAAATATCTAAGTTTCCTCTTAATTTTAAGTTTAGATGAATTTGTCCTGAAAGCTTATGAAAAATATCGCTTTGTTCACTTTTATGATTGAAGCGTCTATGTGAATGATAAAATGGTAAGTTTTTAGTTTTAGTCTCTATAGAAGGAGAGAGCTTACCTTGACTGATAAGGCCTAAAGTATTTAGCTCATTTATTGACTCTTTAACTGCTTTTATAAAACTATCTACATCATCTTTAGTATGAGCGGTAGAAATAAACATATTTCGACCTTCCCAAATATAAAAACCTTTATAATTTAAAAAATAAAATAAAAGATCAAAGTTACCTGTAAATTTAAACCGAAACAAAGATCCAAAATGAACAATAGTTAAAGGGATTTTAGCTTCTTCAAAAAAATCATTCAAAGATTTTGCTAAATAATCCGTTAACTCATTTATACTTTTAAATATTTGATTACCTTCGTTCTTGATTTTATTTAATGTTTCGTAACTAGCAATCATAGCTAAAGGGTGTTTACAAAATGTTCCCGCAAAGAAGGTCATCTCATTAAGTGGCATAGAGGAATCGCCAAATCTCCAATCTCCTCCATCGATAAAATCTAAAAACTTTTTATCTCCTGCAACAGCTCCTATTGGCAAACCACCACCAAGAACTTTCCCATAACAAGCTAGATCAGCTTCAATTTCAAAATATTCTTGAGCTCCATTTTTGGCAACCCGAAAACCAGTGATGACTTCATCAAAAATTAATGCACTCTTTGATTTTTTAGTTATTTCTCTTAAACGCTTTAAAAACTTTTTAGGCTGAATCTCAGGAAATCTGCTTTGAACAGGTTCCACTATCACTGCAGCTATCTCATCGGCTTGATTAGATAAAATTTCTAAAGCTTCCTCAGAGTCATAATCTAATACGATCACTCCATCTGTTAAGGATCTTGGTATCCCCCTAGCAACCGGAACTGTCTCTCCGCTTTTTGTTTTTCTTCCTAAAACTCCATCAAAATGACCATGATAAGACCCTTCGAATAAAACTATTTTTTCTCTACCAGTCTTTGCTCTAGCTAATCTAATAGCTGTCATTAAGGCCTCAGTTCCAGAGTTTACGAATGTTACTCTTTGATTACCTGTAATTTCACAGAAAAGTTGAGCAACTTTTCCGGCCATGGCTGATTGAGGACCAACAGCAATTCCACTTTTAACTTGTTTTAAAAGTTGGGTGTTTATAAATTCTGGGGAGTGACCAAATAAATTCACTCCAAACCCCATTGTGAAATCTACATAATCATTACCATTTAAATCGATAAAGTGTGCTCCATGAGCTTTTTCAAAAACTATTGGGTAAACGATCTCTTTTAAATTTGGTCTAAAGCCAGCACTGACTCTATTATCTGCTAAATGATCTCTATGCTTGCTAGCATATTCTTTACTTAAAGATGTTTTTTTTATGTATTTTTTAATAAATTCATTTAGAAATTTTGTATTCGAACTAGTCTTAGCACTAGAGTAATTAGTTGAGAAATTACCTAATACTCCTTTAAGACTTTTTTGATCATCATTGATAACTTGTTTTGATCTAGAACTTGTATCAACTCTAAAGTTTGATTTCATAGGGTGACCAGTTAAAATTTCTAACTGTTTATTCATGATATGAATTTGCGTTTTGATCAAAGCTTCCAAATTCATATTTTCACTTTGATCTAATTCAAAGCCAGTAAACTGGACATTGCTTTCCACATCGATAGATCTTTCACTTAACTCAGTAGCAATAAAACTTGCAATCGCTGATATGGTATTTAAGTCTTGAAAGATATCATTTACGTGAATTGAAACATCATACTTTTCATTAATTGACTCTAGGCAATGAAGCATAGCTAGTGAATCAGTACCATAGTCCATCAAATTTTGATCTATTGAAAACTCTTCTATAGGTAGGCCTAATTCATCAGATAATAATTCTTTAAGTTCTTGAATAAGTTTACTCTCATCAATAATAACTTTTTTCTTTTTTACTGGCTCAATTCTATCTAAAGAGAGATTAGATTTATTAATCCCATCATGCCAATAGGACTTTGCATCAAAGATGAAATCAGGTAATTTAACAAAGTTTCTTTTCTCTTTAGAATAAACTTCATTAAACTTCAGATCAAATCCTTTTAATATTAGCTTCCCAACCCCAGTTAAAAAGCTCTCAAAAGAATTCTTCCCTTGTCTGGAAAAATTTATATTCTCAATGGATCTCATCTCACTTCTTACGAGATTAGATAAAACTGGTTTCGGACCAATTTCTAAATGATGAGTAAATCCTTGGTTTTTAAGTTCACAAATAGTTTGATAAAAATTCGTACAACCTCTTAACTGATTCACAAAAAATTGAGAATTGATATCTGTGTTTGACAAATATTTATTTAGAAATGAACTATACACTGGTAATTGAAGTTCTCTGAATTCTATTTTTTGAATACTTTTAAAAAACTTATCAAGCACGCTATCCATAAGCCTTGAATGAAAGGCCCTCTCAACTTTTAAAAAAGTGGACTTTATATTTTTTTCTTTAAAATCTTTTTGGATCGACAAAAGATCTTCTTTTTTTCCAGATAGAACAAAATTGTCTTTTCCATTTATAACAGCAATATCTAAATTATAACTTCCTACTAAATCTTCAACACTGGTAGAATTTGTAAGAACAGCTAACATCGCTCCTTCTTCGGAGCTCTCCATTGCTTCTGCTCTAGAAAACACTAAATCAATAGCATCATTTAAATCTATCGCTTCTGCACAACTAAGAGCAACTAGCTCTCCTAGACTATGTCCAACAAGAAGATCAGGCTTTATCCCCAAAGAGTAAACAAGTTGAAATAAAGAGTAACTAAAAGAGAAGAGATAAATCTGAGAATAAAAAGTTGAATGAATCTCATCGCTATCAGATGCCCATAATTTGTATAAATGAACATCGACTTTTTTTTGAAATAGGTCCAAGCACTTATTAAACGAACTTCGAAATAATTCATTTTCAAAATAGATATCTTTTCCCATATATGGATATTGAGAACCTTGCCCTGTAAAAGAGTAAACAGTTTTTTTAATTTGATTTATCTCTTCTAGTCCGACTGAAGGATCACGAAGGTCATTATTAATAATTTTCTTTAATTGACCAATGAGTTCATCTTTTGATTTTGAAACAAGCACAACTTTCTTTTTGAGCCTTGCTTTATTGTTTAATAAATTTGAACAAATATCAGTAAATTCATTATTTGAATCTTTTAGGTAATTAATATAAGAGTTTATGTTTTTCTCTAAGCTATCTTTACTCGAAGCACATAGTTGAAATAAATTATACTCATTAGATTCAACTTGTTTAAAGTTGGCATGTCTTAATTGTCTTGGGGCCTCTTCTAATATGATATGAGCATTTGTTCCACCAAAACCAAATGAACTTACACCAATTCTTTTGATACTCTCTTCATCCCATTTTGTATGTTCTGATAAGATCTTAATATTACTTCTCACCCTAATTTTAGGGTTCACATTTTGAAAGTTAAAGTTTCCAGGAATAAGATCATGATTTAAACAAAGGACAGATTTAATAATTCCAGCCATTCCAGCTGCAGCTTCAAGATGACCGATATTAGATTTTACAGACCCAATCATCAGATCAGCTTGATGATAAACTTCAGCAATAGATTTATACTCAATAGGATCTCCTAAAGGAGTTCCTGTACCATGCGTTTCAATATATGAGATATCTTCAGCAACTAGTTCCGCACTATCAAGTGCATCTAATAAGACATCAACCTGGCTTGTTCCATTAGGAGCCGTAATGGTGCTTGTCTTTCCATCTTGATTAATTGCTGATCCTTTTATGACTCCAAGTATATTATCATTATTTTCAATAGCATCACTTAATCTCTTAAGAAGAATGACTCCAACTCCTTCTGAGCGAACATAACCATTTGCATTCTCAGAAAAACTTCTACATTGCCCGTCACTTGATAACATGTTTGCTTTATGAAAAGACTCCATCAAAAATGGAGATAGAATAAGATTTACTCCTCCAGCTAATGCCATATCACATTCACCTTCTAACAAGGAATGATAAGCCTGATGGATAGCAACTAAAGAAGAAGAACAAGCTGTATCTACAGCAAAACTTGGCCCTTTAAAATCGTAAAAGAAACTCATTCTATTGGCTGCTATACTATGAGCAGAACCTGGACCATCATAAATGGATCCTTCAATTTCTTGAGTAAATTTAGTTAAGAAATAATCATTGGAACTAATGCCTACAAAAACACCTGTATTTGATTTTCGTAAATCATGTGGATTAATGCCCGCATTTTCAATCGCCTTCCAGCTAGTTTCAAGTAGTAAACGATGCTGGGGATCTGTGCTTTTAGCTTCATTGGAATTCATGAGAAAATGTTCAGCATCAAAACGATCTATTTCATCAATTAATCCAGCATAAGCATCAAATTTTAATTTTTTTGAAAATCTATCATCTGGGATTTTTGTAATTGCACTCTCTTTTCTTGTTAGCAAATCCCAAAATTCTTGTTCATTTTTAGCCCCAGGAAAGCGACAAGACATTCCAATAATAGCAATATCATCTTTACTTTTTTGCTTCTTCACTTTTGTTCTATTTGATTTTCTCTCAGTTAAGAAAAAGTGGTCTACTAAGGACTCGATATCTGGATGTTCAAATAATAAAATGGGATCTAATTCTTCTTTGAAATCTGTTTTAAATTGAGCACACATTTCAATTAGATCTAAACTACTCAGACCTAATGACATAAAAGGAGCTTTTAATTCAATTTTTTCAGCTTGAGTATCAAGTAATTTAGCAATATTGCTTTGTAGCCATTTTGCAAAGGAATGTTTTGATCCCATCAATTGATTCATTACATACACATTTCAAGAAGTGAGTCGGCAAAACTATGCCATGTATCAATCCAATCTCTTGTTTTCTTTTTTAATTCTTCTCCATCTTCAGGAGTGATTGCTTGGCAAAATAAAGTCCAGCTATCTTCAGAATGTTCATCATCAATAGATTCACCATGATCATCTTCAACGTGAATAGTATGATATCCTTTAGAAACATCAATATTAGTCGATCTTCCAACATTATCGGCCCATGGACCTGCAAAATCATCAAAGATTGATTCAGCAAGAGCAAGTATAGTTGTTAAATCTTTATAGTCTGAATACGAATCTTCAAAACTTTTTCTTGCTTTGATGGCAGCATCTGAAGGAACGTATTCTTTAATTGCAGTTTCAGTTGCACCTAAATCTTTAAATAATTGAACAAATTGAAAATAATGAGCTTCATAAGGATTACCTTTATAATTCTCACCATCTTCTCCAGGAAAATATCCAAGCTCATCTTGAAGATTTAGTGCCCATAAAAATCTCGCTGTAGCTTTAGCTCTTGGTCCTAGACGGTCTTCCATTTGGCTAGATAAAAACATGGCCTTAATTACTGCATCAGTAAAAACTTGGGCAAAAGCATATCCAAATTCTTGGTGTAGTCTCAATGATAATTTGTTATCTAAAGTTTCATTTTCAAAAAACTCCATCAATGGATGGGTAGATATTGGATGTTTTGCAAGCATAGTTTTTAAAGACTCAGCTATCTTCCTATTTTCTTTCCAATCTTGAGGAGCAACAGTCTCTTCTATTGCCTTTCGTCCAGATTCTCTTGGGTTAAAATTTTTACTCATTATGCTCTCCAGTAATTAGTAAGTTAAATATTTAAGATATTGTCCATAGGCCATGATGAATAAAGCGACCATTCCTGCTCCAACAGGAATCACTTCAAAATACTTAAAAGCAATCTTAAATGAAGCTAAAATAAGAAAAGTCGGAATACCTATCATACAAATAATCATGCATATCGATCCACAATGCTTTAAATCATCGCTCAAAATTGCTTGATCTATAAACATCCCATAAAGGATACTGATCATAGGAAGAGCAAACATAGCAATATGGGCCAATCGAACTAATCTTCGAGATAAGTCTGCATAATCTTTATGTTTTCTCGGAGCTGGAAGAGGTCCTGCAAAGGCCCACATACCAATAATTGAGCCGCTTATGATCCCTAATACCATCCAGACCCAGCCAAATACAATATTCAATTGTCCAAAATATGTCTCAACAGGTGGCATATTCTCTCCTTTAGAAGTGTTTTGTGTACTTTCTATAGCATATACAATTTTCAGATAATTAACATATCTATATCTGTGTAAGAAAAAGTTGCAGTATAGATAATATATACATGGTCAAAAAAGGGAACATTCATAACACGCTAGAATATACTATGAGCAAAGCTATCTCTACAGCACAGTTATTAATCCTACCCCATGCTGGTGGGCACGAGTTTCAATACTTGGAACTTAAAAATGCTCTTAAAGATGAGTATAAAGTTCAAGTTCTTGATCTCCCATCAAGAGGCAAAAATTCACGACAAAACTACTCTGATTGGTCAATATTCAAAGAAGAAATTATAAGCTTTGTAGAGAAGTATGTAGATAATAATACTTATCTTCTAGGTCATAGTTATGGATCACTATTGGCCTATGAGATCACTAAAAAAATTCCTATTAAAGGTTTAATGGTTTCGGCTTTCTACCCTCCCTTGAAAGCTTATCAACCATCTATCCCAAAGACTACACACTTAGATGAAGAGAGTTTTATTGAATATCTCACAAAATATGGTGCTATAGATAAAAGATTATTTGAAGATAAAAAAACAAAAGATTTTTTTCTCTCAGGGCTAAGAAATGACTTCAACATGTTAGAGAGTTACGTTCCACAAGAAGAGACTGTTAATGTACCTCTTTGTTGTTTTCTAGGTGAAGAGGATAATATCTACGAACTTTCAGAGATGAGAGATTGGTGTAAGCTAACAGACTCCGAGTTTTCTCTGCACCTCATAAAGGGAGATCATTTTGGATTTCTTAGTCAACCAAATTTTATAAAAAATACAATTATCAAATTCATAGGAAGTACAAATGAGATTTACTAAAACAAATTCAATCGTTGAGTATTTAGAGAAATTACAAAGTGAATTTTCAGAAAAAATTGCGTTTTCTCAATTGGTAAATGGGCAATGGAAATTCAAAACATTTACTGAGTTTATAAATGAAACTTACAAATTTGCTAGATATTTAAAAATGAATAAATTTGATAAAAACAAGAAGGTTCTTTTGCTATCTGAAAGTAGACTTGAATGGCCTGCGTTCACTTTTGGCTCAATCTTATCTGGTGCAACTATTATCCCTGTAGATATAAAGCTTACTCCAGATGAAATCTCTCATATCATCACTCACTCAGAACCAGATCTTATTTGCTATTCCCCCAACCTTGCAGAACTACTTTTTAATAGTCTTGAAATAGCTAAAGTTGCTATCCCAATCTTAGAGGTCTCCCAAGAGAGTCTCGATCAGATCTCAGACATTAAAACGACTGAACTTCCAGATGTTTCTGGGCAAGATATGAATATCTTAGTCTATACTTCAGGAACCTTAGGAGCACCAAAGGGCGTAATGACTAAAATCAGTGCTATAATGTCTCAAGTAAATATTTATCATGATGAGTTTAAAACTCAAATAGACGAAAGATTGTTATCAATGCTTCCTTTGAATCATCTTTACGAGTTCACAGGAGGGCTATGCTTACCTCTATCGGTTGGTGCTGAAATCTGTTTTGCCAACTCACATGAGAAAGAGCACCTCATGCAATGTTTGCAACAAAGAAGTGTTACTCAAATGGTTACTGTACCCCTTTTTGTAAAATCTATAAAAGATGGGATTGAAAGAAATATTAATTCACTGCCTAAGCATAAAAAGTTATTAGTCAGGTCTCTTTTAAAACTATTTAGTAAAGTAAACTCTTCAAATTTGAAAAGGAAGTTTTTCAAAGAGATTCACCAAAAATTTGGTGGTCACCTCTATAGAATGAATGTTGGGAGTGCACATCTCTCAAAAGATTTAATTACTTTTTTTAAAAGCATTGGCATTGAATTGTATGAAGGATATGGACTTTCAGAAACAGGTCCCATTGTAACAACTAATACTCCTAATTTTTCGAAGCCAGGTTCAGTTGGAAAGGCCATTAAAGATATAAGTATTAAAATTAGTGACGATGGAGAAATTCTGACTAAAGGGCCACACATAATGAGTGGTTATTATAAGAATATGGAATTGACTAAAGAGGTCTTAACTGATGATGGATGGTTTAAAACTGGAGATGTCGGTAGTATTGATAATAAAGGTTTTTTACACATTACTGGAAGAAAGAAAAAAATGATTGTATTAGAAGGTGGGAAAAAAGTTTATCCTGAAGAGGTAGAAACATTATTTCAACATCATAATGATATTCAAGAGGCCGTCGTTTTAGGACTAAACTCAAAGAATATAGGATCAGAAAATTTAAATAGTGATACTCTCTACGCAGTTTTAGTTCCCTCAGCTGATTTAGTGGAAAATTATGATGGAAATAGAGATGAAATTCAAAAATCTCTCAAAAGTATTTCTAATCAAATTATTAAAAAGCTGGCTCCTTATAAAAGACCTCATCATATCCTAATATTTTTTGAAGAACTTCCTAAAACAACTACTCAAAAAATCAAAGTTACTAAAGTAAAAGAATCCTTAGTACTTGCTCTCAATGAACAAATACCTCCTGAACAATATTGTTTTGCTTAAAAGATTCTTGCTTTAATTTACGGGGCGGACTAAAACCCTCAGTTAAACTCCAAGCACTTTGCTTCTGAGAAAAAGTGTAGATACCTATTTTCCTATCTAATAACTCCTAAACCTTCCCTATGATACAATCAAGAAAAATCACTTTAGGAGGGTCTAGTGAAATCTTTAGTCATAATGTTACTTTTATTCTCATGTACACAATTACATGAAAAGTCTTCTTCTCAAGCTTATAGAGAAACGGCCTCGAGTTGTAAATTTTCAAAAATTGGCCTAGAAATACACAATGGATTGCGTCGAGTAGAGGAAGGTGAAGGTAAAATTATAAAATTTGCTCATCTCTCGAGTTGTTACAACAAGCCTTTAGATATTTTAATAGATGCTGAAGAAATTTTTGAAACTCTTAAAACATTGATCTCTAATGCTAAACATGAAGTCATTCTCAATTGGGGAAATGCAAGATTTGGTGATCCCGCTAAAGCTATTTTAGAAGCGCTTATTCCAGTACAAAAAAGACTACAAAAATTAGAAGCTGAAGGTAAACCTTTTAAAAGATTTCGATTTAGACAAACTGCAAACTTCCTTTTAGTTCTAAAAAATAGAGGCATGAAACAAAATGCTAAAACTTATTTCAGGCATTTCCTAGAACTTGGCCTTGATCCAAAATACATTGATTTCAATCTTGCTTTTCATACACAAGATACTTTTCATGTTCTTGATGAGAATCATTCTAAGTTAGCAGTTATAGATCAAAAAATTATTCATATCGGTGGAGCAAATGCTGATAAAAATAATAATTACAGAAATGGAGTGATTCCTGAAAGAGATACTGCTTATACCTTCGAAGGGGAAGTAGCAAAAGCAGCTCAAATTGATCTTGAACACGCCTGGGATGAATCAGATTATATGTGTGGGTTTTATAATATTGAAAAGAAAGAATATAAATGTGGGTTTGATAGATTCAGTATCTTAGATATTGCAAAATTAGCTGACAGACAAAATAGTATTTTTGATAATGACGACGAAAAATTAGATGTTGATGCGTTTTATGCTAATTCACCTCTAATTAATCATGAATATCCCAATACAGAGATGCCTCTTATTTTCTTAAATAAGATTTACAATAAAAAAATCAACTTAAATAATGAAGATACTGATAATTATTTAACTCAAGGTTATCTCTCTGCTATTAATGCAGCAAAGCACAGCATCGATTTCATGTATCCAAATTTTAATGACATCGATATGACTGATGCTTTAGTTCAGGCAATTAAACGAGGGGTTAAAGTAGAAACTGTTTTGGGATTTAAGAGAAACTCTTATAAAATTGAAGCTCTAGGTGGAGTTACAAAAGCAATAAGTAAAGGTACGAACGCAGTTGCTTTATCTAGATTATATTGTAAGGCCTATGAAGACTTTGGAAGTAATTTTTCCACAAAAAGAGACTTCATGAGACACATGAACTCTCATTTACAATTTAGATGGTTCTCTAGAAGTGTTGATGAAAATGGGAACAGAGTAAAACACATCGCTGATGGTGTTGGTGCTCCCCATATTAAGATTATGTTTATAGACCGAGAAGTTACAATTGTTGGCTCAACAAATTTAGACTGGCAAAGTTTTAAAAATGCCAGAGAAGCAAGTTTAGTGATTGATGATAAAGAATATTCAAAAATGGCATATGATAAAGTTTTCTACCCTGAGAAGCTAAAAGCTGTAGCAGAAGAAAATATTTATCAAATGATTGAAACAGCAAGATCTGAAGATAGTTCAGTAAAATGTCGCGCCAAAGATCTTATGGATCCTGATCATATAGAAAAGGTTGATCAACATCTACAAATGCTCAAAGAAGCCCAAGAAGCGAACAAATAAATTATTCGAATAAAAAGAGAGCAATTTAATAAAAAAATTATAGTTGCTCTCTTTCAATAAACATGTTTTTTATTTTTTCAACAAAGCACAATAAGATTTAATACCAAAGTATGGACCATTTTTATCTGCACTTACCCCATCTCTTCCAACACAAGTAACAATTGATTCTATTTTATAAGGAACAACATCATCTTTTCCATGTGTGTTTAAAATCCCTTCATCTCTATAAGTTCCCTTCCTATGACAATCATACTCTGTGATTTCAGCAGCTGTTTCATCAACAGGTGAATCATTTAATGTATTCGTCAAATAATCTTGAAGACCATCATTAAGTCTTTCTGCCATATGAATTAGCTCTTCTCTTGAAAAGTTAGCACAATTTAATTGATCATTACTTGTATTTGAATCAAAGTGATCCTCTCTTAGATCCCAAGCATACAAAACTGGAAAAACTCTTTCTACCTCTCGTGGAGTTCCTCCTACGCCACCTCCTGCTCCAGAACCAGCATCATCTCCACCTCCCTCATTAGAACCATTATCAGCACCAATAATTGAATCATTCCCTAGATTTTTAACACCGTTTGTAGAGTCATCTCCACATGCTGCAAGCAAGCATAATAAAACAAAAATTTTAAATAATTTCATATTCCCTCCAAGTAAGACACTTATCGGAAAATAGAAAATTCTCTTTAGAGTAAGTAACTCCCATTAATAAAAGGGTTATGCTAATAGTACAATTGATTTAAAAGTAGACTTAATTAATACTTATTCAGCATAACAAAGTGATAAAATAGCAACTTGTTTTTGAGCTTTATGATAAATGTACACATTTGAACAATCTCCAAGATTATTTCCGTCATTACCATCAAACAATTCAAGTTCATTATTATTTTGAACAAAGCTTTTCACTCTAGAAAGAGTACTCTCTGTCATCGAATAAGGCTCAGTTTGAGTATTATCAATAAGAAAAATTTCACCAAACTCTTCAACTGAACTCTTACCTATAGTCACAAATTCAGGGACCGAATACTCACCCCATTCTTTTGCTCGATGAAAATATGTTAATTGCTTTAGTGAATTCTCTATTTGCTCAGAGTTACTTTTATCTAATAATTCATAAACAACCTTATGAAGTTTTAAACCCTTTAGAAGAGAGCTAAAGACTGAGTGTTTCTGAGGAATTTTCTCCCACTTAGCAGCTTGAGCTGAAGTAATAGATAACGCTAAAATAACAAGTAATGTTTTCATTGATTTTATCTCCTGAAAAAATATCTTTATATCGTTACCAAATCAGTCATTGAATCTTCAAGGATTGTAGTAATTTTTACAAAGCTACTTTGATATAAGCACTTAAAATCACACTGATTTGTCCACCAAGTTATTATGGCCAACCTACATATTCAGTATTTTAAAAATGCCTAAAATTTCTATTGATTAGTATTTTTATCAATGCTACCTACTAACCAATTGGAGATTCATATGAAGTTAACATTCTTTTTTATTACAACTATCTTAAGCTTAAGCTCTTTTGCTGGGTCATACTTTAAATATAAAAGCTTAGGGTTTTCTAGCGATCATAAATACTATGCATTCACTCAATTTGGTCACCATGATGGAGCAGGTCATGCTGATGCATGGACTTGGGTTGTTAATGTTAAAGATAATAAGCTTGTAAAGGTTGGGAAATGTGATTGCTTTGAAAACAATCAAGAAAAAACAATCAAAGAGGCAATTCAAGAATCAAAATCAGATGCTAAATTAACAAATTATGGATTCAAAGAAGATCAAATAATTGGTAGTACAATGTTAAAAAGATTACCTACTGATCTAAACACTAATAATGAATTAAATTTCAGAGTATTAAAACATGATGATTATCCCAATTTTGGTCAAACATTTAAACTAAAAATTTCTGAAACTAGTCTTACTCAAGATTGTTACGATATCGCCACTCCAGGACTTTTAAAGCTTGAGCTAAGTAAAAACGAAAAAGTTAAAATTCTACAAAATGATAAAACACTTCCAAATTCAAGGAAATGTGCTTATGGATATACAGTTAGAGAAATCGTTTATGAAAAAGAGAGTGATTCCTTGGCCATCATTATAAGTTACAGATCTCCAGGTTTTGAAGGGCCAGATACTAATTATTTGGTAGTTACAACTAAACTAGACAAACTTCCCTATTGAGTTTTTGATAGCCTTTAATTAGAATATAAAAATGATAAAAAACTCTTTAACTATAATTCTTTTTTCTTTTTTTTCATCAAATATCTTAGCTGAAAAAATCCTGGTAACTGTTCCAGGAATGGTTTGCCAAATGTGTGTTAAAGGAATGCAAAAAGAATTTAATTCTGTCGTAAAAAACGCAAAAACAGATATTCAAGTAAATTTAAAGGAAAAAACTGTTTTGTTAAAAACAAAAGATCTAATCACAGATGATCAAATAATTAATAAAGTAAAAAAAGTTGGTTACACAGTCTCGAAAATATTAAGAGGCTCTAAAATAACTAATTAATTCGCTATTTAATCCCAACCAAATAAAATAGTCTCATCTTCAATAGCAGCACCTGAAGTTGTGTTAGGCTCATACCAAACCCCCATTCTATCATCAGCTTCAAACACTGTTCCAGCAGCTACATTTGTTAATCTATGATGATAAGGAGCCTCTGGTGCTGTACCTGTTCTACTTAATGTAAAAGTTGAGGTACCACCACCTGGATTTGTTCTTGTAATAGTTGCTGGTTTATCCGATACAAATTTAACCCATTCAGACACAACATTTACCGCATAATTTTTTCTCATAAACGACCTTGGAATAAATGGCGCTGACTGACATCCATCACTATCGGCCCTAGAATGTCCTGCTATTGGATCATCTCCTATAACTCTTAACGCGTTTCCAGAGTATTGAGAACCAGTCCCAGAGATAGAATTTAGGCTTGTATGAGAAAAGGTACCCGTAATTCCAGTATTAGTATTTGAATACCAATGAGTTTCATTCGTAGGAGCTACTCCAACTTGAAAATAGCCCGTTCCTGATGGAATTCCTAAGAGATCTTTTCTAGATGGCATTAATGGATAAGTATCACCCCAATTAGAAGCGGCTATATAAGCAATAATAGTTTTATCAGAAACTAATTCATACAAATCATATGCAGTTAAATTAAAGGTATGATTCGTATCTGCTGGCACTGTTTGAGATGTAAATAAGGTTCCATCTTTGTAGACCTCGACTAAAGAAGTTTCAAAGGCCCTTACAGTAACATTTATTGGTGTATATCTAGAAAAATCAAACAAGAAATTTTTCCCGGCCCAATCTTTAATTGTCCAAGCAATATTTCCTGACCCAGAACAACCTGCTGTACTTCCTGCTCTCCCCGCTACAAAAAATTCTTTAGTTCC
This sequence comes from uncultured Bacteriovoracaceae bacterium, assembly GCA_938034385.1. Lineage (GTDB taxonomy): Bacteria > Bdellovibrionota > Bacteriovoracia > Bacteriovoracales > Bacteriovoracaceae > JAHDHG01. The sequence continues at coordinate 25,594 of CALHLC010000001.1, forward strand.
TTCAATAATATCATTTTGAGCACTAGTAAATTGATGTGTATCACCTTGATCTAAATTGGCTATAACAGTTCCATTAAGTTCAATATCTGTTCCATCATATAATGCAACGACAACACTATCTGTCGCACCACCAAGGTTAAAAGCTTTAAGACCATTAAAGAACGGATCATCCACAAGAGTCTCACCTGTTGCAACATTTGAATTCGTTGCACCACTTCCATTCACTGCCTTTACTCTAAAATCATAAACTGTTTCTGCTGTTAAACCTGTAACAGTTGCATGTCTATCAGTACTTATACCATCAGGAAAAACAGCCCAAGTTCCAGCTGGATTTAGCCTATACTCAACTATATAATCTGTAATAGGAGTTCCATTGTCATTTGGCTCAGTCCAAGCAATTTCTATAAAATCGATTCCTTCAGTTGATACTGCTAAATCAGTGATCGCATCAGGTGGAGTAACATAAACCCAAGAAAAACTATCTAAAGGAGAGATTAAACCAACTGAATCTATCGATCTGATAATTGTGTAATATGTGCTACCCGCAGTTAAGCTAACTCCAGTAACAACTCCAGATGTATTTAGAGATGCACTTTGCCAAGTACTTATCATCCCAGAATCGTCGTTAGTGGTACTAACTGCAATTTCAAATCGATCTAAACTACAATTATCACTTCCCCCAGTCCAGTTTGTAGTTGGCCCAGTTGTAGCAGTTGCATCTCCATCAGTGAAATTAATAGTAGGAACAATAGGATCTGTATTATCCCATCTAAATCCTGTTGGATGACTTATTCCGGTAGATCTATTTCCAAATGAATCTACAGCTCTAGCTGATGGGAAGTAAGGAGTACATTCAGTTAAACCAGATAAATTTGTAAAAGTATGATCAGCGATATTTGTTGAAGTTGTCCAATTGACAATATCTGTTCCTAGACTTGTTGTCCCTAATGCCACTTCTGCAAAAGAAAAGTCAGTTACAGGATTAATCCAAGAAAAAATTGGTGAGTTAATCGGCAAGCTTCCAGTGATCCATGATGCTGTTAAAGTTGGATTAGTGATTTCCAATGGAGCAGTTGTGTCTTTTGTGATATTTGTTGTTGCTTGAATTGCAGAATTCCCAAGGGCGTCATCATGATCAGCCGTGATAGTTATAGCACCTTCTCCAAGTAAGCTAACATCTATTCCACTAACACTCCAAGTATTGGTAGTACATGTTGGTTGAGGTGATGGTGCAATCCCTCCAACTAAAACTGTAACTTCCTCACCATTTTCACTACAAGTTCCTGATGTAGAATAACTTGTAACATTG
>CALHLC010000002.1 GCA_938034385.1 uncultured Bacteriovoracaceae bacterium
ACTGTGGTAAGTCTAAGCTTGATACGGAGAAAATTCTAAATATTGTTAACAAGAAAATGTGGAAGAAAAAATAATTTTGGTGCCTCGGGGGGGACTTGAACCCCCAAGAACCGAAGTTCGGCGGATTTTGAATAAGACGCGTCTACAAAAAAAATAAAAAAATATGTAACAAAAATTTGCTCTTAAGATGTTAAAATTATTAACATTTGAAGGATCATTCATCTTTGTAAGTCACCGAAACAAAAGCTTTCTTAAACCTTAAAGCTACCTTCGCAAACACTTGAAAATACGTTTAAGTTACTAACCCTTTGTTACCCATTTGTTACCACTTTTTTTAGAGAATCTTGTTACCATTGGCCTTTGGTAACAAGAAGTCTAAGTTAAGTGAAGTAGGGAAGGTGTATTCAAAATTAGATGATCCTTATGAATTTATTTTTCAAAAGGATATAAAATGGATCAAATTATTGAAGAAAAGAAGAGGTATCACGCCTCATACTTAAGAGTCTCTACTAATATGCAATTTTCAGGCATGGAATCTCAGATGAGATCAATAGAGAGATATTATAAAGAAAACGATATTACGAATTATAAAATTTTTAAAGATACTGCGATCTCTGGAGCCAAAGACTCCAGGCCAGCGTTAGATAAGATGATGGAAGAAATTAGAAGTGGAAATATTATTCAAGTGACTACTTTTTCTTTTTCAAGAATTTCAAGATCATGTTCACATCTATTGAGATGTCTTGAAACAATGAGATCAAATAAATGTTCACTTGTAAGTCTTTCAGAAAAAATTGATACAAACACGGCGATCGGGCAAGCTTTAGTTGCAGTCGTCGGGGCCTTGAGTCAACTAGAACGAGATTTAATAAAAGAAAGAGTTTTAGCAGGGCTTGCAAGAGTTAGAGCCGAAGGAAGAGTGCTTGGCAGAAAGAAGACTAGACCAAGTGTTTTAATTAGACAATTATTTATTAAAGGAATTTCTAGTCGTGAGTCGGCGAGAATTGCAAACACTTCGACAGGAAGTATTTCAAAAGAGATCTTAGAAATGAAATTAGAAATGGCGAAGGCACAAGGAATACCAAAGACTCAAGCTAACAGAATTTCAATTGATCGATTAAGAGAATATTTTCTTGATGATCCTTTTAAACATCAGAGGAAAGAAAAAGAGGAGAAAAAAGAAGAGATTCCCAAAAAAGAAGATGTTAATCAAATAATCACTCATCCTGAGTTAAAAGATGAATTGCCTCCGCTACCACCAGTAATTGATGAAAGATCTCCAAGACATTCAGCGAGAACTAGTGAAATTGTAACTAGGGGAGGAGATACGACCTCTGTTGAAATTATTAAATAATTTCTAATATTAAAGACGTCTGGTAATCAGGCGTCTTTTTCCTCATGAAGCTCTAGTGGCTTCAAAAAAATTTATCTAAATTCAGCTGTTTCTTGAACAGGTGATTTTTGAACTTAGTTCTCAAGCACTATCGATAAATGATTAGAAAAGTTAAGAATTAAATAAACCTTGAGATTATAGATTTCGCTTCAGAGTTACCCCCAGTTCGAAGAATGAGTGAATCTGAAGATTATTATGTCTCTTAAATCTACAAGAAAACGTTCAAAGATTAAAAACAAATAAAATGCCCGGAATGAACCGGGCTTTTATAAAACTAATTTTTTAGAATTAAGTGGTTTTTGATCATTACTCAAACGCTTCTAGTAAATCGCTATTTGGTATATCTGCTAAAGTCCAACGGTAAGAGGTCTGATTACTGCAGTAAAATCCTTCAAGGTTTGAAGCATGAATTAACTCTGTAATAACTTGGTCTTTCCCCATAATAATCCCATAAGATGATTCGTTAACCCACCTTAGAGAAAGTGATTTATCTAAGGTTGTTGTTACCATTTCACAAGCTTCATCAATAGAAATAACGTGCTTATCATCTTTAGTTGCATCGATAATATGTATAATATCCCAGTACGAATATACTTCCTTTATTCCTTGTTCTTTTAAATACTTAATAAATTGGGTATCAATAAAGTCATCACGCTCAAGAGGAGGTATCAATTTTGGCATTTTGGCTAGAGCCTTATCAAACTTAGCATGAACTGATGCATAAGTTTTACCTTCCCCTGAGTTATAAAAATCTAAATAATTAGCAAGCGACAAATAAGAGTCTATCCCTGAAACTTCCATGAAACTTTTCCAGCTATAGGCTATCGTATTGTTTAATATGTTTTCTTTTCTTGCCCAGGTATCATATCCAGGTTTCGAGAAATCAAATAGATGTTCTTTCCCTGCTTTTATTGCTCTAAATGGATTTAAGAAGATAAAATAAGACTCAAAAAGTGGGTCACACTTTTTAATAATAAGCTCTATCTTACTATCTTTAACAACCTTATTTTCACTATTTGAAGCTTTGGGAGTAGGAATCACAATACTTTCACTCAGCGGTGACATACCATAACTTTTTTCAATCATCATGTGGATTAGAATATGAAATTTGCTACTAATAATAAAGGACTCGAACGTTTAATAAGGTTGTCCATAAAATAAATAATTCTAGGCCTCTTCTATAGTCAGAATCCTGCGCATTCGCACAAATAGCTGAAATCACGTTCAATTCACTTGAGCAAAGAGATTGAAGTCAAAAAGCGGCTCCCAGACATTAGTTTAATAATTCGAGATCATCACAAAAAGAAAATCTAAAAAATACAAAATAAACTATTAAAACGGGTAAAGTTAAATACAGGTACATTAGAGAACTCTGAAGATTATAGCAAGCGATAAAATTGAAATTAAAAACCCCACTCATCAAAAGCAAGCACACACTATATGCTCGATTCAGCAAATCTTCGTTGTTTATATTACGTTGCCGTTTCTCCATATTCTTTCGTGTGTATTGAGCAAGTCTTAACCTATATTTACGTGCGAGTATTGCAAGAATAAAAACACTAAAACTTAATATTAATGAAAAAAACACTACACTATCTGATGTTACGTTATGATTAAACTTAAAGCCAAATTTTGCACCTAAGATAATTAACAACACCAACGGATGAATTGAAAAAAAAATAAAGGTGAAATTCATTTTTTTAGAATTATTCATATGAAAATATTATATAAAAAATCTAAATATAATTCAAGGAAGTGACTTGATTAAGTGACCTCAAAACACTTGGTTCTATAGTACTTAAAAATATCTGAACTCGGGACATAGCTCCCGAGTTTTTTAATGTCCGAAATTCCCCCTGCTTTCATGACACCTGATTTTTTAACACCCTAATAGGGGGGAAAATCTCATTTTTTCTGGAAAAATTTTTCGATATTTTTTCGAAGTTTTTCCTAAAAAAATTTGCCTTAAATAGCCTGTTCAAAAATTAGGGGTTCAATGCTCGGCCTTCTCGGGCACTTTTTTGCTATTCTAATCGAAGGCCAAAAGATAATGATCAAGCTTAAATCTTAATCGGTCCTAAACTTAATCTGGGGAGAAGTTAGATATGCTTTTCAGGAAATCAATGATCACCTTACTTAAGGGTTGTTGAATTTATCTCTGAAACAACGAGAAACGCTAGGAAATCCTAGCGTTTCTGATTGATATATTTAATAAAGAATCAAGAATTTTCTGTTCATCTTTAAAAAAATTATTCTTCAATTATCAACGACTGTGAATTAACGTCAACATATTTTGATTCATTATATGTTGTTTGAATTGGTTCATCTTTTTCTTTATCTAGATATCCCAAGTCAAGCAAGTGATTTACTAGCCTAGCTTTTGGAACTAGAAAATGACCAGCATCACACTGGAAAAAGGGATTATGTATATCTATAAGAGCTTTATTGATATCAGAAGTGATCTTTACTTTTTTTACAGCTTTATCTAATAGTTTTTTGTTTTTATACTCATTTTTTATAAATGGTGTAATGTCTTGCTTTAGTTCAGCAAAACACTCATTAATGCATTCTGCTCTATCTGTTGAATCGGCATAATGAATCGGGTTGCATTTAGCAAGCTTCGTACGAGCATTAATGCTGCTTTTATAAGCAGGGTTATGACTACAAGTATCTTGAATACTATGAAGTAAGTCTGCAAGTATATGAGATTCAGAGTTGAAGTTAAATCCACTATCGTGACTTCTTGGAATTGAGCGATAAAAAGATCTATTTAATTCACAATAATTCTTTCCCCAACTATCTCTTATAATATAGTTGTTATCAACAGAGCCAACAATTATCGAGACATGATGGCTACTATCATTTAGAGAATATTCATTAAATATTGCTTTAGAAAAATTAAATATCTCTCTAGAGTAACTAAAATAAAGTGGTTTTTCTCTTGAGACTAGTACTTTATCAATTTTTTCAATTATTTTTTTTTGGTCAATCTCCTTTAGTCCTACTGGAGAATGTACTTTGTAAATATAGTTTAAAGAATAGTCTTTTAAGAATCTTTTCATCTCTTTTCTGGAAATTTCTGAATAGTCATTTCTCAAAGAACTTGCAAAAGATTCTCTGCACTCTGAGTCTATATTGCAAAGTTCAGGATACAGAGCATTAAAGGCACTCTGAGCTTTTGAGTTATCTTTGTCATTATGAATGAATTCTAAGTCGAATGAACTAAGTATATTATCAACGCTATTAGTTATATCAAATTCCTCGTCACTGAAGACTCCAAATTCCTTAATAGAATTAAAGACTTCGTGAGATTCACCACCATTAAGACCTAAAAATTTTGAGACATCTCCAGTTTCCAAGAATGCTGAATTACTTGATTTATTAAAAACATTAAGGAGTGCAACTGAATAAGGAGAGATTGTTTCTTTTTCCCCTGATTTCAGAAGCTCATAATTAATGAGATCTGTAATTCCGTGTGAATAACAAGTTCCTTCAAATTGTTTCCTAATATCAGGGAAATAATTTCTGAGATCGACAGAGTTTTGAGAAAATACACTACAGGAGAAAGAAAGACTTAAAATCACAATTATTAACTTCATCCTTGTATTCTAAACCATTGCCGATCCCTGATTGATTTTTAATGTATATATTTCAAAAAGTGACTAAATTTTAAACTTGTAAAAATAATAGGTAAATTTAAAGGAATAATTTATGAAAGCCTGATTTATCCATAATTAGGGCCTTTAAGGTTCAAGGTCGAAATTAAACGGGTTTGGGGCTAAAGTTCAGGATTCTCCCCAATTATGGGCTAGAGAGTCACGCATCAATTATTTAATTAATGTTCAATTTAGAAAGTTCATTATACTCTTGCGAAATGAGAAAGATAATCAGTCTGAGTACCGTTTTCCTTCTAATGAATTGTGCCGGAGGATATGCCCCAAAAACTGGATACACACCTCAGAGTTCAATTAAATTGACCTCTACGTGCACTAACGTGAATATCTTAAAGTTTAGAAATGAACTAGATAAATCCTTGCTCAAACTAGGCTTCTCAAAGAATCAAATTTACTTTGAGACTGTTTCAAAATCTTATTTCTATATATATAACTTTCCTGAAAAATATAATCATGGTAATTTTTGGAAAAAATATGAAAATAATCGTATTTTAGGAACAGAATTGAACAAAGAGAATTGTAGAATAACTTTTTCGGATATTGGGCAATGCGACCTTCCTCATACAATAGGGAGTAGTAATTGTCGGAAAGAATATGGAGAAATTGCTCAAAAAGCTTTATCAGAAGTCATGAGTTTATACAGAGAAATTTTTAAGAGTGAGGTTTCGTTTGAAAAAACTTACAGATAGCTTACTTGTGCTTTTTTTACTAATGTATTGCAGTCTAAGCTACAGTGCTTCTAAATCTCACATATTTAAATTCAACTTAGAGAGTGAAACTAAGATAACTGTTGATATGGTTCAGTATATTGTTAAAGAGTTAAATAAAGACAAAGCTAATTACCTCGCTCAATATAAAAAGTATTCATACCCAGACAAGAATATTAAAGTAAATTATTACTGTGATTCGTTAAAAGCTTCCAATCTTACTAAAGAGCATAAAGACGAGTTTAACTTTAAGCGATCTCAGAAGTATATGAACTTGCACAATATCCCTGGAGGAACAAAGAGAGTTTTTTTTTGGCATAAACCTTTATTAAGTTATAAAGAAGTAACTCAAAAAGTTCCCAGCTTAATTGATTCTAGAATACACCTTCCTCCCATGCTTAATACTCAGTGTCGATTTGATCTAAACTTTAATGCTTCAGCAAACTCTTTAGAGGTTAAATTCGAACATTGGAATGTTGGATGGGGAGAAGCAGACAAAAGATTTCTTTCGAGAAAGAAAAAGTTAAGTGAAAAAATAGTTAAATTGTTAGAAAAAAAGTATTTCTCACAATTCAAGTTAACAGAACATATTGAGTAATGAAGATCATAAAACACTTAATTCTAAAGAATTTATAAATTATTAGGGCCGTAGTAAAAAATGCGGCCTTTTTAATGACCTAAAATACCTCTGTTAATTAATTACCTCTCATGTGTTCACATGATTTCAGACAAATTTTTTTACCCTCATATAAAGGGTGAAAATGCAGTTTTTTTCTATGACATTCTCAAACATTTCCAATTATCAATAACTTTGCCCGTGAATATATTACAAAATGCATAGCAATAAAATTTTGTGATTTTTTAAACCTGTCCTAGAGTCAACATCTAAATTAAAACAAAGGAAAAAATTGAAAAGTTTAAATTTTTCAAAGGTTACAAATTATGAAATTACTCTTAATAATATTCTTAGGACTATCATCTTGCTTAGATAGAGAAGACGTTGCTTTAATTCCCTACAAAAAGTCTGTTCCCTCTCTACCTTTAACATTTGATCCTGCCAGTATGAACGATACTTCATCTCTACTTGTGTCCGAGATGATTTATGATGGTCTTCTTAGATTCGATGGAGCAAAGGTATTGCCCGCAATAGCTAAGGATTGGAAAGTATCTAATGATAATTTATCGATTACATTTTTCTTAAAAGATGGAGCTAAGTTTCATAATGATCAATCCATTACTGCTGATGATGTTATCACGTCTCTTGCTCGTTATTTGTCGCCAGAAAGTAAAGTCTATAATCACTTTGATTCAATTTTAGGTGCTGAAGATTACAGATCTCAAAAATCTAAAGAAGTTAGAGGGATTATAAAAGTTGATTCGACTACAATCCAGATAAAACTTAAAAATACTGACCCTAAAATACTAATGAGTCTAGCTGGAGCAACTGCGAAGATCTTTCCTGCGAATCATTTGAGGAAAAAAGATTTCTTCAAAAATCCAATAGGATCAGGTGCCTACAAAATCAAAGACATTAAGGATAAGACTATAATTCTATCAAGATTTGCTAACTATCATTCGATTAAGCCAAAGCATGAAGAATTTCATTTAATCGAGCATGACTCAATAGAGAAGATTCAAAAATCATTGGCAAAAAAAGAAGTAATCGATTATTCAGGACAAGTCTTAACTGGAAAAGAGTCATTTGATTCTAGGTTTACCAAGAAAACAATGACCTCTCCTGAAACATGGATCATTGGTCTAAATTCTTCTATACCACCATTTAATTCTAAAAAGTTCAGAAAAGTATTTAAGAACTTGTTTGATTCTAAAGATTTTAGAGAGAAGTTTCATAAAACTTCTATTGAAGCTAAAAGCTATATCCCACCACATTTATTAGAAACAGACATAAATATGTCGCCAAATAAAAACTTAAGCATTCCTGAACATCAAACGTTTGATTTATATATCCCACAAGAACTAGCAGAGTCTAAGAAAATAGAAGTTTATCTTCAAACTATATTATCAACACTTGGATTCAAGGTAAGAGTAAAAGCGATAAAATGGCATGACTTAATGAAGCATTATGATCAAAGATCAGCATCAGCACTTTTATATTCAATGAATATAGATTATCCAGATGCTTACTTCATGTTTCAGAGCTTTTTAATTGGTGATAAAGATAATTTCTTTCAAGCTAAGAATGAAAAGCTTCATCAATTAATCTTGGACTCTAAGAACACTAGAGATCATGGAAATAAAGTCTTGAAACACAAAAAAATTGCTCAAATAATTGAGGATGAAGCTTACACAGTTAATCTTCTACATCCAAGGCATACTTACTTTGTTCATAAGTGTATTAAGAATTTTAAAACTCCTTTCATGGGAATTGTTCATGCTGATTTTAAAAGTCCATACATAAAAAGAGGTTGTCATGAAAACTCTTAAAAAACACATTAACGATGATACATTGATATTTAAATATTTTATTCCAATAATTCTTAGTGTGTTGATTTCAACTCTAGTAATTGGAGTGCAGTTATATTTATCAAAAAAATCTCATGAAATGCTACTTCAAGAGAAGTCTTACCAAGTGTCGACATTTGTTAAAAATAATCAATTTCTAGAACTTCAGCAGATGATTCAAAACATGAGTGATAATAGTGATCATTTATATACGATTTCAAAAAATGAATTTGTGGTCGCTACAACTGAGAATAATGAACTTCTTCATACTCACGAGTACTCATCATCAATATTCGAGAAACTAACAAGTTTCTATTTGCCGATTAGTTTGGATATATCTAGCGAAGTCTCAGTTTATAAATTTATCAATCTTAAAGGGTACCTCGTAAGATCAATGATTGTATTTTTTCTTATTGGATTAGTGTTACTAACTTCTTTTCATTTTTTTTTTAGAAATATTACTAAAAAAATCTCCTCAAGATTAACTGAGCTTAAGAAGTTAGAAAATGCTCTGGATGATCTAGGAAATAAAGAAACTCAAAAATCAAACTATCAAATAAAAGAGATTCAGAAAGTCTCTGATAAAATGATCTCTACTTTTAACGAGCTAAAAAAGTCTCAAAACAAAATAAAAATGAACTCATCAAGAGTTAGTGCTTATTCGATGATCTCAAGCTTTGTTCATGACTTAAATAATCAAATAGTTGTCATCAGAATGCTTTTTGCTAAATTATTCAATTTCTCCGAAGAAATTGAGCGAGAAAAAATGAAAATAATTAGAGATATTGAAGGACTAACTGATCAAGTCTTTAATCAACTCGATTCATTTAGACAGTCTTACAAAGAGGAGTTGTTTTTAGATGAGAAAAACCTATCTAAAACTATTACTGATGCTTTGGTTAATATTAAAAGTCTATCAGATAAAGAAAAAAATATTCAACTTGAAGTTGATATTGAAGATCAAGTTAATTTTGCTCACGATAAAAATGCAGTCATTAGAGTAATTCAAAACCTAGCAAAAAATGCATTTAAGGCCTGTAAAGAAAAAATTAAAATCACTCTTCAGACTGATGGGCCAATAATTAAGCTTCATATTGAAGATGATGGCGAAGGTATGGATAAAAAAGATTTACTTCAATACTTAAAAGGTAAAAAAATCTCTGAAAGTAAAGATGAAACTGGCCTTGGTTTATTTTCTTGTAATTATATTATCAGGCTTCTTGGAGGAAGACTATTTTATTCAACCTCATCTTTTGGTGGTGCAAGATTTTCAATAAATCTTGAGGAGGCAATATGCTAGATCAAAATATATTATTAGTTGATGATCATGATTTATTTGCCAACCTAATTATTGATGAATTGAAAAACTTCAATTTCACAAGATCTTCAAGTGTACAATCAGCGATTGATCTTCTTGAATCAAATCATAAAGAAATCAGTGTTGTATTAATCGACTTAGAGTTTCCGCTTGATAAGCTTCAAGGAATCGATCTTGTAAATATGATGAATGAAAAATATCCAGATATTCCATACATTATTATGAGTGGTTGTACTGATATTAAAAAAATCGTCTCTGGCATGGAATCAAAGCGAGTTAAGTTTATCATTAAAGGGCAGCCAAAGATGTTTGATGAATTAGAATTAGCGATTTTTAAAGCGATTCATATAAAAGAAAAAATTGAGTCCGATAAGCAGCATCAATTTTTAACATATTCAATTAAGATGAAATCAAAAATTGCTAAACTTGATATTATTCTAAAAAACACCAAAGCAGCTGATTTAAAAGTTTTGATCACTGGTGAATCTGGTACTGGTAAAGAGTGTATGGCCAGATATATAGCAAAAAGATTGAATAGGCCTTTTATAGCAGTAAATATGGGTGGAATGAATTCTAATCTATCTGCTTCAGAATTATTTGGACATGTAAAAGGAGCATTTACTGGAGCAGTTAAAGGCAAAATTGGAATCTTTGAGAAGTTTAGTGATGGAGTCATATTTCTTGATGAAATAGCTGATTGTCCAATGGATATTCAGATTCAGCTATTTCGAGCGATTCAAGAAAAAGAAATCACAAAAGTTGGGTGTAATAAAACAATTAAAATAAACCCAATAATTATCAGTGCAACCAATCTAGATCTTGAAGAATTAATCAAAGAAAATAAATTCAGAGAAGAGCTTTATCATAGGCTAGCAACTTTTAAGATTAATCTTTTATCGTTAAGAGAGAGGCCAAAAGATATAGAGCTATTTACATTTCACTTTTTAAATGAATTTAGTAATCAGAATCCAATTGATATTACCCCTGATGCTCTTGAATATTTTAGAAATTATCCATGGAAAGGCAACATCAGAGAACTCAGAAACGTAATCTTAAAATTAAGTGCATTAGCTAAAGAGTCGAATTCAGAAATCTCCCTGAAACTTGTAAAGGAAGCTCTTGAAGTAAAAATAAGTCCTAAGATAAATAAAGAGCTAATTATTAAAACTCTTAATAAATTTGAAGGAAATAAAACTCAAACTTCAAATGCTTTAAATATTCACAGAAATCAACTCTATAGATATTTGAAGCAGTATCAAATTGATGAGATTATAGAATCTAAAAAAGGTCGACCAGTTAAAAGGATTCTCGCATGAGTAGTAAAGTAATATTTATTCCCGGAGGGGCTGGGTTAAGCTCAAATGGGTTCAAGTTTCAAAAAGATCTAGATAATGAAAACTTTTCATTCTTTGATCCAATGGGAACAGTTAGCGCTTTAAAAACTGAACCAACTTATGAGAACTTATTATCTGAGTTAAAAGAATATGTTAACCAATTTGAATCAGTCATTTTAGTTGGACATTCCTTTGGAGCTTTTCAAGCGGCTGAATTGTCGGATCTAGAAAATGTAAAAGGAGTAATCCTCGTTTCTCCTCCAATACTAGAAGACGTTCTGATCCATCTAGGAGAGAACTTTTCAAGTTATCAAAAAAAACCTCAATTAGAAATTACTACTTTTCTTGATAATGATCCAAGTGATGAGCTATATGCAAAGTGGTATAAGGAACATACAGATATTTATTTTACTGATCAAACTCATGCAAACTTAGTCTTTGATGATCAGGTATGTGTAAAAAGCTATCAATTAGCTAATTCCAAAATTGTTGGGAAGGATCATCTTTTAAGGAAACTAAATAAAGTAAATATTAAAACACTCATTATCTCAGGAAGTAAGGATAAGATTGTTCCTGAAAAATTTGCAAAAAAACAATCTGAGTTAACAAATTCAGAACTTAAAATAATTAAAAATTGCGGGCATTTCCCGTTTATTGAAAAATCTCATGAGTTTAATTCAATTCTTCATGAATTTTTAAAAGGACTATAAAATGAATAAATTATTAAAAATAATCACAGTCTTACTCACCGTTTCTGCGTTTTCTCAAGTATTTAACAATGAAAGATCCGTATCGATAAAAGATTTTAATCAATTATCAAAATTCTATCTCGATTTATCTAATACCTTTTTAGAATTATCTAAGAAAGCGCAATCACTAGAAGAGAGTGATTTAAATCATTACGAGAAAGAACAGCTTTTTAGAAAAGAAATGGATCTAAAAATGGATTCCATAAATAACACAGTTTTAGAGATCGGAAATAACTTTAAAGGCTCTCCAGGAGTTTAATGAAGAGTAATATCATTGCTTCAAGTATTTTACTTGGAGCATGTTTTTTATCTCTTTATAGATATTTTAGATTTGAAGAAATCTTCTTTTTACTTCTAGCTTTTAGAGAATTAATTGCGAGTATAAACTTTCTAAGAAGAAAAAATCCAATCGCTGAATCTAAAAATGCATTTATCGCTTATCTCTCATCAGGACTACCATATTTATACTTCCCTCCAAGCTCATTAAGCTTTGAGCTTATCTCAAATGTATTATTTATCTCAGGTTTTTTTATCGTAACACTTGCTACCATTGATCTTGGTAAATCAATTGGTGTTAAAGCAGCAAAACGTGATCGAGTGACAACTGGAATTTATAAATACATCAACCATCCAATGTATCTAGGTTATTCAATTGCTCAATTTGGAATGGTGCTTTTAAACCCGATCAATATATTCATTTACATCTTATCGTTATTTTTATTTTTCAAAAGATCTTCTGAAGAAAATAGAATTCTTAACTCTTAATTACTATATAAAAAATACTGTGACAGTAAAGTGTGACACTTTTTTGGTGTGTTAACTCTTTAATTTTAAAAGGCTTTCAAAAATAAAGTGTCACAAATTAGAAGTGTGACACTTTTGTGACATTTAATCGTGACAATTAACTTCTAGCATCAAGTTTCTAACTCATCGTTTTTATTCATTTTTAATCATCACTCTCTTTGGAGCGAGCTTCGCTCTTTATGTTCTTGAACTTTTCAAAAGAGAGAAGATGAAGAACATCAAAGCAGTTTCAAAAACGTGGAATATAACAAGGTTTAGCAAATACTTTGAAGACCTTGAGAAAAGCTATGACTCCATCATAGAGGACGATTTAGAACGTCTAAGAGAGATTTTATTAAAACCAGATGCATCGAGTTTAATTCTTGAAAATGATAGGATGCTTCGGCTTGTAATTCCTATAGTCTTAAAAGAACTTACAAGAAATCAGCAACAAGTGATTGTTGGAACATTTTATCTGAAAAAATCTTCAAGAAAACTTGCTGAGAAATTCGGTATTAATCACAGATCAATCTTAAAAACAAAAGATCGCGCACTTCTTGCAATCATTAGAATCTTAATGAAACCAAGTTTTATTCAAACGATAGAAATTAATGAATTACGAGAAGTTTTCAAGAAATCAAAATCATTAGTCCCAGGAAAATTTATAGACACAATTAAGAAAACTATTACCTCTCATTAGTGTTTTTTTATTACAAACTGGGACCCGGTCCCAAATATTAATAAAAAAACACTAGTGAAGGCCCCTAAGTTAACAAAAGGAGAAACAAATGAATAAAAACAACAACTTAGAAAAAAAACCTTGGCTAGATGAGAACGGTTCTATGTATCCAGACTCTGTAATTAGAGAAATTCAAAAGGATTGGACGCCAGCGATCTATGATCAATTCCTAAAGGAAACAATCGATGTACCTCTAAGAGAGACAATTTTAGATGATCCGAATCAATTTAATCGACTTGCTGAAAGAAACCAGTACTCAACATTTTACCCCGAATTTGATGATGGAAGAATCGAAGTACCTGCTAAAGCAAAAGACTATCTTGAAATTGCTATCAACGAATTAGATGAAACAGAGAAAAGAGTTATCAATGGAATATTTTATGAAGAACTGACTCAAGTAGAAATAGCTGATGAGTTAGGAATAACCCAATGCACTGTTCATTCGATTCTCGAAAGAGCATTGAATAATTTAAGAGAAATCATTCTAGAGTCTGATGGCGAGAAATTAATCAATATTCAAAAAAATGAATTCCAACAAATAAAAGAACAAAACTCAGACGAGCTAATTGATGAAATAAATCAAATTTTAGAAGCAATTTAACAAAAGGAAAATATGAAAAAGAAATTTACAAACTTTCAAGGCCTTAAAGAATTACTTGTTGATATTAATACTTATGGCCCTTATCACAGACATTTTAAAATTATCTCAAAATCAATGGTGCATTTAAATGCTGAGGATAAAAAAATTATTATTCTTAAATATTTTGCAATGCTGGATACTTCAGAAATGGCCATGATTTTCTGGGTAACTGATAAAACGATGAGAAGAAGAATTAATAAGGCGATAAAAAACTTATGCTCAGTTTTAATCAAAGTTACGACTGATGAGGTGTACTCATGAACACTGAAAAATTTGAATCAAAGTATCCCATTATAAGTTTATTAAAAAACTTGAAAGCACTCAGGGAGCATTATTATTCATGGGCATCTAGTTTGTCTTTAAGTGTAGTGACCAGAGATGCGAACATACAAAAAATGATGACGACCTATGAGAGATACTTATCAAAAACAATAGAACTACTTGAGGGAGAATTATAATGAAAGCTCTAATATTTCCACTGAGTTTAAAGAGAATTAATTCTCTAAAGAAGAAAAAAGACAAATCTCATTTAACATTAATTGAAGGAGGACAAACAAATTACTCGACAAATCAGAAGCAATTTTTAAAAGAAATACTTTTTGATCTTGAAATCAATGAGTTCTTAGTTCTGTATTTATTCTATTGGTATAATTTTTCAATAAAGGATCTATCAATATGCCTAGAAATAAGTGAAGAAACAGTCGAAGGACTCATTAAAAGTGGCGTCTCTGAGCTAAATTGTTCTTTTAAATCCACTTACAAGAATTGGATAAAAAACTTAAAGAAAACATTGAACTAAAAGGAAAAACATGAAGAAACTTATTTTAACATTCTTATTATTTAACATCGCGAATGCTAGCGAATTAAAAACATTTATCTGTAAATTTGATAATCAAAAAACACACATGGTCTTATCGAGTTGCTTTGAAACAATCAATGATAGAGCATTTTATGAGGATATGTGCATGACTAAAGCTCATAATTACATGCAAGAAGGAATAACGTCAGGTGTCTATAAATTATCAATTAAAAATTTTGATACTTATCAAGAATGTGCAGACAAATTAGATAATACTCTTAATGAACTTAGAAGACTCTATTTTATAGAAACGAAAGTTGATAAGAGATGGAGCACAATAAATGGAAAGTCTCATAAAGTTCACTACTAACTAAACTAGCACCTCCAAGTCTGGAGGTGCTTTCAATTAATCAATTTTAAAAAGGAATATCAATGAATAATCTAGTCTCAAACTATGCCTACACGGCAAAAATTTATTGGAAAAAAGCAAAATCAAAAATCTTGGATCATCTCGCAGGATCAGCAATTTATGACCCCGTTAAGGATCAGTTTCATATTTCAATGAAGATGTTTCCAAAAGGCGTTACTCAAGTATGGAAGCTAAAAAGAAATGATGAATTTTATGATGTATTCAAAAAAACATTCAACACGACAAATAATACTTACTTTCTTAAAAATATCGGGACTGCAGAAGTTAGCAAGTCAAAAAATATCACCTTTGATGTAGCTCCATTTAAAAGAAAACTAATAATCGCTAAAAAAACTTTAACCATCTACAAATAGGACTTATCTATGAATTATTTAAAAAAATTAATCAAAGTAATATTTATTTTCTCTTTTCTATCTTGCTCGTTCTCCAGTGAGAATAAGAACACTAAAACAGATTTATCAAAAATCGACAGTGATGGAGATCATATTAATGATGCTCTCGAAATCTTAAGAGGAATGAATCGCTTTGTTTCCGACTTACCCAAATTAGATGTCTCACTTGATGACTTTATTCTTACGGTGAAAGTGAAGATACCAGAACAAGGATATAAGGATTATGTATTCTACTCAAAGGAGCTAAAAGGTAAGTCAGTACAAAATATTATACTAAATAGTTTTTATCAAAAAACAGGTAGAACAAATTTTAGAATTTTCAACTCAAAAGCCATGAATCATAAGGCATTTGGATTTAGCTCAGTTGATGAGATGAGATTAAAGAGTTTTCTTTATCCAATTCTCAGAATGAAAGGTGTTGAGTTTAAAATCAAGATGTCCATGCGAATGAAGGCAAGTCTGAACTCAAACTATGATAAGTATTTAAAGAATTTAAATTTTCAAATTACCAATTTTGATCGATTTTTTGTGCCAAAGTCTCTAACTGCCATTAATTCAAAGGATCTTGAATTTAGGCTCTCTGGAGATGGAAACAAAAACTTATTAAAGTCTTTATACCAAAAACAATACTTCTCTTTTGAGTTGCTTGATTTTCAAACAGATAAAAGATCTTTAAATGAGGTCTTGAAAAGCTCAAGTAGAAAAACCAATCAGCTTTATGTCTCTGATCAGAATATTACGAGAAAATATTTCGTTTCTAAAAATATGAAAAATCTATCAGAAGTTTTAAAAGAAGTACTTGGGAAGACTGCTAAGTTTAATAAAGAAAATGAAGAAATTTTAAGATTAGGAACCAGGGACGCTGAAAAAGAGAATTTTAAATTTTTAATCTCAGCATTTGGAAAACCTTTTAGAAAAATGAACTCCATTGTCAGGATTGCTGAAGGCAATCAAGATGGAGAACTAAAATATGAGGTAGTTAAAGATTATATTTCATCAGGCAGTGAAGAACACTTAGTCGATTTAGGAATAATTGATAATAAAATGATGATTAAGATTTTATTAAAACCAATTGAAATAGCAGGAAGAAAAGGAGTGATTGCAAAACCTTATCGCTATAGACATAAATATTTTACCTGTCATTTTAACGAGCATAGGCTTCAGAGCTTTAAAGCTGGATTTGTTTTAAATTCTAAGAACTTTAATGAGCTTAAATTTATGAGCTTTTTAACCTCTGATGGTGAATTTAGTCTTTTTGATCTTTATAAAAAGAAAAAACTAAAAATCACCTTTAAAGATAAAAATGTACTTTTAGAGATTAGTTCTAAACATTTTTTAGAAGATGACTCTACTAATAATTTTAAATTTATAATTAAAGGTTCCAAGAGTACTTTTTACGAAGGAGTAAAAGTATTAACTGCAAGAGGACAAATTCAGTATTGTGCTCAACTTGTTGGGATGGTTCTTAATCAAGGAAAATTATTAACTCCTGACTCAGAGAATGCTGCGTATTTTAAGGGAACTTTAAATTTAAGTAATCAGAGAATGGCAAGGCCATCATATTCATTTAGATCAAGAAGACTTGGAATTAATGCCAAGATCTATAAATCAATTAATCAATAACCATTAAATCTAAGTGGCACTTAGGGTGCCACTACTTTTCAAAGGATAACTATGAATCATTTAAATAAATTCTTATTGGTATTATTTTTACCAATTTTTACTTATGCAAAATCAATAGAATCAATTGCTAGAAGCTTTGGCCGAAAGGCCATGGAAATCGGACTTATTATTGCTATTGGAGCAGTGATTGTTCATGGAATTGGCATTTTAGTTGGAAAGCAAGATGCTGGGAAAAAGTTAATTGTTGCTCTGATAGCCATTGGAATTATTGCCTCTGCCCCAGAAGTTGTTAGATGGATAACTGGGATAGCTCGCTAATGGAAGTACCAAAGTATCTTAATAAGAAAGTTACTCTTTATGGATTAGATTTTTTTGATATAGGACTCTTGATTTTTTTATTTATCGGCCAAAGTATTATTCAATTCAAGTTTGGTCTCTATTTTGTATTTTTTATATTTTTGTTTATTTCAACAGTCAAAAAGTCGATCAGCTTTAAAGAATTATTTTTGATTTATAAATTCAGAAAAATTAAATACCTAACACTTAAACAAGGAAAAGAACAATGATATTACCAATTAGTTGGAATACTGAGAGTATTACTCATCAAGGAGTAAGCTCTGTATGTTATAAATTAAAGCTTCCAGATCTAGATGTGATCTCTACTGATGAAATAGAAATTTTTCATGAAAATTTAACTCAAGCAATTTCTAGGTTAAAGGGAGATAAGTTTTATAAATTCTATAAATTTAGTAATGAACTATACTTGAATACAGATTGTGAGGAAAACTTAAATCTAGGTGTAGAATTAGAAAAGATTGCTCCAGTTGAGTTAATAAATCTATACACCAATGGAGATCATGAAGTGTTATTTGAACCGTCTCACTTTTATGATGAAAAAACATATCGAACAATCTTTTCAATGTATACGCTTCCTAATGATGTGTATAACTTGCTTCTATCAGAGTTTGAGAGTGTTCAAATAAATTTTTATCCAAAAGTGATAAAAAATTCTAGAAGGTTTTTAGATAGAAAAAGAAGACTTCATCATGGAAATTTATTTAAAAACATTCAAGACTTCGATTCGAGTCTAGCTTATAAGCAAAACAATGATCTTTTATTAGATGTAAAAAGTGCAAGAAATAATCTTCTTGATTTAGAAGTATTTATTACCCTTGAGGCAAAAAGTGAAAATGAACTAGCAGATAAGGTAAAAGTTTTTAAGGAAAGAGTAGATCAGCTCGGATTTGAATTTAGACGTGAAGTTAGGCTTTTGCAGTTTTGTTATATTAAAAACATTCCTGGAGTTAGGAGTTATAAGTTTAGAGAGCACCTCACTCCTTGTAATATTGCATCAAAGTTTTTACCAGTATCTAAAGATCATTTACAGAGTAAAACTGATCAATCGATTGAACTCTTTTCAAGAACTCATCAAGAAGTTTATTTAGATCTATTTAGTAAAGAGGCAATTAATTATAACTGCCTTATTACGGGAGAGAGTGGTGCTGGTAAATCAATGATCGCTAATAAAATAATCCATCATTATGCGAGTAAAAATGTGAAAGCAATTATTGTAGATCTAGGGAACTCATTTAAGAGAAATATCGAATATCTTGGAGGGAGTCAATTAAGTACAACCTTTAATCCATTTCAATATAACGATCCTGAATATTTGTTAGCGTTTATTAAATCAATCGTAACTGATCTAAGTAAATCCGAATCAGGAGCTATATTTAAAATCCTCAGAGATTCTGAAGTTACTATCACCAACCTAGATCAATTACTTGAATTAATTAAAGATGCTAGATTAGGGATAGAAAATTACTTTGAAGAAATTAGAAAGTATTTTTGTACAGAAAAAATTGAGTTAACAAATTTAACATATGTAGATTTATCTCTATATCCTGATGAAATCAAAGCACCTCTTTTGGTCTTTTTAATTCGGCAATTTAAGTCGATGAGTGGAGAGAGAATATTTTTATTTGATGAATGTTGGAGTTTTCTAAAATCTAATGGGGAGTTTATAGCTGAAACTTTTAGAACATTAAGAAAGCTTAACGGGTCAGCAATAGCTATTTCTCAAAATCTTGATGACTTTTTATCAACTGATCTAGGAAGAGTTGTATTCGCTAATACATATTATAAGTTTTTATTTAAACAAGATCTTTTTAATGATTCATCTTTATCAATGCTTTCCAGAGAAAAGCTTAAAACTGTTTATTCAAGAAAAGATCAATATTCTGAATTTATCACTCTCATTGAAAATAGGCCTAAAGTTTGTCGGTATATTGCTAGTTCGCTAGAAAATGTACTCTTCAATACTACTGCTAGTTTTTCAATACAGGTTGAGAATTATCTTAAAAACCATAGAGGAGTAGAACCTAAAGAACTCTATCTCTCTATGGCGAAGATTTTTGAATAATTTTCTCTAAATCACCTAATTAAATTAAGTTCTTGAGGCCTTTAGTCCTTAAGTTAAATTAAAAAAGGATTACTATGAAAATGTTAATATTTTTTCTTCTATTCTCTATTAATTCATCTGCATCAATGTTTGGTGAAGAAAATATTGTTCTAGGACAAATTCTAACTACAACAATTACTCAACTTAATGAGTTAGAAAAATTGGTCTCAAATGCTGAAAAATATACCTCAAAAATTCAAGAATATAACGAGCTTATAGAAGATCAGTATTTAAAAGCAATGAGAGTAAAATACTTAGCTCTTGAGTTAACAGCTAAAAAAGAAATCAAGAACCTTGAAGATGTAAATAATCAAATTAGAGATCTTCAGAATTCAATGAATAATATTAAAAACCTTCTAAAAGAATATGATCAAATCATTATTGATAGTGATAAGGAAGAATTAAGAATATCCATTAATAAGAAGTTAATTAAATCAAAAAAACTCATCGCTAAGAAGCAAGTAAGAAGATCAGTAAATGTAAAGGATCTAAAAACGGCCAGTCGTTTAACAGCTCAAAATACAGCAATGATCCTTGAAACAGGACTTGATCAGGAAAAGACTCTAAGAGAGCTTCTAGTAGAGCAAAAGAAGTCAAACAAGCTAAAAGCACAAGAACTTAAGTCAAAGAAAGAAAATTATCTTGCTAAAAAGAAACTCTACTCTGGAGACGAACTATGATGAAATCAATCCTCCTTGTTACTGATCCATCTCTTCAGGCACTTTACGAGCAATATTTGAAAATTTCATATTATTTTATCTTGCCCTGTTTTTTAGTAACAATGATTGTTAAGTATTTTACAGATTCTGATTTTATAGATGTTCTTAAAAAATTATTAATCATTTTATTAGTATTTGGATTTTATAAGAAGTTTCATGTGAGTTTTATTGAAGTTTCTCTTGATACTTCTGAGAGGATTCTGAAGCAAGTAAGTTCTAAGAATATATTTTTGAAGTTTCATCAAAAGCTAGGTGGTCAAACTACTAAGAAAAATAAAGATAAGGGCCTATTTGATCGATTTAAAATGCCTAGTTTTAATGATCTACTTGCAACCTTATTTTTTCTATTAATGAAAATAATGAGCTTTCTTGTTAGGATTATCTATTCACTTGTCTATCATTTAAGTTATCTATTTGCTCCAGTTGTCTCCTTGATTTACTTAATAGGATTAAATAAATCTGGGGTTGAATCTCTCATTAGATCTACTCTTTGGTGTATGGTGATGCCTTTTGTAATTATCTCTTTATTGGCCATTATTGGAAATACCTTTGATTTAGCAAATATGAATAATCAAGTACCAGAAATAGAGAAAATATTATGGTTATTCTCAATTTCACTTTTAATGCTTCTAACTCCATTAATTAGTTTAAATATCGTAAAAGGAGTCGAAATAGCCCACTACGGATCGGAGATGGGAAAACTCACTTATTCAGGTGTGTTAAATGCAATGAGTGTTATGCCAGTAACAGCGAAAGTGTTTTCAAATTCAATAACAGGCAATTCAAATGGAAATGTTAATACTAATTCAAAGTTTCAAGAAGGGATGAGAAAAAATGAATTGAAAAATAATCTGCCACAAAATAGAAAAGAGAATTCAAGTTACTCAATAAACAACTTAAACAAACAACAAAGCAAGAATAGTTTAAAAACGAATCAGATTGTATCGAGTAATCAAAACAATAACACCTTAACTGATCAGGCAATAACTCAGAACAAGGTAGAAAAGATGAATAAAGACCAAAATATTTCTTTGAATAAAAACGATAGCAAAAAACTTATAAGCAGCAATCAAAAAGAATCAGTACCTGGCCCTCAAACGATTTCAAGACCTGAGAAGATAACTGAAGTTAAAAAAGAAACAATTCAAAACAAAGAGAACAAGTTTCAAAAGACAGATTTTAAATCAAGAAGCATGATGGAGAAAACAGACATTAGAAGTATCAAAAGAACAAATCTAAACAAGAAACGAAGCTTAAAGGAGAAAAAATGACTCATGTTGAAAATTCAAAAACAAGCGAAGTGTATAACACTGAAATATATCAAATTAAGAGGATGCTAAAAATTTGTGGAATACTATTTTTAATCCTCTCAATGTTAACAGGAATCAATCTCTATACTAGAAGAAATCTAATTCTTGGAATTAGTGCTCCCATTAGAGAAATCAACCAACAAGACATTTGTGAGGCAGGATTAATAGATGTGGCGAGAAAAGATTTAAACTCCCCGTATTTTACTAAGAAGCTATTAGAGTCGATTAAAGAGCAAGACTTCAAGCTAGATAAGTTCTTATTAACCTCTCTAAGTTTTAAGGACAACATCTGTAATATGTTTCTTAAATCAAATAATGAATTAATGTTCTTTCGAGTAGAGCTTATCCCAGATGAGGGAATACTGCCTTTTAAATTAAATCTAGTGAAGCAAATTCACTATAAGGAGATTGATGAATATTTATATATTAACTAATCATATTATGAGCTTATTTGTGAGTACTTCGATGCTGACAACACTAAGCTTTGACTCAGAGGTTCTAAGTTATATTTACGGAGGAAGTACGAGAGAAATAAGACTAGATCTAACTCCTAATAAAAAGACTCTAATCCTAAAACCTCTAAAAAGCATTAAGTCTACAAACCTATTAATTGTTACGAAGAATAGAGAGTATTACTTTAAGGTTATTAATAATGAGAATACTCATTCATTCTTAAAAATTAAACATGGGATGATTAATAATACGTTTAAAGAATATAAGAGATTTTCTGATTTCACTCTTCTTGAGGGAAATACCTCTTATATGGTCTTAACAAAAAAGTCAGACTTAAAAATTGGTGATGTGCTAATAAATAAGAAGGGATACCTCTCAAAAGGTATTCCTCTGATTTACAAAAACAAAAGAATTCTTCACTAGAAAAACTAACATTTTTGGAGGTAACAAAATGAAATATCTTTCATTAATAATACTGCCTTGTCTTTTATTCACTCAAGATTCTGGATTATTACTTAGAAAAAAAGAAGTTAAAGCGATAAAAAAGAAGAGAGTTAAAAGACGACCTAGAATCATTATCAAAAAAACTGATGATGGACTCATAAAAAAAATCAATCAGTCTAACAAAGAACTTTTAGAGCTATTAAAATCAAAAGAAACTCCTTATCAATACTATTCAGGAAGTAGTGCAAAGTCTGGTGATCTTGTAAAAGTAAAGCTTCTAAATCCCATTGATACATCTGATCCAGAATCCTTTGCTGTCTTTGAAGTTTTTGATCAACAATCAATTCCTTCTAAGGCAAGAGTCAATTGTAATGCAACTTCATCAGATAAAAAAATTTATTTTAATTGCTCAAATTATCAATACTTTAATGATGTGAAAAAAATTAATGCCACCGTAATGAGTCTAGATGGCTCCCTAGGAATAAAAGTACACGATAATACAAATCTTTTTAATAAAGCAATAGATGTCGTTAGCTCGATTGGAAGCAGCATTTTAAATGTTGCCAATATAAGAGTTAATCAAAAACAAGTTCTAAGTAATGATGAATCCAAAGAAGTGATTGGAAGTAATCTTAAAAATCTAAAATTAAATGGGAAAACACTAAAAGCTGGAGGTATTTACTACCTCTATTTAAAGGAGATTAAATGAAATACATACTAATATTTTTAATCTTATCATGTTCTAGTTTGAAAAAAACCATGCTCACTACTGCTTCAAGTGGAGCAGTAATTGGAGGAGCAGGCGGAAGAATATTCTCACCAAATGATGAGGATAAAAATAAAAACACATTCTTATGGGGAGGAATTAGTGCTCTTCTTGGAGCAGGGATTGGGTATTTAATTCATAAAGACCCAAATAAAGAAAAAAGAGAAAAAGAATTATTACTTCTAAAAGAGAAGAATAAAGAACTTCCTCTTTTTGAATTCTCAGAAGAGCTAAAACATATAAAGCCAAAGGTGAACTTTGCACCTATAAAGAAGTATCAAGTCCCTCTAAAGAAGCTTCCAAGAGCACTTAAAGGAAAAGTTAAAAAGCAATACATCATTGAATATCAAACCAAGGAGCAGACTATTCAGCATGGGAATAGAACTATTCATATCGCTCCTTTTAAAGCATGGGAGAATATCTATGAGTAAGAAAAAACAAGACTCAGGCTGGAGACCTGAAGAAGAAATCGCTGAATATATCATGCTTATGGGAAAAGAGGTTTTCTCACTAATAAGCTTTATCGCTGAGCCTCTTCTTGGATCAATTTCAAATAAGTTAAGTCTGAAGTTTCCATCACTTCAAAGATTCATTGAACCTAAGTATAAGCCTATTACAAGAAAAGATACTGGATATAAACATGTACCATTTTATATTCCAGGAATTGGAATCTC
Organism: uncultured Bacteriovoracaceae bacterium; assembly: GCA_938034385.1. Classification (GTDB taxonomy): domain Bacteria; phylum Bdellovibrionota; class Bacteriovoracia; order Bacteriovoracales; family Bacteriovoracaceae; genus JAHDHG01. The sequence continues at coordinate 23,869 of CALHLC010000002.1, forward strand.
TCAATACGGAGAAGTAAACTGGAGTGAAGTTGATACAAGCCATCATACTTTAGTTGTTGGTGCTAGTGGTTGTGGCAAGACGAATCTTCTTGAGCTTTTATATGCTAGAAAAATGAAAGAAGAGAACTCGGTTGTTGTCTTTGATCCAAAAAACTCAAGAGAGCATTTAGAAACGTTTATTAAGGCAGCTAAGTGTTATAGAAAAAAAACATACATCGTTAGTCCTCTAATAAAAGAGTATTCAAGATTTAATCCATTTATCTCAAGTGATGTTACTCAAGTCTGTGAGCAAGTCTTAACAAGTATGGATAAAACAGAAAATGAGTTCTACAAAGCAGTTGAGAAGTCTTATCTTTTGCAGTCACTTGAAGACATTCTTGAAGAAGAGAAAAAAGCAGAGAAAGATAAGTTAATTCTTAGTTTCAAGACAATTACAGAAAGATATTTGCAAAACTCAGATAAAGAAAAAAATGTGATGGGTCTTGCGACTAAGCTTGAGAACTTCGCAAAGTCTGAGATATCAAAGTTTTTTGAAGCATCAGATAAAGCTCTTAATTTTAATAAAATAAGAGAAGAAGGAGCAGCAATATACTTTGGTTTTCCAACACTTGATCACTCTGAAGTTGCCGTAACAATGTATAAGATGCTTATCGTATCCTTGATGCATTATTGTGGGAAGGTTAATCAATATGATCCAGCTTTGAAGAGATCATTAAAACCGATGAGTGTCTTTATAGATGAGGCAAACTCACTATTATTTAGTCAATTCTATGAATTGGTATCGAAGGCAAGAAGTTCAAAAGTTGAACTTACAACAGTTGTTCAGTCTTTATCAGATTTTGATTTAATTAATCCACATATTGGAAGACAGGTAAGAGAAAATTCAAAATTGCATTTTTACATGAGGCAAACTGAAGAATCATCTACGAATATAATTGTCGGAAACCTCTCAACTCAGTTGACTACAAAAATCACAAGACAGATGGATAATAATTCTCCAACGGAGTTATCCTCTGTTCGAGATGTTCATGAGTTTAACCTACATCCAAATGTATTAAAGCATTTAAAGATGGGGCAAACAATTATGAGAACTGCTGGAGAGAGGAAATTGCATGCTCTTCATCTAAAGAAACAAGAATGGATAGAAACTACAGATGGATTTACATTTGTTAGCTACGATCCATACAAGAAAGCATCAGATGAGGTTAAAGAAGTAAGAGAAAATGAACCACTAGGAGAAGAATATGCATTATCAGAGTAAAATAGATTCAGGGTTTTATTATCCTTTTCTAAAGTTTAAGCTTTTAAGTGTGAGAATGTATAAGCGATATACAAAAACTCATTATGTCGAAAGAACTCTAAGAAAAATCTTTTTCAAGGCAGTTAAAGAAGGATATCTAAGTGTTTATTCTCCGGGACATATGTTGCCACATATTTATTATCCTACAAAGAAGCTTGTAAGAAGACTAGAACTAAAACCTAAATCAATGTATATAAATGAAAATGAATTGATGCATGATTCAATAGTTTCTCATCTGGCATTAGCTATCTCTCTTAATTCAAAGTGTGAAGAATTAATTATGGAGCACGAGTTTAAAAGTTCTAAGACTGGTGATGGAAGAGAAAAACTACCCGATTTTTATACTAAAATAAACGAGAATGGTGAGCTCTTTGATGATTATTATGAAATTGAGTTAACAGCAAAAAATAAAGATCGAGTTGTATCTAAATTAGATAGTTATGCTAAAAATTCAGCATGCAAACGAATAATTTATATTTTTACTAATCTTAGAATAATGAGAAAGTACTTAGAATATTTTAAAGAAGTAGTTGAGCTGGAAAACAAGAGTAAATTCTATTTTTTGCATATTAAAAACCCTGCTATTGATAAATATTATATCGATTCAATGAAGTATATTGTCTTTCAGGAGAAAGAGAATTTTGAAAAAGTGAAAAGTTTATTTATATCTTTGTACAATCCAATAGTTCCAGCGAAAGGCCTAAAGGAGGCCTGACATATACCTAGAGAGTTCCTACCAAGGGCCTGACGTTCCACCCCCCTGAACTCAGGCGCATAAGTATTCAAATTTATTTACTTTTTCCTGGCCCTCCCAAACCCTCCCTCTTTCACGTTGTTACATAGGAAGGGTTTTGAAGTTCCATTAAAAAAGTAAATGTTGAAATTATGCGCCTGAGTTCAGGGGGATGGAAGAAGAAGATATAAGAGAAGGGAAAGAATGAGAGAAGAGAAAGGAGAAAAAGTGAAAGTAAGAAGTAAAAAAGAAAAATAAGGAGAAAGAAAAAATGGAGATAGAAAATAAGAAAAAGAAAATACAATCAAGATATATGATTGATTTTGGTGATGATAAAATATTTAGTAAGAAGTTATATCTATTATTAGAATCACTAAATAGGAAAAAATACGGATCAGTTTTAACAATAAAGAATCTAGTAAGAGATATTGTAGAAAATCTGAATGAGAAGCAAAAAAAGAGAATAATTGAAAGCTCATATTCAGATATGGATAAAGTAAGTATTGAGTTAGAAGAATACAACAAATCAAATAACCAAAATCTAAGTCTTGGAAAATACTTAGTAAAAAAGCTCAAGATTAAGAATTAAAAGATCAAAAGTGGTTCCACAATCAAAGATCTTAAAACACTGACGATAAAAACTAAATTACGTTAACCCTCAGATTCAAATGCTTGATCTATGAGAGTAAATACTATCCTTTCTTTTAGACTGAAAACTAACTGCCCTTGAAGTCAAATTGATAGATGCATTTGAATATTAACAGATAAGGAATAAATGATATGAATTCACAAACAAAGAATATTAATAAAATTGAAAAAAAGAACCTAGAAACTCTATTAGGTAGAGTTGGAACTAAACCCGATCTTAAGTATGTAAAAGGTGAAAAACTGGCAATCTGTAAATTTAGATTCGCAGTCGATAATGGCAAAAAAAATGACCCAGATTGGATAAATGTCGTAGCGTTTTCTGATCTAGCGGAGATGATCGAATCTGAGGTTAAAATTGGAGATCAGCTCTTTTTGAGAGGGAAAACTCTAGAGAGAACATGGATTGATTCTGAAGGTACTGAGAAGCTCTCAAGAGAGTTCAGAGTCAATGTCGTTGCACCGGTTTTAAAATAATCAACAATTTTAGTCTGTATTAAAACAAAAGGATCTAGTATGATAACAAATAATAAATTATCTCTTATTAGAGATAAGAAAGATGAATGTAATAATTCATCAGAGCTCTTTGAAAATCGAATAACGGAGTTAGTAGCATTAAATCATCATGTGTTTAATGAAAGAGAAGCTGCTTTCTATTGCCGATGTAGTGTAGATAGTATTCGCTATCATGCATTGAGGTCTAGGAAGCTAATGTTTTGTGACTTTACTAAAGATGGATTGATTTTTCTTAAATCAGATCTTGATTCTTTTCTAGAAAAAACTAGAAGAGTTCCAAGCTCTAAGGAGAAAAAATTATGTATGAATTAGTAAAGTTAGATGTATCTATGGAATATTTTCCCAAAGTGTATATTTTTAAGAAAAGAGATAAATGGCATTGGAAGTTTCAACTTCCCAATGGGCATTGGTTTTATTCTAAAGCTGCAGGGGAGAATGAAAGAGAAGTAAAAGAAAATGCTAGAATAAAGGAGAGAGATCTTTCTAAAGGACTTTTTCTTCAAAAAGAATTAAGTAAGCTACAGGCAACTTCACATCAAGCCTATAGTCTGCTAGATGGAATTGAAGATTATATAGAAAGTCTTATTTTAGAAAATGCTGCTCCCAAATATTATAAAGACTCTTTAAAAGAACTTAAAACTATCGCAAAACAATTTAGAAATAATTATAAAATTGAAATGATTCATGAAATTAAAGATCAAGATGCAAGAAAGTATCGTAAAGATCTTTTGATAAGAGTGAAGAAAGATGAAATGAAAAGAGTTTCTGCTTTTAAGAAGCTGAATTTAATTAAGAGATTATTTAAGTGGTTAAAAAAGAATAAGAAAATTCTCATTGATCCTTGGGCAGAAGTTGATCGAATTACGGTATCTAAAGATGAGAAAGTAAGACGAGTTGCTCCTCCCAAGGAAATTATCCCTAAATTGATGAATGCAGATTATAAGCATCGATTTGGTTTTCCAATTAAAGAGTTTGCATATGGTTTGTATAGAACTGGCGCAAGAAAAGAGGAACTGCTTTATTTAGAAGTTCAAGATGTTGATTGGGAGACAGGACTTTGGAAGATTCATAAAAAAAGATGCCCAACGAAAGATGGAATGACGTGGTTTCCAAAGTATGGAAAAAATCGAGTGACAATAATTCCCAAAGATTTATTAAAACTTCTAAAACCCTTAGTCGATAGAGCAATGAATAATAGAGTCGTAGGGTATACGAAAGATGAAAAGGGTAATGAAAAAATAGTAGAGGCCAAATTCATCTTTACTATGCGAGATCGGAGTCAATCTTTACTTGATGGAGCTACAGTGTATCGAAGAATTGATAATATTAGAGGAGCTTGGGGAGGATTATTTATAGCTGCGGGAATTGCTGAGCCAAAACTTTCTTCAAATGATAGTACGAAAAGATATCTTGATGGAACGAAGAAGCGATCTGATTATAAAGTACCTTATACTCGTCACGATATGAGAAGAGGTTTTAATGTGTCAGCACTTGAAGCAGGAATGAGTCTTGATGATAGGGCTTTATTGTTAGGCCATGCGAAAGAAGTTAATGAGAGTCATTACTGTGGTAAGTCTAAGCTTGATACGGAGAAAATTCTAAATATTGTTAACAAGAAAATGTGGAAGAAAAAATAATTTTGGTGCCTCGGGGGGGACTTGAACCCCCAAGAACCGAAGTTCGGCGGATTTTGAATCCGCTGTGTCTACCAATTCCACCACCAAGGCTTGTTGCTATATTGTTACCAAGTTTAAATTCGATTACAACTTAAAATTTCAAAAAAGCGCTCTAAGCGCTTAAAATTATTGAGAAAAACATCAAAAAGAGCTTATCTTTTGTTACCAATTTTTTAATAGACGCGGATTTTTTTGAATCCGCTGCGTCTACCAATTCCGCCACCAAGGCATATTTCTATTCCAACTATTTTGTCTTAGCTTATAGTACTTGGTCAAGCTTCTAATTCGAGATCCTGCTCGTCTAAATAAAGCTTTAATTCATCTAAGGCCTTAGAGACATCGTATTTGAGAATGATATTTTTAAATCCTTTTTGGAATTTATCATTAGATAAAAGACAAGGGTATTTTAGATAATCAAGAAGATAGCCTGGAACACCTAGTTTTTTATTAACAAGTGAGTTAATACGAGACAATGCAAAGACCGGTAATGAATAAGCATGAGGGTTAACCTGTAAGACTGCATCTTTTATAGAAACATATCCTGGAGGAGTTACATTATATAAACCAGGTTGAACCTTTAAGGACTCAACTAAGACACTGGCCATATCTTCTTCGTGAATAAATTGAACTGTCGGATTATAATCCATAGGGAAAAAGCTAAGTGGGTGAGTGAGATAATTTGTGATCCCATTTCTTAGATTTTTTCCAATAATATTAGTGGGCCTTAAAATAATACAATCCAGTTTTTCCTTATTCTCATGCATCCAGGCCTCACACCTTTGGTCCATCTCAACAACATCTCTTAGTTCTGGGAATTTTAAACTTCCTCTTAATGGAAAGCGCTCTTCTAGAAAAATAGGATTATCATTTAAAGCTCCATAAACATGAAAAGAACTTAAGATAATCATTTTTTGAACATTGTTTTGCAAGGCGAGATCTAGAATCGTTTGTGTTCCTTGAACACTTAAGTTTAATCTTTTTTGTAAAAGGTTATTAGATATAGAACTATGAGTAACCCTTGATAAGTATAAAACATAATCAAAAGTATTTTCTCTGAAAAGATTTTCAAAATCTCCTCTTTTGTATTCTAATAATTTATAGTTATATCTAGATGACTTTACAGGTGTTTCTAAAATTCTTGTATCGATTCCAGTTATTTTTAAACGAGGGTATTTCTTTAATAATTTTTTAATCGTTAAGTTTGCCAATCCACCTTTGGCCCCAATAATAAGTAAGTGCTTTTGGCTCATAGTTTTATATCCCACTTGCTTAAATCAAAGTTTTCCCATCCATCAAACATTTTTCTTTTCTTCGGAAGTTCTTTTTTTATTTTGTTGTGGATTTTTAATTTTACTTTTTGGACCTCTTCATAGATTTCTGATTTTGGAGCATTGGGACTTAACCCTTTTTTAGGTTTAATAGGTTTCCCAATATAGATATCAACAGGTGATGGCATAGGAATTAATCCTAAGATCCCAGCAAGAGGAAAAAGTGGTGTAATAGGAAAAGATGGTAAATTAAAAAGACTGGCAAGTTCCTTACTGTGATAAACATAAGGATAGAACTCTTCAGCTCCAATAACTGTAATAGGCAAGATTTCAACATTTTTCTCAAGAGCGAGCCTGTAAAAACCATGTGTGAAAGATTGTAATTTATAAAAGTCCTCAGTTGACTTCGTGATTCCTTTAATACCTTCAGGAAAAGCAAGAATTGAATGTCCATGCTCTAAAAGATAGCGACAATTTTTTCTATCACCTAAAATTGTTCCAGACTGAGTAGCAGCTTTTGCTAAGAAAGGAACTTTAAATAAAAACCTTTCTCCCATGGCCCTAAGTAGTAAAGGAGATTTTTGTTCCATAATAAAGGCTGCTATAATTAGTGCTCCATCTATTGGTAATTGTCCTGAGTGATTAGAAACAGCGATAAAGTTTTTTTTCTTTGGAATGTTTTCTAATCCATGAACTCTGACTCGAAAGTATTTTTCAAATATAGGATAGAAGATATTTAAAGCGCTCTGGAGAGTATCAATTTTTAGTCCCCAAGGGTCATGCTCTTTCTCATGCTTGATCCTTAGCTTATCTGTCTGCACAGAGACCTTATCTTTCACCTCAGCGAGGTAATTTTCAATTAATTCAGAGACAGATGCCATTTACTTATTATATAATCTAGAGTGCTCAGCTCAAAAGATCGGTAAAAGATTCAAAGGGGATAGTTGTGAAAGATAAAATGAAAGAACTTGCTAAGAAAGTCTCTGAAGGAGCTAGTTCTGTAGTGGGTATTGGCAAAGACCTCTTAGAAACGACTAAACTTGAGCAAAACCTTTCGAACTCCTATAAGGCCTTAGGTCAGAAATTATATGAGAAACATATCTATTCTGGGCCATTTTTTGATGATCATGAGTTGCTTATGGAGATTAGAAAAATCGAGCAAACTCTTGAATTATTAGAGGCCTGTAAAGGTCAAATGGATGAGAAGAAGAAATCACTGTTTTAGTAAATAGCTAATAAAGGCATCTTCTAATTGTTTAAGGTCTTGTTTTTTATCAGCACTGATAGCAAAGCTTGTCGTGATTGAACCTTTTAAAATATTTTTAAATTTTGCTCTATCACTTTGTTTTTTTAGTTTATCTATTTTATTAAAAATTTGCCAATGATCAGCATCAAACTTATGAAAAAATTCATGGAACATTTTATCATTTTCTAAAAATGGATGTTGAGCATCCATGAGATGTAGAAATAAACATTTGGTATGAAAGACTTCAAAAAAATCAGCGATTAGATAATCCCATCTTTTTCTTTCTTGCTTAGATACTCGAGCATGCCCAAAACCTGGAAGATCAAAAGCGGTAAATTGTCTTTCTACTCCGTCTCTATCTGCGACTGTAAAAGAGAAAACTTGAACGTCTCGAGTCTTTCCTGGAGTCTTAGAAGTTCTAGCTAATCCGTTTCTAAAAAATGCATTAATGAAAGTTGATTTTCCAACATTCGATCGGCCACAAAGCACAACACCAAAATCAGTCTTATGAAAGTATTCTTCCATTTGCTCGATAGTGGCAATAGTTGTGATATGAATGGATTTTTCTCTTAAAATTTTCATTTATGAAAAACCTTCCTTTAAGGGCCTGGATCTTAGTTTTTATAACATTAAACTCTTAAAAGGAGAATAGATATGGAAACTGAAAAATATGTAATTTCTACAGATGATTTTGTTGAGATTTACCCCTTATATGGGAAGAAATCGAAGCGTCAGCTCAAGTTCTGTGAATATATGATTAACCTTAATCAATCATTAGATCATAGCAGATCAATGAATCTGGAAGGGCTAAGTAAAGTCAGTTTGAACTTCCGGCTTGTGCTTGATTCAACAGGCTTTCGACTTATAGGGGTTCAAGATTTTTTTATTAATGGAACCTATTGTAAGGATGCTCTCATTCAAGATGGAGATAGAGTAGAGATAGATCAAAATGTTCTCATCTTTAGATCTAAAAAATCCAATTCATTGATAGAGAACAAAAGCTATGCTGATATTCCATTATCGATTTTGTTAATAGGTGAAACCGGAACGGGTAAAACGAGGCTTGCAAGAAAGATTCATGATGACTCAGGAAGAAAGGGAGCATTTGTTCATGTTAGTCTTGCCTCATTTTCAGAATCTTTAATTGAATCAGAGATATTCGGTCACAAAAAAGGAGCTTTTACGGGAGCCGTAAGTGATAAGCTGGGGGCCATTAAACAATCTAAAGGCGGAACACTTTTTTTAGATGAAATTGACTCTATTGATAAAAATATTCAAACAAAGCTTCTACTTTTTTTAGATACTTATAAATTTAGAGCAGTAGGTAGTGATCATGAAAGCAAGGTCGATACAAAGTTAATCTTTGCTAGTTCAAGACCATTACAGACACTCTTGGCTGATGAATCTTTTAGAAAGGACTTCTATTATCGTATAGATGGGAGTTATAAGGTTCGACTAGATCCTTTAAGGGAAGATCAAGAGAAGGTTTATGAAATTTGCTCTCAGTTTGAAAAAGAGAGGTTTGTTTCAATTGATAGAAGGCTGATTAGTTTTTATCAAAATTATCAATGGCCTGGAAATATCAGGCAACTCCTTCATCATTTAGAAAAAAAATACTTATTTAATAAAAAACGACTTACTTTTGATCATCTTGATCAAAGTTTAGAAAATGCTCTTACCGGATAAACTTTGCTATCAGTATTCTATTGATTTTAGATTTTCTTGGTAAGAACTTATTAATTGAAGCTAATACTTTTTTCTCAATAGTATTTTTTTCTTTAGTTGAAACAAATTGAGAGCTAACAGTTATAGGACTTTGGTTTGAGAGATAGGTTGAAATAACTCGAAGGTTTTTCTTATATTCTGTAATCGATTTTTGAGAACTTGCTAGAACTCTATAGCTAATTGCAATTTGTTTGGACTTACCCAGAGATTTATCAAATAGCTTTATAGTTAAATCATTATTTTTCAGTGAATAGTCTTTTCTTCTTATAGCTAGTGAAGCAATCTTACGACTTGGCTTTTTTCGTACTTTTGGCTTCTTAATAGATACGGATTTTTTTGTCTCAATTTCAGGTTTTTTGATCTCAACCTTTTCAACTTTCTGAGTAATTTCAGCTTCTATAACAGGGGTTGAGATTATAATCACTTCTGGAAAAATTGGAGGGATTTCAACAAATCTTTGATCATGGATATCTTTATTATTGGCCGGTGAAGAAAACTGCTCTTGATAAACAATATTTTTTGCTGAACGTGAGATATTAAAGAGGCAAAAGGCTGATATTGCAAGGGTTAGCATCCCCAATCTAAATGTCGTTAAGACGTTGTTTTCTTTCTTTTTCATATATTTAATTCTACAGTTAAGTAGCAAATGAAACAGATTGGGGTGGGATTTTCCCTCCTTTTTACCGATAATTAATATGGATTATACACCGGAATTTGAAAAACCTATTAATGAACTTGAAGCTCAAGTACAAGAACTTGAATCTAAGGCCAGTGAGTCGATAGATTTATCATCTGAGATCAATAATCTAAAAAAGAAAATTGGGCAATTAATTGATGACACCTATGCCAAACTTACTCCTTGGGAGCGAGTTCAATTATCCAGGCACCCTAAAAGACCACATTCTATAGATTACATAGCAGAAATCTTTACTGAGTTTGAAGAGATTCATGGAGATAGATCTTTTGGAGATGATCAGGCCATCATTACAGGTTTTGGATATATAGGTGATCAAAAGATTGCTTTAATAGCCATTGAAAAAGGTCGAAAGACTCAAGATAAGATTAAGAGAAACTTTGGGATGCCCCACCCTGAAGGATATAAAAAAGCTTTACGGTTAGCTGAACTTGCTTCAAGATTTTCAATTCCTATTTTAACATTAGTAGATACTCCGGGTGCTTATCCAGGGATTGCAGCTGAGGAGAGAGGACAGTCTCACGCTATAGCAAATTGTATTGAAAGTTTTTTTAGTCTTGAGGTTCCAATTATCTCCGTGATTATTGGTGAAGGCGGCTCAGGAGGTGCTCTCGGGATAGCAGTGGCTGATATAGTTTTAATGCAAGAGTATTCTATCTATTCAGTAATCTCTCCTGAATCATGTGCTTCTATTTTATGGTCTGATACTAAGATGGCTGAAGTTGCAGCAAATTCTTTAAAGCTCCATCCTACAAAGGCTAAAGAGCTAGGAGTGATAGATGGTATTATCAAAGAAACATTAGGTGGTGCTCATAGAGATCCTAAGCAGTCAGCCGCTTTATTAAAAGAAAAAGTTTTAGAAAGTCTAAAGAAATTAGAAGGTAAATCTAGTACAGATTTATTAGAGTCGAGGTATCAAAAGTTTAGAAAAATTGGTAATCAATTTATAAACTAATTTAAGGAATAAAGCATGTCTATTAACTCTATGACCGGATTCAGTAGGACTGAATTTAGTAATGATCAATTTGAAATTACTTGTGAGATTAAATCTGTAAATCATAGATTTAAAGATTTTAGATTTCGGATGCATAACTCACTTAATCATCTAGAGTTAGAAATCAGACGAATGATAGAAAAAAGCCTCAGTCGTGGGAGTTTTGATATTTCTATTCAAACTAAAAAAGTTTTAAAAAGTGATGAATCAAAAATAGATTTTGAAAAAGTGAAAAACTTCGTAACATCTTTTAAAGAAAATATGAACTTTGAGGGCAGCCTCAATCCAACACATTTTTTACGTCCCGAATTTTACAAGGAAACTCTAGAAGAAGATAAACAAGTGTTATCAGAATTAGTAAAGTCAGTTTGTAAGGACACAATCTCTGAGCTTAAAAAATCAAGAGGCAGTGAAGGTGAAAAACTAGAATCTATTTTACTTGCAAATTTAAATATTTACAGAGAAGAAATTGGCAAAGTGAGTGCCTTACGAGTTCATTATAAAGACAACCTTGAAAAGAAACTTTTAGAGCGACTAAAAGAAAAAGAATTAGAATCTGAAGTTGATGAGCCAAGGTTTTACAAAGAGATTATCTATTATCTAGAGAAGATGGATGTAGATGAAGAACTTGATAGAGCAGGGATCCATATCGATAAATTGGAAGCAATTATTAAATCAGATAAAAAAGACTCTAAAGGACGAGAAATAGAATTTGTTCTTCAGGAAATGAATAGAGAAATCAACACTATTGGATCAAAGTCCAATACAGAAGAAATTTCAAATAGTGTAGTGAAGTCGAAGTTAGCTTTAGAGAAAATGAGGGAGCAGGCCCTAAATATTCAATAGAAGGGAGTTAGGTTTTAGTGGAAGAACAACTTTCTAAAATTATTATTATCGTTGCTCCATCTGGAACGGGTAAATCTACTTTACTTGGAATGCTTTTTGAGAAACTCCCACAATTAATTTGGTCTGTTTCAACGACGACTAGAGATAAAAGAGTAGGTGAGATATACGGGAAAGATTATTTTTTCTCTGATACTTCTACTTTTGAGAGAATGATTAAAAATGATGAGTTCGCTGAATGGGCCCAAGTTCATGGAAATTATTACGGAACTTCTAAGAATTATTTAGATGAAAACCTAAAAAACAATAGATATGTTGTTTGTGATATTGATGTTCAAGGAGCAGATGCGATTAAAAAGATTTATGGAGATAAGGCCCAGGCTATTTTTATTGAACCTCCATCTGTAGAAGCTTTAGAAGAGCGTTTAAAAAAGCGGGCGACTGATAGTACTCAAGTAATTCAAACAAGAATTAATAACGCGAGATCAGAGCTTACAAGAAAAAACGATTATGATTACTTGGTAAAAAACGATGACCTTGAATCTGCCTATAGGGACCTCTATCAAGTCTTTTGTGAGATAATGAATATATGATTAAAGAGAGAATGGATTTTAGTCACGAACCCGATCTAACCATAGATGATTTAATAGCTAGAGTTCAATTATATTATCCAGATGTAGATGCTAGTTTTATTCGTAAGGCCTATGACTTTGCAGCTCATGCTCATAGAGATCAAAAAAGAAGTTCTGGCGAACCTTATATTATTCATCCGCTAAATGTGAGTGGAACTCTTGCAAAACTAAAAATGGATGTTGAAACAATTATTGCTGGTCTTTTACATGACGTTGTTGAAGATTGTGATGTTACTCCCGAAGAGATCAAAGAAGAGTTTTCAGAAAACATTGCACTTATTGTTGTAGGGTTAACAAAAATTTCTAAAATGAAGTTTAAGTCAAAGCAAGAATCTCAAGCAGAGAATTTCAGAAAAATGGTTGTCGCTATGGCCCAAGACCTAAGAGTCATCATGGTTAAACTTGCTGATAGAATGCATAATATGCGTACACTTCAATACGTCTCTCAAGAAAAACAAAGAAAAGTTGCTGGTGAAACTCTTGATATCTATGTTCCTCTTGCAGGGAGACTTGGTATTAACTCTGTTAAAGGTGAGCTTGAAGATCTATGTTTAAGATTTAAGCATCCAGAGTTTTATTATAAATTAACTGAAAAAGTTGCGATGAAAAAAAGTGAGCGAGAAACTTATATTCGTGAAACTATTCAAGTTATTAAAAAGAAACTAGATGAGTATAATGTAGGGTCTCAAGTGTCGGGGCGACCAAAAACTTTTTATTCGATTTATAAAAAGATGACTAAGCAAGATGTTGGCTTTGAACAAATTCAAGATCTTTTGGCCTTTAGAATTATTGTTGATAATATTAGTGATTGCTATAAAGGTCTTGGTATTATTCATTCATCTTTCAAACCAGTTCCAGGACGATTTAAAGACTATATTGCTATTCCAAAAGTAAATAATTATCAAAGTTTACATACAACTGTTTTAGGTCCAAGTGCAGAGCGAGTTGAGATTCAAATTCGTACAGAAGAAATGCATGAAGTTGCAGAGAAAGGGATTGCCGCTCACTGGAAGTATAAAGAGCGTGGGAGTAATTTTGCTAAATCTAAAAAGCTTGACTGGGTTCAAGACCTTGTTCAATTAAATAAAGAGACAGAAAGTAATCAAGAGCTAATGGATGTAGTGAAAAACGATATCGATATAGGAGGAGTATTTGTTTTTACTCCAGAAGGTGATGTTTTTGAATTACGATATGGTGCGACACCCTTAGACTTTGCTTATGCGGTTCATACTCAAGTAGGAAATAGATGTGTTGGTGCAAAGGTCAATGGAAAGATCGTACCACTTAAGTTCAGACTAAAATCTGGAGATAGTGTTGAGATCATGACAAGTAAAAACCAAGAGCCGAATAAGGATTGGTTAAAAATTGTTAAATCTTCTCGGGCCAAAACAAAGATTAGGCAATACTTATCACAAAAAGAGCGAGAAAAAAGTAAGGTTGTTGGGGAGCAAATGCTCGATGAGGCATTAAAGGTTTATCAAACTAATATTAAAACTCTTGAGAAGAAGGGAGAGTTTAAGAAAGCTTATGATGAACTTCATGCTAGAAATTTAGAAGAGCTTTATATACATGTCGCTTCTGGTAGATCAAATATTAGAGAAGTTTTAAAACTCATTCCATCTATTGATTACAAAGAAGATTCCGAAAAAGAGAAAAAAGTTGAAAGCTTTGTTCAAAAGATACATAAAAGTGCGAAGAGATCTGCTAATAAGAAAAATGCAGTTATTGTTGACGGGAATGAAGATATAGAAGTAAGAATGGGAAGGTGTTGTAATCCCATCCCTGGAGATGAAGTTGTAGGGTTTATTACTAAAGGTCGTGGAATTACGATTCATAATAGAACATGTGATAAAATTGATGGTGATGGGGGAGTAAGGCAAATTCCTGTTGAATGGAATAGTGAATATAATTTCAAACACCCTGTTAATATTAAAGTGATTACGGTCGATAAACCTGGTATTTTAGCATCTATCTCTGATGCGATTAATAAAATTGGTATTAATATTAGAAGTGCACATGCAAAATCGCTCCCTGATCAAAAAGGAAGTTTTATCTTTGAAGTGGAAGTAAATGATTATTCAGAGTTTTTAAAAGCAGTGAGTGTCATTGAAGCAAGAGAAGAAGTGATTAGCGTCTCACGTGCTTAATTATTGATAACCATGATAGATCACATTCATGGGATTTATAATCGTTACTAGAACTTTCTCCAGCGTATTTAAACCATTTTTTCTCATTTGCTTAGTTAGATAATGAGTTCCCTCTCCAAGGATGAGTCCTGCTACTGGAGTTACAATAAGATCTTGAATACTCGGTCGCTCCATCATAGATTCTATTCCATATTCCCAAAGAGTTGATTTATATGTTGTGTAGGCAAAAGACTTCCAAGCTGAATAACCTTTTTCTCTCGCATATTGATAGTATAAAGCTCCATTTAGTGGGTGAGCAACATAGTTCATCGCCCAAGGATCTGTGTCCCAGACGGGAGGTTTGGTCCAAGCTTCTTTGAAATTACCCCAAGCTTGTTCTTTAAAAGATCCTTCTTTCCAATGAGTTGATGACCTATCAACTTGTAATAACCTTGCAAAGTTTGCAATTGAAAGTCCTGTTAAAAGAAGATCTCTTTGCATGAATTCAGATCTTGTTTCACCGATAGAAGTTTTTTTCATAAAAAAAGAACGTTGTTCAGTTTCAGCTTCATCGATCTCAAAATAGCTCTTCATAGAGATATTGAGGTCTTTTTCTTTTAAAAAAAGGTCGTCATTATTGGTATTTGCAAAAATAGAAGTCGCTATAAAAGCGATTAAAAATTTCATTCTATTATATAGATAATAAGAGAAATTCGATATTACAATGTTAGGATTTCAACCCCTGTATTAGTTACAAGGATAGTATGCTCAAATTGAGCTGAAAGTGAGTTATCTTGAGTTACAACTGTCCAATCATCGTCTAAGACCTTTGAATGTCGTTTACCTAGGTTAATCATAGGCTCTATTGTAAAAGTCATCCCTTCTTTAAGGGTTACTCCTGTACCTTTAGTCCCATAATGAAGAACCTGAGGATCTTCATGAAAGTCACGACCTATCCCATGACCACAATATTCTCTAACTACAGAATAGCCATGTCCGTGAGCTATCTCTTGAATACATGCTCCAATATCACCTAATTTAGCTCCAGGTTTTACAACCTTGATCGCCTCATCCAAGCATTTCTTAGTCACCGTGACTAACTTCTTTGCCTCAGGTGAGACCTCTCCAATAAGGAAAGTCTTATTCGTATCTCCATGAAACCCATTCAAAATAGTCGTCACATCAATATTTAAAAGATCGCCGTTTTTTAAGATATCCTTCTCACTTGGAATTCCATGACAGATGACTTCATTTAACGAAGTACAAACTGATTTTGGGAAACCATGGTAATTAAGAGGAGCCGGGATAGCATTATGTTCGATGATGAAATCGTGACACAGAGTGTTTATAGTCTCAGTAGACATCCCAATTTCTAATTTAGTCTCAATAAATCTAAGAGTATCGGCAGCTAACTTGCTAGTAGCACGCATTAATTCAATTTCTCTTTGTGATTTTATTGTTATCATAAGTAATGAGTATTTTTAACAAAAGTATGGGCACATGTCACATAGCATTCTAAGAATTAAAAATTCAGGCTATTTTGAAGACGATTTTAACAATAGGGAATCGAGTGCTTTAAAAAGTATTGATCGAATAAATGAATACTATCTTGGCGAGACAAACTCTAAGGATAGATTAATAGTTTTATCAAATACAGACTTTGATATGAGCTGCCTTGATAATTACCTTTCTCAGATAGACTTAATCGTTCATCCAAACTCTGGATATAATAATTTCACGAGTGAGTTTACCAGAGCTGCGAACTTTCCAATTATCATAGGTCATGAGTTAAGAAAGTATGCAGTCACTCAATATATTTTAACTCAATTGTTGAAGGAATTTTCTTATGAAAATCAAACAAAGTGGGAGAGATTAGATATTGTTAAAGATAAGACCTTATTAAAAGATCAATCTGTTTTGATCATAGGAAAAGGCCATATTGGTTTAGAATTAGAGTCTCAATTAAAACATCTTGTTCATAGTATAAATTGGTATGATCCTTATAAAGGTCATACTAAATATTCGAACTTATCAACTTATGACATCATCATTATGAGCTGTAGTGTAAATAATAAAAATGTAAATATGATTGACCAGGATTTCTTGGAAGAGTGTAAGGAAAACGTAATCATAGTAAATCCGGCAAGGGGAGCTTTAGTTGATCTTAGTGCAATGATGAAAAAGTGTGAACAAGGAGCTACATATATTGTTGATGTTTATCCCAAAGAACCATTTGATTTATCAACTCTAGATCATCCTCGCATCAAGACAACATCACATATAGCAGGTTGTTATTCTTTGTTAGCTGAGAATATTATTAAGTTTGAACAAAAAGTCATTACTGATTTTTTTAAAGACTCTAGGCTTACGAGCTATGAAGATTCAAGCTTAATTAATAAAATTATAGATGGGGAGTTTATCTAATGTTTAATTTTGAATATTTAACTTTTCCAGGCAACGGAGTTCATACTGTTAAGACCGCCAGAGAGAAAAAAGTTTCTTTAATAGAAAAGCTTTATAATACTAGCGACTTATCAAAGGCAACTGATCATTGGAGAAAAAGTTATGATCAATTTGATAATGCTGATATATGCATTTTAGGTGTTCCAAGTGATGCTGGTGCTGGAATTGTTCGAGGATCAAATTGGGGACCACTAGTTTTGCGCGAGAGAATTGAAAGTGAATATTTTGACCTAGGTGATGTGAAAGTTATCCCTCACTTGATTGATGATAGATATTTATCAAAGCAAGCTCTTATTGATCTTCAGAAAAAAAACTATAATGGCTTAGATCTTCCTGTTTCCGCCTTATCTATTTTAAAAGATGTAACTTCGACGTTTTTTAAAAAGAACAAATCAAAAAAACTTTTATGCCTTGGCGGAGATCACTCTATTTCAAGACCAATTTGTGAATCATTTTTAAGTGAGCATGAAGATGTAGGTATTCTACACTTTGATGCCCATACAGATTTAATGGAAGAGCGACTTGGGATTTCAACTTGCTTTGCCACTTGGGCATTTCATATAGCAAATCTTCTTGATCATAAAAAGAAATTTATCCAAATTGGTATTCGATCAAGTGCTTACGATAAAACTCATTGGGAATCAAAAATTGGATTGACTCAATATTGGACTGAAGAAGTAAAAACTCTGGGCCCTGATGAAATTGCAAAGAAATGTATAGAGCAATATAAATCTCTTGGTGTTAAAAAATTATATTTAAGTTTTGATATAGATGCTATTGATATGCAATATGCCAGTGCTACTGGAACTCCAGAAAAAGATGGATTAATGCCTTTTGAATGTTTAGTAATTTTAAATCTTATCTCAAAAGAAATTCCTATTATTGCTGCTGACCTTGTTGAAGTTGCTCCTTTTGTTTTCTATCCAGAAATGAAAGGAAAAGTCATTGAACCTGAAACAACACTGGATTCGGCTTTATCAATCATTAATTTTCTATTTGATCACTGGAGATCATGAAAGATTCCAAGATCAACTTTCCTCACCCTGACCTTGCTGATGAATATGGAATTGTTCATCTTGGTGGTGAGTTAACAATAGATAATCTTCTAACGTCTTATAAAATGGGAATATTCCCATGGCCCTATCAAGAAGACTTTCCAATGGTTTGGTATAGTCCAAACCCAAGAGGAGTTTTATTTGTTGAAAACTTTATTGTTAACAAAAGCTTTAAAAAATTCTTAAATTCTACAAACTTTAAAGCAACTTTTAATAAATCATTTCGAGAAATTGTGAGTAAATGCCAAAAAAACAAAGTTCGAACTGAGAGTAGTTGGATCACAGAAAAACTTATAAATGGTTATGAAAATTTAGCTCAAGCAGGTCATGCCTATAGCATTGAGGTTTGGGATAACGAAGATTTAGTAGGCGGACTTTATGGCGTCAAAATAAATAATTTCTATTCAGCAGAGTCTATGTTTTATGAACAATCCAATGCTTCTAAATACGCTATATACTCCCTTGTAGAGCATCTAAAAGAGCAATCTCTACAATGGGTTGATATACAAATGGTTACTCCAATCACAGCACAATTGGGAGGAATTGAAATCGAACGAAATGAATTTCTTCAACTTTTATCCCACTCTATCTAAGAGAATCTATTGACTGAATAAACTCCTGCAGGCAAAATCAAAAAACTCGCTACTAATAAATAATTCATACCTGCCCGGGTGGTGGAATTGGTAGACACAAGGGATTTAAAATCCCTCGGCTTTTTTAGCTGTGCCGGTTCAAGTCCGGCCCTGGGCACCATTTAACTTCAGCAAATTTTCAAGCAAAATCAAAAAATCAGGTAAAGTATTAAAATTATGAATATACTCGCTTAGTAGTCTTACTATTACCCATAAGTTATTTTTTATCATCTGGTTATCTCTTGAATTTCGACCATGTCTTGTAATCTTTGCCAACCTCTCCATATTGTAATGATTCCTGGTGGAGCATCATTGGCCCTATTGAGATATCCTCCTAGTTTAGCTAGCATTACTTGTGCTTCTTGAACAGTAGGTACTTCACTGCAAACTTCTCTTACACGGTTTATTCGTCGATAAAGAGTTTTCCATTCAATCTCTCTAAATGCATAGGTACATGATAAATCGGAGTGCTCCTTTGAAAGATAGGTTAACCAAAATAATCTCCAAGCAATAATTGTTTTCAAAGAGATAAAGTTTTTTAGTCTATCTGCAGTTCCAAGTCGACAATCTTCCACTTTGCAAGTGGTTTTCAATACCTTGAAGTAAGTTTCAATACTCCACCTTTTTTTATAAGCTTGAACAATCTCCCATGCTTTCTTGAAAGTATCAGTCTCTAGGTTTGTTAGTAAATGCCATGCGACTTTTTCGTTTTCGTTAGGAGGATCCACTTCTTGCATATAGACATGATTAATCTGAATTTCTTCACTTATTTGACCATTTAGTTTCTTAGGTGCTTTGAGTGTTACCTTTTGAGAGAAGAGCCGAACTTTTGCACTTCGATACTTTGCACTTTCTTTGTAAGACGAACTTGTTTTTCTGAACGTCACAGACCGATCTTTAACAGGGACTTGAATTTCAATTGTTTCCGAATATGGTTGTTTCGTTTTGATTAAGTCATGCATTTTATCTTTACTAGTAAGTCGTCTGTTGAATGATGACCTTACTATAAACTTTTCTTCATTATCAATATGAGCCAAATACAAATCATAAATATCTGCTTCTCTGTCACCAATTGTAATAATTGGAACTGTCTTGCCTATTTTCTCCGAATAATCTTCAAATGCTGAGATCCACTTAAAACTTTCCTTATCTTCAATATCTATAAACTTATTAGAGACTGTTCTTTTTTTATTTGCAGTTCGATTCCAAATATAATTACTTACAAGACCCAGAGGAACACCCTTAGGACTTAAAGCAAGAGAAGTATGCATAATCATTCCTTGAGTTTTATGTTTCACTTTAGTTTGGCCCCCGACTGAACCAACACCTTTGGTTTTTTGATGTGTACTAAAATCAACAACGCTAGTATCTTGTATTATGAATATGTAAGGATATTCTTGAGCTCGCTTAACGGTCTTATCTATATGAGGTTTTAAGATTTTATCAGGAGTAATTTTATTATTATCAAATAGTCGATAAGATGCTTTGACTGCACTCCAATCATCGCTAACTTGATTAAGAGGAAGGCCTGGTCCTTTTGAAATATTTGAAGCTAGTTCAATTATTCTTTTGTTTAACCTCTTGTCGCCAAGAGAAACTTCTTCTAATTCTTTGCAAATCCATTTGTCTTTTAAGTTCATTCTTATACTTTAGAATGCTAAATATATAAGGCCTAGACCATATGCGCAAAATATAGAAAATAACTTATGGGTAATAGTAAGACCATTAAGCGTGAAGACCGTGTAGACCATCGGTAGACCATGTTTTACAAAATTGTATTGCAATGTATATACATTGTGCTATAATCATTTTGTGATTAGTTTTGAATGGGATGATGAGAAAAATCAATCTAATTTTGAGAAACATAAAGTTTGGTTTGAAGAAGCTCAAACTGTGTGGGCCGATGAAAAATCTGCTGAATTTTTTGATGAGACACATAGTGATTCTGAAGATAGATACATAAGGATTGGATTTTCATCTAGAGAAAGAATTTTGCTAATTATTTTTTGTGAAAGGTCTGATGGTGATGCCGTGAGGATTATTTCAGCAAGAAAAGCAACAAAATTTGAAAGAGGTATTTATGAAGAAGGAATATGATTTAAAGAACATGAAAAGAAGACCTGGAAAAGTTAAAGTTGATAAATCTGCTGCGAAGGTTCCAATTTCATTAAGACTTGATGGGGGAGTTCTTTCTTCTTTAAAAGAGATTGCTTATAAAAAAGGTATCCCTTATCAAACATTTATTTCAAGTATCTTGTTTCAGTATGTTAATAAAGAGTTAATTGAAAAAGATCTTGTAAATATTCTCGAGAAACTTAAGGTTTCGTAAACTAAATTTAAATATTTATTTAATTCTAGTTTTAAATATCTTAATCAACTCTTCGGTTTTCTCTTTTTCACCTTTACCTGCCTTATAAGCATTTTTAACACAATGATTAATGTGCTTTTCAAGAAGATTTGTTTCAAGAGATCGAATTGCTGAATTTACGGCTTTAGTTTGGATAAGAATCTTTGGACAGTATTCTCCTGACTCTATCATCCTTTTAACTCCTTCAAGTTGTCCGATAATTCTATTGATTCTTTTAATCTGGTCTGAATGACTTGGGTTATCCATAAATTATCCTTGGTATTATATAGGAAAATGCTAGTCCAGTTATATATGCGACTACTGATATCCAGAAAATATA
>CALHLC010000003.1 GCA_938034385.1 uncultured Bacteriovoracaceae bacterium
TAAGGATTCAATACCTCTTAAAATCTTAATAATTTGTTCTGGTTTAAAGTTTTTTCTTCCCATTTTCTTCTCCATTTGTTGCGTCCAGATAACGCAATGCTTACGACATAACGACTGGACTAGTCAATGGGGGAAGGTCATTGATATGTCTGATCCAAGGAACCCAACTGGGGCATTCACCCCAGCTTCTCCTGAGTTAGTAAAAGATTCTTTTGTGAATTCACCAAAGTGTGCTTGTGTGAATAAATTTTTAGAAGATGGACCTGATGAGCTAGTAGGAGTAAATGAAAAAGGAGAGCCTAAGTCTCAAACACAATATGTTAACGAAGAAGGTAATGCTGTTCCAGAAGGTACTGAAGGAGCAGTTGAATCTGGAGTTGAATTAGGAGAAGGTATTCGATCTCATTGCCAATTATCAGATATTGAATTTAAAGGAATTCATTTATGTTCTGGGGGCTAAGTCCTAAACTTCAATGATTAAATACAATTTCTAACTCTTAGTTTTTAGTTATATACAATCTCTCGATTGTCTTATAAAAATCATTAATAAGGTTATGGTGAAATGCAGGATATAAGCTATCTCTAATATTCTTCCTTGATGTAAACCTAGTCAAGTGAACTATCTCAATCGTATCATCTGATTTTTCTGAAATTGATAAATGTTGCATTCCTTTAGTCTCATTTTCTTTTATATAGCTAAAAGAAATCTCATTATTATTAGGATCAACCTTCATAATTTTAAAAGCTACTGGGATTTCCATAAGTTTCAATGACAGAAGTCTTTTCATTTTAATTTTAAGACTTAGAAAAAGAATATCACCTTCCATCACTCTATACTCTTTATCATTTACACCAAATAACTCATCTGTACTCATTCTATAAGCAAGCTCAAATTTAGAGTCTTTTGTCCATATTTGTGATGGGTGAAAGTCATTAAAAGCATTGAAGAATTTATCTTTTGAAATTTCCAGGGAGTATTTTTTTTTATGCTCTCTTAATTTTTCATTTTCAATCTCAGTGCCATCTTTAAATATAACAGGGCAATCATCTATACATTCACAAGAAGGAGCAAGAGATTCATAAGTCTTAATTTTGTGAAATAGCTTCTGAACTGATGGGTGTGCTGCAGAGATTTTCATTGCAAACTTTGAGTTATTAAAAAACTCACTTTTAACAGAGGTACTTAAAATAAATAGAATTAGCCAAATAGTTTTCATAAATCTCATTTTATTAATTAATCAAATTATCTCACAAGGGAATCTAGTTTAATTTTCTCTATGTTTAGAACTGCCTTTTCACTCTCAAGTAACCAAAGATATTCTTCAATCGTCAATCGAGTATCAGTTGTCATTGAGTGCCATCTCTCAAATTTCTTGATAGATTTTTGAAGAACTGGATCAGTAAAAGAATGAGCTTTTAAAAGATCGATACTTCCTTTCATCAAAAACAACATTTCATTTTTACTTATTTCTTCATTTAAATATAATGAGTGATACGACTTTGTAGCTTCAATCAAAGTTTTAGGTTTAGATCTATTCTCTCCTGCGTAAGAGTTAAAAGTAAGAACAAATATTAATAAAAATTTTCTCATAATTTTTCCTTTTCCATAATTGTACAGACATAGAGAAAATTACTAATAAGAAGAGTATTTTTTATATATATGATTAGTATTTTGACAGATTTTAGATAAATCTAACCAAAAAAAGGCAGTTAAAGTTAAACTGCCTTTTAAAGTTATATCAATAGAAATTGATTATTTAGAATTAATCGTCTTTAGCTAACTTTTCAGCTCTCTCTTTCATAACTTCAGTCTGAATATTTCCAGGGCATTCTGCATACTTAGCAAATTCCATAGTATAACCTGCCTTACCAGCAGTTCCTGATCTCAGATCAGTTGAGTATCCAAACATCTCAGAAAGTGGAACAAAAGCATTTACTATTGTATCTCCTGAAGCATTTGTCTCTGAACCTTGAATAATTCCACGTCTTTTACTTAAGTCTCCAATAACAAATCCTTGAAATTCATCTGGAGTCTCAACTTCAACCTTCATAAGCGGCTCAAGAAGTACTGGACTACCAGCATTGATGGCCTGTCTCATAGCTTGACGTGAAGCAATTCTAAATGCCATATCTGATGAATCGACATCGTGACTCTTTCCATCTTCTAAAAAGACCTCAACATTAATCAGTGGAAAGGCAGCTAATGGGCCTTTATCCATAACGTCTTGGAAACCTTTTTCACAAGCTCCAATAAATTCCGTAGGAACAGATCCCCCTTTAATTTGGTTATGAAATTTAAAGTTTTGATCCTCTGTATCTTTGTTCTCTTCAGTTAGAGGTCTAATATGTCCAACAACTTGACCAAATTGACCAGCACCACCTGATTGCTTCTTGTGAGTATAATCATACTTTGCTTCAGTTCTAATTGTTTCTCTATAATTAACCTGCGGAGCACCAACTACAACTTCTGCTTTATACTCTCTTTTTAATCTCTCTACATAAATTTCAAGGTGAAGCTCTCCCATTCCTGCAATTCTTGTTTCGCCTGATTCTTCGTCAGTAAAAACGTGAAATGTAGGATCTTCTTTTCTAAACCTTGTAAGACCTTTACTCATCTTAATTTGATTATCCTTATCTTTTGCTTCAATTGATAATTCAATAACTGGAATAGGAACATGCATTCCCTCACAAGAGAGGTGAAGATTATTATCATCTCCAACAAATGTATCCCCGGAAGCACAATCAACACCAACCATTGCTATGATATCCCCTGCTCCGGCACTATCGATGTTATCTCTATCATTTGAATTCATTCGCACAATTCGACCTACTCTCACTTTTTTCTTAGTTCGAGTATTATAGATGAATTCACCTTTCTTGAGCTCTCCTTGATAGATTCTCGTATAAGTCAGTTGTCCAAATTGCTCATCCGTAATCTTGAAGGCCATACATACTAGTGGCTTAGCAAAGTCTGGCTCAAGAGTAATCTTAGAATCATCCTCAGAGTTAATTGCCTGAGGCTTGGCACACGTTAATGGACTAGGAAGATACCTTGAAACAGCATTTAATAAAACCTGAACACCTTTATTTTTAAAAGCTGATCCACAATAAACTGGAGTTAACTCTAGAGTCTGGACACCTTTTTTAATAGCATTATGAATAGTCTCAAGAGGAATCTCTTTTTCTTCTAATAGATCTTCCATCATTTGATCATCAAACATAGAAACAGCTTCAAGCATCTCACCTCGAAGACTTAAAGCTTGATCTTTAAGATCATCAGGACAATCTTCTATTCGAACGTTTTCTCCATTATCACCATCAAAATAATAAGCTTTCATATCAACTAGATCTACAACACCAACAAAATTCTCTTCAGCACCAATTGGTAATTGCATTAAAACTGCGTTGTGATTTAATTTTTCTCTAAGAGCAGCTGTACCGTTGAAAGCATTTGCTCCCATTCTGTCCATTTTGTTTAAAAACGCTAATCTTGGAACATTGTATCTTTTCATCTGCCTATCAACTGTAATTGATTGAGACTGAACACCTGCAACAGAGCAAAGAACTAAAATCGCTCCATCTAAAACTCTAAGCGATCTCTCAACCTCAACTGTAAAGTCAACGTGTCCTGGAGTATCGATGATATTTACTTTAATATCTTTTCCTTTACCAGCACCTTCAGCGTATTCAGTACCATCGTTATTAATTCCTCGCCAATGAACCGTAGTTGCAGCAGAGGTAATTGTGATACCTTTTTCTTTTTCAAGCTCCATATGATCCATTTTCGCACCATCACCACCACCACGAACGTCTTCAATCTTGTGAATCTTGTCACAATAAAAAAGGATTCGCTCGGTTAGAGTCGTTTTTCCTGAATCGATGTGTGCCGAAATACCAATATTTCTGGTCTTTGGAAGGTGTTTCATAGTTTCTCCGTCATTATAATTTCTAAATTTTTAACTCACTAAATATAAAATAGAGGGGCTAGAAAGTACAAACCTTTTTACATAGTTAGGAAATTCTCAGTTGACCCAAATATAATCTTAGTTTAAATTGCTTGATAGAAAGGATGAATTCCTAGAAATCAATTCATTAAGCGAGATATATGAGACGAGATTTAGAAAAAAGCCACCTCTACGAGTCAGTTAAAACCCTTGTAGAATGTCCAGAGAAGCACATTCATCTAAACCAACAAAAATTATTCACTTTATTCTCTATCGCTTTTCAATACCTTTTGTATCAATCAGGTAAAGAGCCTGGAGCTTATATCATCAGAGTTGAAAACCCTGTCTTAGCTGAAAAGATCGCTAAAAAGGCCAAAGATGAGACCAGTAGAAAGTTTATGAACCGTCTTTTGAGAACTCGTAAACTTAGATATGAGCAATCTACTTTTTTTCTAGATTATTTCAATTTTCAAAGCTGGCATATGACTGCTGATATCCCTGCAAGCAAGTTAAAGGGAGCTATCGTGGTTCAAAATACAGCTAAAGGTCCAATGAGTGAAGATGCTATGTTCACTGTAGAAGATCCTACAGCTGCAGTAGCAACCGTAATTAATCCATTTGAGCATCTTGGAGAGCATTACTATTTGAATATGCTCAAAGAGACTTGTCCAAAAACCTTAACTATTGCCTTTGACCAAAAATTTGAAGGTCTTGAAGAAGTTCGATTTGGCTTTATTCCTGAGCCCCGTGATATTATTGCTGGGGTTAAAATTTCAGATGACTTGAAATTTGATTAGAGCTTCATATTCCATCTTAACTGTCTAAAAATTTTCCAATTTTTTTTAATTCATATAAATATGCCATATACGTTCGAATGATTGTAGAGCTAGAATAAAATGCTAGAATGAAGTATTTATTAATAATTTTATCGTTATCAGTTTTCTCACAACAAAAGAGCTTTGATAAAGTGACTACCCTAGGTAATTATGAAGATATCCTAAAAGAACATGGAGTTAACTATTTCGATAAGTCTAACCCTGAATCTCTGAAAAGTTATATCAATGCTAGGCTAGATTCAAACATCGTAATCTCCCAAGATAAAGATCATAAAGACTACAAAAGAGTTAAAAACGAAATACCATTTCTCAAAAGAGCTTTAAAGCAATTTGAAAATTATAAGAATCCAATAGAAGCCTTTAATATTGCGACGAGAGTTCTATACTCGTTAGATTCTGAGTTTCTAGAAAACGATAGCTATACCAAACTAGGAAAATTCAAATTAGTTGAAAAAATTTGGAAGTCACAAGCTAAGTTTGATATCAGCGATAATCGAGATCCCCTTTCTACAATTAGCGATAAATCATTAAACAAAGTAGCTTCAAACTTAGTTAAATCTCCAGGCGAGTACTATTCTAAGCAAGATATGAAGAACTTAACTCCTCAAGATATTTCGGAGTTAGATATCTCTGAAAACCACCCTAAATGGTTTACAAATTCAGCAAAGATCGATGGAAAAAAGCATTGGGAATATATTGAAAGTTGGGTAAATGAGAATGTAAGTAAGAAATTGAAGAAGAAAAAAAATATCGATGTAAAATATAATGTTCAGAATGCTCACCGTATTCTTGTTTTCGATGGAATGAAGAGTAATGATACTAGTCCCAAGTTTAAGACTAGAGATATATACGGAATGAAATGGAAGCTTAAAATGGGAGAAGAGATCCACACTGAACCAATTCTAAATCGTCTATATGTATTATTAGGTGGAAAGTTCAATGATTTAGTTTATGCTCAATCTGTTACACAAAATAATCTATCAGTAGTCATTCTAAATGAAGAAGATAACTCTCAAAGCTGTGACAAGGTAGCAAGTTTAGAAAAGTTAAAAAAATGCTTCTTAGATGGTCATTATAAGTTTGATATGAGTAGCTATGTTCATTCATATGGAACAATCTCTAGAGAAAACCTAAATCAAACTTTTAAGCCTCAGAATGAATTTGAGAGTAAAAAAATTGAAAAATACCTAGGTCGGAAATATTTAATTTTAAAAGAATCTTCTCTTGAATATAAAGACCATCCAATTATAAAGGCAGGTGCTACTGCTTTAAGTAATTTAGATTCTACCACAGATAGAGTTCAAAGAGGTTTATCCCTTTTCCACTCTTGGATCTCAAATGGAGACTTAAGAGATGCCAATACGAGATCGTATATCTTAAAAGACTTTATGGGTAAAGATCAATATATTGAGGCCGATCATGACCTTGGTGCCTCTTTAGGCTTTATGCTAAAAATCGGGAGTATTAATCATTACAAAACTAAAGATAACTTCTTGATGACTTCAAAAAGAAATAAGCAATTGGTTATTTTAGATTTAATTCTAAACAGGCCAAAAAGTTGGACGAAAGTCACATATGCCGATCTTAAGTGGATGCTTAATAAAATCCAAAAACTTAACCTTGAAGAATTAAAATGGGCCATTTCCTATAGTGCACTCCCAGTATTCATGGAAGAGATTATTTATAATAAAATGATTTCTAGAATTAATTCAATATTTGAAGTTTTTAAAATGGAAAAATTTGAAGAAAACCAAGCTTTAACATATTCCCTTCCTGTTAATACTGAAACAGCAAGTTCTCTAAATATCGCTCAAGAAGACTTTATCAATTTCAATGAGAAAAATCCGAAATATACTGCTATTGATGATCAATTAAGTGTAGGAAATAAGATCTCAGAATGTAATGAATCTTTTTGGATAAACTTGCTAGAGAGAACTAATCACCCTTCAGGCTTAAGTCGGAAACTCATGAGATTTAAGGATGATAGATCGCTAGCAGACTGCTCTCTCGATTAAACAGCAATACAGAAGTAGATCAAAGTTTCTTCTAAAGAGTGTATGATTAACATACACTTTTTCACCAAGTCCTATAAAATACACCTATCTTAACCTTAGAATCAAAAATCTAGCTAAAATATAAGAATGAAATATTTAATAATTTTACTCATCTCTGTATCTTCCCTCTCTCAAGAAAAGAAGCTTAATAAAGTGACTGCTCTGGGAGATTATGAAAAAATTCTTGAAGAACAAGGAATTCACTTCGAATCTAAAGATACTCCCTTTCTACTAAACTACCTAAATCAAAGAATAGAGACCAATAATCTATCTCTTCAAGATAAAAATGACTCAAACTATAAAAGAGCAAAAAGTGAGAAACCTTTTCTAGAGCATGCAATAGAAGTGCTAGTTAATAGTAAAAACCCAGTTGAAGGTTATAATCTTGCACTACGAGCTTTATATACCTTAGATGCAGACTATTTAGACAATGATGAATATAAAGGTTGGGGAAAAGTAAAAATGTTAGAGAAGCTTTTTAATGCTCAGGCTAAGTTTGATATTCGAGATAATCGAAATCCTACTGAAACTATGAGTAGAAAGTCTTTAAAAAAAGCAGCTTTAAATCTTAAAAAATCTAGTGAGAGTTATTATCAAATCTCTGAACTTAAGGCCCTATCTCCAATGGATCTTTCAGAACTTGATATCTCAGAAAATCATCCCAAATGGTTTCAAAATTCTGCAAAAGTTGATGGAAAAAAACATTGGGAATATATTGAGAGCTGGATTAATAAAAAGGTTTCGAAGAAATTCAATAAGAAAAACAAGGAAAGCATCTCTTATGATTTGAAGAAAGCAAATAAAATTCTTCTTTTTGACGGGATGAAGAGTAATGACTCTAGCCCTAAGTTCAAGACTAAGGATTTATATGGGATGAAGTGGAAACTTAAAATGGGTGAAGAGATTCATACAGAATCAATGTTTAATCGTCTCTATGTCCTTTTAGGAGGAAAATTCAATGATCCTGTGTATTCACAGTCTGTAACAAAGAACAACCTATCAGTTCTGATTTTAGACAAAGAAGAAGATGCTGATGGATGTAAGAAGGTTTCAAACTTAGAAAAACTACAAGACTGTTTCCTTAATGGATATTTTAAATTTAACATGAGTGGTTATGTTCATTCCTATGGAGATATCACTCTAGAGAACATCGAGGAAACCTTTAATCCACAAAACTCTTACGAAGCTAAAAAACTTAAAAAATATGTTGGTAGAAAGTTCTTAATTTTAAAAGAAGCTTCTTTAGAATATAGAGATTATCCAATAACTAAGTCTGGGCCTAGTACTTTGAGTAATTTAGATTCTCCAAGTGATAGAGTTCACAGAGGATTATCAGTATTTCATTCGTGGATTCAAAACGTAGACCTAAGAGATGCTAATACTAGATCATATATCTTGAAGGACTTCATGGGTAAAGATACTTATGTAGAAGCTGATCATGACCTTGGAGCATCTATGGGGTTTGTGTCGAAAATAGGAAGTGTTAATCATTTTAAAACAAAAGATAACTTTTTGATGGTTTCCAAAAGAGGTAAAGAGTTAGCTATATTAGATATCAGATATCACTTCCCAAAAAGTTGGGATAAAGCGACTTATGCAGATATGAAATGGATGCTTGATAAAATTCAAAAATTAAAGCTAGAAGATTTGAGATGGGCAATTTCAAGTAGTGCATTACCAATATTTGTAGAAGATATCATTTATAACAAAATGCTCTCAAGAATAAATTCAATATTTGAAGTTTTTAACATGTCAACATTTCCAGAAGAGAAAAGAAGCAATATTTCTTTACCTATTAATGAAGAAACGGCTAAATCATTTAATATTTCAGATGAGGATTATGCTGAAAGTATTGAGCAATATAAATCATTAATGAATTCTACTGATTCTTTATCTAGAAATAATAAGATTTCTGAATGTTACGAATCTTTTTGGGTAAATTTATTAGAAAAAGCTAATCATCCATCTGGTATTAGTCGTAAAGTTACTAGGATGAATGACAGCGAGCCTTTGCCTCCTTGTAGCTTAGAGTAACTTTAAATAATTTTGATCTTAGAATTTAATAGAATTAAAAAAGTGTAAAGAGAAGGTGGCGATCAACCTGAAGCGAGATTAAAATCTCAGACTTTGGTTGAGGCAGGGTTGGGACCGATCTTTCATTCGAAATCTCGGAGGATGGGATATTGATAGGATACGGATATCAGGTTCGTTATCTCCACCTAACCTCTTTTCTACTTATCTATAAAGCAAGACTGATGCCAATTTATAATTGAGTATAAATTCAAGTACTTAGGTACAACGCAACTTGTTTACGCAATCTGTCGGGGCAGATTCTTCTTACTTTTTTGGCCCCTAATAGTGTCAAAGTGGGGCGCCTTAGTGCTCTTAATTTAATAAATGTTAGGAAATTCTTTTAATAATTTTAGTAATTTTCTCTAGGCATGATTTTAAATCCCCGGCCGCAGCATAAGGATCAACAGAGATTCTAAGTGTGTTCTTAGCATAATCAGCAAGACCTATGCTTTTCATTAATTGACTCTCTTGAAAGACTCCAGAAGAGCATGCAGCCCCTGCCCCAGCGTATATCCCTTCTATATCAAGAGCTGCTAAAATAACTTGAGTTTGCAGTGACTTAAATACAAGAAAACATGTATTTTGAGCACAGTTTTGAAACTCACCAAAATCAATGATGAGATCAAGTTCTTTTAAGTGTGATCTAAATTGTTTAAATATGCTTTTTATATCATTTGATTTTTTTTCTTCAAGCTCTTCAAGGGCATATTTTAAACTAACTATTCCTTGAGTATTGAGCGTACCTGGTCTTAAAGACTTTTGCTGACCTCCCCCGTGGGTAAGGGCCTTTGATTGAATATTACTTTTATAAAAGCTCCACCCTATTCCTTTAAGGGCACCGAACTTGTGACCTGAATAAGTAAAGATATCACCATGATCAAGTTCTTTAAATTGGTCTATTTTTCCAATTGTTTGAGTAGCATCGACATGAACAATTAAATGAGGAGCAATAGATTTCATCTGCTTTATTAGATCAAGTTCCCAACATCGCCCAGTTTCATTATGAACCCAAGTAAAGTTTAATAATGAGTTCTTTGATGAATTAGATCTCAAAATATTAAGAATTTCATCAGTATTGAAATTTAAACTCTTATTAATTGGAAGTTTTATACATTCAATTCCAAAAGCCTCAAGGACTGGAATTTGCTTTAAAATGGCTGCATGATCAAGGTCAAAGTAATAAAAGATATCTCCTGCATCTAAGCATCCCTTTATAAAGATATTACAACCTTCAGTGGCCCCTGAATGAAAAAGTGTCTTATAGTCTTGATTGAGATTAAA
Organism: uncultured Bacteriovoracaceae bacterium; assembly: GCA_938034385.1. Classification (GTDB taxonomy): domain Bacteria; phylum Bdellovibrionota; class Bacteriovoracia; order Bacteriovoracales; family Bacteriovoracaceae; genus JAHDHG01. The sequence goes on from CALHLC010000003.1 coordinate 10,189, forward strand.
GAGTAAATGAAGATAATCTTCAACTTGGTGAATATGTTTAAGAGCTAATTTGCCTAACCTATTTTGAGACGAGGGGTTAGCAAATGGAAGTTCAAAAAAAACCCCTCTTAAGTTTTCACTCAGAGGGGTTGATGAATTAAAATCGCAATAAATCACGAATTAACAATAGTCTAATTAGAACTCAGATTCAATCCTTCTATTTGAAGAAAATGGAGAAGTTGAATCATTGCTAGTACTTCCAGTCGTCGAACTTGTCGGATTAGTAGATGCAGGACGGTTTGGATTATTTGAAGATACCATCGTTGATGGTCTCCAAGGACTGTTTGAAGTATTCATGCTGTTGTTACTAGAGCTTGAAGTCGCTTGAGTATTAGCATAACTAGTATTAGGAATCTCTCTAGATCTTCTCATAAGATCTCCTAAAGTAGTTGTAGTTAAGTATTCACTCATTATAGTTCCAAGATTTTGGAAATAATTCTTACACATATGAAATTCAGGAGTATTTACAGTAGAAGCCCCACTTTCTTCAGTGAAGTTAACTCCAGAACTTGGGTTACCTTTAATGTCTCTAGCTGGGTTGATATTCTCACCAACACTTTTTAGAACATCAGAAATAGTAATTTCATCCATTGCTCTTGCAAGCACATATCCACCACCTGGTCCTCTTACAGACTTAACAACTGAACCAGTTCTAAGTTTTCTAAAAAGTTGCTCTAAGTAGTGAAGACTGATTGCTTGTCTTCTTGAAATCTCTTGTAACCGAACGGGATTTCCGCTGCTGTGCATGGTTAAATCTAGCATTGCTCTTACCGCGTAACGGCCTTTTGACGTAAGTCTCATTTTTTCATCCTCCATAAAGATTAATAGTTAACACTATCGGATAGCGTTCCCTGCTATCCGGAGACTCTAGATACTTAAAACCAAAGCACTAAAGTTTTCTCATTACAAGTATCACCTTAGAGAAGCACTTACGTCAACAATAGAGAGAAAAAAATTGAAAAAAAAATTTAACATAGCAAAATAAGACAATTATTGCCCCTATGCAAGGAAAAAATTTCCCCTTCCTACATTTTTTATTTTTTTTCTAAATATAAATATTCAATGTCACATTAGAAAATTGAGATTTTCAACACTTAATTAAATTAGTGGATTAATTTCGTAGAAATAGAGGTCTCTATAACTCGATTCACTAGATGTATCTCGAAATTCCAATAAATAATAGTTAAAACCTTCAGGAATATGCGATAAATATAGTTGATCTAAGTATTGTAGTCCCCATTCAGCTAAGAAGTAGAACTTACTTTCTAGATATATTGGTAGTTCCAAATCATAAAGTTCTTCAGAGCTTTTTAATCTATAAAAATCAGCATGAACGCTATCATCATATTCGTTAATAATTGAATAAGTCGGGCTTGATGTTTGATTTGAACAAAATGAATTTGAAAATGTAGTTTTTCCAGCTCCTAACTCACCTTCTAGAAAAATTGCAACTGGTAGTTCAATAAGGTCTTTTATTTCATTAGCTATATAATTGTAATCAGTAATTTTTACTTTTTTCCAAGATTTTTTCTCAATCTTATCCATAGTTTTTTATCTCTTCAAACGCCTTTGGTAACGAGTCAATAATACTTTTGGCACTCATATACCTCTCTCCTAAATTCATAGAAGCAAAATGACCGGCCCTGGAGTGAAGTACTACACTTAATAAGATTGTTTTATCTAGGCTTACTAATTTATCAAATTTAGAGACATTTTTCTTAATAGTATTATCCTGAGCAATCAATCCTCCTAAAATTCCAGCAAGAACGTCGCCTACTCCACCAGTGGCCATCCCTGCATTAGGAGAATAGTTCAAATATATTTTTCCACTAGGAAAACCAAGATAAGTACAAGGACCTTTCAAAATAACAAAAGCATTTGTAAGCTCTATCGCTTTTTTCAAATAACTGATTGGATTATCTTGCACCTCTTTTTCTTTTACATTAAAAAACGATGCCATTTCCCCGCAATGAGGAGTAAGAATAGTTGGATTTAACCGATTTTGTAATAAAACGGCGTCTTGCTCGATATCTAAAACATTAATGGCATCAGCGTCAACAACCATTGGTCCTTGATAAGACTCTAGTATTTTATGAACAACCCTTCTTGATCTTGCATTCACTCCAAGGCCTGGACCAATAACAATAGAATCATAATTACTCAGTCCGTGAATTAAGTTATCCCATTTTGTATCTTCCGTTGGAATAAAGCCTGTCTTTATTTCAGGAATTAATCTCGATGTAAATTCGAGGTATTGCGGCTCCCAAGTTGCTCCCGTAGCCAGTCCTGCTCCAACTCTTAGCGCCGCTTCTGAGCTTAAAACTAAAGAACCTGTCTTTCCATGCGAGCCACCTAATAAAAGTGTATGTCCAAAGAATCTTTTATCTGCAAACTTTGATCGAAGTCGTGCTGTATGAATAATATCTCCAATATCAGCAAGAACTTTATCTCCATCTCTTAATTGTCTAGGAATTCCTATATCGATATTTTCAAGTTTTCCAACATAATTCACTCCTTCACCTTGAAAGCATCCTATTTTAGGAAAACCAACAGATAAAGTAAGATCAGCTCTTACAGCACTGCCTTCAACAGCTCCAGTATCAGTTTCTACGCCAGTTGGAATATCTAATGAGATAGTGAAGTCACTTCTATCATTAATCACTTGAATCAACTCATAAAGCTCATCAGCTAATGGTAGTCTAACTCCTGTTCCAAACAAACAATCTATAATAATACACTCTCCATTTGTCTGAAGAATAAAGCTCTCGACTGAGTCAGCAGATTCGACTCTATTACCTTTTACTTCAAAAGATTCCGCTATACTCATTTGAGTATTAAACGCAGCAGTTTTTTTAGATTCATCTCCAAAAAGAAAAACTCTTACATTATAGCCCATATTAGATAAATACCTGGCCGCACACATTCCATCCGCACCATTATTTCCATATCCAACAATAAATAAATATGTAATTTCTTTTGAACTATAATTTTTATCTAAAAACTCAGAAACACCTCTACCTACATTTTCGATAATAGTATTTTCACTAAGATGAAATTTTTCTTTCATCTCATCTTCAATCTCACGCATTTCACTTAAGCTTACAATTCTCATTTTTTTATTATCTCACTTAGATCTTTGACTACTGGTCCAATTCCTCTAAATATGCTCTCAGAAATAATCCAATGACCAATATTATATTCTTCAAAAATATTCATATCTAGGAGGTAAGGTAACATCTCATCAGTAAGTCCATGACCTGCATGGCAGTGAATATTATGTTCAATCAGATATTTATGTACATTTTTAAATTCTCTAAGATAGCTTTCGATTTTCTTAGAGTCTATCAAAAAACTTTTAGCAAATTCTCCTGTATGAATTTCTATCGCTTCAGGTTTAAGTTTTTCAGCAATTTCTATCGTTTCTAAATTGGCCTCTAAAAATAAAGAAACTTTCACTCCATCAATTTTAGATCTTAAAATATCAACCGTTTCAGAAATTTTCTCAAAGACCGAACTATCTTTAAGATTTAGTCCACCTTCAGTTGTTTTTTCTTCACGTTTTTCAGGGACTATGCAAACCCAATCAGGACTGCAATGAATCGCTGTCTCAATAACATCTTTAGCTGTGGCTAATTCAAGGTTAAATAATTTATTATAATCTTTAGTAATTTTTCGAACAATAGGACAATCTGCATCTTGAATATGACGCCTATCTTCTCTTAAATGAATAGTTATTTGGTCTGCCCCATTTTCTAGACATTGCTTTAAGGCCCTCTTGATACAAGGATAATCTTCGCCTCGAGCCTGCCTAAGAGTAGTCACATGATCTATATTCACACCTAGTCTTGGGTAATTTATCGAAGTCATTATTGTATTGAACCCATATCTTTTTCTAAAGCTTTTGCTATATCTGAAGATATTTCATTAATAGTAGCTTCACTTGGTCCTTCAACCATGACTCTTGCTAACTTTTCTGTCCCTGAATATCTAAGAAGAACTCTTCCGTTATTACCAAGTTTTTCTTCAGCAGCTTTGACTCTTTCTTGAACAGTATCTAATTGCTTGAAAGGAATCTTTTGTTTTACTTTTACATTTTTTAGAATCTGAGGAAATAAAACAATTTCAGACGTTAATTCACTTAATGATTTTTTAAAGTACTGACAACATTCAATAACTTTAAGAGCAGCTAAAATACCGTCTCCAGTCGTAGAATGCTTTTTGATAATTAAGTGCCCAGAAGGCTCTCCACCAAAAACCGCTCCTGTTTGAAGCATCTCTTCAACGATATATCGATCTCCAACTTTTGTTCTTGTAAAGTTTATTTTTTTCTTAGCTAAATATTTCTCTAAACCAACATTAGACATAACTGTGCCAATAACTGATTTTTTTTCTAACTCATTTCGACACATCAGATAATTTGAAAGCATTCCAATGATCTTGTCACCTTCTATGACTTTACCTTTCTCATCAACGATAATTAATCTATCTCCATCTCCATCAAGACACACCCCAAGATCGGCCCTATAATCCAGAACAGCTTTAGCACAATGATCTGGATGAAGTGCTCCACAAGAAGAGTTAATATTCGTTCCATTTGGACTCACTCCAAGAGCAATAACTTCAGCTCCTAATTCTTCAAAGATTGTAGGAGCAACTTTATAACCAGCACCGTTAGCACAATCGACAACTATTCTTAAACCTTCAAGAGACTTTTCAAGACCATAAGTACCTTTAGCATGTACTATATATCGTCCCATCACATCATCAATTCTTTTCGCTCTCCCAACTTGCGCTCCGAGCTTTTCTCCAAGAAGATCTTGATTTAAAATAAGTTTTTCTAATTCTAGCTCAACCTCATCACCTAATTTATGACCGGTTCTATCAAAGATTTTAATTCCATTATCCTCAAATGAATTATGACTAGCACTAATCATCACTCCAGCATCAGCTCTCATCGAAGCTGTCACAAAGGCAACTCCAGGGGTTGGAAGTGGTCCTGTAAAAATAGCTTGTCCTCCTTGAGAACAAACTCCAGCAGCAAAGGCCTGCTCTATCATATAGCAACTCAAACGAGTGTCTTTTCCAATAATAATAACTGGGGAGGTTCTATTGGCATTCATCGAACCTTTTTTCTGAAAGTAATATGTAACTGCTCTTCCAAGGGCCATCGCAATTTCACCCGTCATAGGATAAATATTTGCTTTCCCTCTGATTCCATCAGTACCAAATAATTTTCTTTTCATAGCTTCACCTTACTTAGTAGCACTCTAGAATATTTGAGATAGATTTTAAACCCTGATTATAATAATTTAAGCAGCTTTTGGAACTTTGATGATTGCTGTATCCTCATCAATTCCAACAGATTTTCTCTCTTTAGCAAGCTCTTGAACCTTCTCGTGAACCTTATTACAAGCAATGAGTTTCTTTCTTAGCGCTTCTCTACTAATTCCCATTAATTTAGCTGCTTTAGATTTATTACCTTTAACTTGTTTAATTTCAGCTAAAATAAGCTCCCGCTCTACTAATAATACTCTCTCTTTCAACAGTAGAGATGAATCATTTACGAAAGGGATTTCAGATGAAATTCGGACATCCATAGGTTTTTGTAGGATTGATATAACTTTATCATCTACTTCAGTAATAACGTGATTTTTTGTATTAAATCGAACCAGTCTAGAAACTGCAGTCATTAACTCCGTAACATTTCCTGGCCATTCGTATTCAGCAAGTTTTTCTTTAATTTCAGTAGAGAAAACTTTTTGTAAATATCCTTGAGTCTGACATTCTTTAGATAGAAAATAATCGAGTAATTCTCGTACATCTTTTTTTCTTTCTCTGATAGGTAAAATATTAACAATATTTTCATTTAAAATATCAAAGAATGCGTTTGTAATCTTCCCATCTCTTCTTAAATCTAGAGGAAGAGCTTGTGTTGTGAAAATAAGACGTATCATCTCTTCTTTAGGAAGAGTCATATTTTTTTCAATATGAGTAATGAGAGTATTTTGAATTTCTTTAGAAGCGTTATGAAAATCACTAAATGTAATTGTCCCACCTATACATTGATTGAAATATCCTTTTTCTCCAGAGATTTTCTCGATAATTTCATGGTCTTCCATTTTAGAAAAATTAATCACTCCGTAATCTCTAAGACCTCTATTTCCTTCTTTATGTAAAATTTTAGCATAAAGCTTTTTACCAACTCCACGTTCTCCAAAAATTGTTAGTGGCTCTGATAAATCTTTTACTTTAAGAATACATTTCCTCAGCTCAGTTGTTTGCTCTGACCTTCCAATCCAAATAAGAGCTCTTGGATTCGGGGCACTAAATCTTCTAATAAGAGATTTTTCTGAAACTGGATCATATTGTCTAAAGAAACTAGAAAAGATTAGGCTTAAAAACCTCATCACTTTTCCGTCTTCATCAGTAAATCTTTCTGCATTTTTCTTATTAATAATTTCGATAACACCAATTGGCTTATCTTGTTTATTAAAAATTGGATGACAAATAACTGAAGTTGTCTGAACACCTAATTTCTTATCAAGTTTTTCAAAGAATTTAATCTTTTCATGACTTTTATCAATATTTAATGCACTAGTTGTTGTGTATACTGAACCAGCGACACCTTTTCTATAATCAAATCTTAGTTTACTTTTTTCTACACCTATAGCGTGCTTTGCTTCTAACTGATTTTCCTCAGTATTAATAAGATAAACCACTCCACGTTGAGCATTTAAAATTCTTAAACTCTCCTCAAGAATAGAGTCAATAAAACCTTCTTGTTGAGAAAAATTCATTATATCTTTATATAAAGAGAGCATAAGTGAAAGCATTTCAAAGCCTTCAGTTAAGTCTTCATTAAATTCAGCAAGAGCAATTTTTCTTAAACTATCTCTAACTCTTTCTTGATTAGAATTTGAGATCAATTGATCAATAAATCTTTTCATATTAAAAAGATCTTCTTCATCACTTACTTCAACTCCGTAATTCATCGTAGGATCATTAAAGTGCCCAGAGAACACTCTAACTACTTTACAACTAATATCAAATCGAAGTCGTTTATAACTAAGAGAGATGGCAACTGAGTCATCTATTTTTAATTTTGCTTTTGTTTTCAATCCAAGACCAGTAGTACTGACATCTAAAATTTGCACATCATCAAGAAACTCTCCTCTGTCTGAATACAAATCTTCTCTAGTTACAGAGTAGCGAACATCATCGCTTGAATTAAGTGGAATTCTAAAAGACTTAAAAAACCTAAATTCCGATAAACTTTTAATCATAATACTATCCTCGTTGATTAATTTATCGGACCTTTAAAGCTAAGCTTTAGCCCGAGTTTTCATAATGAGAATATTTTTCGGCATATTATATTTGTGGGAAATAATTTATTGGATATAACTCAAGCTTAAGTTATTAAAGTGCGATTAAGACTCAAATTAGAACTTAGCGTTTCCAGGAAACCTAGGAAAAGCAATAACGTCTCTAATATTACTCATTCCCGTTATATACATAATAGCTCTCTCAAAACCTAACCCAAAACCTGAATGTGGTGCTCCACCAAAGCGTCTAAGATCTAGATACCAATCATAATCTGACTCTTCTAGTCCACATGCTTTAATTTTTTGTCTGAGCGTTTCATAATCATCTTCTCTTTGGGAACCACCAATAATCTCACCTACACCAGGAACTAAGATATCCATTGCTCTCACTGTCTTTCCATCAGGGTTTAGCTTCATATAAAAAGCTTTAATCTCTTTTGGATAATCAGTAACTATAACTGGTCCTTTGAAGTGCTCTTCTGATAAAAATCTTTCATGTTCAGTTTGAAGATCAACTCCCCACTCAACTTTAAATTCAAATTTCTTCTTTGAGTTTAATAAAATATCTATCGCTTCAGAATATGTGATTTTTTTGAAATCATTTTCTGAAACGAGCTTTAAAGTTTCAGTTAAGTCTTTTTTATACATCTTTTCAAAAAACGCCAGCTCATCACTACAATGCTCAAAAGCATACTTAATCATATATTGAATATAACGAGCTCCAAGGTCAGCAACATCATCCAGGTCAGCAAAAGCTACTTCAGGCTCTATCATCCAAAATTCAGATAAGTGCCTAGCAGTATGAGAATTTTCAGATCTAAATGTTGGTCCAAACGTATAAACTGATCCCATGGCAAGAGCTAAACTCTCTGCTTCAAGTTGACCAGTACAAGCGAGGAAAGTTTCCGTAGCAAAATAATCTTTTGAGTAATCTACTTTTCCTGCATCGTTTTTAGGTGGATTTTCATCACTTAAGGTGCTTACTCTAAATAACTCTCCAGCTCCCTCAGCATCTGAAGCCGTGATCAGTGGAGTATGTATATAATAAAACCCTTGATCAGAGAAAAACTTATGTGTTGCTTGAGCGAGGTGATGCCTTACTCTAAAAACAGCTGATAATGTATTGGTTCTTGCCCTAACGTGAGCGATATCTCTTAAAAACTCTAAAGATGTCTTTTTTTTCTGGAGAGGGTAATCTTCTGAAACTTTCCCTATTACTGAAGGGATCTTACCTTGCATCTCTATGGGTTGCTTTCCACCAGATTCGACAATCAACCCTTCTATGCTCATACATGTACCAGCAATAGATGAGGAAATTTCCTCATAATTAGGAGCTGTATCATCAACAATAATTTGAAGATCTTTAAAACAAGATCCATCGTTTAAAACAACAAAAGAAAATGCTTTTGATTTTCTAAGTGATTTAACCCAGCCTTTTACTAAGACAGATTTATTAAGAAAAGTTTCGCTACTGTTGAAGATTTCTTTGATCGGAGTTCTTTTCATGAGTTGACCTCTTATTTTTTGATTTTATCTTTGAAAGCATTGATAAAGGTTCTCATTTCTCCTTTTTCAACTCTTGGCCCATAAACAGTGACGATTTTTGAAGATAAAAAGCTTGCTAACTTACCAGCTTGTTCAAAAGTTTTATCCTGGCTTAGAGCAAACATGAATGCTCCTGCATACATATCTCCTGCACCATTAGTGTCAACGGCTTTTACCTCATGGCCTGAAATTTCAATTGTTTCATTACCATCAAAAACAAGTGAACCTTTGGGTCCAGTTGTAATAGCAAAAGTATTAGCATATTTTTTTAAACCCTCAAAAGCACTTTCTAGATCTTTAGTATCAGTTAAACTCATCGCTTCAGTTTCATTACAAAATAATAAATCTACTGGCTCACTAAGAAGATCTAGAAATTGATCTTTAAACCCAGCAACTATTCCTGGATCAGAAAGAGTAAAAGCAATTTTCACTTTATGCTCTCTGGCAGTTTTCATTGATTTCTTTACTGCTTTAACTGCAGCAGGTGATGTAACTAAATACCCTTCAGCATAGAGATAATTAGAGTTTTGAATTTCATCAAACTCACATTCTTTTTCAGAAAATCCAGCAGAAGCTCCTAAAAAAGTATTCATTGTTCTATCAGCATCAGGTGTGACAAAAACCATACACTTCCCAGTAGGTTCTTTAGTCTCGCTCATTGAGAGATCAGAATATTCAACTCCATTTTTTTTCAAATCAGAAATATAGAATTTTCCATCTTCATCGTTATTAACTTTACATGCATAAAACCCGCTTCCACCTAATTGAGATAGAGCGATAACAGTGTTAGCAGCTGAGCCTCCAGAAACTCTTTTATGAGGAGGAGCTTTAATTAGATCATTAAGTGCAGCAACTCTTTTTTTATCAATCAGAGTCATCACCCCTTTTTCAATCTTAGATTCTTTTAGAAACTCAGGTTCAACTTGGAACTCAGAATCTACTAAAGCATTACCTAGGGCATAAACATCAATTGTTTTCAAAGAAACTCCTCTTCATCATAATCTGACGATACCCGCAATTTTAGCATTTATTTTTTAATGAGTCAGTAAAGACCTCTCAAATGAGAGATCTTTGTTTTCAAGATGAAACTATTTAAAATAGTGGATTTTTAATAATCAATTTGAGGCTGAGCTGTAAAACCAAACATCGCAGTCGCACCAGATGTATGGATAATCTCTATATCAGTAACAACTCCACCTATCATCCCATAAGTATTACCTTGCCCTATTCTTCCATTACAAGCCGTAAACCCATTATAGTCATATTGAGCTGCACCTGCTGTACCTACTAAAGGATGGGCTCCAGCATATAATCCAGATGCCGCCCCAAGACCAGTAAAGACTCTTTGGCTGGCGTTACCTGTCAACATCGTAACTCCTGATAAAGTAGTTAATACACCATTATAAAGATAGTTATCTATATTCCAACTTCCATCATTAACTATATTAAATCTCCCTGAACATCCTGACAGTCCAGAAAGCCAAACATTATCACTTACAAACTTTAATTGACCATGCAGAGTTCCATTTAATGGACTAGCTTCAGCCCATGCACCACTAAAAGTAGTAGGCTGCCCAACAGTCACACCATCACCACTAATTATTTGAGAAACTTGAGCATGATCATTATCATGAGCACTAAAATATACTCTTTCATTAATTATAGTATTATCAGTATTAGCACTTACCGCCGGACAATAAGGTGTACCAGGAGGAGTAGAACAACCTGTTCCACCAACTTCAATTTCAATTGTCATATCACTAGCATTTACTCCTTGGTGATTAACATTTGAATACGAATATGTATCAGGGTTAGTTGGAACAGTAGTTGCATTAAATTGCCAAGGATCTGCCCACGCTTGCTTATCAAAATCAAAGCTCCCACCATCTTGAACAACTCCATCTACATCATTGATAACTGTTTTTCCACCAGCCAAAGCTGAGCTCACAAATGTTGAAATATTATCTCCAACGACTCCTGTCAATGTCTCACTAAAGCCATTTGTATTTGTAAAAGTAAATGCCACACACTCACCAGCTGGAATAACAACTCCTGTGGAATCTTTCAATTCTATATCGTTTTCAAACCCACCTGGGCTAGCAGTTGAGTTTAGTCCGTAATGATCTCTTAATGGAACTTTCGCAAGACAAACTGCCGCAGCTGTTCCAGTTACCGCAGCCGAGTCTGAAGTACTTCCATCATCACAAGTTGCAGTATAAGCAAGATCCCAGGCACCAGCTGCTGTCGGGGTAATAGTGACTGATGGAAGAGTCCCTGTAAAAGTACAATTCGTACAAGTTGCTCCTGAATAAGTGATCGGAGCACAATTACTACTCGTATCATTTGCTGAAACATCTAATGCTGGTACAGCACTTCCAGCAGTACTAGAAGTAATCGGATCATCAATAGCATCAATTGTTGGTGCAACTGTTGCGGTTCCTGAAACCGCTGCAGTATCACTTGTTGATCCATCAGCACAAGTTGCTGTGTAAGAAAGATTCCATGCTCCTACTGCTGTAGGAGTTATCGTTACTGACGGTAGCGTGCCTGCAAAAGTACAATTCGTACAAGTGCCCGCTGCATAAGTTATTGGTGCACAACTACTATCCGTATCATTAGTTGAAACATCTAGTACTGGATTAGGTGATCCAGCTGTACTCGAACTAACTACATCATCAACTGCATCTACTACTGGTGTTGCTGCTGTTCCTGAAACTGTTGCTGTATCACTAGTGGTTCCATCTGTACAAGTTGCTGTATAAGCAAGATTCCAGGCTCCGGCTGCTGTTGGAGTAATTGTTACTGAAGGCAGCGTCCCTGCAAAAGTACAATTCGTACAAGTTCCAGCTGCATATGTGATCGGTGTACAATTTGAGTCAGTATCATTTGATGAAACATCTAAGGCCGGTAAAGGTGTCCCAGCTGCACTAGTAGTAATCACATCATCAACTGCATCAACTGTTGGGATTGGTGTTGCGTTTCCTGATACTGCTGCAGTATCTGAAGTAGTTCCATCTGCACAAGTTGCTGTATAAGAAAGGTTCCAAGCCCCAACTGCTGTTGGAGTAATCGTTACCGTAGGCAGAGTCCCTGAGAAAGTACAATTCGTACAAGCTCCGGCTGCATATGTTATAGGAGCACAACCGCTATCTGTATCATTTGAAGAAACATCTAATGCTGGAAGTGCAACACCTGGAGCACTAGAAGTTATTGGATCATCTACTGCATCTACTATTGGTGTTACAGCGGTTCCAAAAACAGAAGCAGTATCTGAAGTTGTTCCATCGGAACAAGTTGCTGTGTATGTATAACTCCAAGCTCCGTTAGCACTAGGAGTAATAGTTACTGAAGGCAGCGTCCCTGCAACACTACAATTTGTACATAGTCCTGCACTATAAACAATTGGAGCACAATTACTATCTGTATCATTTGTTGAAACATTTAAAACAGGTAATGCCGTTCCAGGGGAACTAGAAGCAATCGGATCATCAACTGCATCGACTGATACAACTGGTCCAGAAGCTGTTCCTGAAACAGCAGCGCTATCTGAAGTTGTTCCATCGGAACAAGTTGCAGTATAAGCAAAGTCCCAAGTACCTGCTGAAGTAGGAGTAACAATGACAGAAGGTAGCGTCCCTGAAAAGGTACAATTTGTACAAGTTCCAGCTGTATAAGTGATTGGAGCACATCCACTAGAAGTGTCATTACTTTCTACATTAATTACTGGATTAGGTGTTCCTGCAGAACTATATGTTACAATATCATCTATCGCATCTACTTCTATATTCATTACATCATCATCTGATGCACTATCTCCATCTGGAGAAGTAAGATCAGCATTACAAGTTACAGGAATAGCTACAACTTTAACATTAGTTGCAGTGTAAGTTCCGTTGGTACAAATAACTGGAGCTGCAGCGCCACCATCACACGTAACGATGACACTACTTCCATCAGGACCACAACTTCCAGTAATAGAATTAGTAGTACCAATTGAAACACTTAATGGATCGATTTCTACATTAACTGCCGATGTGTTAGAAGATGGATCCCACAAACGAGCATTTTGATTATTACAACCAAGTAGAAAAGCAGAAATGATAATAAGTTTAATAATAGACATGAATTTTCTCCATAAAGTTTCTTTTGAATATAACTATTCTATTATACAAAAAAAAAGTATGTAGGCAGAGGTAAGCCTCAATAATTGACTAGTGAAGTCTTTGTCACAAGTTTTTAATTTTTTATGATTAGCTCGGATGTAACTAAATTTTCACTAATATTACTTATAACTTCAATCACTGAGTAACCTAGTTTTTTAGTAATATGTTCTGATAAAAGATACTTACTAATAAATTTTGTATTTGAAATACGAGACAAATCTTGAAGGGTAGCACTCTCAAACCCAAAATATTTTAAATAAAGAGGATAAATCGCCTTATAAATTGATTCCTTAGAAGAAAAGATAATAGAATAAAATTCTTTTTTCTCCATCTCTTTATGTCGAATTTTCTCTTCTTCATCATTGATAAAAGTTTTTGGATCTAATTTCTCAAACCTTAAAATCGATTCAATATCAATTCCAATTAATTCCTTCTCGGTTCCTATGATACCGATACAGTTGAATGTATGATTCTTCCGATTTAGAGTATGAGAAATTGATCCACTTATACCATCTGGCCAAGAGCAACGACCGTCCTCTCTTCGAACAAGGTCAGAACCATAGTCTCCTGCATCCATGATTAAGCCAGAAACCAACTCTCTCCCAAGTAAAAATTCTTTTTTCCTATTTTCATTCCAATCTGAAATGAAGCTATTTTCTATCCTTTGACGAGGAAAAATCTCAACAAATAATTTCGAAACATCTACTTTATCAAACTCAGTCCCTGATAATGAAATTTTTTTTCTATAAATCATTTTTTACCAATATTTAAAAACTATTCTTTCTTCTATAGGAATGGCTTCATCAAATACATGAGGATAGTATTTAGTTAATTCTCTCATCGCAAATTCATAAGGAAAGTCTGAGAAATCTCCATAATCATGAACATACTCCATATATGTTTTATTATCACTTGAATTAAATTCTTGAAAAATAGCATCATTTTTCCCATTAAAGTTTAAAGGAGCTACTTTTAACTTTGTACATAATGCTAAATCAAATGCAGGAGATAATTTAATCCATTTTTGATTTAAAAAAACTTGAAGACCTGCATGAAAGACGATCTTATCTGTTTTTAAAGCAGTTTCCAACTTACCTGTTCCCAAGTGATTTCTCACAATAAAAAACTGTAATCTGGCAGGAACATTAATTGCTCTATAAAGGGCCGTCAACAATATCGCTTTTTGAGTGCAATAACCAGTAACTTGATTGACTTGATAACTTGCTTTCATAGCTGGCTTTCTAACATCCATTCTATAAGGATAATACTTGAAGCCATCTCGAACCTTGTTATATAAAAAAACACATTGCCCTGTGATTGATAATGACTTATCAAGATCTACAAGAAAACCTTGAACGGCCTTATCATTAAAGTCGATAAAATAAGTTTCACGTAAGTATTCTTCCACGATTTTATTCTATAGAAAGTATCTTATAAATTCTAGAACCATTTTTTAGTTCTACTTCTACTTCATCACCAACAGATTGATTTACAATTGCATTTCCAATTGGGGAAAAAACAGAAATTACAAGATATGTATTTCCGTTAACTATTATCCCTGAACCACCTTTAGCTGGTGAGAGAAAATACTTTTTTGATTTACCTTCTAATTCAAGTTCCACAATAGAGCCGATCGAAATCGTTGAATTATCTAAGTCAGTTCTCATCTCTTCTAATAACTCTAGTTGCCCTTGAATCTCTTGGACTCTTTTTAAATGTGCTCCCGCAAGATAAGAAGCTTCCACTGCACGAGTATCGTACTTTCCATCTGATTTGAGGTCTCCTGTTTGAACCGATGACTTTGAATTATTTGATACTGACTGAGCAGACTCTAAATCACTTTTACAAATATTAATTAACTCTTGCTTGATAGATTCATTTTCTTTCATTGCTCTAAGTATCTAAGGTTTTTATTATAAACTCAAACCAATACTTAAACATTTAAGTACCGATCCAACTCACTTAGGTGATATAGCCTTTTATCTTGGACAAAGGTATATAAAAAAGGTTTCCTATTTAGTTTCTTGAAGTACTTAAGAACAGCTGGATGACTAGAAGATCCAACGACGACCCTGACTTTATGTTTAACCATATCTTTAAGTAAATTTGAATACATCTTAGCAAGCAAATTCTTCTTCTTTAACGACTCACTTAACATGAAATGAAACCCTAAAAGATTACCAAAGACTAGATCATCAGATAAAAAACCTCCGAAGTGACCAAGCAAGTCTCCAGCTTTACTATAAAATCCATATTGGCAATGATCAGTTTTTAATTCATCTTCCAAAATAATTCTATAATTTTCAAAAAATTCATTATTATCAGGCCCATGTTGAGGATTTCTCTTAAACTCATTTTTCATTAGTTCAACAGCGTCTCCTATATCTTGAAAAGATATTTTTTTTAAATTCAAAGAGTTATCAATATTAGCTTCTTCAGCGAAGTTTCTTTTAAATCCATCAATGAATTTACTAGTAAGGCAAGCAGAGAAAACCCTACGAACCCTTAGATCATGTTTTGATAAAAAATTAATTATTGGTTTATATTGATGAAAGGCCTCAACGCCTATTATCTCACCCAATCTCAAGGTCGCATTCAGTTTATCATAAATCCAAGTTAAAGCTTGTTCATTTCCTAGTTTATAATCGAAATGAAACATTTTCATCGATGAATTACTATTGGATTTAAGTAATCCCCAATAGGCCAATATCTCTCCACTTTCTAAGACTTCAAGACTTTCAAACTCTTTATCTAAGAATCTTTTTTTTATAATTTTATAGGAATCATCTATTGCTAAAGGATTATTCTCAAATCGACATTGATAATAAAAATGAGCAAGAGCTTGATCAGACAATTTTTCATCTACTCCACTTAATAGAACATCCCTGACTAGGAATTTGCTCACGAGGTCCAACTCCACTTAATGCGACTTGATTCATTGCACTTTCTAATTCTTCTATCCTACCTCTATATTGCAATTGTCCTTTTGAATTAAAACCAAAAAAATCGGGAGTACAAACAGCTCCATAAGCCTTACCGACTAACTGATCAGCATCTAACAAATAAGGAAATTGAAAATCATGAGTCTTTTTAAACTCTAACATTTTCTCCGGACTATCTTCTGGGTAATCTCTATAATCATTGGACATAATAGCAAGGACATTTACGCCACTACTTATTAAGTTCTTTGAAACTTCAGAAATCTCTTTAGAAATTCTTTTAACATATGGACAATGATTACAAATGAACATAATCAAAAGACCTTTGGGTCCAATTTGTTCAACCATTTTATAAGATTGTCCACTTGGTTCATTTAAAGTAAATTCTTTAGCTTCCCATCCAAAATCACAAATTGGTGTATCAAGTAACATTTTAACTCCTGTATTATTGAAATATAATACTAAAGTAAAACACAAGATAATTTAGATAACAATTTTAAAGATTAGAATAATTCATAAATCTATCAAATAACCAATCTAAGTTTTTATGATATTTAGCATTCATCATAAAATCCTCATGACCTTGATTAGGAAATGCGATAAATTCTTTCTCAACAGAGTTAATGTGATCAAAATCATCTTTTTTAGTATATTCAGGAACCGCCATTGGGTCTAAATCATACGTCATCTGAAACACAGGAACATTAATATTCCTTAAACCTTCTTGATAAGTTTGTCCTGAAGTTGCTCTAATACAACCGTTTACAACACCTTCACTGTATTGAACTAGAGTGTTTGCACTCGTTCCAGATAAAGTTTTATCATATAATGCTTTTCTAGCTTCATCTGAAACATTTTCTCTATGGTAGAGAAATTCCCAGAACTTATGATAAGCAAAAGACCATTTTTTAAATATTTTTGTAGGTGATAAGAACTTTGTTAATAACTTAGCATTAATCCATCCAATTCTCTTATTAAGCCACTTTATCTTTAAACCAAACTTCGCCATTGAATCCAACCCAGTACCGTTATCATCATCAGTCATACAGATGTTTCCTGCTGATAAACCAACAGCTTTTACTAATTTCTGTCTACTGTTTGCGATTTTTTCATTGAAAACATTGGAAGATATTTTTTTTATCTTTCCTTTTTTATTTTTCTTTAAAATGGGAGACCGAGATAGACCACCAAGATAGGCCTGTAGAGTAATTGATCCATTTGAGTGACCAATTAAATAGATTTTTTTATTATATTTTTTTTGTAAATAATAAACAGCATAACTAATATCATCAATTGCTATATCATCAGTATTACTTTTTTTAACATAGTCAGACTTCCCTATTCCGTTTGGTTGAATAGAGTAAAATTTAAAAGGATACTTCTTAGAAAGATAATCTACGATCGAAATTCCTTTTTCTGGAAGAAGGTGCCATGAGTAAGCATTCTGAAAATACCCTGGAACAAATAGAGCAACTTCGTTTTCAGATCCACTCTTACCATTTATGAACTCCACTAGTTCCAATTTATAATCTTTAAGATTTTTTGAACTTTTAGCTGGAATCATAATGCTTTTCATCTCTGTACTTAAGCCAACATTAGATAAAAGAATAAGAATACAAAGTAACTTTTTTTTCATTTTTGCTCCAAATTATCGATAACTCAACGCAACATAGCATAAATAAGGAAAATTCTCTACTAACCATGAATAATATTCATACAATAGGCTTTATAAATATGAAGCTATTATCCTTTTGTGTTGTTCTTTTTCTACTTCCTAAATGTTCGCAATCTAACTACCCGAATTCCAATGTCATCACTCTAAATGAGCAGCCATTAACTATCATTCCAGATACTTTCGTCTCTTTTGCTATAGATATGGCCCTCATTGTAGGAGCTAAATGGTGGGATGATACAGAAACCTTTACAAGCGGACGTGGAGGATCAACCACAAAAAAGCTTAATCTGAAAAATCCTCAACTAATTAAAGCCATAAGAGATCTTTCACCAACCTTAATTAGAATTGGTGGAACCGAAGCAGATCATGTCTTTTATAACTTTGAAAATGCCACACTTCCCAAAGGCTTTGACTCTTTACTTGGGCCCAATCGCATTGATCAACTCTTTGAATTTCTTAAAGATATAGATTCAAAATTAATTTTTACTATCAATGCAGGTCATGGAGTAAGGACTGATGGAAAATGGAAGAAAGAACAATTAAAAGCTCTTCTTAATTATTTTAAACTCAAAGAATACCAAGTACCCTACTTTGAATTTGGTAATGAAATCAGTGCGTTCTGGGCAATTCATGGCCCATTTAAAACTATTTCAAGTGATCAATATCAAAAAGACTTTTTATTATTTAAGGATCTAATAAAAAAGCATGACCCTACTTCTTTAACACTAGGACCAGCTAGTGCCTTTTGGCCAATCATTGGAGAACCTGGTCAGTTTCTTTTTGGTTTAAATGACCATGCAATGAAGTATAAATATCCAGATATCATCTCATGGCATTATTACCCAACCCAATCTAAGCGTTGTCCTTTTCAAGTTCGAGGATTAGATAAAGGTGATTTTTTCGACCCTACATATTTAGATGAATTTAGAGATATTGCTAAAGAACTTGTAAGTAAAATGAAGAAGTACAAGAACTCATCTCCTCTTTGGTTAGGAGAAACAGGCTCTGCTCAATGTGGTGGAGTTAAGGGAATATCAGATAAAGTAGAAAGTTCTTTTTGGTGGCTTGATCAATTAGGCCTAGCTGCTCAAACAGGTCAAAAACAAGTTATCCGACAATCAATTTATGGAGGAGATTATGCAATATTAAACTCTGACTTTTCTCCACGCTCAGATTATTGGGCCACCTATTTTTGGAAAAAGTTCATGGGACCTCTTGTTTTGAAAGTTCAAAAAAAACATATTGATCCTTACTTGAGAATTTATTCCCATAGAGATAAATCAAATCAAACAAGATTATTGGCCCTTAACCTCTCAGATCAAGAAAAAACTTTAGAAATTAAAAAGTATCAAGTAGCAGATCAATGTTATTTTATCAAAAATTTAGAATCTCAAAATCAGCATAAAGAAATGAAGTGTTTAAAGAAAAACTCTTCAAAGATATTAGTCAGTCCTAAATCAATTAGTTTTTTACGTTTAGATAAAAGCTAATTGCTCAACTTTAATATTACTCTCTATAGAGAATTTGGCTCGCTTAATTAAAAACTCAATGATAAATTCATAATATTCACTATACTGATTTATGAAATATAAAATTCTAATTTTAAAAGTATGCATAACTATAATTTTATTATTGGGATTAGGCATTTATTGCTTAAAAAATGAAACTGCTCTTTTAGCACTCAAGGGTACTAATCTCTCTATTTTTTTCTTTCTCATCTTTTTACATTTTCTTAACTATTGGGTGATGGCCAAAAAACGACAATTTATTTTAAGATTTATGAAGTGCTCGATGATGTCTTTTAATAACATTACTCATTATCGGTTCAAGCTCATCAATCTGAATAACAAGTAAGTCTCCATCCCCTGCTGCTTCGAAAAGTTTATCCAGAGCTTCATCCTCATTAAGAATTAGTTCAATAGAATCCTTACTAAGCCCTCCATCTATTAGCCCTTGAAAAACTAGGTTTGCAGTTTCTCCCTTTTCTCGATCACGAGGATCGCAATCGGTCACAATGACCTTATGATAAACGCTTGCTAACGCTTTTCCATAATCAATAATTTGTTCATCAGTCCGGCTTCCCGTCCCATGACATAAAACAGTCTTTCTTCCATCTGAAATGCGTGGTAGTAATTTTTTTAAAGCACGCACTGAATCTGAGTTGTGCCCGTAATCAATAAGAACTTTGTAACTTTTAAAGTCAAATAGATTCATTCGCCCTGGATTTTGAGTCCTAGAGGAATGAAAAGTCATGATGCCATTTCGAATTTGATCAGTTGATAGTTTAAGACCATATAACGCTCCAATTGCAGCAAAAGCATTAGAAATATTAAAATCAATAATTCCACCAAGAGTAATTGGGATCTCTTCAATAGAGCAGATAATTATATCAAGCTCACTTGTTCTAATTATCACATTTCTCTCAACTAAAGTAACCGCAGTTCCTCCATTACCAATATGACTAATTATTTTTTCGTTATTAGAATCCAAGGAAAATAAAATAATATTTCCACGAGCACGATCAAGTAAACTCATTGTTGATTCATCATCAGCATTTAAAACGGACGTTCCAGATTCTTTAACAACTTCTATTACTGTTGATTTTACTAAGCAAAGATCTTCTTGTGTTTCAATCCAATCTTTCCCTATATGGTCAGTACCAATATTAAGTAAGATCCCTACGTCTACCATACGAACTCCAAGACCTCTTCGAACCACTCCTCCCCTGGCAACTTCCAAGACAATATGATCGACAGTTGGCTCTCTTAAAACAATTTTTGCTCCTTCCGGACCGCTATAATCTCCAGAAAAAATTGCTTTACCATCTATTTCAATTCCTGTTGTACAGGCCAGGCCCACTTTCTTTCCTGAATACTTAAGAGCATGAGTAATGAGTTTAGAAGTTGTTGTTTTACCATTCGTACCCGTAACTGCTATCACTGGTGTTTCAATATGCTCTTTGGGGAAAAGCATATCAATCATTGATTTCCCCACGTTACGAGCTTGTCCGCTTGTTGGTTCCAAGTGCATTCTAAATCCAGGGGCTGCGTTAACTTCAATAACATGAACACCAGACTCCTTGGGAGATAAAGAAATATCACTCCCTATCGCATCTAGTCCCATGCAATCCAAACCTATAATTTTCGACGCCCTCTCTGCCATTATTCGAATATCAGGATGAACTTCATCTGTAACATCAGTCGCCGTTCCACCTTGGCTTATATTAGCAGTTGTTTTTAAGTATACTTTTTCGCCTTTTTCAGGAACCGAATCAAGACAAAGACCTTTCAATAAAAGAAGCCTTTTTGTCATCTCATCTATTTCTATTTGTGTAAGGACTTTTTCATGTCCAAACCCTCTTCTAGGATCTTTATTAATCTCATCAACTAAACTTTTAATTGATGATTGACCATCACCTACCACACAAGCCGCATCTCTTTTTGCCGCAGCTATAAATTTTCCGTTTACGACTAATAATCGAAAATCTGCACCTTCAATAAATTCCTCAATGATGACAAAAGGATGTACTTCCTTTGCCATTTGAAAAGCAGACTTAAGCTCATCAATACTACTAACATTTATAGTTGCACCATTTCCATGGTTTCCAACATCAGGCTTAACAACGACAGCTCCACCCATTTTGTCGAAAGCAGCAATCGCCTCTTCCAAATTTGAAGCAACATACCCGTCGGGAGCAGGAATTCCAGCTTGCTTGAGATGTCTCTTCACTCTTGTTTTTTCGTCAGCAGTTTCAACGGCAATAGCAGATGTTTGGCAGGTCATAGAAGCTTGAATCCTCTTTTGGTTTGCTCCAAACCCTAGTTGAATATAGCTATCCTCATTCAACCTAGTATATGGTATTCCTCTTTTAACGGCCTCCTTCACAATACTCCATGTTGTAGGGCCCAACATATCTTTCTCTCTTAAGGTTTTTAATTCTAAAATAATCTCTTTTATATTAACTTGTCTTTCTTTTACAATTGATTCAAAAAGAAAAACCGCTTTTTTTGCTGCTAACAAACCTGCTGATTCTACTCTATAACGGAAAACAACAAGGTAAATACCATCTTGAGACGTACAAAATGTTTTTCCATAGCTCACCTCCATTCCAGATAGGCATTGCAGTTCAATAGCAATATGCTCGATAATATGACCGGCCCAAGTTCCTTCTTTTAATCGCTGGACAAAACCTCCTGGGCCACCAATAGAACAACCATGCTCTCTTAGACTGGGAATCAAATCAATTAAGCGATCAGAGAACCCTAATATTTTGTTAGAAGGTTTATCTTCATACTCTTTGATGTCCAAGACCATGAATATTGCCGTATGGCGTGTATAGCGATTGGGACCACGTAAGGCCCTTAATTCTTTAATTTCAATCATATTTGTCTCCATTATTTTTTGGAAAGATTTTCTAAGAATTGTCTCTTTTTAAAATCATATCCATACCCATGCACAATTGAATGTATACGAACATTTTCTACTGCAATAGAACCACCGGGCTCTATTTCCATAATATTTGAATGAATGATTCCACTACCATCAACGATAATCACTTGTCCTGTTCCAATAACTTCGGTTGTTCCGTTTCCTTTGAAAATAATTCCCGAATTTTCACCGATTCCAACACCAATGCATTTAGGATTTGTTGTAACAATCTGAACAAGACGTCCGATACGACCTCTTGCTATAAAGTGAGTATCAAAAACGATATTTTCAACGAAGCCAAAGCCCGCAGCTGTAAAAACCTTCCCTTTCAATAAACCTTCTTCGCTCTTTCCTTCATAAATCATATTATCAGAGAAAACTGCAGCTCCAGCACTTGTTCCCGCAATGATAGCTCCCTCTTCTAAACAAGAATACATCGCCTGAAGGACTTTTGAGCCACCTAAAATTGTAGTAAGTCTTAGTTGATCTCCTCCTGTGAGAAAAATTAAATCTGCTTCCTCTAAGCTTTTAACGAAGTCTTTATTATTGACCTGCAGCCTTTTTCTTATATCTAGAATTTTAACCTCTAAAGCTCCAAGATTCTTAAATACGCTAAGATAATCCTTTCCTCGTTGCTCAGGATCTTCACTCGCTGTAGTGATAACCACGACTTTGTATTCTTTCTTTCCGACTTCTTGAACAACACGCTTTAAGACAATAAGATCATTAGCCTTATTTTCATTTCCACCAATCGCTATCAGCCTTCCTCGAAATACGGGTTTGATCGTCATGCCAATCTTTTAGTTGCTTGAGACCATGCCATTGCGGTTCGAGATTCTGCACAAAAGTCATTCCTTGTTAAAATAATAAGACCAATTTCAACAGTCTCATCAAATAACGAAATTGCTTTAAGTGCAGCTACATGAATATTCATCCCTCTAGTCAACCAACCATAAACTTCTTTCGCTAAAACCTTGAGAGCAATAGATTCCCCATTCCCTGTACAAGCAACTGCGCCATCAGGCCCACAAAAAAGTCCACACCCAGGAAGAGGAACATCCCCAACTCTTCCCACCGAAGAACCTTTGGTTCCTCCTGAGCTTAACGATGCAGAGAAATAATGACCATCAAAGGTTAATGCTCCAACCGTATCACATTGTAATAAGTTTCCTTGTTTAGGATTAACCACTACTGAATCTAAAAGAGCTACATTTTGCTCTATTGCAAAACTCAATGCACCTTGCCCGGAAAGGATAATACAAGGAGAATTTACCAGTACTTTTTGTGCTAACTCAATAGGGTTTTTAATATTTTCAACACAGGCTACAGCTCCAAAATTCCCATCACTTACCATACAAGCAGCATCAAATTGTCTAGTGTAACCATCGCTACGAATACAAGATCCTGCCCCCGCATTAAAACGAGAATCGTTTTCAAGAATTTTTACTGCAAGTACAGAGCCTTCCAAAGCAGGGCGTCCATTTTTCAAAACATCCATGCTCATTTGTGCAGCAAGCTCGGGTCCATCTGAATCACTAGGATCCGAACATGCTCCAGCATGAGTAATCACAGCATATTTAAACTGACTATTTTGTGTCATTATTTACTTTTATCTTTTGCGAGATTAACCTTTATAGTTCGTCCTCTAAAATTAGCACCATCAAACTTCTCAATTGCATCTGCTGCCTCCTGTTGATTTTTCATTTCAACAAACCCGACGCCCTTATTTTTCCCCGTTTTTTCATCTTTCATAATATTAACGGACACCACTGTTCCTGATTCAGAAAAAAATTTTTCTAAATCAATATCCTCTGTATTAAAAGATAGGTTTCCTACATATAACTTTGACTTCACTTTTACCTCCAAGGTAATTACTTTTTATTATTCAGAATTCTAGAAACGAATTCCTTACTTTCACTTAATGTCATTTTAAAGATGATCGAAGCTTCTATTTCTACTGTTTCAACTAATTTGTCACATATTCTTTGTTCCTTAGGAGTTAAATCTAAAGTGCAAATTAAATCCAGTAATCTGTTGGCAATTGACTTGATGTTATCTTTCTCAAATGGTCGATTAAAGTAAACATGCCTTTCTTTTATTGAAGAAAACTTTTTACTTTCTCTCTTTCCTTCAAAGACTTCAAACGCACCTTCAAACTCCTTTCGAGAAGATACAAAGCGAAGACTCTTATTGTTATCAACCGGGAAGTAATTTTTTACATTTTTCTTTCCATATTCAACAACATAATAATTGTCACCATTTTCTTGAAGCCTTTTTATTGAAGAAATTACACCTATTCCAAATTTCATCGACAAGACTTTTGATCCAATATATTTGTCACTATGATTAGCTTCTTCATTCATAAAAACCTCCTTGTTCAAATAAAAGCCCACATTAAATACGAGGTTTTTGGAAACGTGACTTTTTATCATCATTTGCCAAACCTACCTTTAATACCCTTCCCTTAAACTCTTGACTATTCAAACTTTCTACTGCCTTAGCTGCTTCTTGTTGGTTTTTCATTTTAACAAACCCAAAGCCTTTAGTTTTGCCAGTGAAGTGATCTTTAATTAGATCCACCACTTCAACTAATCCACTATCAGAAAAGAGAATTTCCAAATCTTCACTTGTCGTTTCAAACGAAAGATTTCCAACATACAATTTTGATTTCATATTACCTCCAAAGTAATTATTTTTTACAAACCAATACCTTAAACCTCAAAAAAAGATTTCTCATATTTAACTTTTATCTCATCCTTGCATCCAAGGTGAAATTAAGTTAACTAGATTTCCAAAAAAGGTTGTTCAGTTTTTAATTTTCTTTTTTCTTGATTCTAACGAAAGTTTTGTTTTCCGAGTTTAAATAGAAAAACCCCAAAACCATAATTAAAGAAACTAACACGGTAAGTTCAACCGTAATGGCTACAAACATAGTAAACGCCTCCTTCTGGAAGGTTTAAGTAACTAAAAGCCTAGAGTTGATTATAAATTCAAAGTGGTGATCCACGGTGAGCCATAAAAAAGCTTCGATTAATCAATGTAGTCCATATAAGGAGCAATAGCAAGTTATTGAAACAATGAACAGTACCAGCCACTTGTAGATTCGTTTTTAAGTATTATCAATTCTTCAATCACTTGAGCTAATCAATATTAACTCCGAAGTTGATATTGATCTAAATTTTATTATTAACCTTAAATATCCAGCAGTAGACACCTTCCCACACTAAGGTAAGATGCAATGATGAACTACTCTCCTCCCTACCTGTTACGTTTTGCCCATTTAGCAACTCTCTATCCCTATTTTTTTAGAAAGCCTAAGTCTGCTAAATACATACGAGAAAGAATAAGAACCCCAGATGAAGACTTTCTTGATTTAGATTGGAGTTGTGTCAAAAGCACTCAGCTTGTCATTATTTCTCACGGACTTGAAGGAAGCACTCAAAGCCAATACGTAATTGGAATGGTTAATACTTTTAATTCTGCAGGTATTGATTCACTTGCATGGAATTTCAGAGGATGTAGTGGAAGCATTAACTTGAAAGCTAGAACTTATCATGGAGGAGCGACAGGTGATCTTGATACTGTCATCGAACACGTTCTTCGAAAATTCCCTCATTATGACTCCATTTACCTCGTTGGTTTTAGCCTTGGAGCAAATCTTATTGCAAAGTACTTAGGAGAGAAACCAAAGATGATTAATAAAAAAATAAAAAAATCAATCCTGGTTTCAACCCCTTTTTCTCTTCGTTGTAGCTCAGTCAAAATCTCAACTGGTTTCGGAAATATTTACAAGGATGCTTTTCTGAAATCAATGAAAAAGAAAATATATTTAAAAAAATCACATTATCCAGATATCGACTTGTCTAAGGTTTACAAAACTAAAACCTTCTTAGAGTTTGATAATTTGTTCACAGCACCAGTTAATGGATTTAAAAATGCTTTTGATTATTATAAATCGTGTAGTTCAAAACAGTTCCTTAAATTCATAGAAGTACCAACTATTTCAATTAATGCCTTAGATGATCCTTTTTTAGGAGAAGAATGCTATCCCCTTGAAGAATTCAAGCAAAACAAAAATCTTACGCTTCTAACTCCTCAATACGGTGGCCATATTGGTTTTTGTAACTCTTTCTTTAGTAACAAATACTGGTCAGAATCAATTTCAAAAGAATTCTTTCTCACAAAATATAGTAATATCACCTACAAGATGTCATAGAAGAAATCCAAGTTAAACCTCTTTTGAAAGGAACTGTTCCTGGACAATTTTTACCAGGTGAAAATTTAAAAAGAAAATACAGAGTTGTTGGTTTCATGCCAACAACTCTGTCAAACAACCGGGCTTCCACTTA
Source organism: uncultured Bacteriovoracaceae bacterium (assembly GCA_938034385.1). GTDB lineage: Bacteria > Bdellovibrionota > Bacteriovoracia > Bacteriovoracales > Bacteriovoracaceae > JAHDHG01. Next base: position 36,649 of record CALHLC010000003.1, read on the forward strand.
GGTTTTCAACATTCTGACTTCACCTAAGTCATTGAAATTACTTGAAAATGGCGCGAGGTGAGGGACTCGAACCCCCAACCGTTCGGTTCGAAGCCGAAAACTCTATCCAGTTGAGCTAACCTCGCACGAATGTTTTTACTACCCAATCCACTGACCAAAATTATTTCTCCAAAAATTCTTCAATCATTTCAAATTCTTGCGGCTCCGACCTGTCCCTTCGAAGCCAGTCGGTGCCGTTAATTAATTTTTCAATCTTTGAATGGGTTTTTGTGAAGTAAGTATTAAGAATCATTATGTTTTAATGGATAAAGTCTCCGAAGTCATAACAACCGAAGACCTTGTTTTAAAAAGCTTTTTTGCAATTCTAATACATTGAAAATACGTTCAACATACATCCAAAACATTTCGTTTTACTACCCAATTTACTACCCATAGCCAGTTGGTCGGTGGGCGATTTTCCGTCGACATAGACCTGTTGGCTTCACTTCCCAAATCACTACCCAAAGCCTACTACTCTGACCTACAGAAAGAACCCCGAATCCACTGCAATTTTCTCAAAAGTCGACTTATCAACTTTATAAACCCAGTTCCCCTTTTCCAGATTAATTTTCTGGGCCTGGCCTTGGGCCTGAATCATATCTTCAATATTTTGAAGCTTGTCTTTCCCATCATCCTTACTCACAACAATCTTCTTTGGAACTTCATTGACCAAGGCATTAACCTTAATAAAATGATCATCTTTTTTCTTTCCTAAGCTTACTTTGTAAACCATCTTATTTTTTAGCTGAATCTTGATATCTTTTGAGAATTGGATGCCTTGAAGTTCAGAATCATTATAAGCAAAGTAATCTTCGAACCTCAAATTATTAAACTTTGAAGCGTAATCATTAGCTTTTTCTTTTTTAAACTTTGGATTTTCAGGAAGCTTAACTACAAACTCTTTTTCCACTTTTTCAAGTTCAATCTTTTTATCTGCTTTCAGGCTGATTTTTTCAATCTCATCCTTCTTAATATCCAACAGAACCGTATTGATAAAGTCCTTATGAGACGAATTTATCCAAAGGTTTTCTTGTGATAGATAGATTTCATTACTTCCTTCTTTATAAAGATAATTCCCTTTGCCTTTATGGCTTTTTCCTACGCTAAAGGAAACTGTCTTTTTGTTGTCATTATCATACAATTCAACAAAGTACGTTCGCCCTTTAGGGTCAAGCTCATATTTCTTTAGCCTCTCCTCTGAAGTATCAGTTCCTATTTTTTCTTTTACTTGGATACTCGCAATCTTATAAATTAAATCATTAACCTTTGCCGTATCAGCCGGATATGACTTCTGATTTTCTATAACGAACTTATTACTATCTCTTGCAAGAATAACTTTTTTATCATCTTGAAAATCCAGAGATATTTTCTTTATTTTTCCAATATCTAATCCTTTTATATAATCACTTCCATTTAATAAGTCGGTTCCTCTTCTGTTCTCATTCATATAAACAAATATCGAAGCGACAAAAAAGACTCCTGTAAATATTGACAATGTTCTCAGTTTCATTCTTTTGCCTCCACTAATTTAGACGTATTGTTTTTTGAAGAATTACTGTCAGCTCTTTTTCGCTGGCCTTGCATTAAGCGTTTTCTTTTCTTGCTGTAGTACAAACCAAATCCAATAACAAGTAGTGGTACCAGTAAAGTATTAATGTATTGAAAGATCTTTCCTATTCCTTCTATCTTTTCTCGTCCCTCACGTTTAACTGCTCGAAGCTCCTTCTTTAAGATGGCAATTTGTTTCGCTAGTTCTTTTTTCTTCTTAATCCCTTCATTTTGTAGAATCGCAATATTTCCTTCGTTGGCCTTTCGCCCGAGTTGATTTAACTCTGACTGAAACCTTGCAATACTGGCATTGATTTCCTTAACCTTATCAGCAGTTCTTTTTTCTGCTTCAAATTCGATTTGGTTGATTACATCAAAAGATCTATTAATTCTTCCTTTGGAGCGAACACTTAAGAGATCTGTATCCCCACTTAAGGCTTCAACACTATTTAGAAAAAGAGTGCTATTATCATTCGCGACACTAGGTCCAAGGAATGATTTTTTAAAAGCAAACTGGTCTGTCAGAAAGTCTATATCTGAAAAAACAATTATTGCAGACTCTTTTTTAGACTCTTTAAGAATCTCCACTTTTTCTTTTTTCTTCTTTTTATCTTTATCCTTTTCTTCTAACTTTACTCCCTCAGGAAATACAGTCTTAAACTTACCTATAGATTTATACCCCATGATCACAGGTTCACTTCCCTCGGAGAATTTACTCCAAAGAGCCTGAGGATTATTGAGTTCATAACCTTGTGCCTTATATGAGTTCCCCTTTTTAGACGTCGAAAGAATTGGAGTATGTTTAACTCCTTTGACTTCGCTTACCTTTAAAACTCCTGGATAAACAAAAAGTGAATTATTAACCCCTGAAGTAACAGTATCTTCAAAGCTCGAAGTACACGTCTCATTACAATTAATAAGAGCAAGTAAACGAGAAGGCGGCAAATTAGGATTATATTGTCCTGAAGCACTTAAATGCTTATCCCCTGCGAATTCTCCGGCCTTAAGCTCTACTCCCCATTTATCCATTAATTTTTTGAAACCTGCATCGGGAGAACTGGAAACACCTCCGTGCATACCGGCACCGGCACGATCCACCACTGCATGAGGGTCAACAAAAACCAAGAGATTTCCCCCCTTCATAACAAACTGATCAATAGCAAAGAGAGTTTTTTCTTCAAACTCTTTTGGGTGAATAATAACGAGTGTATCTACTCCTGTAATCGAATCAGTACTTTTTTCGATTTTCTTAACATTATAAAATTCCTTTAACATCTTAGTCACAACCCAAGACTCTTCAACATTCTTACCCTGCATCCGCATAATTTGTGCCATATAACCATTCATATCTTCAGTCATCACCTCCAGAGAAGAAAGAATTCCAATATTTTTCTTTTGTGGATTGAGTACAGTATAGATTAATTTAGTAAGGTCATACTCTAATTTATCTTTTTGATTGGGATCAAAAAATTCAATTACTTTCTCTGTTCCTGACTCATTTTCAGCGACTAAACCAAAGAAATATCTTTCAGTTTCAGTTAAATTAAACTTCTTAAGTCCATAAGCTAAAGCCTCTTCTTCTTCGACAGTATCAGGTCTAGGATCGATGACTTCTAAATTTAAGTTATTCCTTGAATGTCCTGTATATTGCCTTAATAGATCCTGAACATAAAGAAAGTGGTTATTAAAAGCTCTTAGCCCCTCAGTTCCTTTATTAGCCGCAGTTTTAGAGTAATAAAGTTTTAATTTTATAGGAGAATCAAGCTTTGAGAGAATAGATTTCGTTCCTTTTGAGAGTGTATAGAGATTCTCTTCAGTAAAATCTACTCTAGCTCGTTTTAAAAGTGTGGTCCCAATATAAATCATCAAGGTCATCGAGAAGAGACCAAGAAATATTTTTAAGTATTTTTCATTTGTATTATTCATTATATCCCTTCCTAGTTTGCCTTATTTTCATTAAGTAAAACGATACTACCAAATAACCAAAAAAATATTGTCACCGAGAAAAACCAGAAATTACTTAGGCTAAATACTCCTCTTTCAATTGAGTCGAAATGATTAAGTACACTTAGTGATTCAAAAAGATCCACAAAGTATTTTGGTAACAGTGTCGATATAAACTCTAATATTGGGGGCGATCCCGCCATAATAAGTACAAAACAAGCAACAACTGTGAGGATGAAGCTGACAACTTGATTTTTCGTAAGAGCGGAGAAAAAACCACCAACAGCAAGTAAGGCCCCTGCCATAAGAAACGAAGCAAGATAACCTAAAGTAATGACTCCAAAATCAGGATTGCCAAGATAGCCAACAGTAAAAATCATCGGAGTAGTTCCTAAAAGTGCTAGTCCAATAAAGCCCCATGATGCTAAGAACTTAGCAATCACTGCCTGTTTAACGGTAATAGGCATTGTAAGAAGTAGTTCTATTGAACCAGATTTTCTTTCTTCGGCCCATAACTTCATACTCACAGCAGGTATCAGAAAAAGAAACATCCAAGGAATATAGCGAAAGAATGCACTCATTGAGGCCTCTCTCATATAAAAAAAACTTCCTCTTCCTGGCTCAAAGGTTAAATAACCTATTCCAAATAAAAAGATAACGAGAAATACATAACCAAGTGGAGTTTTAAAATAACTTTTAAATTCTTTTATCATTAATTCTTTCGTAACTTGTGCCATCATACTGCTACTCCTTGCATACTCTCTCCTGTCGTAATAACTCTAAAAACATCTTGGATACGCCCTTTTTCAGATTTATCCTTAAGCTCCTTTGGAGTGCCCTCAAATAGTTTTTTTCCTTCACCGATAATAATGCAGCGATCACAAACCTCTTCAACTTCCTCAAGAATATGAGTGGAAATTAAAATACATTTTTCTTTTGATAACTTTTTAATGAGTTTTCTCACATCGTGTTTTTGATTTGGATCAAGTCCATCAGTAGGTTCATCCAAGATAAGAACTTTCGGGTCATGAACTAATGATTGAGCGAGGGAGACTCTTCTTTTATATCCTTTAGAAAGTGTTTCAATTTTTTGAAACTCTACTTCTTTTAAAGAACACATCTTAATAATGTCATCAATTCGAGAGCTAATTTTATTTGAATCGAGAGATCGCATTTTTGAAATAAACTCTAAGAACTCTCTTACATACATTTCTTCATAAAGAGGGGCATTTTCAGGAACGTAGCCAATATTCGACTGGGCTTCTAGAGGCTTCTCATTAACAGAAGCTCCACAAACAATCGCATCCCCCGAACTCGAATTTAAAAACCCTGTAATCATTTTCATTGTCGTAGACTTACCAGCACCGTTAGGACCTAGAAAACCCAAAACCTCTCCCTTGTTGGCCGAAAAGTTTACCGAGTCCACGGCTTGAAAGTCTCCAAAACTTTTTGAAATATCTCTAACTTCGAGCATAAGCACCTTCCTTAAATGTATACTTGGATAAAATGTAAAACTGAGTCTCTGTCATATCTAATCTCTCACGATCGTTAATCAAGAGTGAAACACGACAAAAAGTGACTTGGACTCTCGATTGCGATACAATAAAAAGTAAAATTCGAATTTGTAATATAAAAAAGTTTACTACAATTTTCTCCTTAAAAATATATCTAATTTTTATTCAGTTTCAATACCAAATTATAGTTTTCCACATTTTTAACTTACAGTTTTCGGAAACTTTACAATTAACTCATTTTCCTTAGTTTCAAACTCAACTTTGTCAGCATCAACCCCAGTGGGAACTGGAAAAATTCTATTAAAGCTCTTTCTAACTCGGCTTTTTGAAAAACTTCCACCAGAACTATCCTCGCTTAGCTTATCTATACCCCCTGAGATATTTAGCTGACCGTCTGTAATATCGACTTTAAAATTATTTTTATCGATCCCTTCTAATTCAATTTTATAATAGATGTACTCATCGTCTTCAGATTTTCCAAAGTCAGATACAGGGCTTCCAAAGCGTGCCTCAAACCAATTATCAAAGTACTTATTATCAAAAGAATCATTGAAATTATCTTCAAACAGTCGCTGCATGTTCTCTCTTATCTTCTCCATTTGCTTAAATGGTGAAGAGCTTTCTCCGAAAAAATCTTGATCAAAGGTTTTATCAAAAAAACGATCAAAATTGTTTCGATCTGAAGTAGAAGAAAGATCATCTTTGCTTATTATTTTCTTATCACTCTTTTCAACAAAATTGTAATTATTAAAAAGATAGGTACCGCCCACACCAAGGACAACACCTAGAAAACCTATTCCAATAAATCTCCAAGCTTGACTCATCTCTAAAACCTCGTTTTTAAGATCCTTTAGCAACGCTAGACTTACCTTCTTCTTTCTTCTTAAAACCCAAAAGGTTTTTCCAGGAAGATTCTTTGTTACCGTCGGCTATTTTAATTTTTCGAGGTTTGGCTTCTTCCATTTTAGGAAGTGCAAGATAAAGCACTCCATTTTCATGATGGGCCTGTATTTTTTCTTTATCTACAAGTTTTGGAATAGTTACAACTTTCGAGACCTTATCTGTCGTTGTCTTATCAGAAAATGCTCTTTTCCTGACTCCTGTAATAACGAGTCTTTCATTTTCCATCTCAATTTCAAGGTCCTCTTTACTCACTCCAGGAATATCAATGCTCATCAAATAAGCTTGATCTGTCTCTTCAAAGTCAGTAAAAGTTCGTTCGGTTCCTTCCCAAATACTATCAATACTATCCATCACTTGTCTTAGATCTCTTTCAACTCCCCAAAAAGCAGGGCGAATTCTAAATTCATCTATTCTAAATTCATCTAATGGTAAAAAAGTTGTTCTCATCATTTTCATTCCTCCTTGTTAGTTAGTTTTTTGAATTGAACTGTCTTTCTCATTAAAATCTACGAGAAAATTATTAACATCATAACCAAGCTGGTTACTAATTTCCTGATGGCAAGTCTCATTTAATGAATTTTTTAATGGATATAGAGTTTCTGAAGACTTACATGGATCGTCAGGAAAAGAACTTAAGCTCCTCTCTGAGCCTTTCTCTCCCCCTAAACCTTTCCCATCTCTCGCTATCAATTCTCCCGAAAATATAAAGGTAGCGATAACAAGAAATAAAAGTTCATACATGCTTTTTTTCATCAATACCTCCTTAGAAAACTCAAATTTTACAACTTCTATCGGCTGCTCATCTTATTTTTACACTGGGCACATCAAAGTTTTTGTCAACCCTTCGTCAAAAATTCTTCAATTTTTTTCACCCCCTTCCCTTGACACTTTTTTTTCTGATAATATTTTTTACGTGATGATGAAAAAAACATCTTTTTTCAATGATTTAGCTTTGAAGCTTGCGTTGTTGATCTGACCTTCCCCCATTGACCAGTCCAGTCGTAATGTCGTAAGCATTGCGTTATCTGGACACATTATTGGAGAGAAAAATGGGAAGAAAAAACTACAAACCAGAACAAATCATCAAAGTCCTTAGAGGTATAGAGTCTTTAATGGCAGAAGGAAAAAACCTTAAAGAAAGCTGTAGGAAGTTTGAGATAAGTGACAATACCTTCTATCGTTGGAAAAAAGAATTTGGATCTATGCAGGTTGATCAAGTTAAAAGACTTAAAGAATTAGAAAAAGAAAACCTTAGACTAAAAAAAATTGTAGCTGAGCAACAATTAGAAATAGCAGTTCATAAAGAGATCTCCAAGGGAAACTTCTAAGTACTCAACGGAAGAGGCAAGCCGTTTGTATGGCAATGGAGAAGTTTAAAATCTCACAGAGAAAAAGCTGTAAAATCATAGGTCAAAATAGAAGTACTCAAAGATATCAATATTATGAATCTTCAGAGAAAAAGTTTATTAGGCATAAGGTTATAGATTTAGCTTGTGAATACGGAAGATATGGAACACCTAGAATTACAGCATTAATGAAAAATGAAGGGATATTAGTGAACCATAAGAAAGTAGAAAGAATATGGAAAGAAGAAGGTTTAAAGGTACCTAGTAAGCAACCTAAGAAATCAAGACTTTGGTTAACAGATACAAGTTGTATAAGGAAAAGACCTGAATACAAGAATCATGTTTGGAGCTATGACTTTGTTTTTGATCGTACATATCCTGACAGAAGAGGATTTAGGATCTTGAATATCATTGATGAATATACAAGAGAATGTTTACTAAGTTTTGCTAGAAGAAGGCAAAGTGCTGAGACAGTAATAGATTCACTGGGGCAGCTTTTTATAACGAGAGGTCTTCCAGATTATATACGTTCAGATAATGGTCCAGAATTTATAGCAATGGAGCTTCAGGATTGGTTGAAGAAATTAGAGGTTAGAACTTTATATATAGAACCGGGAAGTCCTTGGGAGAATGGTTATTGTGAATCTTTCAATGGAAAGATGAGAGATGAATTATTAAATGGAGAAGTTTTTTACAACTTGAAGGAAGTGAATTATGTACTCAAAGATTGGGTTTATCATTA
>CALHLC010000004.1 GCA_938034385.1 uncultured Bacteriovoracaceae bacterium
GGTGTATCACTATAATCACTATAGGCCTCATAGTTCATTGAATTACAGGCCACCTGCACCCAAAGCTAAAATTATAAAAATAGAAAAAAGCTATGTTAAACCGAGTTTGATAGTGGTATGAAATAAGGGGGAAAGGTCATAAATTCTAGCAGTTTTTGAGAGAAATGTGTTGTTTTAAGCTGTTTTGGGGACCCAAATTGTCAAAAATCTCTATATATTTTACAAGTTTTTTGATTAAAAGCTCTAAGTTTCAAAACTCATGATAGTGTTTCAAAAAAAATAAAATGGGAGATTTCGATGAAATTATCAATAGCTACACTATTACTTTCTATGATGGCCTTTTCCGGACCTAAGAAGCGACTTGAGTTTCAATTTAGTGTTGAAAAGCCAATCCAGCATCATTGTACATCTATACTAGATTCAGTTTCTGATAATTTTCAAGCATTCACTAAAAAGCATGGTTATGAAGATATGATTAAAATAAACTTATCTGGCGGTCATTATGGTAGTGGGATTCTAGGTTATAGGGCCACTGATTGCCATGCTATAGTTTCTGTTAGCAAAGAGTTTCAGGGTGTTTTAGGGTTAGAGTATCAAAGTACTAAAAAAAGAGAAATGCTTACTCTACAAGACGCCAGTGATTGTTTATCAGACTTAGTAGAGTTTACTCAAGCTGAACAAGTTTTTCCTATGGAATTATCGGTTTATAAAAAAGGTCTTTTTAAGAAAAAAGAATATTGTAAAACTTACGGGTTTAAAGTTATTACTAAATAAGTCTAGAAAAAAGACTTTACCTTCACTTGTTCCAAAACAGTATCAATTGATTTTAGGATTTCCTCTTGATTAAGAGAATCTCCATAGAGTTGATATTGTTTTGGAGTCATTATTACAGGTATTTTTTTTACATCACTCTTTAAAGTATTCGTTGAGGCTGTAAAATCAATCTTTTTAACATTAAACACATAATTAAGCTCTAGGTTTTTCTCATGTATCCTTGATAGAATCTTTAATTTTTCTACTCCTGTAAATTCTTTCGAAGCAGGAACATTCATAGTAGCTTCAACAAAATCTTTTTTTGATTTAATTGATTTAATCTTAAACTTATAAAAGTTTGAAAAAATATCTAAAAAGCTACTGATAGTTTGGAGAGGAAGGATCTTTAAAGGAAGATATCCTGTTTCGTAGAAGGAGTCTTTTTTTCCACAGCTTATATATAAACTTTTAATAGTCTCAGTGATATGAGCATTTTCAGGAAGTTGATAATCAATAGCAAGGGACTTACTCTCTTTTGCTACAAGGGTGTTTTCTTCAAATATGTTCTTCTCTAAAATCGAAAACGCAGTTGGATCTTTAAGTTTAATTTTTTTAGGAACTCCCAAACACAGGTAGTGGCCTATATCATCTAAGTTAAGATCACTATTAGAATGATTTGTTAACTTAAGTGATCCACTAATACTTTGACCCTGGAGCCATTGCTCTCCATTTAGTTGAATTTGATATTCTATTTGATCATTTAAAAAAGTACCTTTCATGAAGTTATTTATACGATAGTGCACAGATAATGTTAATAAAATTTAGAGTATCGTTTGAATTAATTGAATCTCTTGCTCTGTAGGTTCAAAGGCGTTATAGGCCTTGATCAAGTCTATGGTTTGGTCTTTGGGGATCTTGGTATTATAAGAGTGTTCAATTAGCCTTGTAATAGGTGAATCGCTATTAAATTCAATATAGCTTTCTTCTAGGGATTCATAGAAGGCCTGATATTTCACAAACCATTCTTGATTAGCATAAGAGTGAGCCAATGTAGCATGAAACTCTTCAAGGAACTCTTGCGAAAAAACGAGAGAGTTAGTGGTCATTTGTTCATATAAGTTCATAATAATAGAAATATCTAAGCTCTTCACGAAATCATCTAGACATGTTTGAAACGTAAGGTTTTTCCTATTAAATAAATATTCACAATAATAGAAGCTTTTTAAGACCTTTTCATCAATAATTCTCTTTTGAATACTTAGGCCATTAGAGAAGTGATGCCACTGCTTTTTTGATTCATCGTTTATAGTTCTTATACAAAGAGTAATGGTAGGAGATTCTAGGTGAATAAGTCTGTGGGTGAATCCTTCCCCGCGAGATATTTTGATAATATCATTTTGGTAGAGTAACTCTGTTTTACTTTTTTCTAAGTTAGTCATGGCGACATCATGAGTATAGTTATCTAAGATAGAAACTTTAAATTCTTCCTGTAATGAACTGCCATATAAGACTTTAAAGGCCCCTTCAAAACTATGATCATGAATTGAAGTATCATGATGGAGCCAGAAGTAGAGATCAATAACAAATTGATTATTATGAAAGACAGTTAAGGGAGGTTGTCCAAATGAGTTATGGACATTTAATTGTTTCACTAAAGAGTTAGAAGTTAGGATAGATGATATTTGATCTTCAAATTCGTTGAGTGAAAGATCAAGTTGAAAGGAACTTAAAGCTTGTTCACAAATTAAAGGGAAATCGACTTTTGTTTCTATTAGTCTTTTCTCTATTGTTAATCCTAGTTTATTAAATTGATCTATCATGAATACTGTTAACTTTGAGACTTCTCATAGGCGAGTCTTTGAAATACTAATGTTCTATTATTAGCTGGCATTTCGTGATCTGAAATAATTTCAAATCCACCTTTTTTCATTTGTGCGACTATATCTTCAAAGTTTCGAATACCAGATTTTTCATTTCTCTGTTTTAAAAAATTATCAAAATTTTGATTACTTGGACTCGTATATTTTCCGTCATAATTAAATGGGCCATAAAAAAAGACAAGTGCTCCTTCCCGCAATCTTTTACTTAATAATTTAAAAAATGTTTTGTTCTCTTTCCATGACATAATGTGAAGAGTGTTAGCTGAGTAGACATAACTAAAACCACCTTTTGGGAAATCATCGGTGCCTATCTCTAGAAGCTCTGGGCCATGGAGGTTTTTGATTTGGGCCTTTTTTAGAGTCTGAGAGATATGTTGATGGTGAGTAAGTCGATCACTCGTGACCCATTGAACATCAGGGAAGTTTTGAGCAAAAAAGAGTGCATGCTCCGCACTGCCACTGCCAATTTCTAATAGTCTACCTTTAACTAAATATTGCTTTAAGATCTCTAAGATAGGACCTTTATTTCTTTGACTGGGAGTATCGTTTACCATGAGTGGAGTATAATTTATTCCAGAGCTAAATAAAAGCACTGTTTGCTAATTAAGATCTTTTCCATGACAAAAACTCATCAAATCTTTACCATGTTGGAAGATGTATAAGCTCAGAGGATATCAACAAGAAGCCGTGGATAGTGCGGTAAAGTACTTCAGGAAAAAGCAAGACCCTGCAGTGATAGTTTTGCCAACTGGAGCAGGAAAAAGCTTAGTAATTGCTGAGATGGCAAAGATAGCCAAAGGACGAGTTTTAGTTCTTGCCCATGTTAAAGAGCTCGTTGAACAAAATCATAAAAAGTATGAAAGTTATAATTTAAAAGGTGGAATATATTCAGCTGGTTTAAATAGAAAAGAGACCTCTCAGAAAGTTATCTTTGGGAGCATACAATCTGTTGCTAAAGCTAGCGATGAGTTTTTTAAAGATTTTACACTTTTAATTATCGATGAATGTCATAGAGTGAGTCTTGAAGAGCAAACTCAATATATTCAGGTTGTAAAAAAGCTTAAATCTCATAATGAAAAAATGTTCACTTTAGGGCTTACTGCAACACCTTATAGACTAGGGCTTGGGTGGATTTATAACTATTCTCATGACGGTTCTGTAAAAACAAAACAAGAAAGATTTTTTAAACAATGTGTCTTTGAATTATCCCTTGAGTATATGATTAGAAATAAATATCTTACAGCACCTGTTAAAGTGAATATTCCTGTAACAAGTTATGACTTTTCTGAATTGACCCAAAAAAATAAGATGTATACTATTGCTGAAGTTCAAAACCTTCTCAATCAACAAAGAAGGCTAACCCCTCTCATCATTAAAAATATTATAGATATTACTCAAAGTTATGATAGGCAAGGAGTCATGATTTTTAGCTCTACGGTTAAACATGCGAAGGAAATCTTAGGTTATCTACCAGAGGGAGAAGCTCAAATTATTTTAGGTGATACTCATGAACAAGAACGTGATGAAATTATAGAGAGATTTAAAAATAAAAAGTTTAAATACTTAGTAAATGTTTCAGTTCTAACAACTGGATTTGATGCTCCTCATGTTGATTTGATTGCAATTTTGCGACCGACGGAATCAGTGAGCTTGTATCAACAAATTATTGGAAGGGGACTTCGTTTAAATGAGAATAAAAGTGATTGTATCGTTCTTGATTATACAGGAATGGGTCATGATATCTTCTCTCCGGAGATAAGTGATAAAAAATCGATCTCAGAATCTGTTGCTGTTATTGTTCCATGCCCGAAATGTGGGTTTGAAAATAACTTTTGGGGTTTTAAAAATCTTGATGGGGAAGTGATAGAGCATTATGGGAGGAAGTGCCGAGGAGCAGATCAAGATCCTGATACTTATGAAATATCTCCTTGTAATTACCGTTTTAGATTTAAAATTTGTGAAGACTGTGGAGCTGAAAATGATATCACTGCACGAGAGTGTTGTGAATGTGAGTATATCTTAATTGATGCTGATGCTAAATTAAAACAAGCAAAACTTTCAAAAAATGCTCATGTTTTAAAACCTGATACTATTAAAGTTGAAAAAAGAAATGATAAGAATGGAAATGATTTTTTAGAGGTGAAATATTATGATTTTGATTCTAAATATTTGGCTGAATATCATTATCTGAATAATAAAACGAGTTTAAAGAAATTTAACATTAATTTTTTAAGATCTCATATGAGAAGACCAGAATTAGAGTTTGAAATTACTGAAATTGATCAAGTGATTAAATATCAAAGACTACTTCGAATGCCATCTTTTGTGATTGCTCGTAAGCAGGGAAACTTTTGGAAAATCACAGAAAAAATTTTTGCTGAACAATTGTAAAACAAATCATCTATAAATCATTGAATATAAATCTATTCTAAATATTTAGAATTACATCTTCCATTGCTTAGAGTTAAGTAAAAAAACAGATAGCCGATTAAAAGACTATAGATTTAATCGGAGTAAATATGTCTGTTAGGAAAATTATTCAATACCCTATAATTATGATCTTTATCATTAGTTGTGGAGGCTCACCTGTATCTTCATTGAGATCAAATTCTGTCGATGATATCTCAAGTCTTGATCCGGGAGGAGGAAAGAGTGAGTTATGTAAAAAGTTTCCAGAGTATTGCCCAGGAGAAGAACCTGGAGATGGCGGAGGTAAGCCTGGTGATCCTGCACCTCAACCTAAACCACCTGTTACTGATAAATCTTCTTTAAAAAATTGTGATGATTGGAATAGTTATTTAGGGGTTGACGACCCGATGGCCTGTAACGTTTGGCATATACTTGCAAATAATCAAAGAGTTGAAAATCTTAGAAGTGGTAGTGGCTATATGAATGAAAGTGCTAAAACTTCAGACTTTAATATCGCTAGAACCTACGACACTTATAGAGGAACAGGGGTGAAAGTTCATGTTGCTGATACTGGCCTTGATTCTATACATGAAGATATTAAAGGAAATTTTTCGCTTAATGGTTCAAGAGACTATGGGAGATCTTCCTCAAGTGATAACCCTCCTTTAGAGACTGGAACTTCAAGTCATGGAACGATGGTTGGAGGCTTAATGGCCGCAGAGGGAAATAATGGAATTGGTCTTATGGGAGTTGCATGGGACGCTTCAATTTCAGGTGATAACTTTCTTGGTCATCAAACTCAAGCATCTATCTCTGAAACCTATAAGAAAAATCCAAGTGTCGATGTTTGGAATGGGAGCTTTGGTAGAGGTGTTAGTCAAGTTGTTAACCATCAGCAAATAAGTGATTCTGATGTAAACGTGAGAAGTGCTCTTGTAGGAGCTAATGATAATAATATCTTATTTTTTAAATCTAATGGTAATGATGGGCGAACAATTGGAGCTGATGGGAATATGGAATCGATCGCATCACTTTATGTTATTAATGCTATTGCAGCTTTAACAACATCTAATGAAGTCATAAATTACTCAACTCCAGGATCAAATGTTGTCCTCAGTGGTTATGCTCACAAAGGTGGGTCATCTCTTGGAACTTGTACTACTTACAAGGGAGGAGATAATTATACTTGTTCTATGAACGGAACATCTTCTGCTTCACCTACAGTAGCAGGAGCTGCAGCTTTAGTGATGGAGGCCTTAAAGAAATCTATTACGAATCCTAATTGGACTGACTTATTATATGTTCTCATTCGAAGTGCTAATCAAAATATTACAGATAGAGCTTCAAAATATTCAGGCTCTATTGGTAGTCAAGCCAAAGTCGCAAAATTAAAAACAGGGTTTATCCATCTTGAACATAGTTTTGATCATGGATTTGGAGTTCCCGATATTGGAGCGGCCATAGAATTTGCTGAGGTCTACACAGAGGATATGAGAATCCCTTATCCTCAAGATATTGAAGCGACTGAAGAATCTGAGCAATCAATCTCTTCAGGATCTTGTACTGAGCAATCAATAAGCTTTACTAAAGATTTTCAAATTTGGTCGGCGGAAGTGAGTGTTAAGACAAGTGGGTTAAATAAATCTAGAATGGGGATTTTTCTAGAGGCACCAAATGGAAAAATCATGATGGTGAAGAATAATGGTGAGTCGGCCAGTTCTACGAACATGGGATATTCTCAAAGGTTTAATGTGAGAGCACCTCTTGGGCTCAATGCTAATGGAGAATGGAAAGTTAAAGTGTGTAGCAGTTCTGGTTCTGGGACCTTTACAGGAGCAAGAGTTAAGCTTTATGGATTTAATGATATTAATACACTTAGGTAACGAAATAGAGATTATATGAAGTTTGATAAGATTTTATTAGTATGTTCCGCAGTATTGTTTTTTACAATGGTTTTGAAAAAATATCCTACTCAAGATTTGAAAGAAGAAGAGATATATAAAGCTGAAAGGAAAGTTGAAGGGCAAGAAAGTGAAGTTGCAGTCAATATAGTTTCCAAGAACAATAAAAGAGAAATTTCTTCTAAGGAAAGTGAAGATAAAAGAGAGCAACATCATCCAGAAAATCAAGTAGAAGACAAAGAGGTTAGTTTTCATTATTTAAATGATGAACAAGTTGTAAGTGATGAGACACCTCCAAGTTTAAATGAATTGAAAACGATTTATAGCTTATCTGAAAATCATAAGATTGATTTAGGAGAAGAGTTTGAATTTTATATATCTCAAAATACATTAGTTGAAGCAAAAGATAATTTAAGTGCAAGCTCAGGAAATATCGTTAATGAGAGGTGGGGATTTGTTGAGCTTGAAAAGAATACTGATTCAAGCTTAGAGAAAAACAATCAATTTCCTGTTGTTGTTAGTAAACAAACTGCTACTGTAGGGTATATTACTGGTGAATTAGTTGTTCCCCTAGATAAATATAAAAGTTCAGATTTTCCAGGGGTTGAAGTACTCAGACAGGATAAAGATTTAAATATTTCTTTTCTTCAAACTCAAAACTTTGAACAGCTTCAGAGTTTAATTAAAAAGTATAAGAAGTATAAAGAGTTTAATCTTAGGATTAAAGACTCTCATAATTATCCTATCTAAAACTGATAACCAATATTCAAGTTGATCTTAAAGTGAGGGCTGGCATTAATACTTTCAATAGGTGGCGTGGTTGCGGGACCATCATCATTAAATGGTCCTAAGGCCAAAAGTGCATCAGTAATAAGATAAAACTTCTTCCAACTCATAAGCTTGGCTCCTCCAATTAATCCAAAGGTAAAGCTTGAACTCTCAGGATTAACTGGAAATCTAATTCCATCAGGACCTTTTTCTAATTCGAATGAAGCATGACCGATGTGAGGACCTAAAAATATTTTATCAGATAAAAAATATCTAGCATTTATTGAGTATGACTTCACTTTAGCTAATTCATTAGCAGAAGATATTTCAACATTTTGTTTTGGGTTTAATTCTAGATAGAAATCTAGTTTTTGAACTTTCATTCCAAGACGAAGTCCGAAACCTGGACCAATAAAAAAACCCGCTAATTCACCATTTACTTTATGTTGAACAGTCTTTCCCCATGCATCAAAACCAACTCTGAGTTCAGCAAAAGGGGAATAGGAAAATAGGTTTAATGATAAAAGTGCAATAATAAAATATTTCATGAGTTTATTAGATCATTATACTTGAGATTTGCAAAGCTTTAAGAGAGCTTGTAATTTCTATTATTAAAGGTGCTCTTTATATGTTTACTCTTGTTCAAACTATTCTTATTTTCTTAGTAATCATTCACATTATTGTAATTGTCTTGGAAATGAAATCAAATATTTTGGGGACTGATAAAGACCATGAAGTAGAAGATAAACTTTATAAACAAAGCTCAATTTTCTTTTTTTATGGGACTATTTTTCTGTGTCAGATATTAGCTGCATATTTGAGTTGGAGTACGATAACTTTAACTTTAATAGGTACGAGTATATTTCTTGGAGGACTTTTTCTGAGAAGATTTGCAATCTATACTCTTGATTCATTATTTACAATGGAAATAGGAATTAGAACAAATCATCAGGTAATAAAAAAAGGGCCTTATAAGCTCATTCGTCATCCTAGCTATACAGGGTATCTCATGATGACTTTTGGATATTTAATTGCAAGTATGCATTGGCTTGCGATTATTCCTCTCTTGTTTGTTATAGGGTTTCTTAGAAAGCGAATGAACGAAGAAGAAGAGATGCTCATAAAACACTTCAAGCAAGAGTATCGAGACTATATGAAAGAGAGTTATCGCTTAATTCCTTATATTTATTAATAACTTGTAAGTTTTACAACCTTAATTTTCATTAAATCTTTCAATTGGTAATTATTAAGAAATATCAAAATGGAGGCTTTAATGAAGAGTTTTATTACACTTTTACTTTTAATAAATGTATCAGCTTTTTCTCAAACAAATAATCTTTCTGGAGTCTATGAAAATGTAGATAGAGGGTTTTATGGACCTGATGGAATGGATGCTTTTATCTACGCTGAAATTGGTTCTAATTATAATGGAAGTTTAAAAATTATTTTTGGACCTGGAACTTATAGTGATGGTTACGAAGTTCAGGTTACAGATCAGAGCTCTTCAGAAATCTCATTTTTTGGAGGAAATTATAGAGATAATTGTGATAATCCAGGTTGTTGCGATATTATGGATATATCAGGGAAAATCGTGAATGCTAATTCAGAAAATCCAATTATAAAGGTTGAATATTCAATCAATTGTCCATTTCCAGACGACATTGATGCACCAGAAGGTGAGTTAGTTATTAAAACAAAACTTAAAAAAACGGGTAATCTTTTATAAAAATAAAACGCTAGGACAAATCCTAGCGTTTAAAAGAAGTTGTTTTATACTTAGCAATCTTTAGTGATTAGAGTTATGAACTTCAGTTTTTCTTTGGTTATTATTAGTAATTCGTATAGATAAAAAAGATATTACATTTCAAGAACAAGATCAGGTTTAAAAATAGACTTCCAACGAAGATAACCATCAATGCCTGTTCCACTCCACTTGGCTTTGGCCTTGTCTTTTGAGATAGGTTTAAGAAGTTTACTTTTTTTAATCATCTTAATTAGTATTTGATCCATATTGATTAAGCCATTATAGAGCTGGTTTATAGACTCTGATCCAAATTTAGCACCTGCTCCAGCGTATAATAAATCAAACCGAATCTTATTATTAGCAGGAGCGAGAGGATCAATCATAAAAGCTCTGTTTGGATCTCTTCCTGGTGAAGTAGATTTCATCTGATAACCAAGATTAGATAAATAAGCCGCTACCTTAGCAGCCTTTTTACTGCCTGTGAGACGAGTTTGTTTTCTTGCTAGATAAGCAGTCATCCAAAAGTGATAAGGCTTTCCATTATCGATGGCCGTAGAAACATTGCTTGGTAGAGTATAGCTGGGCTTTGTTGTAGCGATTTTTGAATCAATAAGAGTAATTGCTGTGGCCATAATCTGGAGGGAGTTTGCAAAGTCTCTTCCAGCAATACCTGCTACATTTTTTACTGACTCACCTATATTTGCTCCTCTTGCGGAATAAAAACCTAATAAATTCCAAGTCTTTTCATAGGCCTGGGTACTTTCAACTCCAGACTCTATAAAAGACTCAAGAATATCATCAAATAAATTTGCGCCTTCTGGAATTTCTGTTGATAAGTATTTTACAAGCTTTGTCGCGACTTTATTTGTTGCTCTGTAATAGTCAATGTCTTTGAATATTTCCTCCCATAAAGGAGCATTCATCAGTGGGAAACTTAAATTTTGTAATTTAAAAGGAGTCATATCTTTAACAATATTTTTCAAAGACTTAGAGCATTTCAGTGCAAGTAGGGGACCATACATCGCACAAATTGCAGTTACCTGCATGCTCGTTTGATTAATATTGCTATGATTATCATTTATTCTTTGAGCTAGGATTCTATTCATTTGTTCAGAAACATTTTGAACTCTTTCTTGGTCGAACTTATCTTTGGTACGTTCTAAATATTCAAGTTTTTCTTGATTACTTTGGATATCTGAAGGCAACATTTTATCATTGTGGAATCCAAACTTTCTGACTTCATAATCAGGAGATAGAGAGTATCCCCATGGCTCGATAACAATCCCTAGCTCTTTTCTCTGCTCAAGAAGAGTTGTAATACTACCATTATGTACGGCTTCTCTATAACTTTGTGCATCGAAACCTAATAGAGAGTGGTAACCATCAGACATAGTAAGATGTGAGAATTTATCCAAGTCAATTTGATCAATATTATTTCGAAGGAAAAGATCTTCAAGGGAAATCTCTGAGAGCATGAGTGTACATTGTTCTTTAGACTTACCAATTGCATCTTGGTTAATGTTTGATAAGAATTGTAATGGGTCAATTGCCCATAAATAGTTATAAGTAATGAAAAGTAGTAAATAAGCCTTCAAATTCATTTTCTCCATTCTTTTCTTCTCATATCTGCTTTATCGGTTACTAGGAAGCTTCGCTTTAGTTTTTAATGATTTATTGCTTTGTAAATATTTCAGTCTTTGAAAATCCATTCTAATATACATGCTATGTTTGACTTATGAGACTTGTCATATGCCTATTATTTTTCTTTCAATTTAACTCGTACTCTGATGAAACAGTCCCATACCTTACTGTCTTAAAACCTAGATCAGTTATGCTACCTGATTCATATGACCTTGAATTTTTAGAGCTAGAACAGGTCGACCCTGAGATTGACCTTGATAAATTCGATGTAAAAACTCACATAATTGCTCCTTATGGAGGAGTTCACTACGCTATATCAAGAGAAAAATTAAATGGTTTCCATGGTGTAGTAGGAATCTACCTTGCAAAAGGGAAGTTCAAAGGATTAGGAGTAGCAGGATCAAGTGAAGATGAGGATAAGGTTGAAAGATTCACATATTCATTATTGTCGGCCATGTTAGGTTCTTCTGATTATCAATTCTCTGGTATTGATATTAGAGGGAGTTTCAACGATATAAGATCAAAATATTCACTTGCTTATTCTTTTGTTGATGGATCTACATTCTTTTTTATTCCAGCTTGGTATCGATTAAGAGCGGGAGTATATGCTCATAAGGCAAAAGATAATTTTCAAGCAATGAGTGCTGCTGAGTTATATGATGATGAAGTTGGTATTGATTTAAGTGTTGCTTCAGCATTAGGGTTTGTTGAGTTTGAATTTGGTGTTGAAATTGGTAAGAAGCTTCATCAAGCTGGCTGGGGGATTCGACCTAATGCTAGTCTTTCATTGGTTCTTCCACTTTATATCAAGCCTAAGAATTAGAATGATACATATTATATAGAGTTGAGAGGCTTCAAGTAATTGATTCATGAGAGTTATTTGTTAGCTCCAGGATAATCACGGTTGGGCCAGCTAGTATCTTGCCAATTATTTGAAATCTTAAAGTACTTACACTCATAGGTAGGGTAAGCAGTTTCTTCGTAGATATTATGTAGGCCTTCAAAAACGACTATACTAATTTTTTTATTAGGCAAGAGATCAATGAAGTCTATAACTCTCTTCTTTGCTTTTTTCTTGATAACTCTATTCATATCAACGTAACGATTGACCTTGATTGATAATAATGAGATTGCTTCGAACTTTACTCTACTTTTTTTATTAATTTTTCTATCTCCAACATACCACCTTGCCATCCATGATCTATTTGGAAAAATTTCTTGTAAAACAAGTTCTGTATACATGACTTTGATTTTTCCATCTGGTTCTGTCACTTTCATAAAACTAATATTAGTAGGGCAAAATCGATAATGTTCGTCTTCAACTTCAACTCTATATGTACCTTTAATACTATCTAGATCTAGTTTCTCTGTTGAGCCTGTTGATTGAGCAAAGAGATTGATTGCTAAAGATAAAAGTACTATTAGCAGTTTCATAAATGACTCCTTGTTGGTTACTAGCGACATAAAAGCATTTCACTAGTTTTAAGTCAATATTGAAATAATATGAGTTAATTAAGTAGGTTTACACCAATTGAGAGAAAAAAAGAGATAGGACCTATTACAATCAATAAGATTTGTCATGCAGCGATCGAGCTTTTTTTACCAAACTCTTGAATGGTTCGCATCTCTTGTTGAGTTGAATGGGTATCACTAAATGAGTCTGAATTAATAAATTCTTGCAAAATTCAGCATCTGGGAGTTATGAAAATAGATATTGACCAAAATATAACTTCTTTTAGCTCAGATAAAACTCTATCCAGGGTTTATAATTCTTCTTGTCCTGCAAAGGTTAGTCGATATGATTCATTATTTAAATATGAATTGATATGTGACCTATCAACTATTACAGAATCTAATTGTAATTATAGATGTGACTCAATAGCTGTTGATTATAGAGTGAATTGCAAGAAAAACTAATAGAATAGTACTTCATCAAATATAAATATCCGGTCTTCTCGCTTAATAGTGGAAACTTTTCAATAAATCCTTCTGACACATCTCGTAAATCATTACAAAATTCATAAAAAAACAGACATAGTCTTCAACTTATTCAAAATTAAATTGCTGCTTAACCTAAACCAAGGAGAA
>CALHLC010000005.1 GCA_938034385.1 uncultured Bacteriovoracaceae bacterium
GTGACAAAGAATCTCTAAAAGATGACAATATTAGTGAAGTATGAATTTCATATTTCAATAACATGGATGTTATCGGGAGTAAATTTCATTGAAAAAAAATTCTACGAACTTATTTTTTTGTGCTTCAGTTTTTATTTTAACCGCAGCTCTTGCTGGAGTTGGATACTTTTATAAAACAACTGAATCGACTATTAACAATTTAAGCAATATAAGAAACGGCTCTCATATTTGTACCTCGAGAGTTTCTCAAAGTTTCATCTCTTTTGCTGGTAGTGCTTTATCAGCTCTGAGTTTAGAGAAGAGATTCTTAAATGCTACGGACGATTGTTTTTCGGGAATAGATTCTAAAGTCTTAGGGCTTTCAGCTTATTCTTTCGAAGGACTTTCAACGACTATGTTGGATGAGTATATGAGGTTTAAAAATCTCGTAAGGAATACTGATACACAAGTTAGTTCTGTCCAAAAATCTTTTTATAAAATAAATGATGCAAAATTTAATTTAGGGGTGAAGCTTAATAAAGCAATAAGAGGGCTTGAAACTCGAAGACAATTTTTTAAGTACGGTTTTCTTGGAATCTTAACTCTCTTAACTTTACTTGCTGTCATGTTTTTAATTACCTGGCGAACAATTAATTCTAAAATTGGATCAATAGAAGAAGAAGCTAGATTTATTGTTGATGATTTTGAGAACAATGGACCTCGCTTAGAAAGATTGGTTGAAAAAGCACTGGATTTTGTGAATGTACCTGTTTTAAAAAATGTGTTCCTGGATTATCATACTTATGTTTCTGAGACACGTTCTCTAGAGGCCTTAAAGCAACCTAATTATAAGAAGGTTGGCCTTGGTTCTTCAGGTTTTGAAGATGATTATGTAGTACAAGTTTTTTCTGAAGAGGAAGCAACTGCAATGGCAATGGAACAGATGATGAGTTCTGAGCAAAGTGAAGAATTTAAGGAGTTTCCATTTAAATCTCCAAATAGTAATTTTTCTGAATTAAACTCTGCTGATGAGTTAGTTGAAGAAAGTCTAAAGAAAAACGAACTTAGTACTTTAGAAGAGACTCTCAATGAAACCCCTCTTAAGTTTGAATCTGAAGAGTTGGTAAATGATGGAGATGCTCCTGTAACCTTAGCCGAAATTGCTAGGAAAGCTGAGGAACTTGATTCACCTACTGAGTCTGAAAACACGAGCACTGTCACTGAAAACAATATTGAAGCTGGAGTATCGACAACTAAAAATTCAGTTCAAGAAACCAAAGTTGTAAGCGAGTTTAAAAAGATATTAGGAAAAGTGACAAGAGCATTTTTAAGAAATACCACTGACTCTGCTTTAACTTGGGAATTTGATAGTACATATATTGATTTCATGATGATGAAAAACTCAGAAGAGCTCGTTCATATATTACATGCCTTAGTAACTAGATATCATAAAGGTTTTTGCGACTCTGATACAAACCCAGTAAGTAGAACGATAAAAGTCAGCAGAGATATTGTTGATGGTGATGTAGTGGTTGAGTTTAAAGGAAGAAATTTAGTTTTTAATACCGCTGAGTTAGAATATTTTAACACTTCAGATCCAAGCTTAAAAAAGCTTGTAGACGTGAACTTCATAATGCTTCACAAGTTATCATTGGATATTAAAGGTGATATAGAAGTGAGAAATGAATTCAGTGAAGCTGGAGAGAGAGAAGCTATCGTAAAGATTTATTTACCTTTAATAATGACCAATATTTCTCCTAGTACTCAGCTCGAATCTAATAAGTCTGGGAATGAGAAGTTTTTCAGTAGAGTCTTGAAGGGTACTAAGAAGCAATTAAACAAACGTTTAAAGAAAGAAACGACTGTTTAAAACAAGTCCTATTTTCAGTGTAAATTTCTTAAAAATTATAACTTAGGTCGATTGAATAATGACAAAAACCGACCGGAATCATACAATATTGTTCTAATAAAACTTTTCAAAAATTATTAAAAAATTTTGGAGAAACTGTTGAGAAAAAGGAATTTTGCAGCGTCATCTTGGCTTCAAAGAAATGCGATTGATAAAACTTTATTATCAATTAAAACTCGTAAAGAAGAACTAGGAGTCCTGCCTTCATTTGAATCTATGAAGGCCAAGAGTGTAAATACTCATGGTGCTAAGTTTCCTCTTAAAAACTTAGATCTAGAATGGTTAGCAGAAAACCTTAACTCGAAGTCTGGTTATGTTTTTACTCAGGCCTTGAATGAATTATCTAAAGAGGTGAAGTTTTATATTTCTAATAATCAAAATTTATTATTAATTTTAAAGGACTCACTTTTTAATGAGTTTTTAGATTATTGTGATCACCATGCTTTAAATATTTCTCTTAATGATAGTGATGAGTTCTTATTGCACTTAAAGAAAGTAAAGCAATCAGAGCATCGTATTGCTTTAACGAAGTTCTTAGATTCTTATTCTTACAAGGTTTCAAGCTTTTATCTTTTAAAGCTGCGCTTGTTGAGAGTTATTGCAGTCCAAGAGAAAGAAGTGATTTTATCTTCAGAGCTTTTATCAATAAATAGTTTGTTTTTAAAATACTTCAAGAAAAATAGTAGCGTAGAGTTTAAATCATCTTTTATGAAGTCAAATCTTTATAGTTGGTACAGTCCAAGCAACAAGGTTTTAAGCTTTATCCAACAATATTTTAATTTATGTGAAAAATTAACTCTTCATGAGATTTTAAGTGTCTTGCATACAAAGCTTGAATATAAAGATTTAAGCTCTCAAGCAATAAGTCATAAAAACTTTGGCTTACTTTTTAATTCAATTTTGATTAACTTTACAGACTGGTTGGATAATAAGAAATCTAAAAGAAGTGAGAATGAACTTAATATTTTAAGTACTAAATTTCTAGGAGATAATTTAGAGGAGTTGTCACACGCTTTCTGGCAGGCCCAATATAATAATAGCTATTTTAAATGGGATGATTTGTTATGTCCTTTGTTTGAAAAAATACAAAAAGACGATTTTTTCTTTAAACTTATTAATGAAATAGAGTTTTATTCTTTTTTAGTTAAGATTTCTCCTTTTTATATAAAATCCTCAAAGCAGTTTTTAAGTAAATGTGCTTCTGATTTTAATTTTAATACACATGAAGATTTTTCTTCTCAAAAATCTTTTGTTTTTGAGGACTCATTTGGAGGAAAGAGTACATATAATCGAATAGTACTTTCTTTAATAGAACAACCTAAGAAGAACCCTTGGTTTTACCTTAATTCTAAAATTAAAAACAATATTAAAGACTTAAAAGATCAAGGTTATATGATTGTCCTTTCTAATCAGTCCTTATTTGTACCGAGTCAAAAAGAGAAATTAAAAATCCTCTTAAATGAAGTAAACATAGAATGTGTTTTTAACTTTTGCGACGTTAAGGGAAAGGGAGAGATTCCAAACTATATTTATGTTATCTCTAAAAAGAAGATCATGGATCAGCAGATCAAGAGAAGGGTTTGCTATAATTTAAGATTTAACTCCAAACTAGCATCTATGGTTTCATTTGCTGACCTTACAAGTGAAATGAATAAATTCTTCGAAGAGAATTTTGAAGTAGTACCGCCTTTTTATCAAAGAGTCGGGCAAGGATTTACTTTTCAATTTTTTCAAAATGCAATTATTAATGGTCAGATAATACAAACAGATGATGATGAAACAAGAATTACTCACCCTAGTTTCTTAGATAATATGATTAAGGCTTGTAAGCCTTTCCATCATTATTTTTACTTAAGCTCTCTAGATCTAGAAGAAGTAGGAAGTGATCGTTTACAAACAAACTTTGACCTTCAACCTTCTTTCTCTTTAAACCCTGAGACTCAAGAATATGTTTTAATTTATAATTTTAACAATGAAGAAGAAATCTTTGTTGAGATTATTTCAAAAAACTTACTAAGTTCTAAAATTGAAAGGTATGGTAAAGCAAGATGCTACTATTATTATCTTGTTCCTAGAATTTCGAATTTGAATATAAATTTATTCCAAGATTACTTTAGATCAACGTTAGGAAAACAGTTATCTCAGGTCTCTATCATTGGCAGCTATCATAAAGCGAAATCTAAAGTTGAAAATATTTTAGTTCCGAAATGTCTTGGCCAAGACTTAGTAGAAGACACTGAGTTAAAAAACCTTCTTGATTTCATGGTCTCTCCTGAAGAGGAGCTATTAAATAATTGTTCTGTTAAATTAATGAATAGATACAAGCAAACAAAGACGTTTTTTGATTTATTTATAGATTCAGATAAAGGAGCGGGAGTTTTAGCCTATTTAAGTTATTTTAGAAAAACATTGCTAAACATTGAAACGAAGACATCTATTTTAAAGTCAGATGCTTCAAAATTTGATTTTTCAAACCCCGTATTGAAAGAAAAATTATTAAGCTTTAAACTAATGAACTTATATCCTAACAATGAAGAGGTCTTTATCGCTTTTTATGGTGAACATAAAGATGTCTTTAAAAAATTTACTAAATCTTCGATCTCATTTGAGGGTGACAAGAGTAAAGTTGATCTTTTCTCTGATGATGCTTTAGTTATCTCTATTCACTGTGAAAAGTACTTAGGAGCTTTTATACATTTTTGTTTAAAAAATATAAGTAATATTCCTATTTCTGACTTAATTAAATCCTTAAGAGTTCCATCAAGCGAAGATTTAAAAGATCTTAGTTGTCAGTTTCTAAATAAAAAGTCCAACTTCAAAGATTTAAGTGAAGATGTCGAAGTATTAATGAATTCAATCTTTAGAAAGCTTGTATCCAGACACTCTTAACCATAACATATAAAACATGAGTTCTTTTTACGAACACCATAAAAAGATTTTTGAATTTATGAAGTCTAAGGCCTTGTCATATGAAGCACAGACAGACGAGAATTCTCTATTAAAAGAATTTGAAAAAAATCTCTATGACTATTCAAGTAGAAAATTCGATACTTCATCTTTAGATGAACTTTTTCAAAGAATTGAAAAGTCTCAAGTCATTTATCTTGGTGATTTTCATACTTTCGATCAAAGTGTAAAAAACTTAATTCGGTTTATGAAAGTACTTCAAAAGAAAAATGATAACTTGTTAATCGGATTAGAGATGATTGGATATGATAAGTTGGAAGTTTTAGATGGGTTTATGCAATCTGTTTTAACTGAAAGAGAGTTCTTAGAAGGAATAAATTACTCTGAGTCATGGAGGTTTCCTTGGTCACACTATAAAGAGATTTTTAAATTTGCGAAGTTCCACGGAATAAAAGTTGTGCCACTCAATTCAGAAGGAGACCTAGAAGGTCGAGAGCACTTTGCAGCAAAGATCTTAAATAATGAGCTGGAAAAAGATAGTGCAGCCTCAGTACTTGTTTTATTTGGAGAGATGCACATAACTCCTAATAAATTGCCTCTTAAATTAAAAGAGAAGACAATAGGAACTATAAATCAAACAATTATCTATCAAAATTTAGATGAAGTATATTGGAACTCAATTTTGGAAAAAGATAAAATTGATGATTTTCAAATAATTAGATTCACTGATGATGAATTCTGTATGATCTCTTCTCCTCCTTGGATGAAGTATGAAAGTCTATGTTATTGGTATGAAGGTCTAATCTCTGACCCAGAATTCGATATACATGAATATCTTATTGCTAATGGGTATAAAATTTTCTCAGAAGACCCTGTTGATTCTTTTATAGAAACTAGAAATATTTTGAAAAACTTTTTAGACTTAAAGTTAGGTGAAGATAAATTTACAATCTATGATCATCAAAAATCTACCTATTTAAAACAGAGGATGGCACATGAGTTATTTCATAGGTATTACACTACTCACCTTGAACTTAACAAATCTTTTATTTCTTATGATACCAAAATAATCTATTGTGCGAATTATTCAGTAAATGAATTAGCATCTCTTGCCTCAAAGGAATATTTGTTTTCTAAAGTTTCAAGTGATTTAAAGATTAGAATGTTTTCTGATAAAGAGCTCTTTGTTTTATTTAGCATCTATATATCGAGTATAACAAATTTATTTGTAAAAATATTAAATCCATTTTTCAAGACAGATTTGTATCTAGATTTTTCTAAAAATCCAAATGATGAGAAAAGGTTTAAATTAGCAAAAGAAGTAATAGATACTCAGTCTTTTCCAAAAGAGTTGTTAGAGTTAGATCATTTTGAGATAGAGTCAGTTACTAAACTTTTAGGAGGAGTTATAGCTTTTAATATTTATGAGCATTCTGAGATTGACACTGCTGCTTTTGATCTCGAGCAATTTAAAACACAGTTTTTAGAACTCGAATATACAACTGATAGCTTGACTCAATTTTCTAATGATTACTTGTTTAAGAATGAAGAAATCAAGAAACAAGAAAAGAGGATTTTTTAATGAAGTGTGTCTTGCAAAGAGTCTTGGAAGCAAAATGTGAAGTGGATAATAATTTGGTGTCTGAGATTTCTCATGGATTTTTATTATTAACTTGTTTTGAAAAAGAAGATGATAAAGCCACTATAGATAAAGCCATTTACAAAATATTGAACTTAAGGATTTTTGATGATGAGGATGGGAGAATGAATAAAAATATTTTAGATGTTCAAGGAGAAATCTTAAATATTAGTCAATTCACTCTTTCTTGGAATGGAACTAAGGGACATCGGCCAAGCTTTGAAAGATCAATGAATGCTCAAAGTGCAAATTTAAATTTTGAAATAATGACAAGAAACTTCAATAAAAGTTTGAAGTGTAAAAAAGGAATATTTGGAGCAGATATGAAAATTTCTTTGGTTAATGATGGTCCAGTAACTTTTCATTTGGAATTTTAATGAGCATTAGATTATTAGGTGGGATTGCTCAGAACTTTGAGATAAAAACACCTCGGAATTTTGGAACTAAACCAACACTTAGCTTATTGAAAAGAAAAGTCTTTGATCGTTATCAAGATTGGAGCTCTTTTAGAATTTATGATCTATTTGGTGGAACTGGCTCAATTGCTTTTGAAGCTGCTTCAAGAGGCTGTCAATTTGTAAATATTTATGAAGTGAACCCTAAGGCCCATAAATTTTTACTAGAAAATAAAAAAAGATTATTAACTCAATATGAACTAGGAGAGATAAACATTCACTCCTACTCATGCTTAAAGGAAGAGAACTTTTTAGAATCTAGGGAGTTTGAAAATATTTATTATATTGATCCGCCTTTTAATAAATTAGATCTTTATCCCGCTGTTTTTAATCATTTGTTAAATAGAAAAGGTACTTTAATGATAGAAGGTGACAATGTCATAACAGGTAAGCCCGATGAGTTGTTAGCACAGTTTGTAGTGCTTAAGGACTCAATGGTTAAAGTTTATCAAAAAGGAAGTCACTATATTATAGTCTGCAAGCCCGACTAGAAAGGTCGGTAAAGTTTTCCAACTGGTCTTTGATCACTTAAAATTAAATATTACTAAAAAGCTTAAGGAGGAGTTTTTTTGAATAAAACTTTTGTTCTCGATACCAATGTTCTTCTTTTTGACCCACGTTCTATTTTTAAATTTGATGATAATGAGGTTCATATTCCTCTTATTGTTGTTGAAGAATTAGATCGATTCAAAAAGGATCAAAGTGAAAACGGTCGTAATGCTAGAGAGTTTTCTCGAATTGTTGATAAATTAAGAACTCAAGGCTCCCTAGGTGAGGGTGTTCCAATGGAGCACGGTGGCAAGCTCTTCATTAAAATTACTGAAGATGTAAATATTGAGACTGACTGGGGAATTGATTTAAATATTAACGATAATATTATTCTAAAAGATGCTTTATCTCTAAAAAAGCAAGGTAAAGAAGTAAGGTTAATTTCAAAAGATATTAACCTTAGATTAAAATCAGATGCTCTCGGGATAGAGAGTGAAGACTATGAATCAACAAATGTTACCTTTGATGAGCTATATACAGGCCAAAGAGTTGTTGGAGTTAGTGGAGATGACATTATGTCGTTTCAAGATAAAAGGTTTTTGGCTAAAGATGATGATGAAGGGCAACCTCTTTTTCCCAACGAATATATTTATCTAACTAATAAAGATAATGAGCATCAAAGAAAACTAGGAAGATATTGTAAAGAAAAGTCTGGAATCGTACCGCTTATTAATAAAAGAGATGGTGTTTGGGGGATCTTTCCTAAAAATCAAGAACAACAATTTGCTCTAGATGCTCTCATGAATGATAAGGTAAACCTTGTCAGTCTTATGGGAAAGGCCGGTACAGGAAAAACACTTTTAGCAATTGCAGCTGGACTTGAAGCGACTATTAATTCTCAAACTTATACAAGAGTGTTAGTTTCAAGACCGATTATTCCAATGGGACGAGATCTAGGTTTTCTACCTGGAGATATAAATGAAAAACTTGGGCCATGGATGCAGCCTATCTTTGATAATATTGATTTCTTATTCGGTAATAAAAAAGGTGAGTTAGATTCTGTTTCTTGGGAAGAGTTGATCAATCAGGGTCTTTTACATGTTGAGCCACTAACTTATATTAGAGGTAGGTCTTTGCCGGGACAGTATATGATTGTTGATGAGGCACAAAATTTATCTCCTCATGAAATAAAAACGATTATCACCAGAGCAGGTGAGGGGACTAAGATTGTTCTTACAGGAGATTGTGAACAAATTGATTCACCTTACTTGGATTCAATAAATAATGGATTAAGCCATTGTATTGAGCGACTAAAAGATGAAGAAATCGTAGCACATACGTTTTTAAAGTCTGGAGAAAGATCCTTGTTATCTGAAATCGCTTCTCTTAAGCTTTAGTAGGAATAGAGACTGAATGCTTAATTAGGCAATACATGGTCATTACTAGTCCTATAAAAAATACTCCTCCCATATATGCAAAGAAACTAAACTTATCTTTAGCTGCACCTCTTCCTATGATAGGCCCATACTCGGCTGCGAACAACCAAACAAATGGATAGAGCAAACCTCCTATAGAGAGCATATACTTAGTATAAAAAACGATTTTCTTGGGAGCTAAGGAAAAACTTAATAAGATTAGTAAAGCTAAAGTCATTGCACTAATGCCGGTAGAGTGAAAATGAAACCTTTGATAATATCTCCAGTTCTTATCTTTTTCTTTCTTGAAATGTTTTGTTTGTTCTTCAGGTGTTTCAAGAGATAAATAGGTTGGATTTTTCTTAATAGCATCTGCTATTTTATCTTTAAAGTAGCTTTCATTAATTCCAAATAGGATTGCAATGAAAACTCCAAGAGCCATAGAAAAAGTAGTGATTATAAATGGTAAACGGTTTTTCATGAAAATCTCCCTTTCAAAGTTTATAATTAAAATTATAATTTGAAAATATTTCTAAATGTTAAATTTATACGACCTTCAGAGTAAGAACATTTCATGATCGCATGTTTATAATTATTTTGAAACTGCCCTCTCATGATAAGCAAAGAACCACTTTCAAGAGCTATTGAATGAGTTGAATCACTTTTATATTTAAATATCCTTGTTGCCCCAAAGCTTAAAGATGCAATAATTGGTTCTGGACCAAGCTCTTTTTCGTTATCACTATGCCAGCCCATTGAATCTTTGCCATCTCGATAAAAATTTAAAAGACAACAATTAAAGTCCAAATTTAATTTTTTAAAGATGATCTTTTTAATTATGATGAGGGATGAAGTCCATGATGAAGCATTATATTCTTTCTTACTATAAGAATATTTAATTTCATTATCTCCTTGAAGAGAAATTAACCTTGGTTGAAGCAAAGTTTTTCCAAATAATGAGATGGTCTCCTCTCTCCAGCTTACTTCATTTTGTAAGGTGGAGAAGTAATCTTTTAAGATAAAGTTTGGGTAATATTCTAGAATCCCTGAAGTATTGTTTAAAATGGTGTTCTTATTATTTAAGAAGCTTGTTTGAATAGTCATTGAGATCTTTGAGGGTGGATTTTAGATCCTTAGAAAGCTCTTCTTGGCTAAACGGAGAGTTTTCTTCACTTAAAAGAATATCAAAAATACTTTCAATTCTAAAAAGTGCATTTTTGATATCATGCTTTATTTTGGACTTGGTTTTGTTAGCATCCATATACGATAGCTTATTACACTTTGTTGATTTCCAAAAGATTTGGGCACTAAATCTGGAAAGTTTTTTAGGCAGTTAGGCCTAGGAGCCCTTAAAACTGAAATCTATAATTCTTCTTTTGTGAAAACCTGTTTCAAAGTATGATAAATATGAACAAGGAAGTAAATTATGTACGTTTATGAAGTAAACATTACTATTGGTTCGGATCTTGAGAAAAAGTATTATAATTGGCTAAAAACTCATGTAGAAGAAATGTTGGAGTTTAAGGGCTTTCTTTTTGCTGAAATTTTTAAAAATGAGAATATTCTTGTTCGCTATATGATAGATAATGAAATCAATTTTCAAAACTATATAAAGCATCAGGCCCCTAAAATGCGAGGAAGTGTTCCCGGTGAGTTTAAAGGACAAGTTGAGATCACTCGCAAGGACTATAAATTGCCTTAAATTGTTTGTTCAATTAGAGATCGAAGGCTAATACCTGAAGTATAATTTCCAAAATATGCAAAGTTTTTTAGATCAAGAGAATTAAGTTTATCTTGCCTGGATTGATTATATAAAGGAAGACCGTGTTGCCAGGAGAAGGCCTTGAAGTGAGAAATTGAAACTTCTTGTTGGAATATTAATTTTAGTTTTTTTCTCAACTCTTCAGTACTTAATAAAGTTTTAGATACTATTGTATAAGAAGGGGACTTGTTAAAAGAGAAAATATGATGGTTACACAGAATTCCCAGGATATCATCTCTACCAGAAAATAAGATGCCGTATGAATTCTTTAAATTATCTATTGGCGTTGCAATAATTGAGTGAGAGTAAATACTTGTGTTACCTTGTTTTAAAAGTTTAGATGAATCAGTACAGATTAGTGTATTTTTAGGCATATCGTTTATTTCAGAATTTAATGAGATATGACCTTTTAATAAAGCAGCAAGTCTCTTGGGGAGCTCTTCCATTCCTCCATTAAAACTAACGCTTTTAAGACCTTCCATTTTTGATTTTAAAAACTTGATATAGGAAAAATAAGTTTTATTTTCAAAAGAAAACTCAGTATTAAAGATATCCATAAACTTTAACTCTTCGCAAGGAGTAGCATAGATTCCATTGAGAATAGGAGTTAGAACTTGGGAGCAGTTTTTATCTCCCAGTAGAGGACTCCAGAAGTCTTTGACTGTTAAAGATTCAATATTGGTAGGGCATTTCTTAAAAGTCTTAAAGAATAGTTTGGGAAGCTCAAGGTAACTTACAAAAGGAAAAGAAGTAATAGTATTATCTTTATAAATTAATCGTTTTAAACCTTTATTAGTTGATATGGGATGTAGATCAATTCCTTCAAAGAATTGCTTAAGTTTAGGAGTCATTAAAATACTATTAGCAGCAGTTTCAAAAATATTGTTCTCTATTTTGAGTGATTGTATTTTTCCACCAATACGATCTGACTTTTCAAAAATTTCAAAATCGATATCTCTTTTTTTGAAGTAATATCCAGCCAAGAGTCCTGATATCCCACCTCCAATAATATTTACTTTCTTTGTAGTATCTAAATGACCAAGCCAAAATGGATTTTCTTTATTCAGTTGTTCTCTCCCTCTTTATTTGATTTTAGTCTATTTGTAAGAATTAAACTACATCTGAAAATTGGAACTAGCTTTGATCTGAGCTAGTATTCTATGAAAATATGCGTTCAATAGGAGGAATCATGAAGAAAGTTTTAGGATTAATCATTCTATCGTTAAGTTTTGTTAGTTGTAATATTGTTGATAGGCTCTATACGAAATATGATTTAAATCAGTCTTCTTTTTTAGAGTATGAAGAACATAAAAGTTTATTTCTTAATAATAATGAAAAATTCAAGAAGTGCTTACCAGCTTCATTAAAGTTGATTCCTAAAAATCTTAAGTTTAAAGTTTACCTTGCTGGAGTTGAAGGCGATCTCGATGATTTTAGTAATCCATTAAATGCAATAAGAAGAATTTTTACTAAAAATTATAAATCAATTAAAACACCCAAAGCTCAGATGAAAAAGGCCTTAAGTAAAATGAAGAAACTTTGTGATCGAAATAAAAAACGAAGTTAACTAGCTTAATACTTTAGCTAAATCACCTGATTGATACATTTCAGTGACAATATCATTTCCACCTATGAGTTTACCTTTTAGGTAAACTTGTGGGAATGTTGGCCAGTTTGAAAATTCTTTGATGGCCTGTCTTAATTCAGGGTCTTGTAAAATATCATAAGTTCTAAACCCAGCATTTAACTGAGTAAGCATTCCAACTGTATTAGCAGAAAATCCACATTGAGGAAAAGATGCATTTCCTTTCATGAAAACAACTACTGAGTTTGAGTTGATAATTTTCTCTATTCTTTTTTGAGTATCAGCTTCTTCAAACCCTGTCGGGATTTCAGTTGAAGCTTTTTTTGCATGTTCTTCTTCTACTTTAGGGTTGATGATTTTAAATGGATTATCACTCATTATTTTCTCCTTACTTAAACAGATACTTTAGTTTTAATTTTTACAGCATGAAGCGCGTCTTTAAATTCTTCTTTTAACAGATCCATCACCATTTGATGTTGTTCTAAAAGCATAAGCCCTTCAAACTTTTTGGAAGTGACTATAATCTCAAGGTGATCATCACTCGCTCCACGCATAGGTCCAACCTGAACTTGATCTCCAGGAAATCCAATTTTTAATATTTCATGTATTTTATCAGTAATTTTCATAGGCCTATCTTATCACAACGAAATAACTTGTTATATAGGTGGCCATTCTTAAAACAAAAGTAGCTAGCCCCATTCTTCTGTGTATTGTTTTTATGCTCAAGTCACCCTTTAAGAGTTTTCTCCCGTAATAAATCATGAATAAATAGAATACAATGGTGGTTGTGGCCAAAGTAACATGGATATTTAAAATCATAGGATTAGTAGTAACCTGTGAGGCCTTAGCAATAGCACTGCGCGTAAGCTCGATTTGTAAAACTAGGAGAATATCCCAAGCAATGACTAATGACATCATAGGAACATGCTTGCTTTTATCGCTTCTGAGCATAATACCAATAACCATTAATAAAACAATTATTGTAGATTGAATTTGAAAGGCAGCTTGAGTCATAGCGATACTATAAAGAACTATCCTAAATCTGTCACACTGATTAATATTAGACACTTATGAGTTTAGGAAAATGGTCACTTTTAGATATTGAAACAACTGGTATTAACTCGGAAACTGACGAGATCATAGATCTTGGCTATTTAAGTTTTGAGGGAACCAAGTTAGTAAAAAAATACTCCTCTCTAGTTTGGACTGATAAACAGATTACTCCATTTATCACTCACTTAACTGGAATCACTTCAGATATGGTTGCTAATGCTCCCAAGCTAGAAAAAGTAGAAGAGTCTTTATATGAATTACAAGACCATATTTGTATTGCTCATAACGCTGCCTTTGAGAGTTCTTTTTTAGAATACACTTTAGAAGATTTGGATATCAAGTTTAAACAATCTCCTATGCAGCGATCTTTCATAGATAGTATGTTTTATTTGATCTTGCTCCACCCTGGTAGGAGTCGATTTAATTTAGAATCATTTATTATTGATTATAATATTGCTGATGTTGAAATTCATAGAGGGTATGAAGATTCTCGAGATCTATTGAAGGTATTATTAGCTGCTACTTATAAAGTTAAAAAAGATAAAGTTTTAAATAAGGTTGTAGAAAAAAAGATCTCTGAGATTCCAAACTTTTGGTTTAAAAACTTCTACCATTTGAGTTTCGATGAATTAAATGAGATTGCTGATCAGATTGATTTTGATTTAAATTCTGAGGTTGAGATTGCACAAAAAGCTCAGGGCCCTAAGAACAAAAAGAATATTAAGTTCTCTAGTGAAGAGATCAAAAATGTCTTCCAGGATGAAGAATCAGTAAATGACGTTTTACCTGGTTATAAGCACAGGCTTCAACAAGAACAGATGGCCTTAAAAATTGGTCAGTCATTTTCAAACGGCATTCACTCTATGGTTCAAGCACCAACAGGAACTGGGAAAACATTAGGGTATTTAGTTCCAGCCTTATTATTTGCAAAAGAGAAAAAGAAAAAAGTATTAATCTCAACGGGAACAAAACTATTACAATCTCAATTGATCGATAAAGACTTACATGTTGCTCAAAGTATTCTAGGAAGTAATTCTAAAGTGACGAAACTTATAGGAACTCAAAATCATTATTGTAGAGCGAAGTTTGAACATTCAAAAGGTCCTCAAGGTGATCTTTTTTCTTCGCAAAACTTTGAAGAAAAATTCCTAGAAGCGTTTTATGAAATTATGTTTCACTCTAATGCGAGTAGGTCCTATGAGGATATGATAACCGCAGAAGATAGACCTGGTATTTTAGCAAGAATGATGGATAGCTTCCAAGACTATGAAAAAGAGTTAAAGCTTGATTTTAAAACTTGTATAGGATCAAAATGTCCTTATATAAAAGAATGCTCTTATTTTATAGGCCACGATGAAGCCAAAAAAGCAGATGTTATTATCGGAAACCACGCCTTAACTTTTTTATGGCCAAGCTCAGTTGATAGACCAGAATATATTATTTTTGATGAGGCCCATAAAATTGAAGAAACTGCCAGTGATGCTTTTTCTATAGTTTTAGATTTAAATCGGTTGGCAAACTTTTTTAAAACCTCTGAAGGAGTAAGTTCAAATATAGGTGCTCTTTTTTACTTAATTGAATTCACTGAGAAAAATACAGATATTCCAAAACTTAAAAAAGATCTTCAAAATATTTTTGCTGAAGTACGAAATCATTTGGCAGGAATAAAAATCATCATCGAAAAAATTGTGAAGGAAACTTCAAGATATACTGAAGAGTATTGGAATGAAGTCGCTTTTAGAAAAGAGGGAAATTCACTAGAAGTCTCACTGGCCAATGAGCTCTCATCACTTGGAGCTTATATTGAGGCCATGTACACTTTAGTAAAGCCTCATATTGATGACTTTGAAGATAGAAACTTTGAGGACATGCATGCAATTACTGCTTGGTCTTATGTAAAAGCTCTTGGAGTTCAAATAGAAGAATTCTGGGCAACGCTTGGAACCTTTTTAGGAGAAGATCCTGAATATTGTAGAAGTATTTTCTATCATAATGATTATGGGATAGAGCTTAAGGCCATTCCTATTAATATTGGTAGAACTGTTCATGAGAAAGTTATTGAAAATACCGACTCAGTTGTTTTCACTTCAGCTACTCTAGGGAGTATGGATGGAAAGAAAGGTCATCTAAATGCTGAATGGCTTACTGGTTATCATTTTTGTGAAAGTAATAAAAGATTTAAAACGGGTTTATTTTTAGATCCCGTTTTTGATTATAAGAAAAATGCAAAAGTTTTTCTAACATCAGATCATCCACCCATTTATCAAAATGAATATGTTGAATCGATCTTGAGAGAAGTTATTCCAATATTAAAAAAATTAAAAGGTCGAAGTTTACTACTTTTTTCTTCCTATAAAAGATTTGAGCTTGCTAGAGAGATCTTGTTAATGAAGCTTGGCAATGAACTTGAAGTTTTCTTCCAAGGAAAGAATAAAAAAATCATAGAAGATTTTAAAAAATCAAAACATGCCGTGCTTGTAGGTTTAGAGAGTTTTGGAGAAGGAATCGATATTCCTGGAGAGAGTTTGTCATTTGTCTATATTGATAAAATTCCAGATCAACATAGAAGCTTAGTAGTGGAGAGTCGAAAGCAATTTTTTGACCAAAACCTTGGCAACTCATTTAGTGAATATTTCATGGCAACCAGGGCCAGAAAGCTCACTCAAAAATTAGGTCGATTAATTAGGACCCCTAATGATAAAGGAGTGATCTTGATTACTGATCCAAGAGTGGGCAGATGGAAGAGTCGTACGATAAAACAATTTTGTGAATACTTAAGTCCTTATCAAATTCAAAGCACAACTCTAGATGAGGCGACAAAAGCAATTAGTGAATCTATAAAATGAGCTTAAAAGAAAAGTTTAAAACAGAGCTTGATACTTGTACTTGGAACCTTCTTGATAAAAATATAGAACGTGGTGCAGTTTTAATGATCCATGACTTGGATATTATTGATGTCGCGGTTGCTATTGCCCAGGATCAGGTTCAAACAATCTCTAATTGGTTAAATAATAAACAAATTGAAAATATTGCTCCGGAAGAGAGTAAAGTAAATAGAGAAGGATTGTTTGAGTATTTAATTATTCAACCTTATGTGGTTGTAAGGAAAGTTGATGCAGATTCTTAAATATTTAGCATGTATTACCTTAGGTGCAATGCTTGGTTCTTTTTTTATGCCTTTTTACAATGATAACGAAAAATTAGAATCTATTGGAAATGAACAAATAGAACTCAAGGAAATAAATGAAAATGAGTGTTCAATATCTTGCAAGGCTTTAGATAAGTTAAAAGTTCATGAACAGAAATTTTTCAAGAATAGAGACTTCATTCCAAAAGCAATTCTAGCTTATCTTGCTGCAATTGGTGTAAATATGAGTTCTGAGAAAAAAGAGACCATCGAGAAGATCTTAGATAATCCTAAAAGTTATGAAAAAGTAATTAAAGAACTAGATATTAGTAAAGGAAGTGTTTCTGCCGAAGTGGTTCAGAATAAAGAGGAATTGATTATAATAAATAATGAGAATATTAGTGAAAATCAAGCCGAGAACTCACAAGACTCACCAAATGAGAAATTCAATCTCCTAAGTAATGTTGAACTAAGAGAGATCACAAACCGAAGTGCTCTCATTCAAACTTATAAAACTATAAAAAAAATGAATGGATACTTTACAGGGTATTTAAAACATTTAAGCGGTAAGTTAAAGAATAAACATCGAAAGATAGTCCTAGAGTTAAACTATGAGAGAAAAGGGACAAAAGATATTGTAGGTAGTCATGAGTTAGATATAGAAGATTATGCTTCTAAGTCAGGAACAGGATCTAATATAGATTTTAGAGTTGATGAGAAATCAGGGGTTGTATTAGTAAAAGTTAAAGATGATTCTTATTTTATGTTTAGATCTTTTGATTTATTCAAAAGAAATAATTTCCAAGGTTTATATTTTAAAAATGGAAAAAAGATTGGAAAAGTTTTCCTGACGAGGAAGTCTCAATGAAACTCGTGGAAAAGTCTGACTTAGAAAAAAAGCAAGATGTACTTCAATTTAAAACAGATAAACTCTTTTCACTGAAACCTATAAGTTTAATTCCCCCATCTTTAAATAGGTATAATGAAATTTTTGGATCATGCTCAAAAGACCCAATCTACAAATGGTTATTCACTAAAAGATTTCCGAATGGATATAGCCTGGAAGACGCTAAAGAATTTTTCTTGTGGGCCAAGCAAGGTTGGGAGCAAGGAACGCATTTTGTTTATCTACTTTCTGACCTTGATGGATCTATCGTTGGAAGCATAGATATCCGATCCAATAACTTGGAACTTGCTGAAACTGGCTATTGGGTGAATGCAAAACATGGAGGCCTTGCAACAAATGCTTTAGCTAAAATTGCTGAAATAGCTAAGAAAGCAGGATATAAAGCACTTTTTGCTCAAGTTGAAGCTGCAAATGATCGATCTTTAAAAGTCTTGGAAAGAAATGGTTTTACTAGAGATGATAGCTTAAAGACGAATGAAAATTGTGATCAAGCTTATATAAAACACCTCTAAGTTCGACTCTTTTTAAGAGTAAATAAAATGTTTTTAAGCTCATTAATAATCCCTAGATGTCGCTTCAAAATCATTTCAGAATCGAATCTATTATTATATCTTTAATATATTCAAATTAGTTTAATTAGAGGCCAATATGATCACTATTAAAAGAGGATTGGATCTTCCAATCAATGGAGCACCTAAAAACACGCAAGATGTTCTTCCCAAAAAACCTTCAAGACTAGCTGTGGTTGGTTTTGACTTTGTTGGAATGAAACCAACGATGAGAGTTAAAGTCGGAGATAGCGTTAAAAAAGGTGACATCCTTTTTACTTGTAAAAAAACTGATGGAGTCATTTATACATCTCCATGTAGTGGAAAAGTTTTAGAAGTTAATCGTGGCGATAAAAGAGTTTTTCAATCTGTCGTTGTAGAAAACTCTGGTGATGATCATATTAGCTTTTCTAGTTATAAAGATAGTGACGCAAGCTCTTATTCAGTAGAGGAGATGAAAAATCTTTTATTAGAATCTGGAGAGTGGACAGCTCTTAGAGCAAGGCCTTTTTCGAAAGTCGCCGACCCGCAAACACTGCCAAGTTCAATTTTTATCACTGCTACTGATACGAATCCACTAGCTGGTGATGTGAATGCAATACTTGCTCTTGATAATAATGAAGAACTATTTAATGCTGGTATCAATGCTATCTCTAGACTTGGAATTCAAATACACTTATGTGTTGGGAAAGGATTCAAAGCAAAGAGCAATAATGAATTAGTAAAAGAGCATACATTTAGTGGAGTTCATCCTGCAGGAAATGTAGGAACTCATATACATCATATAGATCCAGTGTCTGCTAAAAAGATTGTTTGGCATATTGGGTATCAAGATATTATTGCATTAGGTGGTCTTTTAAAAACTGGAAAACTTCATACCGATAGATATATAGCTCTTGGCGGACCAAGAGTTAGAAATCCAAGAATTTTTAAAGCAACTCGAGGAATGAATATTAAAGAGATTTTTGAAAGTGAAGTTTATGATTATTCTGATCTTAGATTTATCTCAGGTTCAGTCTTAAATGGAAGAACTGCTAATGGACCATTTGATTACCTTGGAAGATTTCATAATCAAGTCAGTGTCATTGAAGATAGTGCAAAAAGAGAATTTCTAGGTTGGCATATGCCAGGAGCTAAAAAGTTTTCTCTCTCAAGAGCATTCTTATCAGCGTTCCTACCTAAGAAAAAATATGATTTTACAACGAATGCCAATGGATCACATCGGGCCTTATTATCAATTGGTAACTTTCAAAAAGTTATGCCTTTAGATATAGAGCCAACTTTTTTATTAAGAGCACTTCTTGGTGGAGATACAAATAGAGCTCAAGAACTTGGGGCCTTAGAGTTAGATGAAGAAGATGTAGCACTACTTAGTTTTGTAGATGCTGGAAAGAATGAATTTGGATCTTTGTTGAGAGAGAATTTAGCAGTCATTGAGAAGGAAGGGTAATGAGAGTTTTTGAGAATTTTTTTGATAAGCTAAAACCTAAATTTGAAAAAGGTGGAAAGTTAGAAAAGTTTTATGCGTTCTATGAAGCAGCAGATACTTTTATTTTAACTCCTTCTGATAAAACAAAAAAAAATGTACATATAGCTGATTCTCTAGATTTTAAGAGAACAATGATCATGGTTGCTTGGGCCTTGCTCCCATGTGTTTTTATGGCCATGTATAATACTGGGTATCAAGCAAACCTTGCTGTTCATAATAATCCAGATCTTATAGCTAGTGGCTGGAGAGCAGGTATCATGAGCTTTCTTGCTGGTTCAAGTTTTCTTGGAACTATTCTTGGTTGGTTTGGGACTGGAATTGAAATGCATCCTGGATCATTACTTGGAAATGTAATTTACGGATCACTTTTTTTCCTTCCAGCTTATATTGTGACGATGACAGTTGGTGGTTTATGGGAAGCACTTTTTGCTGCAGTAAGAGGCCATGAGATCAATGAAGGTTTTGTTGTTTCTGGTTTATTATTTCCATTAATTCTTCCTCCAAGTATTCCACTTTGGCAGATCGCTGTAGGGATTAGCTTTGGTGTTGTTATAGGAAAAGAAGTTTTTGGTGGAACTGGAAAAAATATTTTTAACCCAGCTCTAACAGCAAGGGTATTTTTATTCTTTGCTTACCCAGCTCAAATATCTGGAGATGCAGTTTGGACGGCAGTTGATGGCCATACTGGAGCAACAGCTCTCAGTGAATTAGTAAGTGGTGGAGTCGCAGCTCTTAGTACTTCTTGGTCAGATGCTTTCTGGGGATTTATTCCAGGTTCAATGGGCGAAACTTCTACTCTTGCTTGTTTATTTGGAGCAGCAGTTTTAATCGCAACTGGAATAGGATCTTGGAGAATCATGCTCTCTTGTACGATAGGAATGATTCTTACAAGTATGCTTTTAAATTCAATTGGAAGTGAAACAAATGAAATGATGAATGTTCCATGGTCTTGGCACTTTGTATTAGGATCGTTTGCATTTGCTACAGTTTTCATGGCAACTGACCCAGTCAGTGCAACTCAAACAACGATGGGTAAATGGGTTTATGGATTTTTAATAGGTTGCCTTGGATTATTAGTCCGAGCAATCAACCCGGCCTATCCCGAGGGATGGATGCTTGCTATCTTATTTATGAATGCCTTTGCTCCATTAATTGATTGGTTTGTTTTAAATAGTAATGTGAAACGTAGACAGAGGAGAGCGTAAGATGAAAACACTTTTAGTCGCATTTATTCTTTGTTTATTTTGTTCTGCAATTGTTTCAACGACTGCTGTTACTTTAAGACCAAAGCAAGAATATAATAAAGATATTGATATGAAGAAAAATGTTTTAAAGGCATCCGGTGAAGCTTTTAGTGAATCTGATGACATAAAAACTGTTTTTAATAATATGATCACTTCCGTTTATATTGATATGGACTCAGGTTCAGTAGTTAGCGAGCTTTCAAAAGACGATAAAAAAATTGAAGTTGCTATTCCTGATGAACTAGATAGAGGTGGTTTAAGTACAAGAAAAAAATATACTCAAATTTACTTAAAGAAAGATTCATCTGGAAGTATTCAAAATATTATCCTACCAATTTCATCTAAAGGGCTATGGTCTACGATGCTTGGATTTGTTGCTCTAGAGAGTGATGCAAAAACAGTGAAAGGTTTTTCATATTATTCTCACGGTGAGACTCCAGGTCTTGGTGGAGAAGTTGATAATCCAAAATGGAAAGCACAGTGGATAGGGAAAAAAGTTTTTGATGAAAATGGCAACCCTAAAATAGATGTTACTAAAAACAACACTGGTTCAGTTCACGAAGTTGACGCCTTAAGTGGGGCAACTATTACTGGTGATGGAGTAGAGTCTTCTATGCTTTATTGGTTAAGTGATCATGGGTATGGGAAGTTTCTAGATAAAGTTAAAGAAGGAGTTTTATAATGAAGGTAAAGGAATTACTCTTTGATCCAATTTTAAAAAATAATCCAATTGCACTTCAAATTCTAGGAGTTTGTTCCGCTCTTGCTGTAACAGTACGATTAGATCAAGTTCTTATTATGTGTTTAGCTCTTACTTTTGTTTGTGCTTTATCATCATTTTTTGTGTCAGTTATTAGAAATCATATCCCAAGTTCAATTCGAATTATTGTTCAAATGACGATTATTGCTTCTATGGTTATTCTCGTGAATGAGTTTTTAAAAGCTTATGCATACGATGTTTCTAAGTCGATGGCCGTATATGTCGGACTAATTATTACAAATTGTATTGTCATGGGGAGAACCGAAGGCTTTGCAATGAAGAATTCACCATTTGCTTCTCTTCTTGATGGGATTGGAAATGGAATCGGTTATTCTTTTGTACTTATTGTGGTTGGGATCTTTAGAGAATTATTAGGATCTGGAAAACTTCTTGGATATACAATACTTCCATTAGTTAGAGACGGAGGGTGGTACCCATCTAATGGTTTAATGATTTTACCGCCAAGTGCATTTTTTATTATTGGATTAATTATTTGGGTGATTAGAACTTATTATCCAGATCAAATGGAAGAGAGTAATTAGTATGGAAAATTATATAAATATTTTTGTAAAGGCTGTTTTCATAGAAAACCTTGCTCTAACTTTTTTCTTAGGAATGTGTACTTTCCTAGCAGTTTCTAAAAAAGTTAGTACGGCCATTGGTTTAGGAATAGCTGTTATTGCAGTTCAGACAATTACTATCCCAGCAAATAATTTAATCTATACATATTTTT
Source organism: uncultured Bacteriovoracaceae bacterium (assembly GCA_938034385.1). Classification (GTDB taxonomy): domain Bacteria; phylum Bdellovibrionota; class Bacteriovoracia; order Bacteriovoracales; family Bacteriovoracaceae; genus JAHDHG01. The sequence goes on from CALHLC010000005.1 coordinate 22,002, forward strand.
TAAAACCAGGAGCTCTTGCTTGGGCCGGGTATCCTGACTTAGATTTATCTTTCTTAGGATTAATTTGTTATATCGGTGTTATAGCAGCGATCGTTCAAATTCTAGAAATGTTTTTAGATAAATATGTTCCAGCTCTTTATAATACTCTTGGAATTTTCCTTCCCTTAATTACTGTAAATTGTGCCATCTTAGGTGGATCACTTTTCATGGTAGAGAGAGGATATGATTTTGCTGAATCTGTTACTTACGGATTAGGGTCTGGGTTTGGTTGGGCATTAGCAATTATGGCCCTAGCCGGAATTAGAGAAAAATTAAGTTATAGTGATGTTCCTAAAGGACTTAGGGGCTTAGGTATTACATTTATTACCGTTGGTTTAATGGCCATCGTTTTTATGTGTTTTGGTGGAATACAATTATAAGTTGCTTTTAAAGCACTTCTTCGGAGAAGAATATGGATATAACGATTGTTTTAGGGATTTTTATGTTTACGGCCATTATCTTGGCCCTTGTTTCAATTATTTTGGTTGCAAGAAAAGGACTAGTTAATACTGGTGATATTAATATAAAAATTAATCATGATGATGATAAAACATTAACCATCCCAGCTGGTGGAAAATTATTAAATGCTCTTGCTGATCAAAAAATATTTTTAAGCTCAGCTTGTGGTGGTGGTGGAACTTGTGCTCAGTGTAAGGTGAAAGTTTTTGAAGGTGGTGGAGATATACTGCCAACTGAAAAATCTCATATCAATAACAAAGAAGCTAAAGAAGGATGGAGACTTTCATGCCAAGTAACTTGCAAGCAAGATATGAGCATAGAAGTAGAGCCAGAATTTTTTGGGGTAAAAAAATGGCAGTGTAAAGTTAGATCTAATAATAACGTTGCAACATTTATTAAAGAATTAGTTTTAGAATTACCAACAGGTGAGTCAGTTCCATTTAGAGCTGGTGGATATATTCAAATTGAATGTCCTCCTCATATTGCTGATTATAAAGATTTTGATATTGATGAAGAATACAAAGGTTCATGGGATCATTTTAAAATGTGGCAATATAAGTCTGTTGTTAAAGAAGATGTTATTAGAGCATATTCAATGGCAAACTATCCTGAAGAAACAGGAATTATCATGTTAAATGTTAGGATTGCATCACCTCCTCCAAGAGGCCCAGCTGGAATTCCGCCAGGACAGATGAGTTCATACATCTTTAACTTAAAGCCTGGTGATGATGTAACTATCTCTGGTCCGTACGGAGAGTTTTTTGCCAAAGAAACAAAAAACGAGATGATTTTTGTTGGTGGGGGAGCAGGAATGGCCCCGATGAGATCACATATCTTTGATCAGTTTAGAAGGATTAATACTGATAGAAAGGTAAGCTTTTGGTATGGAGCGCGATCTGTTAAAGAAATGTTCTATGTAAATGATTTTGATACTATCCAAAAAGAAAATCCAAATTTTTCATGGCATGTCGCTTTATCTGATAAGCAACCAGAGGATGATTGGAGTGGGTATGAAGGATTTATTCACAACGTATTATTTGAAGAGTATTTAAAAAATCACCCTGCACCTGAGGATTGTGAGTATTACCTTTGTGGACCTCCAATTATGAATAAGTGTGTTATTGATATGCTTATTGATTTAGGGGTTGAAAGAGAGAGCATCGCTCTTGATGATTTTGGTGGTTAGGACTTTGAAGACAATCTTATTAAGTCTTTTTATCATCTCTTGCTCTAACTTACAGCAAGAGCAAACTCTTGGAGCTTTAGAAGTTTCAGAAATTCAAAGTGGATTAAACTCTAAAAAAGCTGAACTTAGAGATTGTTTTAATTTGAACAATTTTTCTGGACCAGAAGTGATTGATTTATCTTTTATCATCAATGGAGAAGGCAATGTTCAAGATTTGGGAGTTAAGTCACAAGGAAAACAACTCAACAAGAAAAGTGAAAACTGCTTCATTTCAACATTAAAAAATTTAAAGTATTCAAAACCTCATGGAGGGGGAATTGTGAAAGTGCGCCAGCCAATGAGCTTTCAATCCAATTTATAAGCGATTCAGTCTTTAATGTTCTTACTTTTATGAAGAACTTACTTACACTATCTATCTCGTAAGAAAATATGAAGAGGATTCTCAATACAAATATTTAGAAATATTTCAATATGTCGTTATTCAATTAATTCATATCTAAGGAAGCGATGATGATAAAAAGTATTTATCTAGGTCTAATAGTATCTAGTATTTCTGCAATGGCCTTATGTCCATTTCAAAGTAGAAGTTTGCAAAAACTTCGAGATAAGGCACAAAACTTAGATCAAAAGATCATTCAACTTCAAGGATATAGTGGTCAATGCCCTGACTTGAACGCCGTAACAGAGCATTTAAAAACCATTACCCAAACTTCAACAAAGATTTATTCAGCTCTAGCAAAAAGTAAAAGCGAATCTAATACAAATTTGAATCTATTATCTAAATTTGAAGGAGAAATTTCTAATACCCTAGGATCTATAAAAGAAATAGGGAATTTTATTTCTCATAGAAGATCTAATGATAAATGTTCAAATGAGTTCAACAAACAATCAGTAGGACAATCTGTTCTTGGGGTTTTCAACGAACTTTCTCCATTGATTATTTCTTCATTTCCTGCTTTTGCTCCCTATGTTGAAGGAATTAGAGCAGCCGGAAATATAGCTAATAGCGTGGTTCAATTTACTCAGGCAAGGAGAGAGAAGTATTCTATGCACGAGGTACAAAATAGAAAAACTTTTATTGAAGTTAGTTGCTTATTGCATGATCTAGGAATGAATACATATTCAATTGATAAATCTTTGAATGGAAATGAAAAATTATTTGAAGATCAGAAAAAAGATTATCAAAAGAGAGTAGAGGGAAAAGTAAGAGAGATCACGGAGGATGGAAGTTTTTTAAAAATGGCTGCTTCAGATATTAAAGAGATTGAGACTATACTTTTACTTAAAATAGAAGAAGCTCTTAATAATGACTTCCTAAGAAGGTTAGAGGATGAGCCAGAAGATTTGGAAGATGATGAAGAGGAAGAAGAAAGAGAAATTGATTATAATGAAAGAGCGACGTCAATTAGCTCTGAGTTTGTATGCAAGTTAACTCTAAGGTATTTACTAAAAAGTCATAATGGAGTGTCACGTTTAAATAGATTAAAGTCTTACCTTTCTTTTTATCAAATTATTAGTGATCTAAAAGGTGATGAGCTAATATCAATCGAGTTTGAAATTAAAAATAATGAACTTAGTGATTTCTTAGTAGTTGAGGATGGTGAAGAGTGTGATTTGGAAAAATTTAATGAGATCTTTGAATTTGTTGCTAGCTACGTTTCAAGTGATTCTGAAGGGTTAATGAGTCCTGATAATGTTGTTTATAAACAACATGCTCACGAGGTGAATTCCTTACAAGATTTATATTTTTATAAAAATCTTCTAGAGAAGAAACAAGAAGTTTTAAAACAATTCTCAAATGAAAATGTAAGTATTGATTTAAGTGAAATCTATACTTTAGAAAAGAAAATTGTAAATTCACTCTTTCAGGGAAAAGCATTTTCCTATTATTGGCTTTTATATAATGCTCAAAGAGGAATTGATTATCTAAAAACATTTGAGAAAAAAATCTCTAGGAAAGAGTATGCATCATATTCTAATCAGAAAAAAAGATGTAATGCAATGATGCAAACTTTAAGGGACTTTAGGCATGCGAGTAACTTATTTCAAAGTACTGAACTCTATTGTGAGCAAATGGACTTTTTAACCTCTAAAGTAGAGCATGCGAGTTATTATTCGATGTGTAACTCATTATATAAAGCTTACAGACCTCATACTTATAACCCTTATGGAATGTTTGGAATAAAGAGAAACTTGAATTCTAAAATAGCTATTTTTTCGAAGCACTTAGAAGGAGTTGAGTCAAAAGCGAAAGACTTAGAAATATTAAGTAAACAGGAAGGGTGTTATAGAATATAGAGACTGAAAAATACTTCTCAGTCTCTAGTTTTATTGAAAATTAGAATTTAGATAGTTTTCCAAGCTTTTCAGCAATTAGGTAATAAAATAAAGCTCTATGCTTATGTCTATTAGATTTCCCTATCTTTTTAATTGCATACTCTATAGCAGCATCTGCTTTATCACCTTTAACTTTTAGTTTATTAGCAACAAAGTTTTTCTTAATTGTAGCAATTTCCTTTCTATCAGTTGCTGCAACCCATCTAGCGTCAGCTTTATAAAGACTTGGACCCAAGCTCTTACAAATTCCTGCAAACTTTTTTTCGTTAACTTTAAGTCTTCTTCTTTTTGCAGCACCCTGTGCATTTTTAAATGCGTGATCAAATTTTGAAACGGCCATATAACCTCCATTGTTAGTCTTGCCAATTATTTATACTTAAATTGTACAAAGAAATTATTTTTAATTGCAAGAAAAAGATTTACACTTAAGTAATGATACGGATCCTTGGATTAATTTTTTTAATTGGATGTTCATCTTTAGATGCAAATGGGCTTACCTTGTACCCAGTATTTGACCGTGGAACTCCGTTTATTTGCACTAAGGGCGTAAAAGCAGGACCTGGGCGGTCTCATAATTCCAAAACTTCAAAATATGCTGTTGATTTACAATTAAAAGGAGTTAGTGATCTTTTGAGCGTCTTTTCAGGAACCGTCATTGCTGTCACAAATTGTAAAAATAGAAAGAGTAGCTGTGGTTCGGGATATGGAAACTTTGTAAAGGTTTTATCAAAGTCTGGATATATTGCTTTCTATTCTCACTTAAATAAAGTCTTTGTGAGAACAGGACAAAGAGTGAAGGTAGGGCAAAGGATTGGGAGTCAAGGGCGATCTGGCCACGCAAGCGGGCCTCATACACACTTTTCTATCCATCACTCTTGGATTAACCAAGGGATGCGGGCTCATCAAAACTCTAAAACTCTTTTACCAAAGTCCATAAATTATAATTTTAATGTCTGTGCTGATAAGGCATGTACCAGCCGATCTATTATTAAAGCATCAAAATTAACTTGCCGTACAAAGAGATTGAAAATATATAGATTCTAATGAAGAGACTTCTTATTTTATTTTTATTTTCTTGTACGAGTAATTCTTTTCAAGTTATCCGTGGAAAAACAATGGGAACGACTTACGTCATAAAGGTAGAAAATCAACAAAAGAGTACTGTCTTAGCAAAAGAGATAGAAGATATTTTTTTTAAAATTAACCAGCAGATGTCTACTTATCTTGTTAACTCTGAAATCTCTAGGTTTAATAAACATCAATCAACTGATCCTTTTAAGGTATCGAGTGATTTCTTATTTGTACTAAAGCAATCTAAAGAGATTCATAAAATAACGTTGGGGGCCTTTGATCCAAGTGTTATGCCTTTAGTTAATTTATGGGGATTTGGTCCCCAAAGATCACAAAAAACTCCTAGTGAAGATGAGATAAAAAAGACTTTAAACTATATAGGCCTAGATAAACTAAGATTAGGGAGAGGAAAAATTCAAAAAAGTCATCCCTTCTTAGAATTAGATTTATCGGCAATTGCTAAGGGCTATGCCATTGATAAGGTAGTAGGATACTTAGACTCTCATTCGAAAAATTTTTTAATAGAACTTGGTGGGGAAGTTTTTGCTAGAGGAATGAAGGATGAGAAGAACTCTAAGTATTGGCAGATAGGTATTGAAAAGCCTTTGAAAAATAAAAGGCAAACAAAAGAAGTCCTAAGATTAAAAGATGAATGTGTGGCGACAAGTGGTGATTATAGAAACTTCAAGAAGGGTATTGTGAAAAAATATTCTCACTTAATCGACTTAAAAACTGGAAAACCCAAAGATAATGACTATGTTTCAGTCTCTGTAGTGGCTCCTACCTGTTTATATGCTGATGCCCTGGCGACTGCCATGCTTGTGAGCGGAAGAGATTATGAAATAGAGAAAACTAAGAGCAAGGTACTAAAAAGATCTGATTTATAACCTGAGTGGTTCAGCTCGGTCTTATTTGAATAAATATAAGTTGTTTCTTAGAGAGAAGAAAGTTTGTCATAAGGCCATTACCTACTAGCTAAACTGCTAGATCTTGATTACATTTAGGTATTGTAAAATATTGGTTAAGTTTTAATATATCAAAAAAGGAGAAATCAATGATAAAGAAAACTTTTGCTATTCTCGTAGGATTAGTAATGTTAGTAGCTTGTGGAAGTAATGAAACAGAAACTGTAGCAACAGCTCCAGCACCTTCTGTGAATACATCTTCAACTATGAACACATCTACAACTATGAACACTGACGCTGGATCTTACTCTACGCCTTCAGTTTCTAATACTTCTGGGTCATCAATGACTAGTGGTTATTCTTCAAACGGATCTAATAATCCTATCTTAGGAAATGCTAGACCTGGTGAGTGTTATGCTCAAATTGTTAGACCACCAAAGTATAAAACTGCAAGTGAGAAAGTTTTAGCAACTGCTGAGAGTTTTAAAATTAAAACTATTCCAGCAACTTATAGAACTGCTACAAAAACTATCGTTACTAAAGAAGCTGGAACGAAGTTAAAAGTTATTCCTGCTACTTATAAGACAGTAACTGAAACAATTGTTGTTAAGCCTGCAGGGGAAAAGTTAGTAGCTGTTCCTGCAACTTATAAAACTGTAACTAAGAAAATTGAAATTTCTCCAGCGACTCAAGTTTGGAAGAAAGGAACTAACGGAGATTCGGGAGCTAGAGCTGCTGGTCAAGGTGGATACGGATCTAGTTCAAAAACTGGAAACGTTCAAAATGATATTCTTTGTTTAGTAACTGTTCCTGCTAAGTACAAGACTGTTAGTGAGAAAATTGTAGTTTCTCCAGCAACAACTAAGTCTATTCCGATTCCAGCTGTTACAAAAACAGTTAAGAGAAGAGTAATTGATCAACCTGCTAGAACGACTTCTATTCCAGTTCCAGCGATTACAAAAACTATTACAATGAAAGAATTAGCTACTCCTGCAAGAGAAGTTAAAACTCCAATTCCAGCAACTTATAAAACTATTACTAAAAAAGTTATGGTTGATGCTGGTCAAACAACTTGGGGAAGAATTCTTTGTAAAACTAATTCTGATGTAAGTGTAATTAAGTCTGTTCAATCTAAAGTTGGAGTTTCTGCTGATGGTAACCTTGGGCCTAACACTTATAGAGCTGTTAGAAGATACCAAGAAAGAAATGGTCTTGCTGTTGGTGGGATCACTTATGAGACACTTGGTCACATGGGAATCAATATGTAATTTAATTTTAAGCTAGTTTTAGTTTAAATATAGAAGAGGGACTCGCAAGAGTCCCTTTTTTTTTGTATATTCACTTCATATGTTTCAAACAATGATAATCAGTTTTGCTTTTTTTGGATTTATATTTTTTATAATGAGTTTAGGGTATTTATTAAACAATAAGTGCATTACTGGTAGTTGTGGAGGTCTTAACCTTCTCTTTGGTAAAGGTAGCTGTGAAGTATGCACGAAAAAAAAAGATTGTTCAGATAAGATTGAAAAATGAAATATCTAATTCTCATAATGATTATGATCTCTAGTTGTCATAAGAAAGTTGAACCAATTGATGGGTTATGGAAAGTCATTATGGACGTTCAGAATAATTGTTTGCCTTTTTTTATGGAAATTAAGGGGCAACAGGTAAGACTGATAAATTCTGATGAGACTTTTGACTTGGAATTGAAAAATGTTGGTCATGGGATTTACCAAGTACCTCTGAGTTTTGATGAAAATTATCTAGAGTTTAAATATAATGGAAGCTCGATTGATGGAAACTTTTACAAGAAGAAAACAGATATTACTAGTGAGATGAAAATTTCAGGTAAGCGAGCAGTTGATAGTTTAAGAGCGATGGAACCGGGAGATGAGACTGCTCTTGCAGGAAGGTGGAAGGTTGATTTTTATAATGATAAAAATGAAGTGGAAAAAACTACTTTAGCGATTTTTTCTTCAACTCCACAGAAGGTTCTCAAGGGAAGTATTTTAACAAAAACTGGAGATTATAGATTCTTGGAAGGAACTGGATTGTCTGGAAAGTATCAACTCTTTGGTTTTGATGGTCAGATGAATTTTGTCCTTGATCTGAAAGTGAAAGGAGATAAGTTTGAAGGAAATATTTTTAGTGGCAATACTTGGAAAAGAAAAATAATAGGACAAAGAGATGAAACGTTTTCTCTTGAAGATCCTAACTCGTTAACCAAGAGTAAGGATCAACCAGTTGGATTCAAAGCAAAGAACTTAGATGGAACTGATTTTATTTTTAATAAAACCTCCTATCAAAATCAGCCAGTAATTTTACAGATATTAGGATCTTGGTGTCCAAATTGCTTGGATGAATCAAAGTTTCTGAGAGATTGGAGCAAAACAAATACTCATATTCCTATTGTTGGAATTGCTTTTGAAAGAACTGATAACTTTAAAAAATCTGTTTATCAAGTTAAAAGGTTACAAAAGAATCTTAATCTTGATTATAAAATTGTTATAGGAAGCATAGATAAAGATAAAGTAAAAGTTTTAGATGTTTTAAAATTCTTAGAAAACCATATGTCATATCCAACAACTATATTTTTAAGAAAAGATAAATCCATTCATAGTATCCATACAGGGTTCTCAGGACCGGCGACAGGAGATGCTTATAAGAAATTTATCTCAATGTTCAAGAAAACAGTGTCAGAAATACAATAAACTCTATTAAGATCGAACTTGCTTAAAGAGAATAAATATCAATAAGAAGAATATTCCAATGAAGAAATAATAAGTGATAGGATAGGAGTCTTTTTCTTCAATACTATCTATTTCTCTTTTATCTTCTTTTTCGATATCAGAAGCGATCGTTCTTTGTTTAACTTCTTTATTATTTGAAGGGGGTGTTGTTTCTTCTACCTTCGCTACAACTCCTGTTTGCTCATTATCATTAGAGGTCGTATTTCTAGCATACTTTCTAAGGTCAAAGACCTTTTGACCTATATCTTTATAGGCCTTTAAAAAACTTTCATCCTTTGAAACATCTTTAATGTTCTGATAACTTTCTTTAAGTTTTTTTGCACTATATAAGACAGATTCTCTCCATTGACCTTTTTTATTATAATATGCTGAAGATAATCGTGGTTTGTAAGCTTTAATATGAGAGTTATCTAATCTAGGATCTAGAGGCAGATTGCCTGAGCCTTCTAATAATACTCCTATGTTCCTTGCAATAGTATAAGAAGTTGAAGGGTCATCAAAAGTATTATCTAAGGAGTCAGCAAGAGTTGTTAGTGAATCCGGTGTCGCAGCATTTTGAAGACCGTAGTAATAAGATAAAGCAAGTGATCCAGTAGGATCTTTATTGGCCTGCTCTCCAATAGATTTAAAAATATTAGAGTCAGATTCCGTCATTTTCCCATCTTGAGTTACTTCTACAAAGTGACCATATTCTCCAACTGCATTAGCAATAATATCTGGAACAAGGTCTTGTCTGAAATCAAAGTCCGTTGGATCTATCTTCTTATTAATAATATCAGAAAGGGTTGATTTAATTTCAGCCTTATCAGAGTTAGATTGAATGATAGCATTCCAATCAGAACCATGAATATTCATAAGTTGATTCAAGACTGACTTTGTATCTACGGCGAATGTATAACTTGATAAAAGAATAGAGAGAATAATCAGTTTCATTTAGAAATCCTTTTTTGCAAAATCATACCAGCAATCAAAAACCCAACTACTGGCGTAGTCATAACCAGCTGTGAAAAATCCTCCATCTGTTTTGTCACCAAAGAATGGATACATTGTATTATCATATGAGTTCCAATTTAAATTACTTGCTTGAGTTGAAGTACTTGCTTCACTTTTATCTACATAGAAGATTGAGTCGTTTTGGCACCTTCTTGGACTTCTACCTGCTTGTATCCAATGGTTGATAGAGTGAGCTCCATAGTCATTAGACTGACTAGCAAAAGAATTAGAAGTATGAGGCAAACCAAAACTGTGAGCGAATTCATGCACGATAGGAGTAAAGTCGTCAAAAACAAAAGGGTAATTGTACTCAGCAAGAGTAATAGAATTTTTATCTTTTGGAAAAACCCATAGCCATGAAACTCCAGCACAAGACCCTACAAGATCATTAGCAAATATCATGACCATAGAATCTGTGCTACCATAACGCTCGGAAAGAGCATCCATTGTTGGACCATCACAACTAGAGTTATGAAAAGCATTATCTTCTACTTCATAGACATTTTTTAATTTAAATTTAAGATAGTTATGAGATTGATGAGAAAATTTCTCATTCATAACTTGAAGTGTTTTTTGTGCATCAATATTAATATTCTGGGATAGTTTTTTGTTTTTTGAGTTTAAAAACACAAGTGTAAGTGGAATAAGTTTTCCGTTTCCACAATGCCCCCCTAAAGAGATATTACCAACTGAGTGAGGAGCGTCATTACAAGTATCGCTTCCAGGAAGTTCACTGGAATCAACTGAGCTTAAATCACGCGAACCAATTAAGTTTGATTTCAAACAAGATTGGAAGATTAAAATACTAAGAATTATTATTTTCATAAGTTTAGCCTTACTAGACTGTTCGGCTTAGCTTACGACAATATTGATTTAATTTAGAGACTCGAAAGTATTTCCCAGTTAAATTTTCAGGGCTATGGAAGAGGGTCGTGACCACCCTTACAGATTGGATTACACCTGATAATTCGATAAATACTTAAGTAAGATGCTTTGATAATTCCATATTTCTCAAAGGCCTCTACTGTATATTGAGAGCACGTGGGAGCAAATCTACAATTTGCACCAAGTAAGGGAGAGATGAGTAATTGGTAACCCTTAATACATAAAATAACGATTCTTTTCACTCCTTTAACTTATATCTTTTTTAGGAATATTTCAGTACATTATTCTCAATATGAAAGGCATAGTACTAAAGTTACGTTCTGAAATTAAAAGATCAAAAGTTCAATATTCTATACCCTTAGGAGAATTGAATATTGATTTAAACCCTTTGATTGGGAAAGAAATAAAATTAGAACATTCAGGAAACATTTTTTGCATAGATACAGGAAAGAGTATAACTAAGAGCTACAACAACGGATATTCCTACGAGTCTTTTATTTCTAAGGCGTCGTGTGATTCTTGCATTGTTTCACCCGAGAAGTGCCATTACCATCTTGGTACGTGCAGAGAACCAAAATGGGGTGAAAATCATTGCATGAGACCTCATATTGTCTATCTATCATTAACTTCCGGAGTAAAAGTTGGAATTACGAGAAAAACACAAATTCCAACTCGATGGATTGATCAAGGAGCTGTTATTGCAAGGTCAATATACGAAGTTCCAAATCGACTTGCAGCAGGGTTAGTTGAGACAGAACTTAAAAATGAATTTGCTGATAAAACAAATTGGAGAAAAATGTTAGGTCAATATCCTGAACAACAAGACTTAGAAAAGATAGCTAAATCAATTGATAAAAAATATGGTCAGACGTTTGAACAATTTCAAGCAAAGTTCCTTGAAGAAAAAACTGAGGAAATAAAATTTCCTATTCAAAACTATCCAGAGAAAATAAAAAGTTTAAACTTTGATAAGCAATCTTGCATTGAAGGAACTTTGCATGGAATAAAAGGACAGTATCTCTATATAGGTGAGCATGTTTTCAATGTCCGAAGACATCAAGGTTATGAAGTTACGCTTTCGCACTCTTAATAGGAATATAATAGTTAAAGATTTTTAAATGTTCTTTGAAAATATTATATAAATAATTAAACCCAAATTTTGAATCAATCGCTTGGTAGTGGAACTTTAAACTATTTTGAGAAAAACCGTTTATAATCATTTGTATTCTTGGAAGGTGGTAATCACTAGAGATAATTAAAATGTTTTTCAAGTTTTTATCTTTGTTCAAGTATTTGAGTGTTTCATCAACATTTTGATAAGTATTTAAAGCTTCAAAGTCTAAATCAATAATTCGTGAATAATGTTCATTAAATCTCTCTGTTTTATCCGAATTATACTTAAGAATTCTTTGTAGGTTATTTCTATAATAGACTCCTGAAATAAGCACTTTACTTGATAAGAACTTCTTAGAGAGCTCAAGAGCTTTTGAGATTCTTCCTCTGTCTCCCGTAAAAACAACAATACAATCAGGGTCTTGATTAAAGAACTCTTGCTTTGATTGTTGAATGAGTTTTTCTGTATAAGAAAAATGAAGAAGAGGAAATGAAATAAAAAACAAAAGAGATAAAGCGATAATCTTAATTCTTTTGAACTTTCTTTTTTTATTTATTGTATCTTCTGTCTCAAATAAGTATTTTTTCATTTAACTGTGAGCAAGCACCTCTATCTCTACCAAAGCATCCTTTGGTAGACGTGAAACCTCAACGCAAGACCTTGCAGGAAATGGTGCCTTGAAAAAATTGGTATAAGCTTCGTTGACTTGAGAGAAGTTTTCTAAGTCTGTTAGAAAAATAGTTGTTTTAAAGATATTTTCTCTTGTTAAATTACAATCGGCTAATAAGTGATCAACATTTTTTAAAATTTGGTCTAATTCATCTTTAAATCCAGTTGTCACCATTTGAGAGGTCTCAGGGTTAATTCCAATTTGACCAGAGAAGTAAAAAACCCCATTAAGTTCAACTCCTTGAGAATAGGTTCCTACTGCTTTTGGTGCTCGGGTATCATTAATAATTTTCTTCATATAAATGCTCCATTTTTCTTGAACTAGTAATTGCTGTGAGGTGAGTGATACTAATAATTTCCTCAACACTAGCTGTTCTTTGTAAAATATTTATTGGGTATTGAATAGGGGTAATTACTGGGCCAATGGGAGTAGCCCCGCCAAGTTGAGCTAGAAGCTTATAGGAAATATTAGCAGAACTTAGATTTGGAAAAATAAGTATATCAGCAGACTTATCTAACTTAGAAAAATTAAATAAATTTGATGATAGTTGATGATTAACAGCAATATCGGCCTGCATTTCACCATCAACAATCATATCGGGATATTCACTTTGAAGAGTACTAACGGCCTTATTAATTTTTATCGATTCTTTTGATTTATTTGATCCAAAGTTTGAATAGCTTAAGAATGCAATCCTAGGATTTCTATTATGTAAGCTTCGATATAATTCATAAGTATTCAAAGCAATCTGAACAAGGTCTTCACTAGATGGGTCAATCTGTAAGGTACAATCTGCCAAGAAAACAACTTTATGTTTGAAGTTTAGAATCATGACTCCTGAAGCTTTCTTGTTTTTTGAGCCAATTACTCTAATGACAGGCTTAAATGCTTTAGCATAACTAACTCCCATCCCTGTAATCATTCCATCTGCATCACCTTTTTTAACCATCATAGAACCAAAATACGATGCTCTCCTCATAGTAGCCTTAGCGTATCCTATAGAGACACCTTTTCTTTGTCTCATTTGATAAAAGGTATCAACATACTCTGTAAATTTCGGATGCTCACTTGGGTAGATAATCTCAAGATCATTTAGATTTGGAATATTATGCTCTTTTATTAAAGAAGTGATTTCACTTTTTCTACCAAAAACTACAGGTTTTATAATCCCTTCATCTTTTAGGATGGAAACTGCTTCGAGTATTTTCTGGTTGGCACCTTCAGTAAATAAAATTTTACTTTTATTTTTCTTGGGTAATCTAGATCTTATATCATTTAAAAATCCTGATGCATTTCCAAGTCTCTCATCTAAAAGTAGAGCATATTGAATGAGATCTTCAATAGGATTTTGAGCAACATTAGAATCCATCGCTGCTTTTGCTACAGCAGGAGCAACCTTAGTAAGAACTCTTCTATCAAAAGGTTTAGGAATTAAATATTCTGGACCAAAAGAGAAATGTTGATTTCCATAGGCCATTTTTACATCTTCAGTAATAGGGTCTCTAGCTAACTCGGCAATGGCGTAGACGGCAGCTAATTTCATTTCTTCATTAATAGTAGTGGCCCTTACATCTAAGGCCCCTCTGAAAATAAAGGGAAAACCAAGAACATTATTAACCTGGTTTGGATAATCACTTCTTCCTGTAGCCATGATTGCATCATCTCTAACGGCTTTTACGTCCTCAGGTAAGATCTCTGGATCAGGGTTAGCCATAGCAAAAATAATTGGCTTGCTATTCATGGTCTTAACCATTTCTTTTGTTAAAACACCTTTCATTGATAAGCCAATAAAAGCATCAGCTCCATTAATAGCATCTGCTAAAGTTCTAGCATCAGTCTGTAAAGCAAACTCTTGCTTGTACTTATTCATTCTCTCTTTTCTACCTTCATAGATGACTCCTTTGGAATCACACATATAAAGATTTTCTTTTTTTACACCCATTTTTAGAAATAATTTAGCACAAGCAATAGAAGCTGCACCCGCTCCACTATAGACAACTTTTACGTCTCCAATTTTCTTGCCTGTAATTTCGATTGCGTTTATAAATGCAGCACTTGATATAATAGCTGTCCCATGTTGATCATCATGAAAAACAGGAATATTCATTTCTTTTTTTAGAATTTTTTCTAATTCAAAACATTCAGGAGACTTAATATCTTCTAAATTAATTCCTCCAAAAGTAGGCTCAAGGGCCTTGATAGTAGAAGTCATTTCTTCAACACTTGATTGATTTATCTCTATGTCAAAAACATCTATATCAGCAAATTTTTTAAACAAAACTCCCTTTCCTTCCATCACAGGTTTTCCTGCTAGTGCCCCAATATTTCCAAGACCTAGAACAGCTGATCCATTTGAAATAACAGCAACTAAATTACCTCTATTAGTATATTTGTACGCCAGTTCAGGGTTGTCCGCTATCTCTCTACAAGGCCATGCAACTCCAGGAGAATAAGCATTGGCCAGGTCTCTAGCGCTAGAGCAAGGCTTAGTAGGAACTACTTCTGATTTACCAGCCTTGCCTTCTGAGTGGTAATTTAGGGCCTCTTTTTTTCTTTCTTGTCTTAAATCGTATTTTGATTGGCTCATTAATATTCCTTCAAATTTAATGCCCCATTGTAACTTTCTGCCTTTCAAGTGACAATGAAGGTATGGATAAGTTGTTGATCTTGGCATGGGCCAAGGAGTATATTCAAATGCATCCAAAGCTTGGAGTTCAGGTAGGGTTTCAGTCTGAGGGTTTAAATGAGGTCCATTGTTTTGGTAGTGCTACTGAGGATAGTATATTCGATATAGCTTCTGTATCTAAAGCATTTATGACTAGTTATTTGTGTATGATAGGAGTTGAGAAAAAATTATTAAGTCTAGATTCAAAAGTATCAGATTTTTTTGAATGCTCTGAAGATCTCAGCGAAATTAGTATTAAAGAAATGTTATCTCATACAAGTGGACTTGCTGCCTGGCTTCCAATGTATGGCTTAGTCAGTTCAAGAAAAGAAGCAAAATCTTACCTTTTAAATTTGAAAATAGATA
Source organism: uncultured Bacteriovoracaceae bacterium (assembly GCA_938034385.1). Lineage (GTDB taxonomy): Bacteria > Bdellovibrionota > Bacteriovoracia > Bacteriovoracales > Bacteriovoracaceae > JAHDHG01. Next base: position 37,442 of record CALHLC010000005.1, read on the forward strand.
AAAAAACTAAGGGAGAAAGACTTTATAGCGATCTTGGATTTATGATTATTGGATTTATCTTAGAAGAAGTTTTTAAGAATAATTTAGATAAAATATTCTTAGATCATGTTTTATCTCCTTTAGGTCTAAAGAAAACCTTTTTCCAAAATACTTTAAATGCAGAATCAATGCCAACTTCAAATGGGAACCCTTTTGAGAAAACTTTGATTCAAGATAGAAAGATTGAAGTGACTAAGAGTATTAAATGGAGAGATAAAGTGATTCAGAATGAAGTCAATGATTTTAATTGCTCTTACATTTTTGAAGGAGTTTCAGGTCATTGTGGGATTTTTTCTAACTCATTTGATCTATTAGAAATCACTAAGTCTTTATTGGAAAATGCAATAGTGTCTGGAGCGATTCGTAATAGCTTTATGAATGATTTAATCCAAGGAAATGCTTTAGGCTTTTTAGCCGATTCAAAGCTCATGAAGTTTAAGTTAGATAAAAATTGGAGAGGACATCATGGATTTACAGGATGTTCTGTTTTTTTAAACACTGAGAGTAATGAGGCTTTTACGTTCTTGTCGAATCGACAAGTTGCAGGTTTAAGAAATAATAAATATCCAGATTGGAAATTAAATTAATAGTCTTTGGCATTTGAAGTTTCAATTTGAAAATATCTATTTGAATCTGGTTTGAAAGAAGTATAATTTGTTCTTTCACAAATCCTTTTCATTTCTGAGATTTTATATTGAGAAATTTTGTTGTGGGCTGCTTTCTTTGAAGAAGGCGTTCTTTTAAGAAAAAAAAGATCATTCGAATTTATAATTCGTGGATACTTATAGTTTAAAATTTGTCTAGAAATCCCCAAGGAGTTCATATGTCTTGTGTTTCCTTGAGTGATATATTCAGAATGATCGATGAGTGTCTGAAGTTCTTCTGTTTCGTAGTTTGATTTTCGTAATGTCTGACAAATTGATTTGTTAACGGTCAGGCAATTGTATGAAAAACTAGATTGAAAAATATCATCAAGGGAGTTAAAGAAGTTTGCCAGAAATGTATTGTTCTCATTTTCTTGAATTTTTTCTTTTGTTCTTGAATGACACTTTGTAATTGAACTAAGGAATCCATTATCCATGTTTATTAATTCATAAATTCCTTGATCTTGGTTTTTATGAAATACTTTTGTACCTATTATTTTTTGTACAGAACTTGCGTGATTTATATTTTGTAATGTGAATATTTTTTCAACCTCTTCATTCTCAAATTTAAATTGATCAACATTAGCTTGCTTAGAGAAATTCTGAGAGTTTTTTGTGAATTCTAGGTTTTTAAAGTCTTTTGAGAGATAACTCTCAAATTGAGCAAATATTGCCAAAGGCCATATAATAATGAGAATCATTGCTTTCACGACATATTAATCGGCTTTTGAGCAAAAAAGTTTAGTAAAAAAGGGTATGGTTGAGTGAAAAAGTAGGAATAAATGAGTAGGACCTTTAGATCCTACTCATTCAGTATTATTAGATCTTATATTTTTTCTTATATTCTTTGAATGCTTTAGCAAGAACTGGAAGCAATAAGAAGTTTGCTAACAAGTTCGGGTAGGCCAGCATACCAAAGAAAGCATCAACTATTCTTAGTACATCTTCAGCATTTATCTGAGTTCCTAAGAAAGTAACAAAAACAAAGCTCAGTCTATAAGCTAAAATTCCCATTTTATTATATCCAAAGAGATAAACGATTCCTTGTTCACCATAGTAAGACCAAGAAATGATCGTAGAGAACGCGAACATTAAAACAATTATAGCTAATATTTGTCCTCCATAAGGAATGACTGTCGCAAAGGCAGCAGCTGTCATATCTGAACCAGCTCCTGAAGCTGGATCGGCCCATGCACCTGTTATTAGGATGACTAAAGCTGTCATAGTACAAACTACTAAAGTATCAATAAATGGGCCTAAAAGGCCAACTAGACCTTCTTGAACTGGGTCTGACTTAGCAGCAGTGTGAGCAATTGCAGCTGATCCCATACCCGCTTCGTTTGAAAAAACTCCACGTTGTAGACCTTGTTTTAATACTGTTGCAAAGGTTGCTCCGACAAATCCACCAAATGCTCCGGCAGGTGTAAAGGCACCACTTATAATATCTCCAAAAATTCCAGGCAGCATACTTAAATTATTAAAGATAATCCAAATAGATCCAGCGAAATAAACAACAACCATTACGGGAACTAATTTACCTGCGACATTACCGATTGATTTAATACCTCCAACAAGTACAGCAAAAGCTAGTGCTGAAAAGACTAAACCAGTTATCCAAGTTTCTATTCCAAAGTAATTATTAACAATCCCGGCCATCTGGTTTGATTGGAACATATTTCCTGCACCAAAAGAACTAAGAGTTACAAAGATTGCATATAGAGCTGCTAATAATAAAAATACGTTTTTTGATGCCCAGTGAAGCATATCGTCTTTATCTGTTTCGTGAGCGTAGCTTGTTTTGTTCATCCAAAATACAATTCCACCTGAAATTAAAGCTCCAACGACAAATGCAATTGAGCCGCTTAAGAAAAAGCTCATTCCAAAAGTAAGCAGACCCGTAAGTAATCCCCAAATAACCACACTTGCAGCATTGGTATACTCTCTATAATGATCAGCCAGACCTTTTTTAATTGTATACATTGGTCCACCATGAACTTCTGCTCCAGACTCATCTCTATGTAGAAGTGATAATGAAATAGAAGTAAACTTTGTAGACATCCCTAGAAATCCTGCAACCCACATCCAAAAGACTGCTCCAGGTCCACCTGCTGCAACAGCAAAAGCAACACCTGCAATATTTCCAAGACCAATAGTGGCTGAAAGAGCTGCACATAATGCTTGGAAGTGAGTAATCTCTCCGGCCTTATTAGGATCGTCATAATCACCACGTGTAATTTTGATGGCATGCCAAAAATATCTTAATTGAGGAAAGCCAAAAAATAATGTGAAGATAACCCCACAAAGTACTAATAAGATTGCAATTACTGGAATTTGAGTAAATCCCCATTCAGCAGGAAGGCCCCACCAAGAGTTAAGACTTCCCCAAACTACATTTTCAATCCACTTCGAAAACACATGTAATAATTCTGACATGATTTATATCCTTGTTTTATTTAATCTGTTTTTTACTATAGGCCTTCAGAAATCAAGATTCAATGGATAGAGTCGATTGTTTTAAAAAAAGTTTTTAAATCCAATGATCTTAGGCAGGTGCGTTTTAGCACTTCATCATTTGGAAGATCGTCAAAAATATAACGAACTAGTCCTTTAAGAAAACTTAGGATTTTATTGCTCGGCATATTATTAAGAGTGTAGACGTCATGAATCTTGTGTAAATATCTTTTAATTTCTTTGATTCTTAGTTGATCTGTTTCTTTAAGATTCTGATAGTAATGAGTTGCAAGCCAAGGTCGCTTTAATGCTCCACGTGCAATCATTAAAGAGGTATTATTAGTATAAGAAAAACAGCTTGCTACATCATTTAAAGTCCAGATGTCTCCATTGCCTATAATAGGAATATCTAGCATTTCTGAAGCACGTTTTAGATAGTCCCAATTAGCTTTTCCTTTATAGAGTTCCTCTCGAGTTCTTCCGTGTATAGTAATGGCATCAACTTTATGTTTTTCAAATAATCGTAAATTATCTTCGAAAACAGAGTCGTCTTCAAAGCCAACTCTAATCTTCACACTGAAAAATCCTTCATAAGATTGTCTTATTTCTCCTAGAATTCGATCTAAAATTTGGGGAGCTTTTAAGAGATAGGATCCACCTTTGTTTTTAACAACTGTTTTAGAAGGGCAACCAAGGTTTAAATCAATCCATTTAAATCCAAGGTCTTTTAAATCTTTAAATGTCTCTTTTGTTTTAGCATTTTCAGAAGTCAGAACCTGGAAGATTGTTTTGTCTTTCAAGGGACTTTCAAAATGCTTTTTTCCAAAATGTTTGAGTATATGTTTTTTAGGGTAGGGTACTGTTGAAGGGATTCTTAAAAAGTCACAGGCAAAATAATCCCATTCAGGGTAAAGCTCTGTCACCACTTCTCTATATAGTGAATTGGTAACACCTTCCATGGGAGCAAAAAGTAATTGTCCCTCTGATATCATTGAACTTTTTTAAGCAGGAGCTTGATCGGCCATAGATATTTGAGTCTGAATATAATTTTCTAACCCAACTGCTTTAATTAGACCTTGCTGAGTTTCAAGCCAATCAACATGCTCTTCTTCAGATTTTAAAATCATTAATAATAAGTCTCTACTAGCATAATCAGATTCAGCCTCAGCAGTTTTTATTCCAGCTTTTAAAATTTTAAGAGCTGTATATTCTATTTTTAAATCAGAAGCGATTACTTCCTTAACATTTTGACCGATTTTAATAGGTTCTAACTTTTGAACATTTGGAAGTCCTTCAAGAAAAAGGATTCTTTTAATTAATTCATCAGCATGTTTCATTTCATCTATAGATGCTTCGTATTCTATTTTACCAAGTTGAAACATTCCCCAATCCTGAAGAATTCTAGCATGAAGAAAATATTGATTAATGGCCGTAAGCTCACCGGTAAGAACTTTATTTAAAGCTGTAATTACTTTTTTATTTCCTTTCATATAACTCCTGAAGAAATGAATTTAGTAGGTTTAACTTAATAGAATAAATAGAATTTGTTAAGAATTAATATGAAGTTTTTTGCATTTTGCAGCTAAATCTAAGTCGAGATCTTTGGAGTCGAATATGCAGCTCCCGCAGTCAGAGCCAAGACCCAGCATCTCAAGAAGTTTAAGGTCTGGAAGCTTTGGGTGTTTAAGCTTGAGCTCTTTTACGTCTTGATCTGAAATTTGATTACATATACACAAATACATAATATAAGTTTAGCTTAAAACGTTTGGCATGTCAAACTAAATTATGTCAGAGCTAACTAATTAGTTATATAAGGAAAAATTACCGCAAAAAACAGTGGGATGATAAAAAAGATCATAGAGACGTATAAAAAGCCATATCTTCTTTTGTCTTCACATTTTTTAGCAAGCATTTTAGCAAGCTTAAGCGGAACTTGTCTTGTTGTACTTGGTACAAACCAAATCATCATACCTAGAATATTAAAAAAGAAGTGAACCAAAGCAATAGTTAATCCATGAACGTTTCCAGTTAAAGAGGCCAGTAATGCAGTAGTAGTAGTTCCAATATTTGCTCCAACTGTAATCGGGAAAATACTTTCAATAGAGAGCATGCCTGCTGCAGCAATAGGAACAAGTAAAGAAGTTGTTATAGAGCTAGATTGAACAGCAAATGTTAAGGCTGCTCCAAAGAAAATTGTAAAGACTACATTTTTTGATAAGAGGTTTTCTAGGATTTCTCCTTTAGTACTTTCTACTATTTTCTTAGTTGTTTTAACAATAAGGTATAAAGTTACCAAGATAATACCAATAGATAAAATACATAAAGCTAATGCAGCAGCACTACCTTCAAAGCCTAAAACGTTTGTTACAAAACCTTTTAGCCCCTTAACAAATGGTTTAATTGCTGTTTTTAGTGGACTTTTAAATTGGACATTTGAACTAACTCCATAGACTAAACTCGACATCTTCGTTGCTGATGAACTGAGTATACCCGTAGCTAATTCAAATGGAAGAATAAGAGCAACACTTAAAATATTAAAAATATCGTGAATGGATCCAGCAGCAAAAGCTCTGGAGAAATCTTTCTTATTTCCAACAAATCCTAAGGATACAAGTGTGTTCGTAATACTCGTTCCAAGATTAGCCCCCATAATAACTGGCACAGCTGCAGCAACACCTAAGGCCCCACTTGATACTAAGCCAACTATAATAGAAGTAGTAACGGATGAACTTTGAACTAATACAGTTGCTAGCATTCCACTCATCAAGGCTATGAATGGGTTACTTGTGGCCGTTAAAAGACCTTCAGCAAAGCCTGCTCCCATCATCTTAAAAGAGCTTGATAGACTTTTAATTCCTACTAGGAAAAGAAATAATAAAAGTAATACTGGAAGGTAATCAATAAGCAATTTCATGCCTATACTTTTCTTGTTACCTATTGTTGAATTAATCTTTCCCATAATTTTTTCCATCATATTCTCCAAAACTCTTAAGTCCAGGGCATTTCAAGGATTATAGTAATAATTACTCAAGATTATCCAGCTCCAGAGCTAGACATTTGTGATCTTAATAAAATCTTAATAATAGGTAAATATTGACTTGTTTTTAGAGTCTTTGAAGCTTTCTTAATGATTTTAACTGCTTATCAGTCACTTTCATGACTTTCTTGTATTGAGTTTTCAGTTTAGAAAATGACTCTTTATTTAAGCTCTTTGAGTCAAATTTATCGATTGTATCGACAGAGATTTGACCAATCTGTTCTGCGATATTTGTTAGTTTTGAGTAGTGCTTAGTAAAAGGAGAAAGTTTAGATCTATTCTCTGGAAGTTTCTTTTTCTTATAGATCATCTTGTTTTCAACAACAAAAGCAGTAAAGAATGAACCAAATTCATTATGATACTTTTTTACAAATTTATCTTTTATTGTCTTTTTTGCAGACTTCTTTGAGAAATCTAGTTTGTCGATATAGTTGGTGATCTGACTGGCAATATTGTTTAAAGTTTTGTACTTCATTTCAATATCTTGAATTTCTGTGAAGTTTGCTTTCACAGTTTTTTTATAAAACCTCTTAAGATCTTTAATGAATGCTTTCTTTGAAGAAGAACCAATTAAGATTTTAGTCTCGTAGACGTTTTTAGTATTAAATTCTGGTAAAAATAATTTATCAAAAACAGATAACTCTCTATCAAGGAGAGTTATAGTTGCTTTATATAAACCTGGAACGAATTTATCACTCTTATTAAAAGTCCATTCTTTAATTTCTTGAGTATTAGAATGTAGCTTTACTTGAGTTTCAGCTTGGATAGGCTTATGGCTAAGAATTTTTTGAGGAATACTTTGAAACGAAATATGAGCGATGTGATTTCCAGGTAAACTAGAAGCAATCCAAGACTCTTTCAAGTTAGTTGATATTAGGAACTTCCATTTATGTTCTTTTTTATTATAGCTCTCTTTTAAAAGATCACTCATTTTTTTAAATGAAGCATATTTTATAAAATTAGGTTTTGTCGTATGGAATGCACTTTTAACATAAATTGTTTTAGTCGCATAAAAACCTATCATTAATAAAAAAGGAATAAAGATTAATTTATAATATTTTATAGATGAGAATGAATCCTTTACCGATAAGAGAGCTTCTTCCACACCACGCTTAGCCGTGTAAAGAGTAGATACTGTGTGGTTTGTATTGACTTGATAGGGAAACTCTTGAGCTGCAACATCAGCTGTTGGTAGAGGTACATTAGGTACAGGTTGTAACTTTACTTTTTTAGGAGTGACTGTACTTTTTACAAAATGAGAAAGAGGAAGAAAGTCAGAATTTCCTAGCCTTTTGACAAGAGTGTCTGAATTGATTTTTTTATTTTTAAACATGGTATGAAGAGTCTTTTCTTCATAGGGGCCAAATACATCTTCACTAAATTTTATAAAATATTTTTTCATCTCCTTAATTATACGATAGGTTTGAAAATTTACCAGCAAACCCGATCTTTCCTAGCTGTTACTTAGTAGAGTGAAGAACTCGGGTTATGTTTGAAAAATAAAAAGGCCTCAAATAAATTGAGGCCTTTGGAAAAATTTAATTTTTATTTTTAGAGATTACTTTGCATGAACAATGTAGAGCTCTAAATAATCTAGGATAGAGTCATCTTCATAGACAAATTTCAGGTGTTTTGTTTGATTTATAGCTTTGATCATAGAAGTATTATTGATACTTGAAAATTTAATGAAAACCTTTTCAGAAGAAGACATCCAATCATAATCTTTAAGAGTTTTTGTGCTGTAGCGCATTGAAGGAGCAAGTTTAACTTTATTGAACTCATTTTCTCCAGCAGTTGATGCATAAAAAGAAATAGTGTCAGTGCTCCACCATTTATCTACTTGCTTACCTTTAACTTTAGCAACAATACATTCAATGTTTTCAAATGCAGAAAGATCAAATTGAGAGAAAGTGATCATTTCATTTTTAGCAACTTGCTTATCGTATTGTCCCTGAACATATTCATATCCATATTTGTTTTTCATAGACTTAATCGTTGAACTAACAAACTCGGCATGAGCAGTAAATTCATTAGTACTTTTAGCTCCAGAGAATTTGTCATCTCCACCTGCGTTTAGAGTCGTTATTTTCATCGTATCTTTATTGAAGCCTTTACAGTTAAAATAATCTAGAGGAACAAGCGTATCATTTTTGCTCATAACTGCTTTAGGCTCTGAGTCTTCAAGAGTGATATTTATAGCTGCTTTATCAGTATCTTTTTTCGACTTTATCCCTAACCTCGCATTCGTATCGCCTTCAGCAACTTCAAAAACAATTTCTTGACTTAGACCATTAGAGTTATTAAAAACAACTTTTTTACATTGCTTACCCACACAAATATTACCCACAGATGGCTCATTGGCTTTAGCTATGATAGTAACCTTGTCTCCTTGAATTTGTTTTACTCTAAAATCTGTAATCTTAAGTGTTGGTGTATGAGGAGTTGGCTTTAACTCTACATTGGTTGTTGAAGTATCAACTCCATTGTTATTTTTTAAATCAACTTTAAAATCATAAGCCTTTCCAGCATCTAAACCATCTACTGGGATATATTGAACATAATTATTATCTTCATTCAAAACAACAGGGATTTTTTTCTCTACTCCATTTTGAGTATAAGTTATAAAACCTTTAGAAGCTTGATTTGCTTTTACTCTTAAAATTGTTGAAGAGTCAGTTGTTTTCCCAGGAACCGGCTTAAAAGAATTGATTTTAAGTGCAGGAGGTGGAACATCTTTCTCTTTAAGCTTTACTTTTGTTTCACTTTTATCAGTTCCATTGCCATTTTCAAGCTCAACTCTAAAGTCATAAACTTTTCCGGCATCTAATTCATCTATAGTAATAACTTGCTCTCTCTTATTTTCATCAGTTAATGAAACAGGAATACTTTGCTCAACTCCGTTTTGAGTATAATAAAGAAATCCTTCAGAAGCTTGATTTGCTTTTACTTTAATAATTGTAGAGGAATCAGTTGTTTTTCCTGGTACAGGAGAAAAAGCAGTTATTTTTAAAGGGTTAATTGTAGGCTCATCCTCAATATCAACTGTTAAATTACTAGTAGCAACTCCGTTTTCATTTTCTAAACTTAGATTAAAGTCATGAGCTCCAACAGGAAGTTCAATCGTTTGCACTGTAGAGCTTAAGCTATCATCGATATCTATTTCTATTATTTCTTGTCTTCCATCTACAGTATAAGTAATAACGCCACTTGCTGCTTGATTAGTATTTATTACTAAAGTTGCAACTCCAGCATTTGTTTCGTCTACATAGAAATCAGTGATTTCTAAATTAGTCACAACGGGAATAGGTGGTGGAGTAGCGGGGTTTTGACTAGATGTTTTGGTTTTTAAGTTTGAATCAAATAATCTCGAGTTAAAGTTACACGAAACTAGAAGAGATATACTCATTAAGAGAAAAATGTTTTTCATAATATTATCCTTTTAAAGTAATTTAAATTTTCTAAGTTTTTATACATGAAGAAACTAAAGATACAAATAAAGATTGTTAATTATGACTCTTATGATTTCAGGTAGTTAGATAAGAAGTCAGTAGAAAAAAGATCCTTTAAGGACTTTTCATTATGATGCCATATTTCTAGTAGGCTTAATTCATTTGAAAGCCTTGGATACTGGATTTCTACTAAAGGAGCACTAAATCTCTGTTCAAGAATTTTAGGTAGGGAAAGGCTTAGTTTATTGGCCATAAATTCAGGCTCTATATGAATTAATTCATAAAAGTTAAACTTAGATATAAAGCTTGCGATATGCTTGCCACCTTCAGTAAATTGAATTCTAGGAGGGTTCTTACTTCCAAAGTGAATGACAGTCTTTGGTGGATATTTTTTTAACGTATCTAAGAAAAATGAAATCTCAGGGGCTTTTTCTAAGTTTTCAGCGCTAAAGTGCTCAATGAGTTTTATTCCATTAGAGTTTTCAGAAGTTTGGTTTGTATAGCCATCTATATTAATTGTCGGCATTACAATAAGAGGAATATCCTGCATTTGATGATTATTTCTTAGCCATGAAAATAATTTATCAAGAATAAACATCCCTTCAATCTTATGTCCGAAAATTCCAGCAATTAGATAGATATATTTTTTAGCGTTAGTATCAGTTTTATATAAAGAAATTTCTTTTTTCTCTACACTTCTTCCTGATTTTAATTCTTCAAAGATCATTAAGACTTACTCTCTACTTCTCTATAAACAGCTGATTGACCTGGAGTTTCTTCAACTTCAACTTCTAGAACTGAAAAATTAAATTTATATTGTTCAAAAACTATTCTTTTAATTTCTCCGCATAAATAAATAGCAAGCCTTTCAGCACTGGTATTTTCGATAGGTAGAAAAATAATATCTTCTTTAGGGATAATCATCATTTTATCATCTGGCATGACAAGCTTCCAATAAGGTTCTTCATCATATGCTTTTAAATGAATGTTATTCTTAGGAAGTAATAATCTATGATCTAGACTATTACATACATCTCGAACGATAGGTTTGATATCAAGAAAATCAAAGACCATATCAGCTTTTAAAGCAGGAGCTTCTCCTTTGATCATGACTCTATAGTTATGACCATGAAGAGGTTCTCTTGACCCATCTTCAAAGATCAAAAAATGTGAACTCGCAAAATTGAAGTACTGTTTATAGACTTTAATGGAATAATTGACGCTCAAACTCACCCTCAAGTAGTATTTAGGGTGAAATACTGTCATTTTTTGTGTTTAATGACAATAATGGGGGAGCTTTGGAAATAGAAAAAGTTATAAGTTCAAGAAAGTTAGAATTTGATGCAGCGGTCATAGATGAAGCTAAGAAGCAGTTGAAATCATTAGAGTTTAAAACTCTTGAGATCACTCCTAGAGACGAATTTATTGTTATGCTATTAAAGTCTTTAAGAGATAATTCTCCACTTCGAGTTAAATGTGGGATTGATCCAACAGGTAGTGATGTTCATTTAGGCCATACCATTCCATATAGAAAGATGCGGCAATTTCAAGATCTTGGTCATATTGGAGTAGTGGTGATTGGTGATTATACTGCTCAAATTGGAGATCCAACCGGAAAAGTTGAAAGTAGGCCTGCTCTTACTCAAGAAGAAACTAAAAAAAATGCAAAAAGTTACTTAGAGCAAGTCTCTAGTGTTTTAAACATGGATAGAACTGAAATTCGTCATCAAAGTGAATGGTTTAATTCAGTAACTTTATTAGATGTAATGAATTGGGCAAATCAGACAACGGTCGCGAAATTAGTGAGTCACGATACGTTTAAGAAAAGATTAGAAGAAGGGCATTCCCTTGGACTTCATGAATTATTTTACCCAGTACTTCAAGGGATAGATTCAGTTTTTATAAATGCTGATGTTGAACTTGGTGGAAGTGATCAAAAGTTTAATGTGCTAATGGGAAGAGATTATCAAAAGTGGAAAGGAAAAAGACCTCAGGTTGCAATGCTTCTACCTATTATTCAAGGAACTTGTGGGACTCAGAAGATGAGTAAATCTTTGAATAATTATATAGGTGTTCTTGATAAGCCATTTGATAAGTTTGGAAAGGTGATGAGTATTCCTGATAAGCTAATGATTGAGTATGCTCAGTTTGCAAGTAGTATGGGCGAGAGTGAGTTCCTAGAGTTTAAAAAATCTTTAGAATCTGGATCTATTCATCCTAATATTGCAAAGAAAACTCTTGCTTCAAATATTGTTTCTATTTTTCACGGGAGCGAAGTTGGAGAGCAGATGAGAGTTCAGTTTGAAGAGGTTTTTAAAAAGAAAAATGTTCCAGATGAGATACCTGAATTTAAGTATGAGCGAGGAGCAAATGTTTCAAGTGTAATTCTTGGAGCAAAGCTTTTGAAATCAAGTAGTGAAGTTAGACGTATGGTTTCTCAAAATGCGATAGGAATTGTTGATGGTGATAAAATAAAGGATCATAACTTTATTATTGATGAGAGTTTTGAAGGAAAGGTTTTAAAAATAGGAAAGAGAAAATTTCTTAAGTTAATATAATGAATAAAAAGAAAATCAATTCAAGTATTTTAGATTTAAAAAAAGGTTTTTCAGGAAATGATCTTGCGATAGGATTACTGAATCAACTTGAAAAGCTTGCTCAAGAGTTACCTGATGAAGTAGCAAGAAAGTTTTCTCCTCAAATAGATGCTGATTTCTATCTCTATAGTGACGGTGCTTGTAGAGGGAATCCAGGAATTGGATCATGGGCCAGTATAGCTCTGAATTCTAAAGGAGAAACCTTATTTGAAGCATGCTCATTAGATGATCATACAACAAATAATAAGATGGAATTAACTGGTGCTTTAAAAGCGATGGAGTTAATTTTAGATTATGCTAAAGATGAAGGGATTCGTGATTTTAGTGCTGCTTTGTATACAGATTCTAAATATGTTTCAGAAGGAATGAATTCCTGGAGGCATAATTGGAAAAAAAGAGGTTGGAAAAAATCTGATGGTGGAGCTGTTCAAAATCTAGAACTTTGGAAAAGCTTGGATGAAGTTAGCCAGAAGTTTTCAAGTTTAGAGTTTCACTGGGTAAAGGGTCATAATAATCATCCTCAAAACGAGAGGTGTGATGAATTGTGTAATGAAGTTTTAGATAGGAGCTCATATTAGATTTCTAATTTTTTTAATATTATTTTCATTGAATAGTTTTTCTAAGTGTAAATTAGAAAGAGATATCGTTTCTTTATCTGGCCCATTAAGCTTTTATCTTTTAGAACTTGGTCTTATAAATGATCCTAAATTAAGAGCTGTTTCTCTTTATCATGATTTTTTACATAATAAGTTTAAAGGTCGATGGATAGGTGGAGGAATATATTTGTCTTCAAAGGAATTTAAAAAAATCTCTGGTGAATATGAAATATTTCTAGATGAGAGCTTAGAGATGAAAAAGAGGATTGAAAAACTCAGAAAGAAGATTCCTTCTATAAGATCGGCTCAATGGTTAAAGACAAGAGGAAAGAGTGCTCTTGCTATCGTTGATGAATTAAATTTTCTAATAAAGAAAAATACTTCTGGTTGTGAAGAGAAAATATCAGAAATTAAAAAGAAAATATCAGAAACCTTAACAAGGCTTATGAATTTTAAGTTTTTGCCTAAAACACATCTTTTTTATCTCGGAGTTGTTAAGAGTTATCAAAATAAAAAAATTATGGTCGCCAATGATTTGTTTTTAGTGAATCTGAAAAAAAATATTTCATTTAAGTATTATCCAACTCAACTTGAATATTTAAGTCCTTCTTCTAAGATTTTAAAATCTTTAGAACGTAAGTCTATTGTTTTTGGGTTAAGTTCAAATAAGAAAGAAAAATTTGAATTTATAAATAGTAAGAAAAATATCTATAATATTTTTTCTTATGGCCTATTGAGCCCAGGGTTATCACAAATATACTTTATTTCTGAGTTTCTGGATTTCTACGAAGATACTTTGAAATCAAAAGTCCTAAACAGATCCAAGTAATACTTGATAATATGGGAGAGTATTTATAAGCAAAGTCCCATATGATTTGTGCCCAATTTCCATCAAGTCTTAAAGGTTTTATAATTGCAAAAAAGACAGCAAACCCTCCAGTTCCTAAACGATATCCAAATACATCAATAAATTGTTTGGTTCTATACTTTATTTCTGTCGTTAAAGGAATATAGATAAGTTCTTTTGCTCCTTTGAACATGGAGTAATCAATGGCCTTAAAGGTCAGAAGTGAAAGCATAACAGATTGCAGTCCTGGATTTAAAAGAATAAAACATGCAAATAGAAAATTGATAATTGGGATAATTATATGAATATGACCAAGAAATATTTTAGATAAAACAATTGGCATCAGAATAAATTGAATGACAGAAGCAAAAATATTTATATTGGCATAAAATCCAGCATAATAGCTCGATCTATCATCTGTTAAGGGTATTTCTTGGCTAACGAGAGAGTCAAATTGAAATTGGGTAATTCCTGTGAAAACTTGAGATAAAAGTATAATAAAAAATAACGCGTAAAGAGTTGGTCTAGATTTTAATTCTTTCAGCCCCATACTTTGAATTTTATTTTTTGTTTGTATTTTTACGCCTTTTAAGAGGAAATACATGATCAGTGAAGCGGGGATTAAAAACAGTGAACCTATTAATAGTGCATTTAAAGTTCCGATTTCTTTAACGTTAAATTGTAAGTACTTACCAGATAAAATGGTACCTATAGATACTATTCCCATCATCCAACCTGCATAAATTTTAGCAGTATCAAGATTGTTAACCGTATTAAAATAGGCCCAGACTTGTTCAATGAGCATCATGACATAAATCGGTCTTAGAACGTAAAGAGAAAAGCTGGCTTGCTTTACCCCGGCACTAATTAAAAAGTAATGGAGAACAAATACAAGTATCCATCCAATATTTAGAACTTGAAAAGTTATTTGAGCTCCGAATTTACTTAAAGTTTTATTATATAAATATAAAAGAGGAACTATTGATATGATCATCAAGGTAGTTGCTAAGGGAATTAAATCTTTTTCATAGTCTTCAAGAAAGATTGGAGTCGCTACAATTCTTATCCAATCATAAGACATGATAATAGAACTTCCTGCTAAAGCTGGTAAAATAAGTTGTTTGAAAATAGGTGGCATTATAACTCGCTCTTAAGTGATTAATCTCAAGAGCGAGTGTATAGTGTTATGATCTTTTTGAAAATGCTGCTTTAATATTTTGAAATTCTCTTGAAGTAATCTTAGATCCACTTCTAGCTCGTTGTGCTGAAGCCATCTCTTGCATTTGAGCAACTCTTTGCTGACTTGGTGGGTGAGTGCTTAGTGCGTCACCAAATACCATCGCAATTGGATTCCCAGCTCCTTGAGCTTTGGCTTTTTGCTCCATTTCTAAGAGTTTGTTATAAAATCTTCCAACGTGGTCTTTATTATAACCAGCTTTAACAGCTGTTCTAAAAGAGATTCTATCAGCTTCCATTTCATCTTCTCTTGAGTGGGCCATGAAAGCGTATCGAGATATCAAAGCTCCAGCTCCACCACCGGCCATAAGACCTAAGTTTCTAGCTCTGCTTAAACAGTCTCTATAAGTTTTTGATTTCTTATTACACATTGATTTTGCTAAAACTGCTCCACCAAGACCACCCAGTACTGCTCCACCGATAGTATAGAGTAATGACTTTGTTTGAGTTTTTTTCTGTGCTTCCATTCTCTCAGCAGTATGTCTTGCCATGACATGTCCTATCTCGTGACCTACAACTCCCGCAAGCTCAGCTTCACTTTCAGCTGCAGCTAGTAGCGGTGCCGTCACCATAACCTCTCCAGCCGGAAGAGCAAAGGCATTGATAGACTTTCCTTCAACTAAAGAGAAGTTATAATTATAAGGATTGCCTCTTAAATTATTTGCAGAAACAATTTTTTGGCCAAGACCTTGAATATAATTTTGAGCAGATTGAGACCTTATAATTGGATACTCTTGTCTGATTTTAGAGATATACTCTTTTGTCATTTGTTGTTCTTGAGCAACAGTTAAAGAAGACTTTTGTCCTGTATTATCACCTTCTCTATGTCTTGTTTGAGGAACTGTGGCACAAGCTGTTAAAAGAAACGGAACAGTGTTTAAGAAGGCTCTTCTTCCCATAGGTGTTTTATTTAAATAGATTAATTCTTTTTCAAGGGCCTCAAGAGCATTTAGTTCTTCTTGGTTCTTGATAAGTTTTTCAGCTTCTTGTATTGGGCTAATAAGCGGTTGTTGATCTAACATTTTAATCTCCTTAGGAAGTACTTTGTAATTGTACTATAAATATTGGATATTAAAATACTATCAAAATATAATTCCTAAATAGAATTATTAGATACATGACCTATTTTGAGCTAGTATGTTTGAAAATTTTGACACCAATGTTACCGAGTTTGTTTATCAGTTTTATTTGTTAGGAGAATTTTGCAGGTTTATCAATTAATTCATCAGTCTGTGGAGCTTGCTCATAAGAAGCTTGTAGGAACTTTTGCTCTCAAAGCTAATACTAAAGTAGCAATAGTTGGAGAAAACGGGATAGGAAAAACAAGTTTCTTGAAATATTTAAAACGAGAACAACAAAAAATTTTTCAAACTCAATGCTCTATTGTTGATCAAATTCGACTTAGGCCAATTGCTAATTTACAGGTAAGTGATATTTATGAACTAGTGAATAAAGAGTTGAAAGACTTCTTAAAAGAACCTCTTGATCTTGAAAATTCTTTGATTAAAAAATTTGATTTTATGACTCATAATCAGAAAAAAATATCTGAGCTTTCAGGAGGAGAAAATCAAATTCTAAAAATTCTAATTGCTCTAAACTTAGATGTTGAAGTTTATATACTTGATGAGCCTTTTTCTAATTTAAGTTTGAAGAATAAAACAGTGTTAAAAGATCTAATCAAAAGTATCGATAAGACTTTTTTAATTATCGATCATGATCAGGAGATGTTGTCAGAAGTTTGCTCACAGAAATTTGAGCTTTATGATGACCAATCTGTGCTAAAATTCCGAGAGATAGAGTAATGGAAGAGATCTTAAGAATTTTAGCTTCATTCATGATTGGGTTCGTTTTAAGTAGCTCAGGGAGTTTTGCTCAACTACTCACACAAAACCCTCTTGCCTCAGCTTCAACTCTTGGTATTCAAGCTATTGCACTACTAAGTTTAATCATAGGATTTTTAATTGAAGCATTTTTTAATGTAGGTGATTATATTTTTATCGGCTTAGTCATCTTCTTAGTCTTCTCTTCAGTTTTCTTTTGGCTTAGCTTTAAGTCAAAAAAGTTTGAAACGAGCTTTTTTAACCAGCTCATTATTTATGGAATAGGAATTAACTTATTAATAGGGGCCATCTATTCTCTCTTACAATTTGTATTAATGAATTTAGGTGTTCAATTTCCAAGTGAGTTGTGGTTTGGGAGCTTGAAATTTGTAGAGATGAGAGAGTTTTTAATAGTGCTTTTAGTATTTGTTGTATTTTTAGCGTTGAGCTTTTTTAAATCAAAAGAATTAAGACTGTTCATGATTGGCAGAGACTTTGCTATGAACTTTCGACAAGATCTTCATGGTTTAGAAAAAGTTATTTTTTATGTGATGTTAATCTGTGTCGGAGTTATTACTGTTTTATTCGGAGTCTTTAGTTTCATAGGCCTTATTTTTCCACATTTATTAAGAAGTCTAGTTTTTTTCAAGAAAGATATCTTTAATGAAGTGTTTTATGGTGGGATACTCTCGGGCATCATTTTCCTCGTTTTAGACCAACTGTGCTATCATTTTCCAGTCTCTGGAGCCGAGATTCCAGTCGGTATGGTGATTTCAGTTTTAGGTCCTTTGATTTTTCTAAAAGTTTACTTAAAAAGCAGGTCTTCTATAAATTCTATTTATTGATTTTATAAGTTCTTCAGCTATTCTAGGAATCAAAATAGATTAACTTTGAAAAAGGAATATAAGTGAAATTTTTATTATTAAGTTCTCTAAGTTTATTACTAACAATTGGTTGTAATCCAAATAAAAAAGCTGGAAGTACTGTTTCTAAAGCTGCAAGTGCAGTTAGTTTAAATAGTGAAGAAGATAAGATTTTTTATTCTATGGGAGCGATGATGGGACAATCTCTTACTCGTTTGAAGTTAACGGATAAAGAGTTTGGTGCTCTTCAAAATGGTTTAGTTGATTCAGCTCATGGAAAAAAGTTAGCTGTTAATCCATCTGAACACCAAGCAAAGATTCAAGAAATGTTTAAATCTAGAATGGAAAAAATTGCTGCTCAACAAACTAAAGAAGGTACAGGGTTTTTGGCTAGTTTTTTGAAGAAACCAGGTGCTAAGAAAACTGCCTCTGGACTTGCTTATGTTGTAGAAAAAGAAGGGACAGGAAAGTCTCCTAAAGAAACTGATACGGTTGAAGTTCATTACCATGGAACTTTAATGGATGGAACAGTTTTTGATTCATCTGTTGATAGAAAACAAACTGCAAAGTTTCCTCTTAACAGAGTAATTAAAGGATGGACGGAAGGTCTTCAATTAATGAAAGAAGGTGGGAAAACAAAGTTTGTAATTCCATCAGAGCTTGCCTATGGAAAAATGGGTGCACCTCCTAAGATTCCAGGTGGAGCGACTTTAGTATTTGATGTTGAATTAATTAAGATTCATGATGCGAACTCTGAACAAGCTAAAGCTGCTATGCCTGCTGGTCATACAAAAGATGATGGTCACGGTCACTAAGAATTTTAGAAATTGTAATTATATTAAAGCTGTCTTTTAAGGCAGCTTTTTTTTTGTAAATTATGGAAAAATAGAAACATTTTACTTTATGAGACATGGGGAAACTGATTGGAATAGGACAGGAGTATTTCAAGGGACTAATGATATACCATTAAATGACACTGGTAGGGAGCAGGCATTAGTTACATCTGAGAAGTTAAAAGCCCTGGTTTATAAAACGAATTCTTTCTTTGTAGTACAAATATGTACTTCCAACTCTATCTAACAACATTATCAGCATTGAAAGGTAAATGGCAGTCTTAACTTGAGTAGCCCCTCCAACATAGAGTGATCCAAGAACTGTTCCCTGACAAAATAAATTATATGAAACAATACCGAGGCCAATACTTTTAAAAGTTGAGAAAACACCCCAAACTGAATTATTGTAGTGAAACCTATCTAGTGCTTCATCATTTGTTTTAATAATATTTTCACTGAACTTCTCATCATAATTCATCTGAATACTTAGTAATTGTTGGAAAGCATCAACGAACTCATCACTCACGGGAGCGTCTTTGTCGTAATTAACTTCTTTTAAAATCTTTGCAATCTCTTTATCTGGAGTGTTGGAGTTATTTATACGATCAAAAATCTTAGAAATGACTTCACTCTTTGAAAACTCCTTAATGATATCTTTTAGCTCGTTGACTTGAACTTTAGGAAGATCAGTTTGTAATTTATCCACAAACTTCATATCATAAGCCTTTGCCTCTGCACCATTCATTACAGTTCGGTAGAGATATTCAACAAAAAGTCTTTCGACATTATTTAATTTCTCAGTTGTAATAATTTTTGTTCCAATTGCAGTTCCTATAATAGTAACGATTAACTCTAGACCAAATTTTTCGAAAGATTCTTTTGAAAATGCATCTTCGGCATTTTTAATACCTAGCTCAGAGTATAAATAGCCTCCCATCACTGAAGCAAACCCCATGGCATAGACAAGAGATTTGTATTTGGAGGAACTTGATTTAAAGAGAGTAGGTTTAAGAGTTCGTGCCTTACACATTAATTTTTGAGATTTATATCTATTAGAATAGATATTTGCTTGCTGCTCAGGGACACCTCTGTTTTTTAAAGATTTATTAAACTTATTCATCTTTGTATTAATTTTTTGATATTTGACAGCAATCTTTTTTTGTTTTTTTGATAGTGAGTTAATATTCGTTTTATTTTTAAAATGATTATAGATGTCTTGTATTGAGTTTACGGTAGTATATTTATCAAAAGAGCTTTGATGATCAGCCAGGAAGAATAAATCTACAAGGAGATCCACATCTTGTTTTGAATCGATTGGTAGGTGAGAACTGTTTATTTGTTTTTTCAAGAGAATGAGATCTGAGATCTGAAGTTTTTTTAAAAAATCACTTCTTTCTAAAAAATGATTCTGAAGAGAAGTCCCGATTTGAAATCTTGAAATGATATCTCTCTTTTGATGATCTGGTTTTATAGTTTTATTTAAAGCAGTATATATTTCATTGAAATATGTAAAATCATCAGTTGAGTTTTCGAGTTTCTTTAGTCTAGTTGTAAGATAATCAATAGTTCTTCTATCTAAAACATTTTGTTCTAGGCCATTTTTTAAAAGGTTGACGATAAGGTCTTTTTTGTCTTTTGAAGAGAAGTAGTTTTGAAAAACATTTAATCGAGTTTTATAATAACGATAGGAATGAACCATCTCTCTTTTTTTCATAAAGTAGTTACAAGGTGTAGCCATCAAGGAAATTGAAAAGATTAGAATTATGCTAAATGTTTTATTCACCTTCTTATTATCTAGAAAATGGGTATGAAAGTCAGTGTTAGGAAGGAAGGTACTTGAGTGTATTACTTCTGCATGGTTTTTCATAATATTGTATGATGAATAGATGAAATATTTAATTTTAATATTGATTTTAAGTTGTAGTGTTTTTGATACTGATGGGAACTTGAGGGGTGTAGCTGCTGAACAGAACTCTAAAGATTCTATTAAAAAGCATCCCAAATATAAAGAAGCCCTTAATAGCTTAGTTGAGGATATGCAGCCTTTGATTACTATTGTCTCAACACCTCGTTGGATCTTTAATTACAATGAATATATCGACGAGGAGCAATATAATGCTGAAGTTAAGAAGGGCGGCGGCGGAGTTTCTCCAAAGAGTAAGTCTTTTATAGAAACGGGGAAGTATCAGGCAAAGTCTTTTTTCAGAACTCATGAATTTCCTTCTGGAGGACTTGCTGGCAATGGGATGTACTTTTTTATTGATCCGGATTATTTGGCAGGAAGATATACAAATAGTGAATATCCATTAGGAACTTTATTGAAATTACCAGAAGGTACGAAAGTTTTTAGTTCACAAGTGACGAAGTTCCTATCTGAGAAAACAGTAAGCTTGTTAATGGAAGTTTTAGAAGTAACGATGGCCAAATCAGGTTATCAAAAAACAAGCTTTGAGCATTTACTCTCAAGTGCGAGAGGCAAAGACGCTGAGATTATATATGATGCCGTAAAAAAATGTAAGATTGATCTGTTTACTTATAAATATGAATACTCAAGGTTTCTGGGCATAAGTGGGACTTCTCATAATACGGCCTTTGTTTTAATTAATGAAAAAATATTAAATAAGAAAAATGTTGTCATTTATGATAAGCATTCACTCTCTAAATATCCTAATGTTAAAGAGATTCAAGTTTTAAAAAAGATGGCGAATGTTTCCTCTGACACTGATGGGAATTTAAGATCTTACTTTTGGCGAGATGAAGAGTTTGGAGCACCTGTAAGTGATGATGAAATCCAAGGAATTAAAGATAAATATCTTTTTAAAAAAGAGGAACTTATAGAGTTGAAGGGAAGATATCAGTAAGAATTTAACCTTACTTTAGGATAGTTAAAAGCCAAGTGATTCTCTCAGGTAGCCTCTCAGGAAATATGCTATTATCATAAAATGAAATATTTAATTCTTATAACTCTACTGTTTAATTGTTCGTCCTTTAATAATAAAAATACTTCTAGAGATATTGCTCAATCTGAAGGTCAGAGATTAAATACTTCTATTAGAAACCATCCTGCTTATGAATTGGCATTGAATAACTTGGTTGATGATTTAAAGCATATAAAAACTCAACTGAATCATGAAAAATGGATATTTCTCGAAAATACGACTCGTGAACTTGCCGATGATTTTTTAGATTTACAAGAGTCTGAAAAAATGCTCTTTGAGGAGAAAAAAAGCAAATACAAAACTAAAACCTATCTTGATGTATTAAAGTCATATGTTGCAGTTGCAGAGCTTAGTTCGGCTTCTCCATTTTTTTCTATTGATCTTTTTTCGAGTCGAAGGGGCTCTTCTGCTTTTATTGCAAATGGCATCATTGTTCATAAAGTAAAACGCGGAAGTACTTTTATCCCTATGAGACGTTCTCAATTTCTTACTAAGAAAACAATAAGGAGTCTTTCAATATTATTAAAGTCAAAAGAACGATCGGTTTTACTCAATAAAGACCTTGATTTTTATGACTTCGTTGCTAGACTTCCATCTCAAGTAAAAATAATAATTTTTGATGCCTTGAAGAAAATAAATGTTAATTACATTGGAAGGACGTCTTCAAATTATTGTCATAGTCTTGTAGCTAAATCTCTAAATTATAGTACTTCTCAAATATGCGGGTTTTCAGTTTTCAATCCAGATCAGCTTACAAAAAAAAATACAATCTTACTTTCAGGAAAATCAGAGTTAAAAGAAAAATATAGAAAAGAATTTCAGAACTTAGAAAACCTAATGAATAGTACTTTCGTAAGAGGAAAGTTTAATGAGGAACAAAGACTTAGAGAGAAATTGTTACTGAATGATACGACTAAAGTAGATCAGCAAAAGGTTGGTTATTTTATTTCAAAGTATTTGTTTAGCTTAGATAAAGAGTTAGTTATAAAGGAGAGAGATTGGAAAGAACACCCTGATGATTCAGAAGAAGTGTTGGATCCTCAAGAAGTTTTTAGTGATCAAACTCTTTACCAACAAACATTAAATAGTTTGGTTAAAGATATGAGCTCTCTCATAAGAGTAATTAAAGAACCTCGATGGATTTTTAACTATAATGCGAATATTAATGTGGATCAATATAATGAAGAGATTGAAAAAGGAGATGGTACTCTTTCTCCTGATAATAAATCTTTCTTGGAAACTGGTAGATCTCAAGCAAGAACTTTTTTTAAGTCTCATACATTTTCAGCTGGCATGGCAGGAAATGGTTTATACTTTTTTATTGACCCTGTTCAACAAATTCGGCACTATTCAAATCGCACTTATCCTTTAGGGACTTTATTGAAACTTCCAAAAGGAACAAGGATTTTTAGCCGACATGTCCGGAACTTTTTATCTAAACATACTGTATCTTTGATAAATAAATTAGTTGATAAAGGATATTTAAAAGTAGAACAGAGGTATAATTTTAATGCTTTAATGGATCATTTATATGGAGAGCCAATGATACTAATCTACGATGCTATTAGAAAAAGTAAGATCGATTTATTTTCTTATCAATACTCAGATTCAGGATTTTTAAATATTGATAGTTCAAGACATGACACTGCTTTTGTCCTAATTAACGAAGATTTATTAAGTAAAAAAAACTCGGTAATTTATGCTAAGAGCTCATTTGCTGAAAAATTAAATAATAAAGATATCAAAGTTTTGGATAAAATTGGTCGTTCAGATGCAGGAGCAAGCTTGGGTGATAGGTTTAATATAAGTCAAAGGACAGGAGAGAGAACGAGTAATGAGGAAATTGGCAAGATAATAAAAAACTATTTCTTCAAAAGAGAAGAGCTTAAAGTATTAAAAGGTAAAAACGAAATTTAATCTTTATTCATTTTTTAAGCTTATTAAACCACAACTTGGCTTTGTTGGTTTCTTTTTATCTGAATAGCTTTGAATACAAGTTGAAAGTATTTCATTCGTCTTAGAAATACTATCTAATACCCAACCATAATATTCTTGAAAGTCAGCTGAGTAATCATTATTCATGTCTGGAATAAATAGAAATGGAAGATCTAACTTAATCGTTACATAGTCCATTAAGAACCTAGACATTCTCCCGTTACCATCTTGGAATGGATGGATAGCAGCAAGTTCTCGTTGTATCGAAATTGCAAATTGTAAATCATTGATAGTTTTTTGACGTTGGTATTTGGAAACTTTATTGGAGTTTTGTGTAAAATAAGTATTTATTTTATTTACAAGTTTTTTGATAAGCATTTCGACCTTGTTGGGAGTAGGGTAGTGAACCATGCCACATCTTTTGGTCATACTTGCAATTGATCGAGTAAATGTTTTTTTAAAGAAGTTCTTAATCTTATTTAAGAAGCTTGTCTTTACAACTTCAGCTCTAGGCCAGCATGCAAACCAAAACCATCTTGACCAAGAAGGGTTGTCATCTAGGAATAGGTCGTTTTTTTCGATATTTTTTTTAGCCTCGGCCCATAGTTTATCTTTTTTATAATATTTCAGAGATTGTTGATACAGTTCTTCGCATTGAGGATTGTCAGCTTTGAGGTCGTAGTTCTTCGCAAGATCATCTCCATCTATAGGGAGATCTTCTTTGCATTGTAAGTCTGTCCACTTAAGGGTTGTTTTATTATCTGAAAAAGTAAAAGTATTAATATTATGAATTTGTGAGTCTGTTAGGGCCCAGCTTTTTTGGAAGTTCGCTCCATAGTTTAAACTTAATTTTAATTTCCCTGCATTGATTCCTTCTTTTAACTTTCCACTTAAAGCACTTTTGTGCCACTCTTGACCTTTCCCCCTTATTTCATACCACTATCAAACTCGGTTTAACATAGCTTTTTTCTATTTTTATAATTTTAGCTTTGGGTGCAGGTGGCCTGTAATTCAATGAACTATGAGGCCTATAGTGATTATAGTGATACACC
>CALHLC010000006.1 GCA_938034385.1 uncultured Bacteriovoracaceae bacterium
TTCAAAGAGCTAAATGGAGCAGCTCACAGGAGTCGAACCTGCGACCGTCGGTTTACAAAACCGATGCTCTACCAACTGAGCTAGAGCTGCCCACTTTTAAACTTAAATTAAGTTTAGTAAAGAAATTTATAAGCTCTTGGGACTCATTTAGCAAGGAGTTGATGGATGAAAATCTTTAAAGAAAATTACTTTACGTATGTTTTCTGGCAATTACTTTTGAACCTATGATTCTTTGTATTAGCACTTAGCGGATAAGTTCTGAAACAACCTTCTTTCGCATTAAAATAGATCTTGAATTGCTCTGATTCAGTAAATTCTTCTCTTATTCTTTTGGAAAACTTTAGAGTCATTGTTTTAGAAAGTGTAATCTCTCCTTCTTTATCAGCTACCTTTTCTTTAGAGCAGCGATTTGATCTTGTATAACATCTCCCAAAAATATCTTGAGAGTATGGATGCTTTAATTGTCCATCATTTGATCTTCTTATCTCGCTACAAACAGAGGGTATAATACTGATTGACTGAGTATAGCTCTTAGCACAGTATCTCTGGCCTTTTTCAACATTTAATTTATATGTAATCTCAAACTTCGCCTTCTTTCTTGGTCTATTCAAAGAAAATAAAACGTAATCAACCACTTTCGTATCAAGCTCAAATCTATCTCCATGGTTGGCCACCATAACAGTATCATTAGCAAAAATTGATGTTGAAAAAAGCAAAGCTAAAATTAAAGACTTCATAATTAATCCTTTTAAAATTATGAGCCGCTATAACACTTGGCGTTATTTTTTTAAGATAAGTGTGTAAATTTTTCTAAAGCAATAGAAGCAGCAATAGAAACATTTAAAGAGTCGATTTTCCCATGTGATTCTAGGGAGATATGCTCATCTAAGGACCTCTCGACAGCATGTGACAGCCCCATCTCTTCTGATCCAAGCACCAAGCACCAAGATTTTTTCGGCTTCATGGAACTATTTTTCACTTCTTCACTAAGACCTATAGTAGAGACTTCTTTTTGAGAAATAGTTTTTAAGGTCTTAGATAAATTTGGACTTCTCATGACTGGAACATGCTCAAAGCCTCCCGAAGCAATTCTAAAAAAGCCAGGAGTATAACTCAGTGTAGATTTTTGCGAGAGAATTAATCCATCTAAATTATAAAAAGCTGCTGTTCTTAAAATCGCAGCGGCATTATGAATATCAGTGACTCTATCTAAGGCCAGTAGTCTTAAAGATTCATTTTTCTCTATAAGTGAATACAAAAAAGCATTTCCAAGTTCTGGTAGTTCATTTGTTTTTAAAAAAATATCACCGTGAAGCTTAGTATTATTAAAACCTTTTTCTACGCAATCTTTAACATACATCCTTCTAATGTCGTTCTGATTTAAGATTTCAACTTTAGAATCATCTATCGAGTACTTAGATTTATATTTTTTCAAACCTTCTTTAGTAGCGTAGATCTTCTTATGACCTCTCTCAGAATTTTCAAGTGCATGATGTATACTATGATATCCAACAATTAAATCAAAACTCATAATAATTCTTTTATTTTTGACTTAATCGTTGAAACTAAATCATTCGTAGAAACTTTTTGTGATTCTCCAGACTTTCTAAGCTTAATCTCTAGCTTTCCATCTTCTTTATAGTCACGCTCACCTAAGGTTAATCGAATAGGAAGACCTAAAAGATCCGCATCCTTAAACATTTGTCCAGGGCCTAGTCCTCTATCATCAAATAAGACTTCTATGCCCTCAGCAATTAACTCTTTATAAATATCCAATCCTAAGTTTTTAGTCTCTTCACTTTTTCCTATCATCGCAAAATAAACCTGATAGGGAGCAATAGGCATAGGCCAGATCATTCCAAGTTCATCATGGTTTTGCTCAATAGCTGCAGCCATTGTTCTTGTCACACCAATTCCATAACAACCCATTAAAGGACTAATTTTTTTTCCTTCTTTATTAAGAACTTGTGCCTTCATGGCCTTGGTATACTTATCACCTAATTGAAAAATATGTCCTACTTCAATACCTTTTTTAATTTTGACCTTTTCCCCATTAGGAGCAAGGTCTCCAACTTGAGCACTACGTAAATCAACTTGAATCTTCTCTGAATTACAGTTCTTAGAAGGCATAAATCCTTTAAGGTGCATATCAGCTTTATTGGCTCCTACTATATAAGAAGAATCTAAATCTATCGCCTTATCATAAATCACCTTAAGGTTTTCACTACAATTTGTAGGTCCAATGAAGCCTTTCACTAATCCAAGGTCTCTCATTGTCTCTTCTTTAGTCATAAGTAAAAAGTTACAACCAATATAATTTTTTAATTTTAATTCATTAAGCTCATCATCTCCAAGCAGCATCACCAAATAATGCTCTTCTCTATCCGGCCAAACGGCTGTGTATACTAAAGACTTTAAACTTTGGTATTGCTTTGATCCCAAAAACTCACAAACATCTTTGATCGTTTTCATATTTGGAGTTTCTACTTCACTCATTTCTTGATCTTTACTAAATTCTAGACCAACTCTAGTTGTTGCAGCTTTTTCTATATTGGCCGCATAATTACCATCAGTATAAACAATATCATCTTCTCCAGTCTCAGCAATAACTTGAAACTCATGGGTTTTAGATTCACTCGTTCCCATATTCCCGGCATCCGCTTCAACGATTGCAAACTCAAGACCCATTCTTGTAAAGATATTAGAATAAGCTTGATACATTTCATCATAACCAATATTTAAACTGTCTCGATCAGCATGAAATGTGTATGCATCTTTCATAATAAATTCCCGACCTCTCATAAGACCAAACCTTGGTCTAATTTCATCTCGAAACTTTGTATTAATTTGATAAAAGCTTACAGGAAGTTGCTTATAAGATTTTGTCATCCTTCTAAATATATCTGTGACTGACTCTTCATTTGTTGGACTAAGGCAGAGATCTTTTCCTCCACGGTCATGGAATTGAACCATCAGGTTTTCCATTAAGTCCCACCTTCCAGATTCTTTCCATAACTCACCTGGAGTTACCATACTCATTGTAATTTCTTGAGAATAAATAGCATTCATCTCTTCTCTTACAATTTTTTCTATCTTTTGAATCACTCTTAAAGCAAAAGGAAGGTATTGATAAATCCCCGAGCCTGATTTGTGAATCATTCCAGCTTTTAATAAAAGTTGATGGGAAGGTATTTCAGCTTCTTTAGGAATTTCTTTATAGGTTTGCCAAGAGGCCTTAGATAATCTCATTATTAATAAGTATTATCTAAGCTCCTTTCAGTCAATTATTCTCTTTTATCAGACTAATTTACTACTTTCTCCAATGCCACATAAGAGTCTTTTGTGAGTCATCATTATTAGAATCGGACCAATATTTAGTATTATTTAATTCTTTAAAACTATCTTTGGTATATATTCTTCTTTCTATTGTTTTATAGATTACTCCATCATCTAGGTCGATAATCGAACCAAAACAAAACATAAAAAAATCGTCCCCATTATTATAAGTTGCTTCATCAGCATCAACATTAAATTGTCTGCCATTTACCGAGCTTAACGTAACTTCTGCAGCAAAATGTTGGTCAATCTGGTTTCCATCTTCGTTGTATAGATCACAAACAAATCCATCTAAAATTGCGTAATTCCCAATAGTAAATAATGCATGAGCCTCTTTTAAATCAAATGGGATTGCTCTTCTAATACTATTTAGTAAGCGAGTATCACTAGAAGCTGGAGCTGTATTTTCAGATAATCCACTCACAGAAATGGCTGTTGTTTCTCCTTCCAAGTCAAATACACTGAAGTCCACTTGATAAATTGCTACAACTTCTTCACCATTTTCTAGAGTAAAAATGACTTCATACTCTCTTTCTGGTTGAACCCCTGGTTCTAATAAATTTAAATCAACAGGAGAAAATGTTGCTCTCGTTCCGCCATTAATCGGTTCAAACTTTAAGTCTAAGTGATCTTCATCTAAAGGATCGGCAAGTCTTTGAGATATATAAGCAAATCCAATATTAATTTCAGGATGTAAGTTTGTACTTAATAACTCTTTTTGTGAAAAACTCTCTCCAAGGCCAAAGCCCAATGCTCCAAAATCAACTTTAGTTGCTTCTCCATTTTTTATTAACTCAAACTTTGTACTTAAAAAATTTACAGTAACAATATATTTGATAATTTCATTTTTTAACGTATCAAATGTTTTAATCTCTCCTGTAATAGCTCGTTGTCCTGAAAAAGTATTGGCTGACTTTATCGTAAGCTCGCCAGTAACTTCATCAAAGACTAACGTATCAAATGAGCTGTCCGTAAAAGAAGATGATAAGAACGTATGTTCTACATCATAGTTTGGAACAACTATCTCATACTCAAGAGATCCTCTCCTGAATTCTAAGACTCCTCCATAGGTACTTTGAACAACTCTCTCAGTTGGTACTTCGGTTGAATCAGACTTAATAACATCTACTGTTAAAGAAAGAATATATGTAAACTCTTGGTCATCTAATAAATACTCAATTTCTATTTTGTCATTAAAAGAGGATGCATCTGAGACACTGCTAATAAAAGAATCACTTAAAGTATAAACAAGAATTGAACTATTTGCTTCAATTCTTGAATTTAAGCTAGTGTGACGAAATGATGACGTTGTTTTTAACATTGCTCCATCCGGTAAATTTCTTAAGACTATCTCTGTGCTTTTCAGAGCAGTTGTTAACTTGATCGCCTCTGAAACTTCTATATCACTTAATTGTTCAGGTGTTGTAATTGGTGGTACTTTTACACTCTCTGAAGCTCTAACTTTCTCAGGTGCACATGAGTACAGTTGAGTTATTAAAATTAAAGATAATACGTTCCTAATTTTTTTCATTTTCTTGCCTTTTTATTCTTGTGGACCTGGACTACTTCCATCTCCAACAAATTTTCCTTGTGCACTAAACGTTACATTTAGTTCTGATTTTTCATCCTCTTGATTCATATCAAGAGCTACTTTAAGTTTTATTGAATAACTAATGTTCTCTCCAGCATCAATACTACGTACTCTACATCTAACTTTTCTTTGCTCCAGGTCACAACCTAGTAAGCTAAACTGATCACTTTTTTCGATAACATTTGTAAATATAGTCTGAGCACTTGATTTTTCAAACAATGACAAATCAAGAGTGAACTCGAATATAAACTGGCCTCCGGGAACCTCAGATATTTTAATAAAATTTGCTCCTGTGTCTTGAGAATTTTTCATATTCACACTAATTTCTTTTATAGGTGCTTCTACAGGTATATCTCTTGCATTCCCGCTAACTTTATAAGGTCCAACCTTATATGTTTTAGAGTCTTTCATGCACTCAGCAGTATAATGAAATTCCCATGCCCCTGTATCAATAGGGGTAACTTTGAAGCCAATGTTTTTCTGCACTCCTACATTCATTTCTGACGAGTCTTTTATGAAAAGCTCACATGTATATTCTGAAGTAAATGTTACTAAGTTTTCAATTGGTAATATTAGAGCATTCCCTTTAGAAGAACCTCGTTGTATATAATCCTTACCGGAAATTTCTGACCCCAGAGTATTTATTCCCATTATATTTGCCGTCACACTTATATTTGAATCATTTTCACAACTTGCTTTGTATAAATAAATCCAAGAACCTTCTATTCGAGGAGTAATCGTTATTTCAGATCCCTCTCCTTTTTTATCACAACTAATACATTGTTGTTCTGGGTCAGCATTGATCTCTTCAAAAACAATCTCTCCACAGTTTCCTTCTGAAGTAACAAGCTCTGATAAATTTATCTCTATTTCTTGATTTACTTCTTGCCCATCAAAAACTTTATTTTCAGCAAATATTTTAATCCCTTGCTCAAGAGTACTTCCTGATAATAAACCTTTATCTTTTGTCTGACCGTCTTTACAAACGCCATAGACATCTAAACTCCAGTCAGTAGAATTTGCTTCTGGAATAATCACTATTTCTGAACCTTCTCCACTTACCTCACACATTAAGCATGTTCCAATTTCAAAAGTTATCTCTGATTTGTCTTGAGGAGAACAATCTTCATTAATAGCAACAACTAATTCTTTTAGGTTCACTCTATGATTCTGAGATCCATTTAACACCTTATCTGCGACAGTAATATTCGTCGTCTGGTTTTCACTACTTGAAACTCCTCTGACACTTGAAGCTGCCTTAGTAATTGTGTCTTTACAAGTAGCTGTATAGTTAAAACTCCATGCTCCTAATTTAGAAGGAGTTATTTCGATATTAGGGAACGATCCGTTAGTGAAACAATTTTCACAATTGCTTTCTCTAAAACTTACCTCTCCACATTGAAAATTTGTTTTAGAAACAAATGATCTCAAGTCAATGAATGTTACTCTATTTAAAAATGACTTTTCTAGAAAAAATTCTTCTAACTCAATTTCAGCAGGAATAACTTCTCCACCGTCATCATTTAAGATAATAATTGAAACATTTAAAATCACTTCAAATAAGTGATCCTTTCCGTCTATATCAAGAATTACTGAGAATTTGTCTTGGTAACTATCTGAACTTTTATTTACATTCAATAGCCCCTCAATATAATTTGAACTAAGACTATAATCTATCAACACCCCATTATTTAATACATTTCCTTTTAAAAGATCATTGTTGTGTTGTAGCGATCCCTCCTTAACTGATGCATTTTGAGGAAACTTTATCATCTCTGATAATAAAAATGTTTTTTGCGTGTTTTGAGTGTCTAATACAAGACTAAAAGCTGTAGAAGTAGATGAAACCTCTTCTTTGGTTGTATCACTCTGACCTGTAACTACTGCTCTTTCTACTTTTTCTGGAGGAGCACATGAAAATAATGCATTTATAATTATTAGTCCTAATATAAATTTTTTCATAACCACCCTTTTTAAACTCATTTCAGTTTATATTTTAAGGTGCTCATGAAGTTTTAATGCTTTGAAACTTAGGCAATACTCTTAACTACTTGAAATATTATGATTTTTTAATGATTTAAGCCGTTTCTCTTTTGATAAAACTGCCAATGAAATGTTGCAATTGTATTCCTAAAGACAAAAATCTGAATTTAGACTGGAACTAAGATATCGCTAGGTAATTGATAAATCTCTCTCGAAGCTTCAGACATTTCCTGAGCTCCGCAAATTTCATAACTATTAGGTGTCTCTAAAATTTTTCTGCAAAGAAGATTATGAAGGTGGTGACCAGACTTATAAGTACTAATCTTACCAATAAGCTCATGACCAAGAAGGGCCATGTCTCCAATCGTATCTAAAATCTTATGCCTGACAAACTCATCTTTGAATCTTAAACCTTCTGGGTTAACGACCTTAAAGTCATCAAGTCCAATAGCATTTTCAAGGCTAGCACCCTTTGCAAGACCTCGTTTTTTTAGATAATCAACATCTTTCATAAAACCAAATGTTCTTGCTCGTGCTATCTCGTTTACATATGACTCACAATTAAATTCAAAGCTTTTAACTTGCTCTTTCACTGCGGGATGCGCAAACACTATTGTCGAATGAATTGATAATTTATCTGATGGTTCAATCTTTGCCCATTTATCTTCATGCTCTACATAAACAGGTTCTTTAATAATAAGGAATTTCTTTGATTTATTTAAATTTCTAATCCCAATCTCTTTTAATAAGAAAACAAAAGAAACGCTTGATCCATCCATAATTGGAACTTCAGGGCCATCAATTTCTATTCTAATATTATCTACTCCAAGCCCATAAAGAGCCGAAACTAGATGTTCAATAGTATGGACACAATTTTCTCCACTACCAAGAGTGGTATTATTAGCTGTTGCTCCAACATTAGTCGCATTAGCAACTAACGCCTTTGCATTTTCTAAATCACTTCGAATAAAAACAATACCCGTATCAGCATCAGCTGGATAAAGCTTAAGTGTAACCTTCTTGCCTGAATGTATTCCTCGACCAACTATCTTAGTTTTTGAGGCAATTGTTCTTTGATAAATCATATTCTCAATACTCGCGTGTTTTCTCAGTATACAGTTAAATGCATGCTTTTACGATACCTTAGAGCTATGTACATAAAACGCTAGATTGAGCCAGTCAAGTAAGCTATCAATTACTTGTACAAGAGGTGTAAAAATTACTCTTAAATCCGTATAAATCACCTCAATCATTACAATAAAAGGGCTATGTTAAAGCTTCTTTTAATTTTATTTTCTTTTCACTCAATAGCCGGGATTTGGGACGCTAAGAACTCATGGGATCTAAACTGGGAAAAAAAGTACCAAAATTGGGTTCAAAACGAGTTCCAACAAGACATTTTTTCTAATCCTGAGAGCAAATATTATGGAATTAGAACTGATTGTGCTGATGCCATTTATGCAGCCAGGGCCATCTTTTCGATGGAAAACTCTCTACCTTTTCAATTTAAAAATACAACTGGTGGCAGCCCAAAATTTTTTACCAACCAATATTCAGCTTATGACAAGCTCTCTTCAAAAGAGCAACGTCTTATCTCTTTTATAAATTTCTTTGGAGACTTCTTTAGTACTTATTCTCTTGCTTTTAACGATACTTTACCAGTGAAGCCTAATATGCTTAGTCCTGGAGATATCTTTGTTGCACCCACTCATCAAAATGATAATGGGCTCCAATATAGGCATTCTCATATCATAAAAGATATTTCCACGAGAAGATACTTCCATTTAGTTTCTAGTACTGTTCCAAGTGAAGTGAGAACTCTTAAGCTCATTAAAGGACTCCCAAAAGCTTTAATCAAAAAAACTCAGGGCTGGGGATTCAAACGTTTCATTTGGCCCGAAGATCATAAGCAATCTATTACTCAAATCAACCTTGCAAAAAAGAACTTAAGTTTTCCAAAAGAAAGAGGCTTTAGCTTTGATCAATCTGGATTTATTTTTAATAAAAATTATATGAATATTTTTTTGGATCATATGTATAAAGGAAGAGTCTTTGAAAAAGAGGAACTGGAATCTTTTATCGATCGTAAGATTTTTAATATTTGTCAGTTATTAACATCTAGAAAATCAGAAATTGATAAATCAATAGAGAGGATTAATTCAAAAAGATCTACCTACCTAGATAAATTGCAATGTTTAAAAAAAGAACATTATGGAAGTTATTCTACTCCTTCAAGAGATGCTGCCATCTATGAAGAAGTAAAAACCCTATATTCTCATTGGGAGCAAACAAATGAAGCTGAAAAGTCTCAATTCTCTCAAAGGGCTTATAATACTTTAATTAAAGCTTTGAAGTATTACGATTACAATCATAATCCAGGAAGAAGTTCTATCGATGCATTTGATATACATGTTGAGAGCTTTTCATTTATTCAAGGTGATGAATATACAGATGCTGTTTGTGAATTAAATATTTCAGAAAAACCATATTATATTTCTGATTTTATCAATAGATATACTCACGATATTATTCAAAGAAATGAAAATGGTAAAAAGGTAAAAGCTAGAAACTTATCCGACAATCCAAACGATTCTCTTCTTGCAAGATGGGGCCTGTCTTCTAAAAGAAGAACATGTCCAAACTATGATGAAGTCCTAGAGTTTCTTGAATAACTTCGCTTTTTTATAAACTTTCGATTGAAGCCCTTCAATTTTAGAACTAATCTGACTCGAGATTTTTTTATACTTTTCTTTATTTGTTTGAGAAACTTTTTTCATATTTGTTCTACAAAACTTAAACCAGTATTTTTTTATTTTAGGGTTTTTAGAAAACACTTGTTGAAGCTTTACTTGCTTTTGCATCATCTCATTTTCAAGGATATCAATATTTCTAGAATACTTTTCAAATTCTGACTTATTTTTTGAGTTACTTAACTTCTCCAAAGCATTAAACATCTTTAGACCCTCAATTTCTTCAATCTCTCCATACAACTCAGACATCTCTCCCAAGAATTTCTTTGGAAACTTACAAACTCGAATTCCTGTATAAGGACTCTTAAATTTCAAGTAACATGCTTTTTTTGTTTTTTTAACCTCAATCTCAGTAGTTAGTTTCTCTTGAGAAAGTAATATTTTTTGAACTTTTTTACTTTCATCTTTTACACAAGTATAGTTTTCACAAGCTCGGATTTTATCACCTATGTTTTTTGGACAAGTTTCCGAATAAGAATAAATTGAAATTAGTAGTATTAAATATTTCATTGCTCTATTTGAGTTAACCCTTTCTCAGAGATTACTCTTCCCCTTGGTGTTCTTAAAATAAATCCTTCTTTTAAGAGATAAGGCTCATAAACTTCTTCAAGAGTCATTCTATCTTCTCCAAGAGTTGCACATAAGGCCTCTATGCCGACCGGACCACCACTATAATAATCCCTCATGACTTTAAGAATTTTTCTATCCATAGAATCTAATCCTTCATTATCTATATTAAGAAGACCAAGAGCCTTAGTGACTTCTTCTTTGCTTATTTTATCTTTTCCATAAACGACAAAATAATCTCGTACTCTTCTTAATATTCTATTGGCAATTCTAGGTGTTCCTCTAGATCTTTTTGCCATCTCAAGTATAGCATCAGGACTGATCTTCAAATCAAGTTTGTCCGCATTAAGGGAAATTATTTCTCCTAATTCGCTATTTGAATAAAAGTCAAAGTGAAATGTGGCCATGAACCTATCACGCAGTGGATTGGATAAAAGACCTGCTCTAGTAGTTGCTCCAATTAAAGTAAATGGAACCAAATCAATTTGCATCGTTCTAGCTGAAGCCCCTTGGCCAATTAAAATATCAAGCCTAAAATCTTCAATCGCTGAGTATAAAATTTCTTCTATGGTAATATGGATTCGGTGAATCTCATCAATAAAGAGAACATCTCCTCTTTTTAGGTTTGTTAGAACTGCAGCCAGATCACCTTTTTTTTCAATAGCAGGCCCTGAGATTAAATGAAGGTTTGACCCCAACCTATCAGCAATTAGCATCGCAAGAGAGGTCTTACCTAATCCTGGAGGGCCGGAGAATAAGGCATGATCCATAGCTGCACCTCTTTTGATTGCAGATTGGGCCATAAGATCAATATTATCTATAACCTGTTTTTGACCAATATATTCTTTAAAATTTTCTGGTCTTAATCTCTTCTCTTCTCTTCCATCAATACCACTAGTGTGGTTTGGGTTTAAGAATCGATCATTGTCAGTAGAGACTTCCATAACTCTCCTAATTATTTATTTGAACAAGTACAGATTTAATTAAATCTTCAGCTTGATCAAATTCATTATTTTTTAATTTCTCTTTTATAATTGGACTAATTTCTTTTTCTTGGAAACCAAGTTCTTTGAAAGCACTCATTGCTTGAATGTAAAAAGAAGAATCAGTTCTTCCCGAGCTCTGCTCGATAACACTAGAATCAAAATTCATTTTATCTTTTAAATCTAAAACTATTTGCTTAGCGGCCTTTGGTCCAATACCAGGAGCACTCTTAATTGTTTTAATATCATCAAAAGCAATTGCTTGCTTCAGTGAATCAACTCCTATTGTTGAAACTAAAGAATAAGCAGACTTTGGGCCAACACCATTTACTTTTAATAATTCTTGAAAAAATAGCTTCTCACTTAATGCTTCAAATCCATAAAGCTCAACTGATTTTTCCTTGAAAATTTGAGCTGTAAAGATTTGGGCCCTATCACCAATCGCTTTATTATAATAAATTTCATAACCAATTCCATTGCCAGCTTTTAGCAAAACACTATTTTCAGACCTATAAAGAACTTCACCTTCTAAATATCCAATCATAATTCTTTCCCCACAAGATGACTCAAGCTAGCAGATAAACCACCAGATGATTTTTTATTATTTACTATACTTCTATTTTGATTAAACCCATGGCAGATTGCAATCAATAATGCATCAGACTCATCATCTGTGCTAAATTGATCAATCCCAAGGAATCTTTTTAAAAATTGTTGCCCAGCAAGCTTATCTCCATGCCCATGACCTATGGTTTGAGCTTTAATAAAGTTTGGAGAATATTCAAAAATCTTCCCCTCGTAACCACTTTCAATAAGAGCTGATAATATAACACCTCTAGTCTGAGCAAGCTTTATAAGTGCTGTTGGACTTTTAACATAGATCAAAGACTCAACTGCAATCACTTCAGGCTCATAACTTTGGACAATATCCAAAGTCGTATTATAAATTTCAGAAACTCTTAAAAGGAATTCTTTTTTTGTATCAAACTTAGCTGTTTTAGAATTAAGATAAGAAAAATTCTTCCCATCATAATCAACAAGTCCGTAACCAGACTTTCTTGAACCAGGATCTATTCCAAGGATTCTAATTTTCTTATTACTCACAAAGACTTTTGTAATTATTTGAATCAAGAAGCGCTGCTACCTCTTCCTCACTGCTCATTTCAATTTTAATAAGCCATGACTCATAAGCTGTCTCATTAATTTTCTCAGGAGCGTCTTGTAGATCAGAATTAATCGCTACTACTTTACCACTAACTGGAGAATATAAATCACTTACGGATTTAATCGATTCAACTACTCCAAAGGGATCATCTTTTTTTAATTCAAAACCAATTTCAGGCAATTCAACATAAACAATGTCTCCAAGCGAAGATTGAGCAAAATCTGTAATTCCTACAGTTAAGTTCTTCCCTTCCACTAGGGCCCATTCATGTTCTTTCGTATATTTTAAGTTCTCAGGTATTTTAGTTGCCACTACTTATGTCCCCCATTTATAAAAGGTTTTGTATGATAATTAGCTTCGTATGTTTTTCCTCGAATTTCAACTTGATATGACTTAACACCTTCTGTCTTTTGTCTCTCTACTCGTGCAAGTGCTATTCCTTTTGAGATCACTGGTGACATGGTTCCAGAAGTGACAATTCCAACCTCCTGCCCGGAGCTTAAAACCTTATAACCTTCTCTTGGGATACCTCTATCAAGGCTTATTTTTACTAGTTTATATTTTGGAGTCGATTCATCTAAAGACTTTTTGCCCACATAATCAACTTTCGATTTCACTGTCCATTTTAAATTGCAATCATAAGGAGTTAAATTCTCGCTTAATTCATGACCATATAATGGATAACAAACTTCAACTCTTAAAGTATCCCTGGCTCCTAAACCACAAGGCCTAACTCCAGCAGTTATTAATCTATCCCAAAGTAAACCAATCTCACTATGCCCACCAAAAACTTCAAAACCATCCTCTCCGGTATAACCAGTCCTAGCGACTATAAAGTTCCCATGTGAGTTTTCAAGTTTTTTAATCCCATAATAATCAAGATCTTCAACAACGCCTAACTGATTTTTTAAAAACTCTTCAGACTTAGGTCCTTGAATTGCAATTAGCGAGTACTCACTCGATCTATTATAGATTTTACAATCAAAATTTGAATCATCATAAATTTTACTGATCCACTTCCAATCTTTTTCTATATTAGAAGCATTCACACAAATCATTACTAATTGATCACTTAGTTTATACGCGATTAAATCATCTAAAATTTTTCCATCATGATTTAATAGTGGAGAATAAACGGCTTTCCCATTTGCAACTTGAAAGTCAGCAGGAATTAAATAATCCATGAACTCACACGCCTGAGAACCTTCAATAAAAAACTCTCCCATATGACTTACATCAAAAAAACCACAACCATTTCTCACTTCCAAAATCTCTTCTTTCAAAGAAGTATAAGAAATCGGCATCTCCCAACCTGCAAAGTCTACAATTTTTGCATTTAGTCCAACGTGCTTTTCATACAAACTAGTTTTCATATATATTTCTTCTCTGTTGCTATTATTAAATTCTCGATGAGAGAAAACACAGTCATTGGTCCAACTCCACCTGGAACTGGTGTCAATGCTTGAACGCAATCTTCTAATTCTTTAAAATCAACATCCCCGCATAATTTATTCTCTTGATCTCTAGAAATTCCTACATCAATAATAATTTGATCTTTATGGCTAAAACTTGAATTATAAAATCTAGAATTCCCAACGGCTACAACAACTATATCTGCTCTCTTGCAAATCTCAGGTAAGTTCTTTGTATTTGAGTGACAAATAGTCACAGTCGCATTTCGATTAAGCATTAAATGAAAAATAGGCTTACCAACAATATGACTCCTACCAACAACGACTACATCTTTTCCTTTAAGCTCAATCTTATGAAAATCTAATAATTTCATAACCCCTTTAGGAGTACATGGAATTAAAGACGACTCAGTAATCTTATTTTCATAAATATCTTTTAAATTCTGAACATGAAATCCATCAATATCTTTTTGCGGTAAAACCAAATTATAAATATCTAATTTTTTTAACTGAGAAGGCAGAGGAAGTTGAATGATCATCCCATCAACTTCTGCGTCCTTATTAATCTCATCAACAATTTTTAAAAAATCTTGAGCTTCAACTTCAGGGTGAATTTCAACGATTTCAAACTTTGCTCCTACTTTCTCACAAAGCTTTTTTTTATGACTCACATAGGAGAGGCTTGCTGGATTTGCTCCAACAAGTATCACCTTCATAAATGGAACTTTTTTCTTCGATATTTCTCCACATCTAGTCTTTAAACTATCAATGTGCTGAGAAACATAATCTTTACCAGAAATAATTATCGCCATTGCCGCTTATTAAATCCTAGATGCGACCTTTAGTAAATTTGAGGCTTGTCAAAAAGGCTAATTTTAGAGAATTTAACATTAATGAATGGATTTTATTTCTATTTAGGCTTAGGCCTTCAATTATTCGGATTCACGGCCGTAGGCCTATGTTTCTTCTCAGGTATCAAACAGGGAGATTACGGTCGAATCGAACTTGCTCAACTAATTTTGGGCTCATTTGCCTTCTATACGGGCTCTTACTTTAAAGGCAGACAATAAGCCCTATCATTATCCTCAAACTTGTCAAACATCCCCATCACCACTGGCATTTCCTTCCTCTATAACTGAGATCTATTTATTCATTTTAGAATATTCCGATCAGGAGTTAGATGAATCAAAGCCTCCATTTTCAAAAGAATAACAACAAATCTGTCTGGGTCTTTTTTGCTTTTGCCTTAATCATTCATAGTTTTATTTTAATTTTTAATATTGAGTCTAGAATTGACACTTCAGAAGTTTCCCTAGAAGCAAAAAAAATTAAATTGAAAATGAAGCAAATCATCGTTAACAACCAAATTAGTAATGAAAAAACGGAGCCTGAAGTAGATAAAGAACAAAAAAAAGAGTCCTCATTTCTTAGCCAAGAAAATGCAACTTTTAAAGAGCAGACCAAAGCAAAAGAAAGTGCACTCTCTGTTCAAAGCTCAATAGGAAAAGTAAGTGCTAAAGATTTATTAGATCAATTCTCTAAAAAGAGCACTACGAAAGCAGAAAAAGCTGGTACTTTTACATTTTCTCCTGAGATTGATCTCGCTAAAAATCCATCACTTGAGCAAAAAGTTAAAAAAGGCAATAACTCTAATTCTAAAATTCAAGCAAGTTCATCTACAGAGATTTTTGATGATTTAAAAGTCGCAGATTTTACTAAAGTAAATACAATTAAATATAAGTATTACGGCTACTACAAGAGAGTTAGAGCTGTATTAGAAAAGAACTGGGGTAAGAACCTAAAAGAAGCATTTCGCACACTTTATTACAAAAACTCAAGAGTCCCTGCTAGCCAAAGCTACATTACACAACTCTTAATAAAGATGGATTCTCTTGGAGTTATTGAAAAGATTGCTATTAAGGGAGAAAGTGGAATTAAAGACTTCGACTTAGCTGCAATTAAAGCATTTAATCAAGCCGGATCATTTCCTAATCCACCAAAAGACTTAGTTAAAAATGGACAAATTTTATTAGACTGGGGTTTTATCTTAAAGAACTAGTGATTTGAATTAAGCATATTCTTAATAGAATCAATTCCTTCCATCATCACATAATCTTCCCAAATAGATTCTAGATCTCGAACTAATCCAACAATCATTTGAGCTGCTTGATCATTACTAACGTTTGCTTCTTGAGCAAGATTATTAATAGCTTTTTCAAGTGAAGCAAGAGCAGGTGAAGCACAAACTTCTTTTAATCTTTCTTCATACGAATCATTAATTTTTAATTCTTTAGATTTAACAATTGCAGTATTTAATAATTGAATAGCGTCCATTAATTCCCTGAAAAAGATGAAGTTATTTTTCTGAAAGGAGTATTAAAAAAAATCTCTATCAAGTAAAGCCTAATTTTTTATTGATTATCGAAATAATCCTCATCTTCAATTATTTGAAGCTTATCTAATTTTTCGTCTAACTTTTTTTCAGGACTGAACTCTCCGCCAGGTTCTGTACCCTTTACAAAATATTCCTTGACAGTACCATCCTCTAAATCCGAGGTCGGTTTTCCTGAAATTGCATCAACAACAAGGTTAACTATTCCTTGAGGTTGATCAAAGTCATTGGCTTGAATAACCTTTAGTGCAGGCTCCATGAAATCAATCCAAATTGGTAGTGCAGCCTTACCACCAGACTCGTTATACCCTAACGTTTTATTATCATCAGAACCTGTCCAAACACCTGTCACAATATTTTTAGAAAAACCAATAAACCATGCATCTATATAATCATTTGTTGTTCCAGTTTTTCCACCAATGTATCTGCTAATATAATTTGCACTCGTTCCAGTTCCTCTTTGAATGACACCTTTTAAAAGTTGAGTCATAACATAAGCTCGTTGAGGATCGTAAATTCTTTCTTTATTATTTTCAGGAATTTTTTCTAACTCATATTCTTTTCCTGTTTGATCTTTTATTGAAATAATTGATCGTGGTTCAACTTTGTATCCACCATTTGGGAACATAGAATATCGATTAGTGATATCTAAGAGAGTAAATCCAAATGATCCTAATGCAATACTAAGGTCTATTTCTCTGTTTAAATCAAAACCATATTTCTTTAGATATCTTCCAGTCTTCCTAAGCCCCATATCTCTCAATAATGTCACAGTAGGGACGTTTCTGCTTTGCTCCAAACACTTCCTAAAGGTTACAAACCCTTTAAATTGCCCGTCATAATTCCTAGGTTTCCAATCTAAGTTCTCATCTACTCCGTCTAAGGCCTGAGGTGTATCTAGTAACTTACTAACAGGAGTATATCCTTCTTCTAACGCTGCGGCGTAAACAAAAGGTTTAAAAGCCGACCCAGGTTGCCTCTTTGATTGGATAGCTCGATTAAATTGAGACTTTGAAAAGTCTGTCCCTCCAACCATCGCTAAAATCTCTCCAGTATCTGGGTCAACAGAAACAAGTGATGCTTGAACATCAGGTTCTTGTTCTAAACGAAAGATTCTGAAAACTTGTTTATTAGCAAGACCTTTAAAGTCAGAACTTTTTAATTTCTTTTTTCCAACAAGCTTATTAAGTGCAAAAGACTTTTCTCCATCTACTCTTACATGTACAACATCTCCAACTTTTAAGTATTGAGATAGCTTAGTGTAATTTGGATTATTTTCTCTTTTGGCACTAACTTTTCTTGTCCTTGCCCAATTATGATGACGCTCTGGAATCACTCCTCTAATCCCCCCAACATCTACAAATAATAATTTCTTTTTATCATTCACGGCCAAGATAACTGCTTCATAATCCTTTTTTGACTTAAGTATGTCTAAAGAATACTTAAAGTCTTGTTTGGAGTTTCCTAAAACAAATCTTTCTTTAAGCTCAGTTTGAAAAGCATTATCTAGCTCAATCATAGTATTAATTTTTTTGATTCTCTCGTTGGCATTACCTTGATTTAATTCAAGTTCGTATTTCCTTTCTCCCTCAGGCGTAAAATAAGAAAAATTTGACGAGCTTTTTAAGAATTTGTTCTGTGCCTCTATAATAAAAGATGCAATATCAGCTTCTCCTATACTTTTGATTGGTCCTTTGAAACCTTGTCTTTTATCTATCTCTCTAACACCTCTTTCTAGAGATTTTTCGGCTAATTCTTGAAGTTCCAAAGAAACTGTTGTTTGAATCTCAAACCCTTCGGTTAAAAATCTTTCCTTACCAACTAATTCAACGATTCTTTTTCTAATCCATTCAGTGAAATAAGTTGCCTTCAAGCTACCTTTTTTCTTATTCCTTAAGCGTATGTTTTCTTCTAAGGCCTTTTGATGTTCAAAAGCTGAAATTTTCTTATCAGCTAGCAATCGAGATAAAACATAAGTCTGTCTTTGCTTAGCAAACTTTGGTTTCAGATAAGGAGAATATCTTCCAGGAGCTACTAGCAACCCAGCGATCAAGGCAGCTTCAGCAACAGTAACGTCTTTAATCTCTTTTTCAAAATATCCTTTTATCGCAGCTTTCACTCCATAATACCCACCACCAAAATAGACTTGATTGAGATACATATAAAGTATTTCATCCTTAGTGAATTTTTTCTCTATCTCTTGGGCCAGGATGATATCTTTAAATTTACGCGTAAAAGTTTTCTCATTTGTTAGCAATAATGACTTAGCTACTTGTTGTGTGATTGTACTTCCACCTTGAGCAATTCTTCCACTTCTCAGGTTTACTATAGCAGCTCTGATCATCCCTAAATAATGAACTCCATTATGGTGATAAAAATTACTATCTTCAGCAGCAATAAAAGCATCAACTAAAATTTGAGGGAGTTCTCCAAGCTGAACAAGCTCTCTTTTCTCTCTTCCAGTCTCCATTAGAACTTTTCCATCTCTAGAATAAATCTTTGATGTTACAGGTGGAGAATATTCTTTTAGTTGAGAAACATCTGGTAAATCAAAGTTTACATAAAAGTTATAACCAAAAATTCCAATCACAAGAATTAAGATTAAAGATGCTGGCAAGACAAAATACTTAAAAAATTTTTTCACTCGTTTTCTTTTGTATGGGTTCTAAAAAAAATTTTACCAAGTTCAAGAATATCTACAAGTGAATCTTTATTAAGTAGTCCAGCTTTTAACTCAAATACTGTCATATTTAGATCTTTTAAATCATAAATTTTATTTTTTTCTCCAGACAAAAGACACCAAATTTTATTTGTTGTTTGGTACCATCTCTGCTCACAGTCTTGCAGACTAAAATCTCTGGCCATTAAGAGCAAACCATTTTGCTTTTTTATTTTTTCAGAGGTCTCATTATCAAATTCACTCTCTGCTAAACTTGAAATTTTTTGATTCATGAAAAAATTGTTCACAAATTCAATAGGGTTAATATCTTTAAAATATTTAAAAAAAATCCAATCCATGTAGTTTGAACTCTCTTTTAATTTATAGACTTCAGAGATTAAAAGCCCAAAAGATTCCCCTGAAACCTTTCCAATTTTAATTCTTCTATTTTCAAGTTCATTAATTACTTTCGAGATTCCAATTGATTTAATTCCTGACCCTAAAAAAACAAGATCGACCTCACTACTTTCAAATTCTTGTTTTTCTATATTTATAGTAGCATTTTCTTTTTCATCAGACTCAGGTTCCTCAGCTACTACCTCAGGAATTTCTTTTACTTGCTCAGTCTCTGATTTTTTAATTGGAACAAATTGAGTACAAGAGAAAATAAAAAAAAGAAAAACCTTCACCTTATTCGAAATCTTCTTCTTCAAGAGATTGTGATAAAATTTTTATTTTTTTTTCAGCTTTAGAAAGGTACTTTTTGCACTCTTGATAATATTTAACACTAGATTCAAAGTTTTTCAGGCTATCATCAAGGTTTAGCTTACCTGATTCAAGCTTTTGGACCAGCTTTTCTAACTCACTTAAATTCTGCTCAAATGTATTCTTTTTCGTACTCATACGCCCTCTATTTCTTTCATTCTGTCTAAAGTTTATACACTTATTGCACTCATTAGTAATCTTTTCTAGGAAGCTCTAAATTAGATACTTTTACTGAGATACTACTTTATATGAAAAGATTCCTCTTTTTTTTATTCATCCTAGCAGCTAATATCTATAGCTTCGATATGACTTACTCTCCTAAATGGGAAGTAAAAATTATTAATACTGACCACCTCTATTCACACGTTTGCAAAGGAACTATTCTTTCCAGAAAGTGGATTGTCACTGCAGCCCATTGTAAAAAATCACTTAAGAGTTATAGCAATTCATTTTATATTCAAGATAAATCTGGTGATTATAGATTAGTACCTATGAGAAATTTTATTACTCACCCCAATTATTCCCAATCATCAAAGCTCAATGATATCGCCTTAATCAAACTAGATTCTACTCTTAACCTTTCTGAAAACAGTGAAATCGACTATGCTATCTTGCCAGCCAATATTGAGGTCGAAAAATATTCTAATCTTTTAACAACTAGTCTGAATAAAGAATTTAGCGTAGCTCAAAGTATCAAAGCTTCAGTGAATAAAATTTCTCAATACCAAGATAAATCAGTCCTTAGGGCCTACACAGATAAAAATCCTTGTTTTGGAGATAGTGGAGCTGGCTTAGTAGCTCCTTACAAGTACAAGAAAGATATCTTAATAGGAGTTATGATTGCAGCTCACAAA
Source organism: uncultured Bacteriovoracaceae bacterium (assembly GCA_938034385.1). Taxonomy (GTDB): domain Bacteria; phylum Bdellovibrionota; class Bacteriovoracia; order Bacteriovoracales; family Bacteriovoracaceae; genus JAHDHG01. Next base: position 20,458 of record CALHLC010000006.1, read on the forward strand.
AGATGCAACGAAAAAGATTCAAAGTTTTATACTAGAGTATATGACTACGTTCCCTGGATGATAGAAACCTCTAGAAAGTATTAAAACTCTTTTAAGTAGACTTTTTTTCCTCTTTATACATATTCTAAGCCTAATTGGTATATTTATAGGGTGAATATTAATTATCAGGGTAAAATATGCAAAAAGAATTAGAAATCCTTAGAAAGAAAAAATTTTCAAAAACCTTGATAGAAGAAAAATTTGAAATTTCAGATGATGCTCTATTTTTACAAGCCCTTGCTCAAGTTTATAAGTCTGAACCTATTGATAACTCAGGAAAAGTTTTAGAGTTAAAGTCTGCTATCGAATCTGGTCAATATAGAGTTGATGAAAGTAAGCTGCTTGAAAAGATTTTGTCCCACCTGTCTCCATCTAACGCGTAACGTCCTAGTTTCTTAAATTTTCTTAAATATTACTTGCCATTGTTTAGTACCAGTACTAAATATTCTTAAGCAAATCGTTTATAAAGTTACTATTATTTATTAATACTAATGTAATACGATATTTAGTTGAGGATTAACTATGTTAGTTTTAACACGGAAGCTTGGAGAAAGCATTGCCATTGATGACCATATAAAGATTGTAGTAGTACAAATCAAAGGTAAACAAGTAAGGCTTGGAATTAAAGCTCCCAAAGAAACTAAAATTCACCGAGAAGAGGTCTATCAGGCCATTCAAGATCAAAACATGAAAGCAGTAGAAGCTTCACCAGAAGGCCTTAAAGGGCTCACAGACTAATTACCCGACCTATAATGACAGGTTTTAAAAGTTTTTCATTGAGTTAGAACTATTGATTCTTATATAACTGACTGATAACATCTGTTGATAGTATTGATACGCGTTAAGTAAAATGGGGAAATAAGTTTGGTAAAAATAGACTCAATGAGATTTGGAAATATAGAAATTTCAGAACAAGAGATTATTAATTTTAGTGAAGGCTTACTAGGCTTTGAAGACGAAAAACAATTTTGTCTTGTTGATCCTAATGACTCAACTCTTATCTTATGGCTTCAATCATTAAAAACTCCTACCATTTGCTTTCCAATTATTGAGCCAAACTTCTTTACTGAAAATTCTGATTTTACAATCCCACAATCTGATTTGGCTAACCTTGAAATTGAAACAAGTAATAAGCTTGTTTTTAATATTTTAACTATTCCTTCTGATGCCACTCAGATTTCAGCTAACTTAAAAGCTCCCATCGTTATCAACAACTCAACTCGACTAGCTAAGCAGATAGTACTTCAAGATAATAAATTGTCAGTTAATGAAAACATTTATGATGGTTTGAAAAAATCAATCTCAAGCTTTAAAAACAATCAATCTACAAATTATAGCTCTCAGATTTCTCAAAAAATTAATACTATTTCTTTATAAACTTACTTCTGTAGCAGACTGAGAAAGCGTTAGATACATTCTTGCCTCTTTATTTCCTGGATCTTTAGAAACAATATTTTTCCACTCATTCTGAGCTTCAAGAACTTTACCCTTAGTATAGTAATGTAGTCCAAGAGCTAATCTTACAGATATATTGCTAGGCATTTCAGATTTTAATTTTAGTAACTCTTGACCTGCCTTATTGTTAAAGCCCTTCTTATCATAGACTTTTGCAATTTTAATCTTGATTTCAAAATCCTCTGGATTTAAGCTCGAAGCTTTTAAATACTCTTTAAGAGATTCATCAAATCTTCCGTAAGCAAAATACATTTCTGCTATTTCAAAATGAAGGCTAGAGAATTTTTTATTAATATGATTATCAATCACCCCATTCGGACTTTTCTTTACTTTATTATTGGCAATATTAAAGTATTTTTGAGCCTCATCGTATTTGCCTATATCATTATATAGAACAGACAAAGAGATCATAGCATCTGTATTATCTCTATTTAATTCCAAAACCTTTTTAAAGCTTTGAATCGCTAAACCTATCTTTCCTTGTAGGTGAAGAATGTTAGCCTGTAAAAAATAAACCTCTTCATCGTTTTTATGATAACTCAAAATATCACTTAAAATCTTAGAAGCTTTTGCATAATCAGCTTCAGCATAAAACTTACGTGCTTTTTCTTTCAAGTATTTAATTTCAGAATTTAATCTCACAATGAATCCTCTATGATTTCTTTTTTAATTTTTTAGAACATTTTGTTATATAAGCATCTGCTTTCTTTGCCGATTCTTCATTAAATCCTGTGGCAAACATTTTTATATACCCTAAACATAAAGGGTAATCCTTCATCAAGTAAGAAGACTCTACAACTTTGAGTTTTGAATAATTAGAAATTTCTTCTTCCTTAAATTTATTAGCAATATCTAAAAATCTATATCGAGCTGCTTCGTAGTTTTTCGTTTTGAAGTAAAAATCTGCGATTCCCTTTTCTTGATCCACAACCATTTGCCTTGCTTCTTTTAGATGCTTCTTTGCTGGTTCTTTATAATTAGTCTTTGGAAACTTTGCTAATAACTCCTCATAAGATCGAATCGCTCTTTTAGTAATAGAGATATCTCTATCTGGAGTACTTGGCATTAATTTGTGATAAGATTCAGCAATCTTAAAAATTACATAGTCTAAGTTTTTATCTTTAGGGTGAAGCTCTCGGTAAACATGATAAGCCGTTGCTGACTCTAAATAATTAGATTGCTGAAATAAAATATCAGCATTTAACAATTCAGCCGGGTTAGCATAATAGCTATAAGGATACTTCTCTCTTAATTTTTTTATTTTCTCTTGAGCGACTTGATAACTTTTTTTATCAAAAAGTCTCTTTGCTTCTTTATAAAGCCCTTCAGGTCCAGCTTTGATGTCATCTCCGTCTGTATCAAGACTAGAGCATGACATGAATAATAATATTAAAATCGATTTAATGAACATTTTGGAATCCCTTTAGAAGTTTTGCATGTTTAAGTTTTATCCAACCTCTTAAAGGTTCTGGATAATCAATGAAAAACCAATTATTTTCTCTCTCTTCTGAGAGGATAATTTTCACACCATTTGGAGCTTCAGTTATTTGTTCAAATATATCTGATGGGCCGTCAAAGACAGGTGAGTTTTCTACAACAATAGCTTGCTTATATTTATTCTTAATAAAATTCTTTGTCGCTAATGGAGTTAATGCTAAGAGCATTAAAATAACAGAAACGCTAAGAGACTTATACTTCTTAAAAACTAGAGATGAAATTAATAAAACAATTAGAAAAAATGATAAGAAATAATCCTTAGGAAACATATCTATCCCATGAATTAAATTTTCAGTAAAGCTCTCGGGTTTTTCAATTATATTTACTTGTAAACCTTCTTTAACAACTTTTAGGTTGTTATCAAGCATGGATTTATTAAAATTTAAATCTTTTGCTATTTCAAAATGAAACCTAGCTTTTGATAATTCATTTTTTTTAGCTAAAAAAGTTCCAAGGTTATAATGATAAACTGAATCATCAAGTGAAGACTTAATAGAATTTAAAAATTCTACACCACCGTCATAGTCCTTGCTGGTATAAAAAGCTTCAATTTTTTTTAGTTGTTGATTCATAAATTCTGTTTAAATATTTTACTAAAATAGTATAGCTCCATTGATAAGAATCGTTAATCTAATTACGCGCAGCATTGCTCACTTTTATGATTTTCTTTCGAAGAGTTAACAAGATACTCTATCTCTAGAATGTATATAGTTAGATCCGCCAAAGAATCAGACCTTGATGACTTATTTGAGCTCAGTAAATTAGAGAATTTTCTTAATCTGCCTAATGATAGGGCTAGACTTAAAAAGAATATTTCTAAGTCTTTAGACTCATTTTCTTCATCTAGTTTTAATCAAAAAAGTACATTCTTATTTTGTTTGGAAGATCTTGCTTTAAACAAAGTCATTGGTACTTCTGTCATCCATGCTCAACACGGTACAGACTCTAGTCCTCACTTCTCTCTTGTTGTAGGCAAAGAATCTAAAGCTAGCACAACTATCGATAAAAGCTTTACACACACAACCCTTAAGTTAGCTGTCGATACTGATGGCCCAACTGAGATTGGAGGGCTTGTCTTAGCTCCTAAATATAGAGGTTCAGAGTTTAAGCTTGGTAAACAAGTGGCATTTTCTAGATTTTTATATATGGCCCATAACCCTCACCAATTTAGAACAACTATACATGCAGAGCTCTTACCTCCATTTAATGAAGACGGATCTGCTCCTTTATGGGAGGCCATAGGAAAGAAGTTTTTTCAAATGGATTATCAAAAGGCTGATATTTTAAGTAGAAAAAATAAAGAGTTTATTCTTAATTTATTTCCTTCAGAAAATATTTATGCAAGCTTACTTTCCAAACAAGCTCAAGCTGCCATTGGTGCAGTAAATTCTGGAACTCTTCCTTTGATGAAAATGTTGAAAAAAATTGGTTTTGAATATAATAATGAAATTGACCCGTTTGATGGAGGACCACATTATAGGTGTGAGCGAACTTCAATACTCCCAATAAAAGAATCCATTAATACTCACGCCAATATCGTTGAAAGTGCAGATAAAAACTTCCTTATCATGTCCAATAACTCTCCAAGCTTCACATGCTTTATGAATCCAGGGAGTGTAAATAAAAAAACATTAGAACTGAAAGAGTCTGAGTTGATCGATAAGTATATAAACCTAGATAAAGAGATCAGAGTTATCCCTATTTAAAAAATTTAGATAGACAACTTTATGGCTTTTAGAATATAAATTTTAAACAAACATCATGTTAATATTGGGGTGTAGCTCAGTTGGTTAGAGCGGTGGACTGTTAATCCATGTGTCGAGAGTTCGAGTCTCTCCTCCCCAGCCATTTTCTTCTTAGCCTTAAAAATAGAATTTTTATACAACTCTATATTTTACTTATTTTAAACTTAGAGAATCAAGAAAGACTTTGGTTTGCTTAGAACATAGAAATAAACAAGATAAAATAAAGTACTTCATTGATTTTTGACCTCTAGTATAGTTTTTTAACATTATAACTAAGTTATTATTTAATCACTTAGAACTAGTAATTTTTATAAGATTTCTTCAAACTGATTATTTTCTATACAATTAAAAGTACCTGAGCAGCTAAAAATTTAATTTCTCTTAACTCTAGATGCACCCGCTTGGTCAGTTGCAAGTATAATAACTTCATCTATATTCACATGTCTTGGACATTGCAATGATTGCAAGACTTGAAAAGCTACATCTTGAGCCGCCAGAGGAGTATACCCTTCGTAAGTTGACTTTGCTTTTTCAAGGTCTCCTTGATATCTGACTTTACTAAACTCAGTTTTGACGAGACCAGGAGAGATACTTATCACTCTGATATTTTCTCCATATGTTTCTTCCCTTAAAGCTTTGCTCATAGCTCTGAATGCATGTTTGCTTGCAGTATAAACTACACCACCTCTATAAACTTCATGAGATGCAATTGAGCAAATATTTACTATATCTCCTGATTTTTTATGAGACATTTTCTGCAATACTCTTTTTGCAACTTTAAAAGCTGAGGAAATATTAGTATTTAAAACAAGATCGTTTTCTTCATCATTGGAATCTTTAAATAAGTTTTTCCCAAGTGCTAATCCTGCATTATTAATTAAAATATCCACATTAAATGCATCTATTTTTTCTAGCTCAATAATAAACTCACTACTATTGATATCACCTGCTAAAAACGATATCTCTTCTGGAAAATGGTCAGCTAAATCTTTTAAACGATTTTCCCGTCTAGCAACTGCTAAGACCTTCACTCCAGCACTGGCTAAAAACAATGTAACTTCTTTACCAATTCCACTGCTTGCACCAGTTACGAGTGCTGTTTTGCCATTTAAACTTTCTAAATAATTATTCATCCTATAGCCTTAATGAGTTTGATCTTCTTAAGTTAATTGAAGATAATTTAAAATAACAGATTATCTCGTATAAACAAACTTAGAAGTAAGACTTCTCTTAGTCTCTATAGAACCGTCTTTTTCAATTAGTTGATAATTTACAATCACTGCGAAGTTATTGGTATTACCTCCTAAAATAATTCTCGAAATAACTTCAGAGAATGCAAATCCGACCTCTCCATCATCAGTTGCAACTAAGAACCCACTTCTTCCAAAAGACGAAGCAGTTATCGAAACTACTTCAATTTCATAATTCCTATTAGATTGAATTTTTATTTTTGTATTTTTAATTAGTGGTTTGAGTGCGATGAAGTCATACTTTCTACCATTTCGAATAATGGTTCTCTTTACTACTTTTGAATACTTTTTAAGAATTATGTCAAACATCTTACCATGAAAGGAATTTTCACTTACCAAAGTGGTTGAAGTCGATGTCGTTGAGGTCGATGTCGTTGAGGTAGATGTCGTTGAGGTAGATGTCGTTGTCGTAATTGAATTCAAATCTACATCTTTTTCTTTTTTTACTATTAGACGTGCGGACTTAAAAACTTTAGCTCTCCCCGAAATAGAATCTCTAATATCTCCACCACGAAGAATTAAAACATGTCCATCATTAAATTTTATAAAGTTCTTATCAGTTCCAAGAGTAGCTACATATTGAGAATCTCCTCTTCCTGCTCTTCTTGTGTGAATATTTACTCCAAAATATCTTCCATGTAATTGATGACTTAACCCTTGATCATCACGAAGAGAAAAATAGAAATTTTTACTGGTCCCTGATGAATCAGTCAGTTTAATTCTAGCTACTTTATTACCCTCACTAGAATAATCTTCTAAATCAAACTCCTCAGATTCTTCAACAGTAGTTGTTTTAACTACATTAAGATCAAACAGTTGATAACCGTTAAAGTGATGATAACCGCTTCCTTGTGGACATGAATGATCTCCATATGAAGAATAGCTTCTTGTTGTATCTCCATTTTCATCATATCTATATCCTCCTGAATGCCTTAGTCCTAAGTTATGTCCAAACTCATGTGCAACTGATTGATTATTGTTATTTATAATTAGTGATCTATCTCCACCAACTGTAGCAACTCCTCCAAATCTACACTTATTAATAACATCTGGTTTTGCAGCATAAAATGTCATTACATGAGTATGTTCAAACTCATTATACTTTTTAGACTTACTTTTCATTATATTAGAAATGGTTGGCAAGGAACAAAGTGAGCCTGAATTGTTATTTCCAAAAAACTCTAAATTTAAATTTAATTGTTCTAAAGTAAATTTTATTTTTATTTTACCTTCAGAAACTTTTTCATAATAATCTGATAATTCTTCCATCCTATCTCTGAGTCTTGACTGACTATGAAAATCACCCATACGAAGATCAGTAAAGTTTGGAACGATAGCTAAAAGGTGATACTCTCCAGCTGCAGTTTTTATAAATTGATTCTTACTTGTGGGTTTTGAAATTTCTTGATATTCCAACTTTGTTTTCGAATGATCTTTAAAAGCTATAAAGTCTCCAGTTTCTAATCCTGGAATTTTTCTTGTTTTAACAAACCCTCTGCTATTTTCAATTCCCCAATATGTCTGAGAGGTCCCTTCAATAAAATTATCCTTCACATATTCAAAGTATCTCAACGCTTTACCATTAATTAGTAATTTTTTTATTTCTTTAGAGTCATGCTCAGTGAATAAGAATGGTGCACTTTTATTCTTTGTTGAGTCTTTTTTAGAGTTGTCAGACTTACAAGAAAAAAGACTGAGTACAACTGCAATTAATATAATTTTATTCATACAATATTCTAAATGTTCTTTTATCCCATTACTTATTTAAGGACATTTTTACTTAGTCTAAGGCCTAATGATTTTTAGATTAGCCTCTAAGCATCCAAATAAGCCATACTGTCTAGAGATTCGACACTTGATTCCAATAAAAACGATGACTTAGAGACCTCGTATTCTCAGCTATGAACCAACTACATACTTTATCTATTCAGTACATATTTCATGAGAAAATTGACTATGAAAATTTTAATACTTCTTACTCTATTACTTTGCTCTTCTACTTTTGCAAATTGCAATAAATCCCAAGCTATTGGTCTTATCGAAGATCATTTGCATCAAGATTTAGACAAGGATGAGAAAAAAGCTTTAGATATTTACGAAGACATTGATTATGCCTTACATCAAAAAGTTTCTTCTAACTTAGAAGTAATAAATAACGAAACTCAGCACACTTATACTTATAGTCAGCAATTTAAATCAGTATCTGAAGAAGGTTTGGCTTGTAAGGAAATATTCATTGTTCTTAATTGCAGTGTTGCTAATATTAAAACAACTCACATGTATTATAATTGTAAGAAGTAATATCATCTATTTAACTCTATCAATATAGATTGCATCTCATTGGCCGGTTGAAAATCTCCATTTTTAGACGAGACTTCAATCCCTTTAGTTAAAATCTCTTTTAATTCAACTTGCTTACTCATTTTTTTATAAACTTTAGCTAGAGCTAGGTACGACACGGAGTGCTTTTTATTTTTCTCCAAAACTCTCTTTAAATGAAATTCACTTAATTCTAAATCTCCTGCCTCTAAATATATTGAACCCAAACCATAATTTGCAATTTCATCAAACTCATCAATTTCCAAAACACTATTGAACATCTTCTTTCGCTCTTCATTTTGATCATCAATGTCAGCTTTAACTCCCATTGCCTTAAAAGACTTTAAGGTTGCATTTGATTTTTCAATCTCAGCGTTTTCAATATCCCCAATCTTCATGTAAAAGAGGGACAGATTTGTATGTGCCATTACAGAGGCCTCATCCAAGGAAGATAGTTCTTTCATCACTTTTATTGCTTCATCATATCGATTAAGCCTCCCAAGGATTACTCCCTTCATTTCTAACGCATCTAAAAACCCTGGGTTATATTCTATAGAATAATTTAGTAGTTCTAATGAGAAGCTAAGCTCACCGTCTTCACTAACATTTTTCAAAGCACTATCATAAAAATCTTGAGCAAGATCAATGTCTTCTTTTATAAAAACTGGATAAATATTCACTCTCTTAGTAGATCCATTTACTTCAATCTCTTTTCCTTGAATTCGATCTGCTCTTGGAGCTAGGAAAATACTTAATTGAGAAGTATTAAGGTCTTCGAGCAACACAGGGAACTTTGAACTCTTTCTATGAACATCTATCTTAGAAACTATTTCTTGACCGAGAAAACATCCTTTTGATCTATCATACGAAAAATCAAGATATCTAGTTTCATTAAAAAACTTATTTAATTCATCTCCTAGAATTCCTTGTAGGTTTTTAACTTCCTCAATCTCAATTTTCTGGATTGTAGGCTTTGCTTCTTCGGTAAAAACGCCTTCAATTCCAAATAAATTTATTTTTTCACCTTGATGATCTTCATTACGTTTTCCAAAAACAAAAAATCCACTTACTTCTTTACTGTCTATTTCAAATTCTTCAATAACTTTGAACTGCTCTAATCTCTCAGTGAAGCTCTCAAGCATCTCACTTTCTAAAAAGATTAAAAACTTATTCTGATCTTTTTTAATTAAAGAAAAGAATGATTTAATTTTCCCTTTCAGGTCCAACATGCAATGTATTTTAGCTTTATTAGAAGAGATTGAATTTGTTGTTTGATTATTTAAATAAGACTGTGCATCTGGTCCTTGAATAATAACTTTTTGTAATTTAAGAGGGAAGGCTCCTCCATCAAGGAGAAGATCAAGATATTTCATATAGAGAAAGATTCACCACAACCACAAGTGTTCTTTGCATTTGGATTATCAAAAACAAATCCTTTTCCATTTAACCCATCTTGAAAATCAAGAACAATTCCTTTTAGGTAAATTGTTGATTTCGGATCGATATAAACTTTGACACCATCAAAGATTAGTTCATTGTCTTTATCTTTTTTAAAATCAAAGTCCATTTTATAGCTAAAGCCCGAACAGCCACCGCCAGTAACAGCAAGGCGTAATCCTTTTTGCTCAGCGTGTTCTTGAGAGATTTCTTTTATTTTCGTAATTGCCTTAGGTGTTAATTGAACTAAATTTTCCATATCTTTTAAGTAGAACATTCCTTTTTATTTTGCAATGATAAAGCCTCTAAAGGAGAACTTATATGATCACATTGTACCATTATTTACACTGCCCTTTTTGTGTAAGAGTCAGATTAGCATTTGGACTTCTTAAAATTCCATATAAATCAGTTGTATTGGACTATGATGATGAAAAAACCCCTATAGAGCTATGCGGTAAGAAAATGCTTCCATTGATAAAAAACATCGATGGAACAACTTTGAACGAGAGCCTAGATATTATTAAATTACTTGATAAGGATAGTCTCCTAAATAGCAATATCGATATCTCAGATTTAATTAAAGAACTGGGAAGTTTTGTGCACCCTTTAGCAATGCCATATTTTATCTATACCCCGGAATTTAATAATAAATCACGAAAATACTTCCAAGATAAAAAAGAGGCATCCAAAGGGCCTTTTAAAGATTTATATAAAAATCGAAATATGTATCTTCTTGGTCTTAATAAAACTCTTAATACTATTGAAGAGAAGCTTGATCCTTTTTATGAATCTGATAAAATCCAATTAGAAGATCTTTTAATTGCCTCTCACTTATGGGGAATGTATATCGTTCCTGAGTTTCAATTCTCAGTAAAAATGCATAAGTATCTTCAAGTAATTAAAGAACAGTGTGATTTCGAATATCACAAAGAATCTTGGGAGTAAGATGTTAGCAATTTTACGTATTGTTCAATTTGAAGATCCAAAAGATCTTCAATCTGAAATTCAATTTCAAAAATATTTCACCATCAAAAATGGTGAAACAATGATTCTTGGTAGATCTAAAGAAGTTCAATGGCAGATCATTGACTCTCTTTCTAGCGGGAAACACCTAAAATTTGAAATGCAAGGTGGCTATTTATTTTTTGAAGATCTTGAATCAAAGAATGGAACAAAGCTAAACAAGATTAGAGTTCGAGAAAGAACTAATCTCTACTTAGATGATGTTATTACATTGGGTGCCACTTATATCCATATAGATGCCGATCATACTCCTCTTGAATCTAGAATGAAGCTTCGAAGTCCAAATGGTCGAGATGATAAATATGCATTTGTAGAAGAGTTTGGAGAACTTACAAACCCGAAACTGATTCTCGATTTTGACTAAGGTCGCCAGATTTTTTCAGTAATATTTTCTTTCTTATTTAAAAACCTAGATAAAACAAAAAAATAATCACTTAGTCTGTTTAATAAAATTAAAGAATTTTCTGGCTCTTCATCTTTTAGTTGCTCTGAAAAATTAACAAGTTTTCTCTCCACCCTTCTTGAAACAGTTCTACAAAGATGAGCAACACTTGCCGCTTTAGAACCCGTTGGAAGAATAAAGTTTTTCAGTTCGCTCAAATCTTCATTCATTTCATCAATAGATTTTTCTAAAGAATCAATAAGAGTAAAACTAATTGGAGGTAGTTTATATTCTGACCTTTTATCTAAAGTGCAAGCTAGCATAGAGCCCAAATTAAATAATTGGTTTTGTATAATAGGAAGCAACTGATTATCATCATGCGAGCGCAAATAACCAACAAAGCTATTTAATTCATCAACTTCTCCGTAAAGATCTATTCTTAAGTCTGACTTAGATATTCTTGTCCCGCCTATCAGAGCAGTTTTTCCTTTATCACCTGTTTTTGTATAAATCTTTACCACTTACATATTCCTTCTGTATTTTCCACCAACTTTATAGAGCTCATTAGTAATTTGCCCGAGAGAACAGTATCGAACTGTGTTTAAAAGTTCTTCAAAAATATTTTCATTCTTAAGAGCAACATTTCTTAATTTAGAAAGTGCCTCTTCAGATTTATCAGCATGTAACTTATGAAAAGAGTTCAACCTTGTAATTTGATCTTTTTTCTCTGTTTCATCTGCCCTTGTTAGTTCAATCTCTTGATTCATTTGTTCATGAATATCATCGGCCATAAATGTATTGACTCCAATAATTGGAAACTCTCCAGAATCTTTTAATCTTTCATAGTATAAAGACTCTTCTTGAATTTTTCCTCTTTGATACATACTCTCCATTGCTCCCAAAACGCCTCCTCTATCAGAGATCCTTTCAAATTCCTGAAGAACGGCTTCTTCAACAAGATCAGCAAGTTCAGTCATCAAGTACGATCCCTGTAAAGGGTTATCAGATTTATTAACTCCAAACTCTCTGTTAATAATCATTTGAATGGCCACTGCTCTTCGAACCGACTCTTCAGTTGGAGTAGTGATCGCTTCATCATAAGCATTCGTGTGAAGTGAGTTACAATTATCTGATAATGCTAGAAAAGCCTGAAGCGTAGTTCGAATATCATTAAAATCAATTTCTTGAGCGTGGAGCGATCGACCACTTGTTTGAATATGATATTTTAATTTCTGGGATTTTGTATTTGCTCCATATTTATCTCTCAATGCAACGGCCCAAATCTTTCTAGCAACTCTGCCTAAAACAGAATACTCCGGATCAAGACCATTGCTAAAAAAGAAAGATAAATTATCACAAAACTCATCAATTTTAAGTCCTCTATTTAAATAATATTCAACAAATGTAAAACCATTCGCCAGAGTGAAAGCTAATTGAGTAATAGGATTAGCTCCTGCTTCAGCAATATGATAACCACTAATAGAAACAGTATAATAATTATTAATATCATTTTTACAGAAAAATTCTTGAACATCACCCATCATCTTCAAAGCAAATTCCAAAGAAAAAATACAGGTATTTTGAGCTTGATCTTCTTTTAGAATATCGGCCTGAACTGTTCCTCTTACCTGCTTCATAATTTCAATTTTTTTAGCTTTATTATCTAGGTCTTCTCCCGAAAGATTTTGATTAATAGCTGCATTCATATACATCGCTAAAATAATAGGAGCTGGTCCATTGATCGTTTTGGAAACAGATGTGAACTTACTAATTAAGTCAAAGCCTTCATACAAGTCTTCCATATCTTTTAGCGTCGCAATACTTACACCCGATTCACCTACTTTACCGTAAATATCTGGCCTAAAATCTGGATCTTCTCCATAAAGAGTAACAGAATCAAAAGCAGTGGATAATCTGTTAAATTTTTCATTTTCAGAGAGATAATGAAATCTTTTATTCGTTCTACCAGGGCCACCTTCTCCAGCAAACATTCTCTTGGGTTCTTCATCTTTTCTTTTAAAAGGGAAAATCCCTGTAGCATATGGAAAAAATCCTGGAAGATTTTCATTTGTAATAAATCTATACTTCTGTGAAAGATAATCAAAGTTTGGAAACGAAACTCTGTTAATACTCGAGCCAGACAAAGAGATAAACTTAGTATCTATACTAAATTCCTTACCTCGAACATTATAGATAAACTTACCGTTTTTATATTGCTTACAAGTTGAATCAAAAGTTTCAATTGCTTCAAAAACATTTATACCAATTTCTTTTTTCAATGATTCTAATTTTTTAGAAAAATCATGACCCGTTATTTTTGAAGCTCCTTCTATAACTTCATACTCCTTTAACTTTGAAATAACTAATTCATTATTATCTCTATAATCTCTACATGTATCAGCAATAGATCTTAAGTAATTTGTTTTCGAAGAAGGTATAATTGCTGTTGTATTTTCAGGAGACTTATTTTTAGCTAAGCTTTCAAGTTCATTATTTAATTCAAACTTAAAAGTTTTAGCTATATCATAAAATAATTGATTTACTCCATGGTCATTAAATTTTGAAGCAATAGTTCCATACACTGGAAGATCAGTATCATTCCCATCAAAGTTTTTATAATTTCTTCTATATTGTTTTCTGACATCTCTGAAAGCATCTTTTGCTCTAGATTTTTCAAACTTGTTAATAACGATGAAGGATGCACTATCAAGCATCTCAATTTTTTCTAATTGAGTTTGTGCTCCAAACTCAGGAGTCATTACATACATAGCATGATCAGCAACATTTACAATTTCATCACTGGCCTGACCTATCCCTGAAGTTTCAACAATAATTAAACCAAAGTCTTGAGACTTTAAAAAATCTACAACATTTTTAATCTCTGGGCTAAGTTCTGTTTTAGAATCTCTAGTTGCAAGCGACCTAATATAAAAATTATCAAAACTTGCACTCCCAAGACGAATCCTATCACCAAGTAGAGCTCCTTGAGTTTTCTTCTTAGTAGGATCGACACTAATCAAAGCAATTCTTTTATCTTTATAATATCTATGAAAGCGAAGTAATAATTCATCAATAAGCGAAGATTTCCCAGCTCCACCAGTCCCAGTAATTCCCAAAACCATGGTTTCATTTGAACTAATTTCAAAAGGAAGTTTTTTATCATTTTCAATTGAGGTAATAACTTTGGCTAACTCATAATTTGAAAGGTTTTTGCCCCTATAGGAGTGAATATCAAATCCTTCCATAGTTGAGTAAGTAGCTTTGGTAATCATATCTTTTATGATTCCCTCAAGGCCCAGCTCCATACCATCTTTAGGTGAATAAATTTTAGTTACACCAAGTTTATGTAAGGCCTCAATTTCCTTAGGCGTGATAACTCCACCACCTCCACCAAAGATCTTTATCTTCTGACCACCTGCTTGATCCAAAAGCTCTCTAACATATGCAAAGTACTCATTATGACCGCCCTGATACGAGCTCAGAGCAACTGCATGAGCGTCTTCAGACAATGCCGCATCAACAACTTCTTTAGCAGATCTATTATGTCCTAAATGAATTACCTCTACTCCATAAGACTGAAGTATTCTTCTCATAATATTAATTGAGACATCGTGTCCATCAAATAATGAGGCCGCAGTAACAAATCTTAGTCTTTCAGACATTTAACACCTTTTCTAAATTCAATCTTTAGCATATTTAGTGGTATAATACTTAAAAATATGAGCAAGGTAAAAGTAGAAAATCCATTTCACCCAGCGAGGCTAAAACCTAAAAGAAAAGGTAAAAAGCCTCCTAAACTTCTAGCTGTAGTACATCAAAGCGGATGTACGGGTTGTGAAATTTGTATTGCTGGTTGTCCTGTTGATTCCATTGAACTCGTTGCCGGGCCAGATCCTAGAAACCCTACCTTTCAACAAACTGTTGAGATTGATTTAATGAGATGCATTGGTTGTCAAAACTGCTCTCAAGATTGTCCTTGGGAAACTATAACTATGTATCAACACGATGATGCATTTGTAGCTTGGGGTAATGAAACTCTTGATAGTGAACTTTATATTGAAATGGACAAACTTCAAAAAATTGATCCATCTTTATTTGAGAAAAAAGAAGAAGAGCCAGTAGAGTAAAGCAGAAAGAATTTTCATCTTCCTGCTCAAAGTTATTTAATTCTTATAAATTCTTAGGGAGCTTTTGTTTTTTCTTCCCACCAAATCTATACTTCACACCTATTTGGTAATAAGCAGCTGAATTTTTTGATCCAGGAATTACACCTGTTTGATCTTTAACTGAAAAAGATCTTTTTGCAGCTTTTGCAAATATTGTAGCTCGACTACTAATTTGCATGCTTAAACTTACAAACATTTCTTTAAAACGATGAAACTCATCAAAATCAAGAGAATACTTATCATCACAAGCTACGTAAAATTCATCATAGTATTCATCGTAATATTCACTACATTCAGTATGAGAATAAATCCATTCACCATTGCCTAAGGCCGTGTGACCATTCATTCCAATTGTTGCTGTTAATAATTTATCTTTGAATACTTTTGCTTTTAACCCTGCCTCAATATTGTAACTTAGAGCACTATTTATTCCTCTACCCGACATACCTTGACCATCGCTAATTCTTGTTGCCTTTTGAAAAATCCCACCAAAAGATAAAGCCGCCTTAGCAAATAGTTTTATATTTCCAGTTCCATCTAAGCTTGTTTCTCCACCAGCTCTTATTCCAACAATATTTAAAGTATGAGTTCCACCCTCATTAATATCTATATTTTTAGAATACTTATAATCTAAAAAACTAAACCCAGCATATGATTTTGAACTTCCAACATTATCATGAATTATATCTCCTTTAATAAGAGAGACTTCTAACTTAACCGAAGTAAGTTCACCCGAATTTAAAGCTCCTTCTCCTTTAAAAGTCAGTATGTAATATTTTTCAAAATATGACCCTGACCCTTTATGTAGATAACCACTACTTTTAACTAAAACATCTACTGAATCACCAACCTTTTGAAGACCTAAGCCAACATCCACTCTAGGTGTATATTGTGCAAACACAGATGTAGATAAAATAACAAATAGACTCAATATAAATTTCATTTTTCTCCCCTTTGATAAAACCAATAAATTTTCCTGAATCTAGTAAATATATAAAGACGTGTCAGTGGCAAAGTGGCACTTTTACATATTTTCACTATTTTAATTAAACTTGTGCGTTGCAGCCAGAGGCTATTTAGTGTAGAGTTCTGAATAATCAAGCTACACTATGAAAAAAATTCTTCTTATTCTAATTTTCGATATTTTTATTATTTATTTATATGCAATTTTGTCAAAGTATTGGACCCATTATGGAGGAGTATCCAGCTACCTCTATAAAGTAGAAATACCTCTAATACTAATAGGACTGAATGTACTTAGGCCTTGGCATAAAAAATTAAATATCTATTACTTCCTTCCTCATTTTTTCTTTATTTTTGCATATGCTGTATATGATTTTTATCAACATATACTAAAAAGGATTCCCATTTATTCTGACTTACAAGAAGTTGATGCTCTCTATTCAGTCGATCCTAAATCCGTAATTATAGGCTCAATACTTCTAATTATTATCTCTTTAATTCTCACTTTTTTATTTTTTAAATCTATCTCAAGTAAAATGAACTTATTTTTTAAAATGGGAATTTGTTTTTTGGTTTTAACTTTTTTTAAAAGTACCCTTTTTGAATCTCATGTTCTAAAAAATGCATATAAAAGCAGATGGGATACAAATGGAAGAATACGCAAGAACGGTAGGCTCACTTCTATATTTCAACATCATTTTGAAATGAATAAAAACAAAAAGATTTTATTAAAATCCGAGAAAGCTAATTTATTAAACCTCTCTTTTATTCCAGAGCAACCAACTAATTTATATCTAATAGTAATGGAGAGCTATATTGATCCTAGAAAAATTGATTTACCTGCTGAGATCATAAAAAAAATTAATTTTTCTGTAGATAGTATTAGCTTTAATACCTATACTTCTCCTGCATACGGAGGAGCAACTGTAAAAACTGAGTTTGAATTATTAACCGGACATCCATCTCTTGGGCTAATAAATACTTTAGAGTTTAATGTTATGAAAGGAGCTCAAATTAGTAGTTGGGTTACAGAGTTGAAAAAAAATGGTTATAAATTAAGACTCATTCACGGAGCACACTCTGGATTTTATAATGGCTTAAAAGCCTATCAGTCTATGGGCTTTTCATTAGAAGATCATGAATATTTATGGGAATGGGAAAAATATGACTATAGGAAAAGGTCAAAAAGAAAACAGGTTTATGATGGAGACCTCTTTGATGAATCACTTATATTAATCAGAGACGACCTTAAAAATAAAAAACCTTTTCTTACCTATATAAAAGGTATGTACGGTCATATCCCGCTTGAAAGAGACTTAAAAAAGAGACCTAATATAGTAAATTATCCTAAAGTTAAAAGACTCGAAATTATCATAAATCAATTTATTTACCGAACTAAAGAACTCAAAAATTTTATAAGGAGAATAAATAAAATTGATCCCAACTCATTTATTTTAGTTGTTTCTGACCACCTACCATCTTTACATAGTTTAGGAGGACATAAATACAAAGAAAATATTTATACAAATATTTATATATCCTATTATAAAACGAAAGAAGTAGACTTAGAACTTGAAAAACTCTATACCCTACCAATTAAACTTAAAAAATTAATCAATGGAAAGAGCTCTCCGCAAGCTTCTGAAGAAAAAATTAAAGAATCTTATATGAAATTATTGTGGGAAAGTATTCAGTAATAATTAGAAGAAGTGTCAGGTAAGAGTACCTGACACTTTTAACGACTTAATACAAATCTTTAACTTTTTTCTTTTTCTTCTTTTTTCCAAATTTGTGAATAACTCCTACCTCAACATGAGTTCTACTCGTTTTAGCGGAACTACTTTCTACTCCTTGATACTCATAAGTTCTCTTTGCATATTTAGCATATATGCTTGTAGAGCTATTTTCATTTTCAAATAAATTTACAACCACTTTCAAGAACCTTTCTTGGTAACTCCAAAACTGTTTATAATCTACACCATAAACATCTGTGCAATAATAACCTGGAGGGAAGTACTGGCCATTTTGAAATTGATTATTGTTAAAATTATTAAAATTAGAATTACTTCCGTTATTATAAAAACATTGCTCATGTGAGAAATAAGATTCACCAAGAGTTTGCATCCTCTGACCATTAACTCCTACAGAAATTTTATATTTCTTTTCTATCTCTACCCCAAGTTCAACATTATAACTTCTTGAACCATTTAAACCTAAATCTTCAGTGTTCTGGTTAATATCTAGGTTTCCTAAACTATCTTCAGCTCCAAAAAGAACTCCTAAAAAAGAACTTGCCGCATGAGCAAATAGTCTCACGTTTCTTTTAGAGCCAACTTCTACACTTGCACTATAATTCACTCCAAGAACATTAAGCTGATACATCTGATCAATATCAATATTGATATCTCTTTTATAATCTACATTTAAAAGACTAACTCCAAATTCGGACTTAAATCTATCTGCTGAAATATCTATCCCATAATTAGCCAAAGAAGCATTAACTGAAAGATAAGGTAGTGAATTTCCATCGGTAGAACCCTCTACTTCAAAAGTTATTATATAGATTCTTGAAGTGTCATAATTAACAGATCTATTGAACGCATTAGATTTTACACGAAATAAGACATCAACCTTGTCTCCAACTTTTCTTAAACCTAACCCTAATTCTTTAGTATCAACATTTGGCGTGTATTGAGCAAAAAGACCAATCGACATAACCATCATTAACAAAAATTTCATTTTTCTCCCCTTAAAATAAAAAGGCCCTCAAATGGGGCCTCTTTAAGATGTATATTTTTTAAATTAATCTAACAGCATTTTTAAGATTCTTAAAGACTCATGAACATCTACAATTCCACCTTCTTTAGATAAAGAAGAAAACTTTGCAGGAGTTGGCTTTATAACAGAGGCATTTGGATATTTCCTTGTCGACTCTCCAAGAACTGCTTTTACTTCACTTGGCTTTAACTTAGGGTAATGACCTAGAATTAAAGCTGCACAACCAGCGACAACAGGAGAAGCCATAGATGTTCCACTAAAAGCATCATATCCATTATCTGGCGTTGTTGAATTAATCCCATAACCAGGTGCGAATAAATCAACATATTTCTTACTATAGTTTGAGAAATAGGCTGCTAGACCTTTTTGTGGAGAAAACCCATCTTTAAACTTAGTAGAAATGGTACTTGCACCAACTTCAATCCAATTAGATGCTAAATATTTCGATCCAATATATTTATTTGGAAAGTTATTATTTAAAGTATTCTCTTTAGAACTATTCCCTGCTGCATGAACTAATAAAACACCTTTTTTTCTAGCGTATTTTACCGCAACATTTACAATTTTCTTTTTAGGTGAGAAAGATTTTCCAAAGCTCATATTAATTACTTTGGCACCATTGTCTACTGCATAAATAATTGAGTTTGCAACATCCTCATCATACTCATCACCATCTGGAACTGCTCTCAAAGCCATAATTTTAACATTTGTAGCAACTCCGTTGACTCCAAAATTATTCTTCCTATTTGCAGCAATAATTCCTGCAACGTGTGTTCCATGACTTGAATCAGGACCAATAACATCATTATTTCCATAATTACTAGTAAGGTGATGATCTTTTTCTTTATTAATAAGCTTTCTTACAGGGCTCATAAATTCTGTATCACAATACCAAGCAGTTCTAGAGCATCCTCTCTCTGCAGCCATATAAGTAACAAGTTTCTTTTTGTATTTTTTCTCAGCTGTAGTTAAGTTTCTACTTAATTTATTAAGTCTTCCAATTTCTCTAGCTACTTCTAACGGCTCTTCGTTTGCTTGATACTCGGCTGGACCTTTTTTAAAAGTTCCATCTCTTAATACCTTACCCATCCCTCTTTTACTTCCAAGGAAGTTCCAACCATAAAAATCATCTATATAACCATTTTTATCATCATCTATTCCGTTGTTTGGGATTTCTTTTTTATTCATCCAGATCTTTCCTTTAAGATCTTCATGATTTATGTCAACTCCTGAATCAATAACAGCCACAATAATTTCATTTTTAGCTGGACCGAAATCTTTATATGCTAAGTCTACAGAAACACCTTCTGAACTACCTTGACCGTTTGGAGCTAGGTTAAACCAATCTTCTCCATTTTGTGCGTTAACAATTGTACCCTTGGCATTCTTGTGAACAATGCTAGGCTCTCCTAAAGTTTTTCCAACTATGATTAGTGGAAAAATAAATACTAAAATTTTCAACATAAGATACTCCTCTTTGCGAATAATTGACCGAAGTTAGCACTTTAGAACATAAATCAAAATCCATGTAAGAAAAATTTAGGACTTTTTAAAATTGAGAAAAGTTTTCTTTGAAATTATGGACATAAACAAAATAATAGCAACTGAAATCCATTGTGATGTACTAAAACTTAAATAGATACCTCTATGAATATCTCCTCTAAAAAATTCTAGGAAAAACCTTAACGCAGCATACAAGAAAAGGTAGCTATGCACCTCATCAAGAAACTTCTGTTTTTTCTTATGAAAATAGAAAAAAAGCATAAGTAGACTTGCTGATTCAACCAATTGGACTGGAACGACCCAATCTCCAAGTTTTATTCCGAAACAACAACCTGTTAAATAACATCCGATCCTGCCAATACAATGGCCTAGGCAAATAGCTGGAATTAAACCATTTGAATAAAAATTATTCGAATATTTTTTAAAAAGATAAGTCGATAGCATTCCTCCTAATAAACCACCATAAAAAACATATCCTCCACCATTAATAAAACTCATATAATGAAAAATAGCATAAGCATAACTCGGCAAACTAATGATGAAGAAAGCTTTTGCACAAATTAAAGACAAAGCAAGTGTGCCTATAGAATAAATAAGTTTTTCTTTTAGATGATCTTTAGAACTTAACAAATAATAGCTTAAGCCAACTCCGCATCCTATTCCAAAGAAAAGAGGATAAATACTCACATCTAAATTCATCTTTTTTCTTTTAGCTCTTTCTTCTTTATAAAAAACTCGTCGTAAATTAATAATCCCATTCCTATACAAATACAGGCATCTGCAATATTAAAGACGGCCCACCTATAAGTGGTCTCATGATAGATTATAAAAAAATCAAACATATCAATCACATAACCAAGTAAAAATCTATCCATTAAATTTCCTATTGCTCCGGCAATAATTAAAGTAAGTCCCCATGACTGAATAATAGACCCTTTTATTGTTTTTAGAAATAGATAGATAACACCCAATGCAATGACACTCGATAAAAATAAAAAGACAAATTTCCTTAGCGCTTCAGACCAACTCTGCCCTATTCCCCAAAAAGCTCCAGTGTTTTGGACATAGGTAATATGAAAAAAGTTTTCAATAACAGGAGTTGATTCACCTAGTTGATAATAACTCTCTACAGCACCTTTGCTTAGCTGATCAGCAATAATTAAAAAAACGATGACAACGACAAGCCACCACAACCTTTTCACTTTTTAATAATACTCTTTTGGATTTAAACCATACTTATCAATTTTTCTAAGTAATGTTTTCTTTGGAATATTTGCATGTAATGCTGTTTGATTAATTTTACCTTTATGAAGTTTTAAGGCCTTAGTGATAAATTCTTTTTCAAATGACTCTTTTGAATTTTGGAAATCAAGTTTTACAGAGTCTCCTTCACCTTTTGTCGCAAATTTAAAGGTATATTGGTCAAGATCATCTTTTTTCATATCATCGATAACAGAATTTCTAATTCCCTCAATATCAATAACGTCTGATCTTTCATCTTCTGAAGCATTTTTTCTGTTTTCAAATAATTGATGAGGTAGTGAGCCAGGAGTTATTTCATCACTTGATTCCATAATAAAGCAATGCTCGACTACATTCCTTAACTCTCTAATATTTCCAGGCCAAGTATAACCTTTTAATACTTCTAAACTCTCTTGGTTAAAGCCTTTAATATTTAACCCGTGAACAGAATTAAAATATTTAATATAGTACTCTACCAAGTGAGGGATATCAGAAGTTCTTTCGCGAAGGGCCGGTAAAAAGACAGGCAAAACATTTAACCTATAAAATAAGTCTTCTCGAAAAGTTCCTTCACCAATCATCTTCTCAAAAGGCTTATGACTAGCTGCTATAACTCTCACATCTACCTTTACTTCTCTATTAGATCCAATGGGAGTAAATGTTTGTTCTTGTAATACTCTTAATAATTTTACCTGCATCGCTGCAGAAATATCGCCAATCTCATCTAAAAATAAAGTTCCACCATTGGCATATTGAAACTTTCCTATCTTTCTAGCATCAGCACCGGTAAAGGCACCTTTTTCGTGACCAAAAAGTTCTGATTCAATTAGAGTTTCAGGAATAGAACCACAATTGATAGTTACTAGTTTTTCATCTTTTCTAGGGCCATTATAGTGAATTGCCCTAGCAACTAATTCCTTACCTGTCCCAGATTCCCCTCTAATTAAAACAGGTGTTGCAACCTTTGCAAGTTTAGAAATGATATTAAATACTTTTTTCATTTCATTAGATTCACCAACAAACTTACCTTCTGTTGTTTCACCATCTATTGAAATTTTAGGAGCAGAAAAGGCCGTCGTTTCCACTAAAGACCTTGCTTTTAAAGCTCTCTTAATTAATGCAACTAAATTTTCTGAAGTAATAGGTTTTTCTAAGTAATTATAGGCTCCCTCTTTTACTGATTTAACTGCATCTGTAACATTTGAGTAAGCAGTCATGATCAAGACAATTAAGCTTGGATCATGCTTTTTCATTTCAACTAATGCTTCCATACCACTCATGTTGGGCATATTCACATCCATAACCACTAGATCAAATTTCGCACCATAAACCTTAGCAACAGCTTCTTTACCATCATCTGCAACCTCTACCGAGAAATGATGGTACTCAAGAGCATCTCTTACTGATTGTTGTAAAACTTTATCATCATCGACGACTAAAACTTTATGCATGACTCTTTCTCCTACTCATTTTTTAATTTGATCATAAAGGTGGTTCCTTCACCAACTTCTGACTCTACTGTAATAGCACCTTCGTGCAACTCTACAAAGTATTTTACCAAATAAAGTCCTAGTCCAGAACCCTTAATCTTATGAGTTTCATCATTTTTAACTCGATAAAATTTATCAAAGATATGCTCTAGCGACTTTTTAGGGATTCCTTCTCCATTATCCTTAACACTTACATAGACCCATTGCTCATCATCTTCGGTCTTAATATCAATTTCACTACCATCTGGAGTATACTTTATTGCATTTTCGATAATATTAGCCATTACTCTATGAATCAATTTCTCATCTACCTTGATGGGATAAAGTGGATCTAGACTTGTATTAATTTTAATATTCTTAGCTGATCTTTCAAACTCTAGACCATCAACAACATCTTCAATCACTTGATTAATATCTTTAGAAATAAAGTTTAGCTTTAAATTTCTCGATTCTATTTTTGTTAAGTCTAGAATTGAAGTAATAAATGAGTTGAGTTCTTTAGTAGAAGCTGTAATATCACCTACTAATTTTAATGGTTCCTCATCTTTCAATTTATATTTTAATGTATCCGCTATCCCTTGAATTTTAGCAACTGGAGTCTTTAGGTCATGACTCATTAATGAGATGAAATTCTGCTTCAAATGTTCTACTTGCTTTAAAATTTTTGACTCTTCTTCGATAGCAAAACGAGTTTGGTACTCAGTCATTGCTTTTAAAGGAAACCAAACATATACAACTATAAAAAGACTAAGAAGGATATGTGCAATTTTGAACCACAAACCTCCAAAAGCAAAAAAGAGAAAAGATAATATTAACACTCCTACTAAGACAGCCAGTGAAATGAGTAACCCTCTGGTTGGATTAAATTTAGAAATCACCAAAGATAGAGTTAAAGCTAAAATAAGGGCCAAAAGATCAGTTAGAAAATCCGGTACTCTAAATAGAGTCTTTTCTTTGACTAATGAATTCACTATAGATGAATGAATCAAGATCTTAGGCACTTTCTTGTCTTTATCCAGTGATGTTAGTGAAAAGTCATCAGAGTTTGATAAATAATTAGGTCCTATAATAACTACTTTATCTTTGAAATGTTGAGGTTTAAAATTTCCGTTTAAAACTTTATAAAAAGGCAAAGTTTCAAGGTGTTTAGAATCTCCTAAAAACTTTAACTTATGCCTGTAATGAGAAAAGACAGCATCAGCTTCTCCGTTATAAAATGATCCCCAAACCTCTTTAGCATTTAGTTTCTTTTGTCCATCAGACTCTCTTATTTTATTTGCTAACCACAAATGCAGAGAGTCTTCTCCAGATATATTCAGTATAGCTCTTCTATGAATTGAATCTTTAGCAAATACTTCTCCATCAACGTGAACAAGAGCGGGTGAATATTCTAATCTTTTTAACTTATCTGGTGGGATCTGTTCTCCCCATAAATCAAGACTAGTTCCTAAGCGGAAAATTCCTCCTCGTAGTTTATACTGCTCTAAAAAATTAGAAAACTCCTCATAGTAAACTTGATCTTCATCAACACTTGGTTCATCAAAGTTCACTAGATATATAACAGCTTTAGGTCCATCATCTATAATCTTCTTAATAAACTTCAAATGTGTTGCGTAAGAATAAGGGTAATATTCTCCTAAAATCTGATCGTTTGTTTCATCTAGGCCAATAAGACTATACTCAATTGTTGGCTTAGATTTTGGAGTAAGCTTAATCCAAAGGTCGTAAAAAATTGACTCGAAATTAGCAAAAGGAAACTGAATAAGAATTAATATGAATATGGCCGTGAAGAAAAATCGATAAAAGCCCTGAATATTTAACTTTTCTAACATATCTTCCTGTTTTAACGCTGCGCTATTTTCACAGCTTCTTTACATATTACACATCTTACCTGATTGCCATGGACTTTTATATTGTTTAGTATTAGAAACTTTATCAAGGGTTAGGGGTAATGAACGAGAATGACCAAAACAGTCAAGAATGTTGCATCGCACAAGAAATTGATTCCTACAGGGATCTCCTTCATGTTGAGCCAGATAGACTATTTTGTGAATGTAACCTTGTTTCAGTATCTGAAATCAAAGCAAAGCTCACAGGGGCCTGCGACTTTCCAGAGTTATTAGAAAACCTCTGTGTTGGGAGTGGATGTGGTAATTGCTTAAAAAACGTAAATTTAGACGAACTATATAAGAAACTTAAGGGGTAAACTATGTCATTTGAAAGAATTCTTTTTGGAACCGCAGGAGTACCAACTTTTACTGAGAAGAAAAATTCTCCAGTTGAAGGCGTTATGAATATTCATAAATATGGTCTTGATTGTATGCAATTAGAATTTGCTCATGGTGTAAGAATGAAAGAAGAAGTTTCTTCTGCTTTAAGAAAAGTCTCTTATGAGTTAAACGTTCCACTAACTTCTCACGGTCCTTATTACATAAATTTAAATGCTAGAGAGCAAGATAAAATTGACTCTTCTGTTGAGAGAATTATTCAGACTGCAAAAATATCTGATATGTGTGGAGCAGAGTCTATGACTTTTCACGCTGCTTTTTATATGAAAGATTCTCCTTACGATGTTTTTGATCTTGTTGAAAAGAGTATGAATGTTATTGAAGAAAGACTTTCAAGGTTAGATATTGAAATTGAATTAAGACCAGAGCTAACTGGAAAAACTTCTCAGTTTGGATCTCTTGAAGAATTGTTAAACCTTTCAAAAAATATTGGTTCTTGTCAGCCTTGCTTAGACTTTTCTCATCTCTATGCTAGGACTGGAAAATATAATACTTATGAGGAATTCATTGAAGTTATTGAAACTGTTCAAAAAGAATTAGGTGAATTCTCTATTAACAATCTTCACATGCATATCTCTGGAATTTCTTCAAATTCTAAAGGTGACTTGAAGCATCTTAATCTTTCCGATTCTGATTTTAATTGGCAAGAACTATTGAGAGCACTTAAAGATAAAGACTGTAAAGGATATATGATCTGTAATAGTCCAAACCTTGAAGTAGATGCGAAAATGCTGAAAGATTATTATATGGCGTTATAGTTCTTCAACTAAGCTCAAAGCTAAACTTACTTTAAAGGGTTACCCATATCGTGGTAAGTCTTGATGTGATCTATTTGATCGATCAACCAAGTTTCACCATTTGGAATCAAAGTTGCAATCTTTTTTGTTTCGGTATCAGATTGCTTTACTTTACCTTCATATTCTCCGTAAGAAACGTAATAAGTAATTTTGCAATTTATGTCAGTACAATTTTTAGAAATTAGTTTAAATTTCTTTTTCTTAATATGATCAAGAGTATCATATTTTGTATCTCTCATTTCTTGAATAGATTCAAAATATTTATCACTTAAAAGGTTCTTTAAGTCTCCAACTTGTGTTCCCTTAAACCTGCTTTCAACAAATTTTTGTAAAACACCTTCAGGTGTCTTGATATTTTGTTTTCCTACACATGCACTTAGAACAATGAGAGCCATTAATATTTTTTTCATATTTAACCTTTTTAAATTATAACTATCTTAACTATTTTTACCTAAAATCTAAACTTTTATCTCTGTGTAAAGATCTAAATCCAATAGAGCTTGTTTTAAATGAGTTTCTTCAGTTGTTAATAGCCTATAAATACTGCTGTGATAACGCTCCAATGTTCCAAAATCCCAATATTCTAGATTTTCCGAGTGGAGAACTCCAATATTATTCTCTTCAAAATTACAAATGGTTTTAAAAAAATCACTTTTCCCTGGAACTTTTTTAAGACTATTGAGTTTAATTAAAGAGAGTCCTGAATATGTTAAAAAATCATTTTGAGTAGACTTCTCTAAAGCTACGACTTTATTTTCCTTAACACATACTTCCCTATAAGACTTATTATTAGTTCCAAATAAATTGAGACATGCATCTTGATTAATTACTTTCGAAGAAATCCTATCTAATAATCCATCGTCAAAACATAAGACATCTACATTTGAGACTAATAAATTCCCTGAATAGTTTATGCCCTCCAATCGAGCAAGGTTATGAATCCCTCCGCCCACTCCTAAGAGTTCAGGCTCTTCCAAGATGTGAACATTTTTAAAATCTTTTAAATATTCGATTAGAATTTCTTTTTGGTGAAAGACATTTATATAAATGTCTTTTATTCCCTTCGATAACCAGTACTTTATTTGAAATTCTAATAAAGTTGTCTTCCCAAGGGGCCATAATGGTTTCGGCAAAACCTCTCCAAGTTTTCCCATCCTTGTTCCTTTGCCTGCACTTAAAATCAGAACTCTCTCAATATTCATCTCTTAGCCTTTGGAAAACAGGTTTTAAATCAGACAACTCATCTCTGTTTTCAATAATTTCTAATATTTTACTCGCATTTGGTTTTATAAACTTTAAATAAAACGAATCGTTGTTTTTCAGGTAGAAGGATTTAAAGTTCCCAAAAGCTTTATATATTCTTTGAATAGTATATAAATCAAACTGTCTTAAGAAAGTACTCTCATCTAAATGTGTCTTTGCTCTTAAGAAATAATTCTTTTTGAAATCATCAATAATCTCTTGTGGTAATTGAATGTAACAATCATTCGTAATAGAGACCAGATCATAAATACCATTACCCAACATTGAATCTTGAAAATCAATGATATAAATATCCCCATCCTCTATGAGAATATTTCTTGAATGATAGTCTCTATGACAAATAACTTTATTATTCATAGAGAGCTCTTTAAGGATTACATTTTCTAATAGTTCATCATATTGCTCAAAACCTAGAGTAGTATGAGACAAAGAAAACTCATTTTTAAACCTTTGAATATCCAGGCTTTCATAAGACCTCTTTTCATCAATAGGAAGTGAGTGGATTTTCAAAAGAGACTCAAGTGAAGCCTCGTAGATAGCGGAAGTCATCTTCTTGTTTTTATGAACCTTCTCAAATATTGTTTCTTCAATTTTTTCTTGAATATTAAATCCATTTTCAAAGTGAAAAATCTTTGGAACTCTAATCCCAGCCTTTATGTACTCTTCATACCAATAATAATATAGTTCATTATGTTTTTTATTTTCTTTTTCATTTAGACAAGCAATCTTTTCAACTCCATTCATCAAAATTTTAAAATATTTCCTCGTTGAAATGTCTCCAGAAATTTCAAAAATTTCTTCATACTCAAATTCATTTTTATTCAAATAATGCTTTAGTTTGTCTATGCTCACAACAACCTATCTTTTAATTTATAAAAATCTTTTGAAGAGTCTCTGCTTTCAATAATTGTATCTCTTTTATTATAATTTTTAACTATAAACTCCCTTAAACCCTGCTCTTCCATGAAAAGTGTATACTTGTCTCCAACGAAAAATTCAAAATCTATAAAATTTCGATTATGTATTTTTAGCCAAATTAAATAATTGTCCCCGTCCTTATTTAGCTTCTCACTAATATGATAGGCCCATTGGTGTAACTTTATTTTCTCTTCAACAGGCAATCTGGAAAAAGAAACCACTTCATTTAGTGAATAGCTTCCTTTAGGGTTAAGTGTATTTAAAGAGTAAATACTTTTTTCTATTCTAATTAGTTCATAGGTTAAAAAGCTTTTTAACTGTGACTCATTTTCAATATACTTCCTTAATAGGCCTTTACTAAAAAACACTTTACCATCTGGGGAACTTAGATAAATTGGCTTCTTTGTATCAATTAAGTAGAAAGACAAGAACTCTCTTTGCTTTTTCTTAAAGAACTTGGGGTAAGAAAGAGTTATTTCATTTGATAAGCTTCTTAAGTATCTTGATAAAGAAGAAGAAACTTCTTGTACCTTAGAGTCTTTGACAAAATCATTAAAAATTAATCTATGGTGACTTTTGATTCTATCTTTTTTTTCCAAAGTAATTATTTTAGGAGTTTTAGAGCCTGAAATATTTTCTAGAAACGAACAAGAAATAAATATAAGAAATACCAAATTTTTCATAAAAAAAAAGCTATCATAAAGATAGCTTTCCCTGTTTATTATATTTCTAGATTATTATAAATCTTCTGGAAAATCATCCTCTAATGAAAGGTCTGACTCTATTGCTTCATCTTCCATGAAGTCATCCGCCGGTGCTTCTGGTGCCGCCGGTGCTATTGCCGCTGGTGCCTGAGCTGCTGGCTCAACACTTGATAGTTCTCTTTGTGGAGCTGGAGCTTGTCCATTTTGATAGTAAAGAGTAAATCCAGCAAAAATAAGATTTGGATCTTTAATCATTTCTCTATTATTATTCCAAATTTCTTTCCATCTATTTGTTGCTCCGTATACACTTTTTGAAATTAAGCCAAGAGTATCACCTCTTTGAATTAAATATGGAGTTCCTCTATTTCCAGGATTGAAACCTGCTCCTCTGTCACTATATCTTAATTGCATTCCATTACTTACTGATGTTCCTCCACCTAATGCTCCAGCATTGATAGCTGCGATTTCTTTCCATCTAGAGTAGTCACCATAAATCTTGTAAGCAACAAGCATTAATGTTTCATTGTTTTGAACTGTATAAACTCCATTAGCATCATTAGGAACTGCTACTGAAGAATAATCTGGTGATGCAGCTGGTGCATCATAAGACGCCGCTGGTAAATCAGACGTTGTATCAGCATAACTTTGTGTTTCCGTACTAGCTATCTCTGGACCTTCTGAAGACATATCATCAGAAATTGCTACTTCCTCAGTTGGCTCATCAATTGCGATATCATCCATAGAGTCATCAGCAACTTCTACTGCTGGCTCTTCTCCTAGTAAGTCACCATCTTCTGGATCGTCTAATTCTAATTCATCTGAAGAATCATCTGCAATTTCTATATCTTCATCATCAGATTCAAATTCATCATCTATATCTTCATCTGATGAGGAAGCAATCATGAACTCTCCATCAGGATCTGAAAACTCTTCATTGAATTCATCATCAATTCCATCTTCATCTATAGAGGCAACTACTTCACCTTCATCATCTAAGAATTCTTCGTCTTCTTCACCATCAGCAAAGTCTTCATCTTCTGAGTCTACGATTTCAACTTCTTCGTCTTCATCTAACTCTAGATCTCCATCATCTTCTTCACCATCAACTAATTCAATATCATCATCTTCATATTCGGAGATATCTTTATCTCCCTTCGAGCATGATACAAATACTAAAAAATTAAGAATCATTAGGTAGTTTAAAATTTTCATTTCGTTCCTCTTTAATAACGTAAGTCGTCCCACTTTATTATAAAATGACTTATGTCTTTTTCGAGCATGGAGGAAAAAATGTTCAGTCTGAATTAATTAAAGGAAAATTTTTCTTGAGAGTTTTAATGAGGAATTTTTAAAAACGGTAAAAAAGGTCCTGTTGGTCGACACATTCAAAGATTTTTGAAACCAGCCTATCAAAATCGTTAGGATTTTCTAAGAAATCTAGATCATCCGTATCAACTATTAAATGCTTACCTTTATCATAATTATCGAACCAATCATCGTAATATTGATTTAATCTTTTAAGATAATCAACTTCTATAGCACTTTCGTAATCTCTACCTCTAAGTTTAATTCTTTCTTGTAGCTTAGGTAGCGATCTTTTAAGAAAAATCATTAAGCTTGGATAGTTTAAATGCTCAGTCATTGAGTGGTATAAGTTTAAATAGTTTTCATAATCTCTTTTATCTAAATCGCCTTGTTCAAATAAAGCTCTTGCAAAAATATTAGCATCTTCATAAATAGATCTATCCTGAATTGCACTAAAACCTGAATTTTCAATATTCTTATGTGTTTTAAATCTATGTGTCAGGAAATAAACTTGTAAGGCAAATGACCACCTACTCATATCTCCATAAAAATCTTTAAGGTAAGGGTTGTCTTGTACAGACTCATAGAAAGGCTTAAAATCTAGCTTATTTGATAACATCTTAGTTAATGTTGTCTTTCCACTGCCTATATTTCCGGCCACGACAATGAATAATTGATTTGAAGATTTATGCATAAAAAAATTTCTTCTATACGTGAATAAAAGTCAAAAACCATTGTCTTACTTTTTCAATCAGGTAAGTTTACTGACCATCTATTCTTATTTAAGATAGATTATGTGGAAAAACTCGTGGAAACATTTTTTATTGTTTTTTGTTTTATGCTTAAATCTTCAAGCTCAAAATATTATTGATGATCTTCAGGACAATGGTCCTACTGAACCAAGTATAAGCGAAGGTTTAGGCCAGTTTTCTGAGGAAGTAATTTTAAAATCAAGAAATAGAAGAATATTAATTTTAACCAATCAAAATAAAAGTTTAAAACAAGGTGATTTTATTTCCTTGTTTGTTAATGATCAAAAAATTGCAAGGGCCATTGTTGCAAAAAATAGAGATACAAAAGTTGCCATAAAAATAATTAATACTTTTTCTGATACTTTTGATGGATTGACTAAGCGTGGTTCTGACTTAGTAATTGTTCGAGGAGATGACTCTGCTTTTACTGCACAAGAAAAAGAAACAGTGAGCAGTCTTGAAGATTCTGAATTGTTCCAATCTGATCTATTTGGAGCTGAAGAAGACTCTAAAAAACCTTCTTTAGATGAAAATCACCTATTAACTATTGCAATTGGAATGCATCAATCTATAGACCTAGAAAAAGAAGATAAGTTCTACTTACACGGAGTTGCTTCTTATGCTCTCAATGCTGCTGGTCCATTTTGGATTGAGGCTCTTTATGGGTTTAGTAATATGCAAAGATTTCCAGCAAGCGATATTTCAGCTCATTTACATGGTGTTGGAGCAAGAATAAAGTTTAATTTAAATCTTCCATGGCATACTTATTTCATGCCTTACGCTGGAGTACATTTTGCTTATATATTAAGTTCAAGCACTGAAGAACCTCCAGCTTCGGTACTCGATACTGATCCTTCAGTTATTCAGTACAATGATGAGGTTGAACTAATCAGAGAAGGAATTAAAATGCAGCTAGCAGCAGGTTTTACTCTTCATAAAAGATTTGTTCCTGGTTGGTTTCTTACTATAAATGGTGGAATTGATTTAATCTATTCAGGAATTACAATTGGTTTTTAAAATTTTAATCCCTCTTTTTATATTTTCTTGTGGAGTAAAGAAACCACCGATTTCTGAAAAGCCAATCCCATCTATCCTTTATAAGTACAAAAAAGATTACGATAAAAAAAAGAAAAAATGAGTCTTATCATTGCAACCGGTTCAAATCTAGGAGACAGTCTTCATAATTTAGCTCTAGCAAAAGATGAGTTGTCTAAAGAATTTAAATTAATTGCTGCTAGCAAGATTTATTATTCCGATCCAATTGAATACCTAGATCAAGAAAAGTTTTATAATCAAGTTCTTGAATTTAAACTTCCCAAGATTAAACCTTTAGCCGCCTTTGCTTTAATTACTGATATTGAAAAAAAGCTAGGTAGAAAGAAAGTCATAAACAAAGGACCTCGAAATATTGATATAGATATTATTTTTTGGGAACTACTTAATTACCAGAGTAATAAGCTCTCTATCCCTCACCATTCATGGCATCAAAGAAGCTTTGTTGTCTTGCCACTTAAAGAGTTACCATATTTTAAGATTTTAAAAAATCATTATACTATATCTAATGAACTCATTGGAAATGCTATCTCACTTTAAGGAAGGAATATGAATTTTTCACTATCAGATGAACAAAAACAATTTCAAGAACTTGCTCTTAAGTTTGCAAATAATGAAATGATTCCTATTGCTCAAGATCTTGATGAAAAAGGAGAATTCCCTAAAGATCTTATTAAAAAAGCTTGGGAACTTGGTCTTTTAAATACTTGTATCCCTGTTGAATATGGTGGAGCAGGGTTTAGTAATTTAGATTCGGTTATCATTTCAGAGTGCCTGGCATATGGATGTATGGGCATTAACACTAGCATGATGGCAAACGATCTTGCTCTTCTTCCAATAGTCATTGCAGGAACAGATGAACAAAAGAAAAAGTTCCTAACACCATTTACTGAAGCACCCAAGATCGCATCGTTTTGCTTAACTGAGCCGAACTATGGATCAGATGCTGCAGGAATAAAAACTACTTTTAAAGAAGATGGTGATAATTGGGTTATCAATGGCGATAAAATGTGGATCACAAATGCTGGGTATGCTGATCTTTTTGTTGTCTATGGAAGTATAGACACAAACTTAAAGCATAAAGGAATTAGCTGCATCGTTGTAGATGCTAAGACTTCTGGAATAGAAGTTGGCAAGAAAGAAGATAAAATGGGTCATAGGGCCAGTGATACAAGAGGTATTAGATTCAATAATGTAAAAGTCCCTAAAGATAACATGCTAGGAACTCCTGGCGGTGGATGGATTATAGCAATGAAAACTCTAGATCACTCTAGACCTTTAGTTGCAAGTTCGGCCGTTGGTGGATCGTGGAGGGCTTTAGAGTGCGTAAAAACATATGCCAAAGAAAGATTTCAATTTGGTAAACCTATTGGTGCTCATCAAGCAGTTGGAACTATGATTGCAGATATCGCAATGAAAACCGAAGCTTCAAGACTTTTAACATATAAAGCTGCTGCTATGGCTGATCAAGGTATAAAAAACACAGAAGTAGCTAGTTATGCTAAGGCCTTCGCAGCTGATGCTTGTATGGAAAATACGACTAACGCTGTTCAGATTTTTGGAGGATATGGATACTCAAAAGAATATCCTGTTGAAAAACTTATGAGAGATGCAAAGTTAATTCAAATTTATGAAGGTACTTCACAAATTCAAAGACTTGTAATTTCTAGAGAAGTTTTAAAGTAACGATTTAGACATTAAATCTGAAGTGCATAATATCACCGTCTTTAACAACGTATTCCTTACCTTCAATTCTAAACTTTCCAGCTTCTTTAACTTTTTGTTCAGTATGAAAGCTAAATAAATCATCACAATGATAAACTTCTGCCTTAATGAAACCTTTTTCAAAATCTGTATGAATAACACCAGCTGCTTGAGGAGCTTTTGAACCTTTCTCAAAAGTCCAAGCTCTTACTTCTTGCTCTCCTGCTGTAAAATATGTTTTTAAATCTAAGAGGTCATAACCTTCACGAATTAATTTATCTAATCCTGATTGCTCTAAGCCTATACTTTCGAGAAATTCTTTTTTATCTTCAGCACTTTCAAGGTCTGCTATTTCTGATTCAATTTTCCCACAAATAATAACAACACCCGCTCCTTCTTGCTCTGCAACTTCTTTAACCTTATTTACATGTTCATTGCCGTCGATAACCGCTTCTTCATCAACATTACAAACATAAAGAACTTTCTTAAGAGTAATTAAATGTAAATCACTAATTGCTTCTACTTGCTCTGGCTCTAATTCTAAGCTTCTTGCAGCTTTACCATTTTCTAAGGCTATTTTTAATTCTTCTAAAATAGGCTTGCTGATCATCGCTTTTTCTTTAGCTTTCTTATCATGAGACTTTAAAAGTTTCCCAAGATTGCTTATTCTTTTTTCCACCGTTTCAAGGTCAGCAAAGCAAAGCTCTATATTAATTGTCTCCATATCTCCCAAAGGATCTATTTTTCCATTAACATGAACAATATTTTCATCTTCAAAGCACCTTACAACATGGCAAATTGCTCCAACTTGTCTGATATGACCCAAAAATTGATTTCCTAGACCTTCACCTTGAGAAGCACCTTTTACTAGTCCTGCAATATCAACGAACTCAACAATAGAAGGAATAATTTTTTTAGGTTTAATAAATTCTGTGATTTTATAAAGCCTATCATCCGGAACCTCTACTACTCCAACGTTAGGCTCTATTGTACAAAAAGGATAATTAGCCGCCTCTGCTGGAGCAGAAGTAATGGCACGAAAGATTGTAGACTTTCCAACATTTGGTAAACCAACAATTCCACAATTTAAACCCATAACCTTATCCTTTATTTAGTGAAAACTTTTCTTATTATATTTTGTTTGTAACTTTTTAAAATCTAATTTCATCGCATCATCTAGAGCGTTCATAGATCCTATCATAAATTTTTCAAGAATTTTTATATCAGCTTGATTAAAACTAGACAATACCCATGAGCTAACACTACCTCTTACTGGCTTTCCAATTCCAAGCCTTAATCTATAGTAATCATTTGTTCCTAAATGTTTTGAAATAGACTTTAAACCATTATGACCAGCAAGACCTCCACCATACTTGAAAGTGAGTGTTCCAAAATCTAGATCTAAATCATCATGGACCACTAGAACTTCATCTGGTTGAATTTTGAAAAAGTCACAACATGGACGAACTGCTTCTCCAGATAAATTCATAAAAGTCATAGGCTTTAAAAAAACTCTCTTTTGAGAATCTACATTAAGATCTGTATATTCTGACTTCCATTTTGACTTCCAAAAATTATTTTGAATATCTGGGTGTTGATCAAATAATATCCAAGCAATATTATGCCGAGTAAATTCATACTCTTGACCGGGATTTCCTAAACCAACAATTAGTTTAATCATTAGACAAAAAGAGAACTCACAGAGTCATTATTAAATGTTCTATGTATGGCCTTAGAAAAAATATCACAGGTAGTTAATACTTCAATTTTAGGACATTTCTGGGCTGCTTCGCTTAATGGAATTGTATCTGTAACAACAACTTTTTCTAGTTCATTAGATGATCCTATCCTATCTATAGCTGGACCAGAAAAAATTCCATGAGTAGCACATGCATAGATCTTACCCGCACCTTGCTCTTTTAAAACTCTCGCAGATTCACAAAGTGTCCCTGCTGTATCTATCATATCGTCAATGATAACAAGGTCTTTTCCTTCGACATCTCCAACAACATTAAATGCTTTTGCAACATTTACATCTGTTCTTCTTTTATCAATCAGAGCAAGATCACAGCTTAATTTCTTAGCGTAATGCCTAACTCTTTCAACTCCACCAGAATCTGGTGAAACACACATAAAGTTTTTAGACTTGCGAGCAATATTGGTTTTTATATAATTTAAAATAACTGGCGAAGAATAAATATTATCAAAAGGAATATTGAAAAATCCTTGAATTTGGCCAGCATGAAGATCCATAGTGATCACTCTTGTCGCTCCGGCCGTAGTTACTAGATCGGCTACAAGTTTGGCTGAAATTGGTGATCTAGGTCTTACCTTCCTATCTTGCCTTGAATATCCATAATGCGGCATTACCGCAGTAACAGACTGAGCAGAGGCCCTTTTTAGAGCATCTAGCATGATTAGCAGCTCCATCAAATTATCATTGGCCGGATGACAGGTAGATTGAATGACAAATACGTCTGCACCCCTTACCGTTTCAGCAATTTCACAGTAAATTTCTCCGTTGGCGAATTTGATTAATTTTGGATCAACTAAAGGAACATCGAGAATGTTTGAGACCTTCTTTGATAACTCTGGGTTTGAGCTTCCTGAAACTAGGACTATTCTTCCCATTTCGCCTCCAAATTGTGTGAAAAAACTACTATAAAACTATTATCAAATGTTAAGGATAATTAAAAACATTTTACTTAGGATGCCATTTTTACTAGGAAGATATTATGAAAACTCTAATTTTATTTTGTTTAATCCCTCTTTTAAGCTTTTCAGCTATTTGGGAACCTCTAAATTCTTGGGATGACCTTGAGATTGACTGGGAGACGAAGTTCTCTGAATGGATGCAATCTGATTCAGTTAACAAGAACCTCTTTTATGATGAAACAAGCGTCTATGGAAAAATCAAAGTCGATTGTGCTGATGTAATGTATTTAATGAGAGCAATTTTTTCTTATGAAAATTCTCTAGATTTTAAAGTAATGCATCCATTATTTGCTCACCGAAGAGTAAAAAAATATTACTCTCACTCAATGAGTAATTGGAACTATCTTCCACAAGAAGAAAAAGTTTCTGCTTTTCTTCGCTATCTTGCAGACAATCTAGGTACTGAAGCTTTAAGCAGAAATGATAGTTACTCTGTAGCACCTAAAGACATAAAGCCTGGTGATTTTTTTATGTTCAAAGCTTTTTTAGATCCAAACTCTAATATGGCAACCAGGCATTCTTTTATGATTAAAGATATAACTTCTACTGGTCTTTTTGATGTTATCTACTCTACTCAAAGAGCTAGAGATAATGATAAGCCAATGTATTATAGAAAAAATCATATGTTTTCAGCACCATTGGCTCCAACAATTACTGGCTGGGGATTTAAGAGATTTAAAAAGCCAAGTGAATATCAAATGAACAATTCAAACATAACTGCTTATGATGACTCTCAATACGATATAGTAAGTAATAATAGCGGTGCATATTTTTTTAAATATGTTCAAAGTGTTTTAAAACAATCTAATGAAACTCCTGAAAATAAAGTAGAGAGACTTTTTACTGATTTATGTCAAAGACTCGATGATAGAGTTGAAGCTGTAAATGATGCGACCATTTATAGAAAAAAAATTGATTATAGATGTATGAATGCAAGCGAGTATGATATTTACTCCACTCCTTTGAGAGACAGTAGAATTAAAGCTGCCTTTGAAGATGTAGAAATATATCTAAATACTCTTGATGATACTTTCGTTAATTCACGATTTTTACAAATGCTTAGAAACATATTCGATCAAGGTTTATCTTCTATTGATCTAAAAGAGTTAGAGATTGCTTGTCCAATTCAAATTAAAGATGATGAAACCATGGACTTGAATACATTTTATTCAAAACTCATCAATGATGAAATTTCAAATAATCCAAATGATCCTATAAACGCAAGATGGGGTTTTGAACCAAGTACATCAAATTGTAGAAAGTATTAAAAAAAAGGGAGACTTAAAAGCCTCCCTAATTCTATCTTCTTTTTCTGAAAATTCGTTATTGGCAAGTCAATCCATTTGGAGATTGATACGTTCCAGGTGCACACTTACACATTGGCATTCCATTTGCTCCTGTTGTTTGAACATACCCTGCTGGACATGATGGCACGCATTGACCATGACATAGAATAGTTCCTGGTGCACAGACACAAGTATTACCTTGTCCTACCCAACCTGGGTCGCAAAGAATATTTCCACACGGAGCAGAGAATAACTGTCCTCCTCCATAAGCGATATATGCATCAATAATTGATTGATCATAGTTTTCATAATTACTATTCGTGCATACTTTAAACTGACATACTTTTGCAGGGTCTATTGTTGCATTAGGGTTATAATTAAACGCTTTAGGCTCCATACATCCTGGAGTTTCCCCACACTCATAATTATTCTCAAGCATTCCCGAAGGAGCTAAGCCTAATAAACTTAAGTGGCTTTTATAATTCGAAATATAAGCATTACAGTTTGGATTATATTTTTCTTTTCCTGCAATTCCACAACACTTAATATCACAAGATCCGTTTTCTTTTGATCCAAACTTAAGGTTCTTAACATAACTACCAGCTGCTGAGTAACTACAACCTAACTCTCTACCACAGATATAGTTTTGATCCGGCTGGTTTTGAGCATTTAAGTTCATGCTATTTAATAAAGTTATATAGCTAATCGCTTTTTGTGAACAGCTTGCATCATAGTTTTCTCTTGTAGCATCACCACAACATCTAATGATACAACTTCCATCTTCTAGATTTGCTGCATTTCCTGGTTGTCCTGAAGCATCCACTAACCCTGGTTTTGAACATCCAAGCTTTCTTCCACAATTAAAGTTTCCGTTAACTGCACTAGCACTTAATCCCATACTATTTAGAGCTGCAAGATAACCACTAACTGCAGACTGGCAAGTAGCATCGTAGTTTTCATATCCAGGCATAGAACAACACTCAATCTGACAGCTACCATTTTCGCTAGTTCCAGGAGCATAGTTCTGTACAAGGTTATTATTATAGTTACAACCTAAGTCTTTCCCACAATTTGCATTTTCATTGATCGTCCCAGAAGGAGTCATTGAACCAAGTAGGTTTTCATAACCAGTTATAGCAGCCTCACATCCAGCTTGATAATTTTCTTTAGATTGATCCGAACAACATGCAATATCACAACTTCCATCTTCGCTCGTAGCTCCTGGTGTTTTATTTGTAACATATTGGTTATAAGTACAACCAACTTTTTGACCACAATTCTTTTGAGTATTATGTGGACCTGCTCCAACTATTCCTGGTGGTAAATAAGAATTATAAGCCGTTACGGTTGATAAACATTTATCATCATAGAATTGATAACCTTCAAGTGAACAACATTCTATTTTACAAGATCCATCTTCAACGCTCATAGAATTATAATTCGTTACTCTTGTGTCATTATAATTACATCCTTTAGGGTTTCCACAATTATTAGTAAAAGAAAAACTTCCAGTAAAAGCAATTCCTTGACTTGCAAGTCCTGCTTTATAGGCATTCCATGAATTTATACATTCTTGATCAGTTCCAAATTCATAACCTGTATCACATTTTCTACATGAGAAACTACAACTACCATCATCTACTTGAGCTGCTGCATTGAAATTACTTGCTCCTGCAAACATACACCCTTTTACTCTTCCACAATTATAGCTAGAGTCAGGAACTACTGAAGAAATAAGTCCTGCATTACTAAGTATCCCCATGTAACTACTAATACTTGTTTGACATGCTGGGGAGTAATTTTCATAACCCTCTTGAGCACAACATTTAATTGCACAACTTCCATTTTCACTTGTTCCAGGAGCATGATTCGTAACACCAAAGCCGTTATAGTTACAATCAAGTTTTGATCCACAAGAGAAATTATTATTAATATTTGCTGG
Organism: uncultured Bacteriovoracaceae bacterium; assembly: GCA_938034385.1. Lineage (GTDB taxonomy): Bacteria > Bdellovibrionota > Bacteriovoracia > Bacteriovoracales > Bacteriovoracaceae > JAHDHG01. Next base: position 60,474 of record CALHLC010000006.1, read on the forward strand.
GTTTGTACTTCCAGTGTATCCACTTATTACTTGCTGACATGCAGGATCATACTTTTCTGTTCCAACCTGACCACAACATTGAATAATACAACTTCCATCTTCTTGAGCAGATGGTACAAAGTTTTTAACATACTCAGGTTTAGGGTTCCCTTGATAGTTACAACCTTTTTTAGGTCCACACTTATAAATATTTAAACTTCCATTTGGAGAAAGACCCATTGATCTCAATCTAGAAATATAATTATTTTTTGCTGGGATACAATCTTTTGTATACCCAACCCTACTTGGATCAGAACAACATTCTATATTACAACTTCCATCTTCTATTGTTGTTGCATTGTAATTTGTTATATATGGATTTTGAAAATAGCATCCTTTCGTTTTTCCACAATTAAAACTTGTATCCTTAACTCCAGAATGTGCTAACCCTGCTGTGTCTAAGATTCTATCATATTGGTCGATTGCCTCCTTACACTTAGGATCATAATTTTCTTTTGTAGGGTCGGCACAACATGAAATATTACAACTTCCATTCTCAACTGTTTTAGGTTGGTAGTTGGAAACATACGGACTTTGAAAATAACAACCTGGCCCTGGGAATGTACATGCATTATCTATAAACTTACCAGTTGGTGTTAACCCAGCATGTGTTAGGCTTGTTGAATACCCAGTAATTATGCCCTGGCAATTCGAATCATAATTTAATGCTCCAGCTTGAGCACAACAAGAAATATCACAACTTCCATCTTCTTGAGAGTTATTTAAAGTGTTTGATACATATTGATGATTTAAAGCACACCCTAACATCTTTCCACATTGATGAGCTTTATTAATTGAACCGGTGTGAGTAAGTTGAGAGCTCTCTAAACTAGCAAGATATGTGTTTATCATACCTTCACAGTTTGGATTATAATTTGCTGAGTTATATGTAGAACAACAATTAAAAACACAGCTCCCATCTTCTACTTGAGCATCAGCATCATAGTTTGTTGCATCTTGAATCATACAACCTTTTTTATAAAGACATTCTCTTTCAAATCCTCCTGTATGCTTTAAGCAACCTGTAAATGTTGCTCTATAGGCATTTAAATCTGAAGTTAAGTCAGCACTATAGTCTGCATATTTAGGATCATTACATCCTTTAAATGCACAAGTCCCATCATCATATAATGATTCAGTATTTCCATTTGAAACAAAAGCACTTGTAGAGTTACAACCTTTTATTCTCGTTACACATTTACTCTGATCATGAGAGATAGTAGACCCTGTAATATTATCAGCATATTCTTTCATCGCTAAATAATCCCAATGTTCTGCATAGTTTGGATCACTACATCCAGTAAAATAACATGCTGCTGATTTATCAGAAGATGTAATTACGAAGTTCGAAGCACCTGAATGTGAACAACCTTCTCCATACTGAAGTTGAGTTATACATTTTTCAGCATCATGCGAAATTTTACCTCCATATAGATTTGTATAAGCTCTATAGTCCATAACTTTTTTATATTCAGCAAAACTCTCATCCATACAAGCACTAAAATTACATGCACCTGGTTCATTAGAAGTAATTTCATCCGAAAAGTTTGAAGCTTCATTGTGAATACATGTTTTTTCACAAACCAAAGATGATGTCTTTCCAATATCTTTTGATTCATCGCTACTTGTTGCAGGATCATAAAGATTTGCATTATTAGAACATGAAAATAAAATAAATAATGATAAAAAATAAATTAAGAGAGTCTTCATAAAATCCTTTCCGTGAAGTTATCTGGCAAATGTCTTGATTATTATAATCATGTTCATAAGAAATTTGTAAAAAATATTTACTTGATAAAAGAGCTTCCATCAACCTTGGCTTCTTAACAAAAAAAGGGCCCTTACGTGAAGAGCCCTTCTTTATTATAAGGTCAATTTTGACTGACGTTTCTTATGGTTTTTTTGGAGTTATATCTACACAGTCTCGCAAAGATCCAAAAACATCTTCCCATGAACTTTGACCAAGAATATATCTTTGGAATTTTACTAAATGCCTAGAACTTATAGGTGCAAACCTAGGCCCATCAGGCTTATTAGTTCGTTCAACATTATATGACTTTCCTGGGATTTTTTGGGTTGTTCCCAAAATAATTTTTCGTATATGAACTAAGTCAATAGCAGAAAACTTTCCATCACTATTATAATCATAGTTACAATGCCTATGAATTCTTCGTCTATTCCAATCTAAATTATCTTCTGGGTTTGAATCTTTTCCAGGAAATACAAAGTCAGAATCTTTCATTCTATATTCAAACATCTCTCCTGCAGAATCTGAATCAATAAGACAATTCCACATAATGAATTCGTTTGTTCCTTTTTTAAGCTCCCTTAATATCCAAGTATCGCTTGTGAACATCCCTTTAGAAGGACGTTGGGAACCTTCAACCAAAGTTGAGTTTTCAGGACAAAAATATTTTATTTTGAGTGGGTCTATAGAATCTCTTTCTCCAACATTATGGATTGTTATTTTAAGTAATTGCTTATTATTTTCAACGACATCATCTCCTATCCAAAACTTCGTTTTATAATCTACTACTTCATCTTCTTTGGGCGGAGTATCACCACAAGTATCGCCATATGCTCCAGTTACAATTTTCACATCTATAGATGTACCATTATTAGATGAATTCGAATCAGGTACGCCGAATTTCCAATCATTTGTTGAAATTGAATGCCTTAAAGTTTTACCCTTAGCTTCAGATTCAACCTTACAATCCATATATAGATTAATTGACGGTCTTCTCGGTTAATAGTCTTACTATTACCCATAAGTTATTTTCTATATTTTGCGCATATGGTCTAGGCCTTATATATTTAGCATTCTAAAGTATAAGAATGAACTTAAAAGACAAATGGATTTGCAAAGAATTAGAA
>CALHLC010000007.1 GCA_938034385.1 uncultured Bacteriovoracaceae bacterium
AGGTTTACTCTCAATTTTTACGCGCTTTGACAGGCCAGTGACCTGGTATAAGTTTTGTTCCACTTCCATGTGAAATACCCCTTTACTGTATCATATCAAGAGAATCTAGAACCTCTGTGTTAAAAGACTTTTTTTCCGGTAGTTTATTTTTAAACCTGACTCTAAACCTTGGGTTTACTGAAATATCTCCAGGAGAACTTGAATCACCCGCTACAGACATTTTACTAAAATCAAATTTTTCAAATTTTTTATACCTATACTTAGGAGTCTGAGAAAAACTCTCAAACGATATCAAAGAAATAATAAAAATTAATACAATTTTCATTGAACTATCCTTTTCACTTCTGAATACAATCCATAATTCGCATTTTCAGGTCTGACTTGCATTGTTGAAATAATTGCTTTTGCTTGTTGTTTTTTTCCAAGCTTAGCATATGAGTAAGATTTAAATAACTTCATTGATTCACTTGAACTATTTGTCTTAGAAAATAAACTAATAGCTTTTTGATGTTTTCCACTCATTGAATAAGCCATCGCATGCTTACCTAATACATTTCTATTATAAAAATTCTTATCTTTAATTCTAGAAAAATGAGTAAGTGCTTTATCGCCATGACCGAAAGCTAAATAGAGTCTTCCCAGATTAAAGTTACTAACTTGCGACGAAGGATTTATTTGGTAAGCAGCTTTGAATTGATCTCTGGCTAATAACCAATTTCTTTCTCTTATTGCAATTAATCCTAAATTATTTTTCGCTGGAGAGAAGTTACTTTTCATCTCCAAAGCTTTATTGAAGAATATCTTCGCACTGTAGTTATTATTTTGAATATAATAACATAGCCCAATTGCATTCCAATATGTTGGCCATTTAGAGTATTTGTTATGTAGAGTCGCAGCTTTAGCCTGACCAGATGATGCCTGTCCTGATCGACAAAGCTTGGTAATCATAAGTATCTCATCGCTTGATTGATTAACACTGCCTGGATTAATCCCATCAAGAGTTTCACTATTAAAGCTCCCTAAATTCGCAATTTTTATTTTATCTGAACTCGCTGAATAACTTAAAGACCTAGGTGGCTTTCTTTTCTTCATCACATCTGTATCAATGCTCTTCTCACTTACTTCAGGCTCCCTATTATCTTCTTCTAGGCCTGCACAAGAAACTAATAATATAAAAATAATAAATAACTTCATTTATCTTCCTGTCCTTTCAGCGTCATAAAACTTCATATCATCAAATACGTTATACACTGGAGTTTGTTTCATCCCTTGATATGTTGAAAGAATTTCATTGTCTTTTACGGCCTTTTGAGCCAAAAGTTGAAAATTTTTCACTTTTTCTTTTAACTGAGCACTTACTTGGCCCATCGATTGCTTAAAACTTGCTACATATTGAGGACTTTTTCCTGGAGGCGTGAACCCATCAATCTCACTAATTAATGATTGGTAACCTTCTATTAAAATAGGGTAAGAGTGAGCCACTCCATAATTTGCTCCCATTTTTTGAACTTGCTTAACATTACCCTGAAGAGCGTCTAGCTTTTTGATCTTAGACTCTAGTGTTGATGTAAACCTATCCTCTGGAAAGTTTAACCTTATGGCCTTCACTCGCCTTAATTCATCCTTCAGTTTTGCAATATCAAACATAGAAACAGCATTTAATCCTTCCGCTGGAACTTTTAATCTTCGAGATTTCGAGCTTCTATAAAGTTGCTCTATCTTCGACTGCCAATATTTTAATTTCCCAGTATTTCTTTGTTTTTGATAATTAGCATATATTCTAAATGCTGGATCAATTAAATATGGCTGAAGATCAAGACTTTGCTCAGCTTTTGGAAAATATCTCTCTAGACCATTATAATCATTCTTAGAAACATAATAATCTATAATTTCTTTATCAGTTGCTGTAATGGATTTTGTATCAAGCCGACAAGTTCTAGCAGAGTTTCTAAGTTTTATTAAGTTAGAAATTTGATTTGATGCCTTATACATAGAAACAGAGTTATTATAAAAACTCTTTTTAGCACTAGCACTAGACTTGCACAGTTTTGCATATCCTCTGTGAGAAATATCAGCTGAAGACTTGAATTGTAATCGTTCAAACAAGTACTTACTGACACTTAAGAATGTTCCTTTATATTTAGAAAACTCTTTGTCATCCATCAAACTAATCGCTTGAGTTCCCCAAGTATATGTTTCTTGTAATTTTTTATCTTCATAGTTTAAAACCATTAAATTATAAGCAGCATTTGCTTTTGCAACCTTGGAACTCCCTGTAGAGAAAATTTTAAGATATGACTGCTTAGCCGACTTAAAGTCTTTCTTAGCAAGATATTTTTCAGCTTTTTTAACCTCTATTTTTTGACCCACATCTGCTAAGCCTTTCATCCCGGAAGAGGACATTCTATATTTTCCTTTTTTAATGTCTGCTAAAAGCATAGCAAGATCACCATCTTTACCTTGTTTGGAATAAATATTAACAAGAGAATTTACCATCTTTTCTTGATCAGCTGTTGCATTAGGATATTTTTTAGAAAAAGTTCCTAAGATTTTTTTCATCTCCGTGATGTTTTTTTTCTCATATTGAATTTTATATAACTTCTTATAAATTTCTTTAGCTTTGTTAGAACTTGAATCATGCTTAAGATAGGCCATATAAACAGGATAATAATACTTTTCTCTCTCAGGAAATTTCTCTTTAGACTGAGCGACAGCTTGAAGCATCCCTTCTATTGATCGATTCATCGTTGTTTTATTATTGGTTTTTTTAGCAATAGCGTAACCTTTTTTATAATTATCAATTGCTTTGCCATATTGACCAGCTTGAAAATATGTTTCTGCCATATAAAAGTGATTATCATTTTTAGTTTGTGGTTCTAACCCTTTAAGTAAAGTTAAATATTTTACGACTTGGTCAACTTTCTCATTCGTTACTACTTTTGATTTCTGGTATGATTTATCACCAATCTTTTTCTGAAGTTTCCCTATCTGCTTTTTTACCTGAAATTTAAAAAGCTTATGTTGATCAGCTGTCAGCTTATGATTTTTCGTTAATTTGTATAAAGAAATACTATCTTTTAAGTGATAATTATTTTTCTCATACTTATCAAAAAGCTGCATCCTTGTAAGGTAAATTTTCGCTCGACTTTTATTATCTTTTGAAATTTTTAATGCTTCATTTAAAACAGTTGTTGCTTGGGCAAACTTCCCAGATTCTTTCAAAAAAGTAGCAATAGTAATAAGTTCTAAAGTAAAATCCTTATTATATTTACCATAATGTCTGACTCCTTCATCCATACGACCAGACTCTGCATAAAAAAGCCCTATGTCTTTATTTACCTGGCTAGTCATATCAACATATTTTTTATTAGCACTAAGCTTTTCAACATCTTTCATATACTTTATTGCCGGGTCATAATTTCTCATTCTAAAATGAGACCAAGCAAGGTTATAGGCATCTTTAGTCCACCATCTATCATTTTTATTACTAATGTTTTTCTCGTAATAATTAATAGCCTGCTTATATTTTTTATTGTTGTAATACATTTCAGCAAGTGCATTTTGAATTCTAACTTTAGACTTAGGGTTATTTCCTGATTTTTGTTCCGCTTTAATTAAGTACTCAAGGGCTTTCTTGTCATCTCCGAACTCTTTTTCATTAAATCCTAAAATATAGTATACATCTCCAGCTTTTTCATAATCTGGAAATTTTTTTAATAGAGCATGCGCTTCATCTCGAGCCTTTAAAAATAAGTTATAAGATCCTCTGAAGTGTGAGTCTTTACTAGACGACTTTCTTTGCTCTACAGATAATGACAGGTACTTATTATTTTCTTGTTCCTTAATGAGCCTTCCTTTTTCTAGATAAAGCTCTGACTTTCTAAAAAGAATATTAGGATTTTGTCCTTGAAATTGCCTAGATAGCCTCGTAACCTCTTGAATTTCTTGATCGATGATATTAATAATTCTCTGACTTCTATTGCTTTGTGAGAAAACACATAATGGAAAAAGTAAAACTAAATATAAAAATTTATTTTTCATTTGGACACTCCACAGGAAGAGCAAAGACATAGTCTCCTAATTCATCGCTCCAAAATTCTTTATTAAAACTCCAAAAGTATTGTCTATCATTTCTCTTTAAATACTTAATATCCCCTCTTTTTGTAGAAAATTCCTTCCCTTCATAAAGTGCCTCTTTTTTTCTACCAAGAACCTCTAGCTTAATATAACTCATTGCTTGAAATGCTTTCCGTAGATCTATCCCATGTTTTTCTAATTTATTATGAGCAACAAGACCTATAACTTTCTTTTGAACTTTCACAAACTCGTCTATGTTATTATTCAAAAGATTTCTCAAGGCTCCAGATTTTACCTTTCTTATTTTCTTACGCTCAGCTTCTGCATATCTAATATTATCAAAGAAGGATTTTACATTAGGAGATTTATAAACACCTTTGAGTGCATATTGAAATTCTTCGTCTGATTCACCTTGGTAGTTCTTTACTAATTGGTAATAATAATCTGGATTATCTTTATATTGTTTAATTAATTGTTCTGATTTCTGTGCTGTTTTTTCATACCTTGCATAAAAGTCTTCAACCACTTTTGAGACGTCACCATATAAACACATTCTTAAATATGTTGTTGCTCTCAGTAAATAAACCTCAGGGTTTGAGACAAACCTTAATTGGGGAGCTTTATAAGTCACAAGCTTTCCTAAGGTTCTATTATAATGTTTTCTATAATAACTACTCCAAGCCTCTTCCAACAATATTGGTGGCCATGCAATCGATCTTTTATCTAGGTCCAAGTAAGTATAATCTGCTTTTTTGTATTTCTTTTGAGCATAATGCACACGTGGAATACCGGCGATGCAAATATCCCTATTTACTTTAATTTGTTTATAAACTCTTGTTGAGAGTGAATCATCAAGTCTTGAAGCAGATGAACTTAAACAACTTTGATAATGACTCAAGGACTTTGAGTAGTCTTTCTTTAGGTAACTAATGACTGCTAAGAAGTTTTGAGCGAAAGGATAAAAAGTATTCCCTGAACTTACTCTTGAGAATAAACTTTGTGCTTTGTCGTAATCACCCTCTCCAAATATTTTTTTTGCGGCTAAGTATCTCATACTAGACGAAGTCCCTCTTAACAAAAGAGAAGTGTCTAATCCTTCAAAGTTTCTAGCACCAACCGTTAAAATTATCTTCTGGAGATATTTTTCTACAGATCCAATATTTCCTTTAGATAAGTATATATGTTCTTTCAATAATGGTACTAACGAATACCTAAGTCCTTTTGAATAACCATATTTTATATTCTGAACAAGTTTTCCTTGCCCATAAGAATGAAAAGATAATACAAATAATAAAAATAATACTTTGAGCATCCTTGCTCCCTTAATTTAAAATAAGAAGTTAAGTCCTAACCCCATATTATAGTTATGAAAAGTTACATCAAAGTCTTCTTTAGAAGAACCTGCTATCTCTCTCGTCCAGACCCCTTTGTAATGAAATCCAGTAAACTCTAATCTCAAGCCAATAGTTCTAGTTAAATACCACAAAAACCCAGTTGACCAAGTTATACCAATAGAGCTGTCATCTTTAGTTTCAAAGTCTTTGGCATTCACTTGGGCTGCCGATACATCAAAAGCAGGTGAGTCATCCTCAGTTGAGACTTGAGCAACTCCCAATGAAATATACCAGTCTAAGTAATAAACAACATTAAAAGTGTTAAATTTTCCATACCATGGTGACCAGACAACACTTGCTGAAAGGTGCTGAGTTATTGCATTGTAGAAAGGAACAGCTTGTTGTTCAGCTACCCTGTCGAAGGTATCATTATACGTCGGCTTACCAATTCCAAATCCAAGCTCAATACCCCAATCTTCTTTCAAGAAATACGCAGCTTTAATTCCACCACCATAAGTGTTTACAAATTTATCTGAAATATTCAGATTCCCCATTAAGGAGAGATTGAATCGTCCTACTTTTCTAAATTTTCTATTTTGTAAAACATAGATCTCTTTATCATCATCCATCCATTCAAATTGATACAAAGAACTATCTGCACCCAAAGTAGAGAGTGAAAAAGTGACAAATAACATTAATAAAATTTTCTTCATTGTTTTATTTACCTTTTTAATAATTTTAAATAGTTATCTAGATTTTATCATGCTCTGCAGTTCAATCAAACTATTGTATGTAAAATCAGAGGCAATGATTGACATAAATGCTTTGAAGAAAGAAGACTTTATTTTCTTGAACAAATTAGTTGATGAGAACAATCTGAACAATAATCCAAGTTTTTCAAGGAGTAATCTGTTCGATTCTCAAAAAGATCAGCTATGAAACCACTCAAGCTTTCATTACTTGTTTTGGCACTAAGTTTCTTTTTATCATCTAAAGAGACAATATAAGCACTTGAATCATACTTATTTAATTCAAACACTTGAGTAATTCCGTATAAATATATTTTCAACTGGGCCATATAACTCTCTAAGTGTTTAGTGACATCTCCTGTTTTAAAGTCCCATACAACAAGTTTTTTTTGTTCTCGATTAATAAAAAATACATCTGCAGTTCCTGAGACCATAAATTTTTTAAAAGAAAACTTAATATTCCTTTCAGTATATTTTTCGAATCCCTCGAATTCCACTAATTGATTTTCGACCCAAGAAATAATCTCAGAATCTTTTCCACCAGAAATTTTCTCACCTAATACTAATTTTTCTAATTGCTTATGCAGTTTTATACCTCTACTTAAAGAACTCTTTGGACTTAACTCGCTATCAATAAAAAGTTTATCCATGGAGCGTAAATCCTGATCTCGTATTTTTAAAACCTCACTCAAGTAGAACAGATGAGAACAAACTGATAACTTTGATAATCCTGTTACCGATATATCTGGAAAAATCTTAAATGCTTTATTTAATTTTTTATTTCGAAATCCAAGGTCATATTTTATATAAGCACTTTTTATACTCTTATCAGTATCCATCGTAATTTCAACAATATTGCTTTTTATTTTCCAATTCTTTCTTAGTAAATTTGCCCATCTCCCATCCTCCTTAAATGGAGATGATTCAAGAACGACGAAATTCAAAGACTTACAGGCCCTAGTCGCAGCCACATAAAACAATCTTTTTTCTTCTTCGATAGCTTTTGTCTTTTCAGCAATTTTATTGAAGTAATATTGCGGTGTTTGTTCATCCTCACCTGAGTAATTTTTTAACTTCAAACCATTATTATTTTTAATAATCAAAGAAGAATCTGAAGGAGATCTATTAGAGGAATGAAGATCGGCTACTACAACAAAATCAAATTCTAAGCCTTTAGATGAGTGAATTGTCATCAGCTCAACATATTTATCTTTAATTTCAGTTTGTAAGTAAACTTTGACCTTTTCTCCCTTGATAGAATTAAGATATTGAAAAATCCTCGCTGGAATCTCTTCAAAGGCCTCACAAGCCTGCTTAATTAGTAATAAGTTCACATCATATTTGGAAATGACAATTGATTTTTGTGAAAGAAATAAAATAAAAGACAAGTATAGTCCATGTAACTTTAAGTTTTCTTGAAAAATTTCAAGATCGGACTTTTCAACATTCTCTTTTCCATTGAAGAAGTGAATGATCCCATTAATAAAGAACAAGCTTTTTTCAAATTCTTCAATATTTTCAACTGATAGCAAGCTCTTTAATAAATACTGAAAGATATTTAAAACTGGCTCTCCATCATTGGGTATTTTAATTTCAGCCACAAAGGGAATTTTTTCTTTAGAAAGTTCTTCAACTAACACCGAAATCCCTGTCAAGTTTTTATATAAAACAGCAAAAGTTTTAAACTCATCTTTAGTAATGTTTTCTCGTATTACCTTAGATAAAATCTTAGCCTCAGCTTCTCTTAGTTGTTCTATTCTTGAACTAGATAAGTCTAAATTACCATTATAAAAGTTGACTTCACCACCTTGCTCATGAGCAACTTGGTTAACTGTGATTTTTGAAAAGATCTGTGAAAATAATTTATTATTAAAATCTACTATTTTTCTTTGTGATCTATAATTACTACTTAGCTCTAAAACAGGAAGCTCTCTCTGTGCATTTTCAAAGACCTCAACTTCGCCACCTCTAAAAGAATAAATAGCCTGTTTAACATCTCCAACATAAAGTTTAGATTCATTTGAACCTATTAACTTATCTATGATCTCACATTGTAAAAAAGATGTATCCTGGAATTCATCGACTATAATTTTTTCTAAGTTTAGAGAAACCTTCTCTATGTTTTTAACAAGTAAGTACTCTAAGTCTGTATGTCCAATATATGAATCATCATAATAGTGCTTATCAACGAATTTGAATATTTTATTCAAACCATCACTAAAATTTTTAAAAAAATCCTTTTTTACCTTATAGTTTTCAATGAGAGGATAGAATACTTTAAATTCTTTCTGATACTCCTTTAATTCTTCAAAAAAGTTCAAGATTTTGCTATCTACTGATTCGCTCTTACGAGGAGACTTTCTAGTAGTCAATAAGAAAACACTTAACTCATCAAATCTCCTTTCGAGGTTTGATATTTTAAAAATTTCCTTAAGTTCTAAATAATACTTCTCCCACGCTTTATTGGCATCCACTTCCAAAAGAGGAAAGTTCAACTCATAAAGCTCAAACCACTGGTGCTTAAAATGTCCTTCATCCTCAGTAGTGACGTCTCTCCAATTAAGCCTAGAAGAAGCATTATTAAAAACATTAGTAAATGTTTTAAGGATCCTTGCTTCATTAAAGTAAAAAACTTCTTTATTCTCATCAAGAGACTCAATTGCTTGAGAGACTAGTCTTCTTAATTTTTCTTGTATCACAAAGAAATCAACATGCTCTTGATCACTTCTTAAGATAGAGTGAGTTCTTAAGATATAAGAACAAAGTGAATGAATGGTACCAACGAATAAGTAATTTAAATTTTGAACAATTAATTCAAAGATCTTTGAATCTTTAGCTTGCTCTTCAAAGGATCGATAGATCCTTTCATAGATTTCATTCGTTGCCTTATTAGTAAATGTAATAACACAAATCGACCTTAAAATATTCTTAATTTCTTCTTGTTCATCTACATGCTCAGCCTTTAATTTAATTTTACCAAAATATTTTTTTAAATACTCAATAATAACAAATGTTTTCCCAGCTCCAGCTCCAGCACTAAGTAAAAGAGCTCCTTTATGGTCAATTACTTTAATCTGTTCAGGACTAAGTTTCATCTTCTCTCCAAACAAATATTTCTAAACTCACAATAAGAACAAGAAGTTTCATCTTGAGGGTGAGCGACAAAGGCCCTATCAAGAGAAATTTTCTCTATTAAACCTTTTTCAAAGTCATGATATTTCTCAACAGTCTCTGATAAATTCTTATTAGCACGTTTACTCTTTCCAAGCATTTCGTAACTAAAAGTTGAAAGTATTCTCGAGTCTTTTGGGGAAGTTAGATTAAAATATCCAACCATAAAGTTATCTTTTTTGACGACTTTATCTGCATAAAATACTGTTTGTATTTTCTTTAACTCAATAATTCCTTTTACTGTCGGAATAGAGGATGCTCCTGATTTATAATCAATAATAGCTTCTTGATTTTTTCCAATGATATGAAGGTCAATAGATCCAATATAACCTAGGCTAGTAATCTCTTTTTCAAAATAAATCTGTGGCTCTTCGAACTGATCGAGAAGTTCTCTTGTAAATTTGACACCATTAAATATTCTCTGAAATGAAATTTCTTTCATACTACTAAAGTCTTTAAACTCAACACTCTTATTAGAGAAAAATTCTAGGAAAAATCTATCATACCATGACCTAATATCGACTTCTAAAACTTGCTCAGTAATAAATTTCTCTATACCTTGATGCTCAAATCTTCCCCTTTCTAATGGTCCCAAAAGTTCAAGAGAATCTAGTGGCTTCGTAAGTTTAGTTTGATATTTAAAGTAAAATTTACGAGGACAATCCAAATAAGCTTGCAAAGATGTAGCTGAGTGATACTTTCTTTCGCTTTTTACTCCTGATGCAAGAGTAATATAACTGGTTGTCTTCAGAGGAAAACTCTCTCTTTCCCACCTAGAAATTTTTTCTCCATCAAGGAAGATTTGAATGTTTTTATTTTCTAAGTATAACTTTTGATCAATTAATAATTTTTTTGTTTTATCGAAGAACAACTCTTCTTTATAAAATTTCTCATATAACTCTTCGAAACGAGTGTTTTTGATCGCTCCAATCGCTCCCAAAGCCTTTAAAGTTTCATTAGGCAAATTCCAAAAAGGATTACTCGTATGAGTTTTTTCTGACTCATAAAAACAAGTTACTTCTTTATCCCCAATATAAAGCAGTTCATCTAAAGCATATATCGAATGGTGCTCATTGAAGTTTACAAGAAATATTCTAGGTAAATCCAAGTCTAGTATAGATATGAACAAGTGGAAATCAAAATATGAAAAGTCTTTATTTTCAGAGGACTTTTCGAGTTGAGTAATTATTAAAGATAAAACTTTAATTTCTTTATACCTATGCTCTTGAATCATATTATCTAAAAGACCTTTTAGACTAAGTTTTAAATCCTTATGTTTCTTACCAATATATGTTTTCAATTTCTTTCTGAGTTTAATTAAAACTAAATTGAAATAATCTTGCTCAACCTTGAAATAGACTTCACTGCCTAAAGACTGTATCCATTCTAAATCAAAGGAGTTAACTGATAAAATATTACCTTCCTGATTTTTTAAAAAATCTCGTTTAAAACTTAGGTTTTCAATATAGTTGTTGACAGGTTTTTCTCCCTTCACAGCTCCTAACTCTAAGACATTATAGTCAACTAACCAGTTCACCCAATCAAGATGAGAACTCTCGCTTAACACTTCATGGGGAATCCCTATTGCGATATTTTTTGTCCGTGATAATTCATTTAAAAAATCAATTTGATTGGAATTGAAAAACTTAAACCCCCAAAACACATAACGATCTTTTGTAAACGCAGAGACTCTCTCCTTTAACTCCCGAACAAGTCTTGATTCATCATAGAAGTCATGTTCTTCCAGTATAGAGTATGAATGGTAATAAAAACTTTGCTGCTCTTTTGCTAAAGTCTCAACTACAGAAGAAAAACTATCGAAGTCATTGGTATTATTTCTAATCTCTGTAAAGTAATCAAAAGCCATTTTAAATAAATTGAAATTTTGATCTTGGCCAGTCTTTATCCAAATTTCAGACAAGAGTTTCATCAACTCTGATTTTTTTAGAACTTCAAAGTCTCTACTATGGTTTTGAAGAAAATTAGAAATTGAAACAATTTCTAAATGCCCCAACTGAGACCTCAAAAGATCTGCTTCACTAGGACTAGGAACAATCACTAAAGTCTGCTCTTTTGGTAACTCTGACCAATAGTTATCTTTATAGAGACTATTTATAGACTTAAAAGTTAATAAGTTTAACATTGCTCTATGGATATTTCCTAAAAATATTCCAACGATCTTGCTCTATGAAGTCACACACTACTCTATCATGCATTCTATTTTTTCTACCTTGCCAGAATTCAATTGAAGTTGCTTCAATTTCGTATCCTCCCCAATGATCGGGACGTTCAAGAACCTTTTGACTTAAAATTTTTTTAAATTCTCGAATGAATCCTTCTCTCGAATCTAGTTTTCCACTCTGCTTGGAAGCAATGGAAGCTGATTGACTCTCCAGAGGTCTAGATTTAAAGTACTCGTCTGATTTTTCAGCTGATAGCTTTCTAGCAACACCTGAGATATTAACCTGCCTAAATTGATCAACCCAAAAAAAATTCAAACTTACTCTATTATCTTCTTCAATATTAAGACCTTTAGTACTTAGATAGTTTGTGTAAAAAATAAATTTTCTACCAATAACTTCTTTTAATAAAACAATTCGAGAACTAACCCCCTTATCTTTAGAGTAAGTTGAAAGAGTCATTGCATTGGCCTGGACTATTTTTTTTTCTATTGCTTGATTTAACCATACCTTGAAAAAACTTATAGGATCACCCTTAAGATCGACTATCTCTAGTTTTTGATCCCCATAGTTTGCCCTCAATGATGTTATATTTTTCACCTATAGATTTTTATTAATGTTTTGAAATTGATAAATCCCACAAAAAAGTTCTGAACTTGCTCCATAACTAAAAAGTGGAGATATAATTCCTCGTTTCTCGGTTTTAGTAGTGTTATTCAAATCTCCCCATTTTTTTCCACGTAATGGAAAATCTAAATTAATGGTTCCGGCTCCCGTTAATAAAATTAAACTATCAACAGAACTATGTGTGTTTTTTATAAAATTTATAAAGTTTCCAATTTCTACTAAGACATTTTGAGCAGCTTTATAATTCCTCGCGTTTAAGTGTTTAACATAATTTAAATTCCTATAAACAAGGATAGTGTTATTTTTTATAAATCTCTGTCTCAGTGAAATAAAATTTTCCTGCAAAGAGTTAAAACACTCGCCTTGAGAGCATGACTTATCATCATAAATCCCAGCACTCATTGCTTTAGTATTATTTGCATGAAAGCTT
This sequence comes from uncultured Bacteriovoracaceae bacterium, assembly GCA_938034385.1. Lineage (GTDB taxonomy): Bacteria > Bdellovibrionota > Bacteriovoracia > Bacteriovoracales > Bacteriovoracaceae > JAHDHG01. The sequence goes on from CALHLC010000007.1 coordinate 12,569, forward strand.
AGTCTATTAGAATCCATCATTGAGCTTGTTCTATTAAGATAAACAAGGTTGCTCAACCATGAGCTTGATTTACACTTAAGACTTGTAATTATTGAGTCTTGCGAACTAAAGCCTTCTTCAATAATAATTTTATCATGATTCACATATTTACTTTTTTGATAAAACGGATCAGAAGAAAAGCTTTGGCAATTTAAACCATCAAAACTTGTTCCAGACATTTGTGAATTTAGACCATGAGAAACACTTGGTCTCATTTCAAAAAGAGTATAATCCCAAAAACTCCCCAAGCATGAAAAAGAACTAAAAGCTTCACCTTTAGATGGATTCCAATCAGTAAACTTTAAAAGTGCTAAGTGTTCTTGAGAAAAACCTGGAACTTGAATCCAAAAAATATTTTCAGGAACTTTTCCTACTTTATGCTTATTTCCACCCAGTTCTATTGTTTGAGAACACGAAAATAGAAAAAAAAATATTAAAGCTCTAAGAAAGATATTCATTTATTTTACCAAATACTGCTTCAGGTGTTATCTCTACCATACATTTTTTATACGTATCTTGCGAACACTTTCCTCGCCCATCCTTAGTACATGGTCTACATGCAAGCTTTACTTCTAGTACATTTACAACTTGGCTTGCAGGGTATCCAAAAGCAGTTGGACCCATTAAACAAACTCCAGGAACACTTAGACCATCACCAACATGCAAAAGTCCCGTATCTGCTGATACAAAAAACTTAGACTCAGATAAAATATAACAACTCTCCAACAAAGAGCATTTATCTACGTAGTTATGTACTCTCTCTTGATACTTTGCAGCGATAATCTCTGCAACATTTTGTTCTAACTTTCCGCCAAGTAAAACAATTTCTTCTGAGGTTTTATCCAAAATCAATCTAATTAACTCGATCCAATGCTCCTGCGGCCAAATCTTCAAGTCCCAATTAGCTCCAAGAACTAAAGAAATTCTACTTTTAGGTAAGTCATTACGATCTAGATCAAAAACCCAATCAGATTTTTTGATATCATCAAAGCCTAGAGGTTTAATAAAACTTAGCCTTGAAACAAAGGGCCAATTATCAAATAAATTCTTTCTAAATTTAAATAAGAACAGTCTTTTTAATCTCGATTTTTTTCTAGTTATAACTTTTAAATTTGATCCAAAATTTAAAATCGTTTTCACTACAAAACTACGAATATTACTATGAGCGTCATAAACAACTTCATAGTTTTGCTTTCTTAATTGCTTAGCCAATTTAACGAGGCCAATAATTCCAGAAGACTTATCAAATGAATGTATTTTATTTAACTTCTTTTCAAGTCCAACTACCTCAATAAAATTTGATTTAGTCAAAAAGTCTATCTGAGAATTTGGGTATTTCTCTAACAACACTGGAATACACGACAAACTTTGTACGATATCTCCAAAACTGCTGAATCTTATTATTAATAGCTTTTTCATTTCTTTTAACTTTCTGACTATAATAGTCATTAAATAAACTAATTTAAAGGAATAATCCTATGGATATGAATGCTTCTCGAGAAATTATGTGGAACATCCCAAGTTCTTTCAAATACGCGATGTACGCTTTCTTTTTAATTTCGCTATTTTTCTTTCTAAAAGGAACTTATGCTAAGTATCAATTCGTCACTCAAGGCGGATCAATTAAAGGACTACTCCCAGAAAAATTAAATTGGAAAAATCTTTTTGAAACAATTTTCTTTCAAGGGAAAATTAAGCGTTTCAAAGCCCCAGGGATTTTTCATACTTTAATTTATTATGGATTTGTTATTTTATTCATTGCAACTGAGCTTGTTGCGATTCATGTTGATACTCCTTTTGAAATATTTAAAGGACCTGTTTACATTATAGTAAGTTTTCTTGCAGACTTTGCAGGGCTAGCAATACTTGTCGGTCTAGGTATTGCTTACAAAAGAAGATATATAGATAAACCAGATTATTTAAGTGCTACTAAACCAAAGCAAGAAAAATTCATGTATTTCATGTTGGCTGCTCTAGTACTGCTTGGCTTTCTACTGGAAGGAATTAGGATTGCTGGAATTGAAGATTTAGCGACTACACCTGAATCAATGTATTCTCCCATAGGATTTCTGATTGCTAAAGTTATCAGTGTTTTTGGCTTAAGTGATTCATCTTTAAGCTTAATCTATAGAGTAAGCTGGATGCTACACATGGTTAATACTATGGTCTTTATAGCTTCAATTCCTTATACAAAGTTTTTTCATTTCATTGCAGCTCCATTAGGAGCACTAGTTACACCTCCAATGCGAGGGGCAGTTTTAGAACCAATGAATTTTGAAGACGAAACGGCAGAAACTTTTGGTTTAGGAAAGCTATCTGAACTTTCAATGAAGCAAAGACTAGATACTTTATCTTGCGTTGAGTGTGGCAGATGTACTCAAGTCTGTCCGGCCAATCTCGCTGATAAACCATTAGATCCTAAAAAAATTATTACCAAGATGAGAGATACATCAGAGCTTGCTAAAGGCGAAGATAAAGATCTGTGGGAAGATCAAGTATATTTAAATAATGAACTAGATGCATGTACAACTTGTGGTGCATGTATGGAAGAGTGCCCTATGAATATCGAACACGTTGATATTATCATGGACCTTAAAAGATATAAGGCCTTAACTTTAGGTCAACTACCTCCAGCTGCTGCTGATGCAACAAATAAAATCAGAGTCAACGGAAACCCATGGGGAATTTCTCAAGATGAGAGATTTAAGTGGGCTGAAGGTCATGACGTTCCAGTAGCCGTTGAAGGTGAAAAAATAGATTATTTATATTATGTAGGATGTGCTGGTTCTTACGATGCTTCTAATCAAAAAGTTGTAAAAGATACAGTTATGCTTTTGAAAAAAGCTGGTGTTAGCTTTGCAGTCATGGGTAAAACTGAAAAATGTAATGGTGACCCAATTAGAAGATTTGGAGATGAATATACTTTCTTTGAAGTTGCTATTGAAAACATTGCTAATATGAATAAATACACTTTTGATAAAGTTGTCACTCATTGCCCACATTGTTTACATACAATTGGAAAAGAGTATGCCAAGTTTGAAGATGGCCAATTTGATACTGTTCATCACACAGAATTATTGAGTCAACTTGTTAGAGATGGAAAACTTCAACCTAAAAAAGCTATAAACGAAGAAATTACTTTCCATGATCCATGCTACCTTGGTCGTCATCATGGTGAGTACAACGCTCCAAGATCTATCCTTGAAGCAATCCCAGGATTGAAAGTAACAGAAATGGAGAAAAATAAAGACAAAGCTCTATGCTGTGGAATGGGTGGTGGAAATATGTGGTATGAGCTAGATGAAGGAAAGCATCTTGCAGAGAATAGACTGGAAGAAATTGGAGAAACTAAAGCTCCAAAGCTAGCGACAGCTTGTTCTTATTGTATGATTAATTTTAATTCATCTAAAGGAACTGTCTCTACCACTGAAAACCTAGAAGTAGAGGATATAGCACAAATTCTAGCTAAATCAATTGAATAAAAAAAGTTATGCTTTTATAGCATGTATATTTATTTTCCTTAGTAATGGAGTGATTGCTCAAAGCAATCAAGGGATACTTGAATCTCTCGATAATTTGATATTGAAAGATAAACAAAAGAGTCTTTTTTATTCAAATTTCCCTGTTGTCATTTCTAAGAAATCAGATCTTGATAGTAAGAAATATTCTTATGAATTAAATGTAGACTACCTAAACTCTTTATTTTTCAACTCTCCTACTACTATCAACAATGCAATTAAATCTAACACTTGTACCCTTTATGAACTTCTATATTTAAACGTTTTTCACCACAAGATTTTTCGTGATCAAGTACTGGTTAATCAAATAAACATTCGAACAAAACAAGCCAGAGTTGTAAAAGCTTCCAAGAAAACTATTTTAAATCATTTAATCAATACTCAATGTCCTCAATCCAAAGCTAATGTCACTCTTGCACAAAATAATAATATAAAAATTTTAAAAAATTATAGTTTCAATGAATTATTACAAAGTAACCGATGCGAGCAAAAAGTTTCAAGCTTAATTCGTTCACAAAATTTTTCTTATCTTGCTTACCTCTCTAAGAAAGCGAAGACAAAACCATCCTTTTTTAAATCTCTTTCTCAACAAGAACTCAATGGTCTAAAATTATTTAACGAATATTTGCAAAATAATTCAAAGATTTGTTCAAACCAAAAAGGTGAGAATTTATTAAGTATTAGCCAAGATCTACTCACTAGAAAAAACTATATCATTCCTCTTTGTAAAGACTTCTATAAAACTAAAAGGTCTTTAAAAGACAGTGAAGTCCTTAAATGTGTTACAGCTATAAGAAATAATTTGGATTTTTGCTACTCTCATAAATCTAGGTATAACAATGCCTTTTTTCCTCTTCAAGACTGCAAAGTCATAGGAGAGAACTTTATTTTAAATAAATACAAAAACCTAACTTCTGATTGCCCTGGGAAAATAGCAAACGAAGGGATAGTTAATGCTGCAAGAATCATCTCTACTCTTACTGACACCAAGGAAAAAAGTCATTGCTTCTCAAAGAAAATTGAAAAGTTAGTAGAGTTTTCGAATAAGGCAGGTATTGACGATGTATGGGATGTAAAACTCTGTTATCTTAATAAGTTCTACAACGATAAAAGGTGCTATAAAACATTATTTGATCGAATAGATGGGCCTCTTTCTTATAAATATATTATTGAAAAAATATTAAAAGACTCTAAAGTTATATCAGCAAATATTAATTGTGTGACCACGAAGTATAAAATTCTAAAGATTGGTGAATCAAGCTCTGGTTGTGCCATTCAAATAGATCCTACTATCTGTTCTCTTAACTCTTGTCCCTTTTCTATCTATATAGATGGAAAAAAAATAAAACATAGTATTCAATTAGAGTCAAAAATCCAACTCAGCTACTTCCCTAAAACAAATAGAGATTTTAGTAACTCATTCCAAAGTTTATTAAAGTCCGAGTATAAAATGAACTCAAACTCTATTAAAAACATGACTCAATTAACAAAATATTTAAAAAAGAAAAAAGCTATTATTCATGGTGTTGGATGTGCTGAGGAATTACTCTCTAACTCTTATTATAGAAAATCGTTTTTTAGTTGCCGCCCTATCCCTTTTCTGATCTCCGGGGTAAAGACAGACTCGAGAGGATTTAAGAATGCTCTGGTAAATTTATCAATTGATAATATGTTAAATACAAGAGAAATTGCCTGGAATGATATCTCTTCAGCTATCTCAAATTATACGAAACATTTTGGAAAATGGAGTCTTTATGCGATTTATAAAGATTAGTTTTCTATTAACTTGTAGTCTTTGCTTTTCAAAGGTCGATATTCGTCTATTTAACCCTAAGTTTTCAACATCTCAAATTAGGGCCTATTACCCAGACCTTAACACGAACTATACTCAAAACTTTAAAGGTGAGTTATATGTCACAACTAATCGTAAAAAAAATAGAATCTTAAAAGGTTCTAACTCTGACGTCCAGTATGTATTAAGCTCTAATGAAAATAGTATTATAGGCATCGAAAAAATAGAAAACTTTTCTCAAAACTTAAATTTCAGAAAACTCTCCTCTCTATATTATTCTAAAATTGGAGAACAAAAAGTAGTTGAGTTAGGAAAAGGTATTTCTCTAGATATTCACTTAAACGGTGAATATGCTAGTTATTATGATCCTAATACTAAGAAAATTACAATTAAAGGCCTTAAAGATTTTTCTGAAAAAGCAATCTCTATCAAGAATATCTGGAATCCTTATTTTATCCCTACAATTATTATGAACTATTCCAAGGATGTTATTTATAATGAGTACTCCAAGAATGGGAAAATGATTATTAGTAAGTTTAACCTAAAATCAAATAAACAATCAGTTTTAGTTAGATCAAAAAGTATCAAGCGAAGATTTGATTTTTGCATAAATCATTCAAATGAAATGATTTATGTACTTAATTCTAGTCTTGATACTAAAAACTCTTTACCTACATTTATCGCAACTTTATCTGGCGAACAGGTTTATAAAACTGACTATAAGATAAAAGGAAAAATAATTTGCAATGATGATTCAATCTTTTTTACTCAAGAGAAAACAAAGATTTCAAATGATCAAGAATATAGATATATCCTCAGGGGATTTAAATTTAAAACATCTCAACTAATAGATCTTCATAAATCACAATACCAAATGAATCTTTTCAAGCAATCAAACACAGTGTATTTTCATAATAATAACAATATTTTTGAGATTTATAATAAATGAAATATTTGCTAATGATATTAATTTCTTTTCATCTCTTTGCTGAAAAAACTCAAAATCCAGTAGAGCTGACTTATTTAAATCAATGCTTGAATTTTCAAAGCTCGAGAATTCAAAATATTTCTCTCACTCAAGATCAGTACTCTTCTCTAATAAAATCTATTATCTTGAAAGGTCTTTTATCGAGAGATAACTTCCCAAACTATCTTGCTAATAAGAATGTACATCCGAATGAAGTTTCCCAAATTTTCACAGTAGCTCAAAACAAAGCATCTATCTTCTGCCCTCTAACAAGATATGTTTTAAATGGATTAAAAAATGACTACTTAAAAAATAAGAAAAAATTTACAAGGTACTTACCTCACTTATCTCCATGGTTTTCATACTTTAAAAGCTCTAATGGTCCCGAAGGTTTACGACCTCTTTATAGAAAGATTGCTCAACAAATACAAGATCGCCTTTCAATCTTTAAAGGTAAAATTAAGATTAGCTATACTAACCAACCAATTATGAATGAATCGATGATTATTGATCAAGCTCCCACAATAGATATGAATGCAGAGCTTGATTCTCTATTTGAAACGATCGAATAATTAATTTCTATTACTTCTTCCTGGAAATCTATGTTGAACATTTCCTAATGTAGATGTTTTGATTTTCTTAATAGAATCAATTCTTCTCTCTGCTAATCTATCAGTAGCGTGATTAACCGGAATACCTTCATTATCTGATATATCAAAAACATTTAATGTTTGGTCATAAATGCTATCAATCATTCTTCTAGATTTAGAATCGCTCCACCCTTCAAACTCAATACTTACATTCATTAATCCTCCAGCATTAATAAGATAATCTGGGGCATAAAGAATATTTCTCTTTTTAAGCTCTTGACCGTGATAATCTTTATCAAGTTGATTATTTGCAGCTCCACAAACTATTTCACATTTAATTCTAGAAATCGTGTCATCATTAATAGAGGCTCCGAGAGCACAAGGAGAGAAGATATCACATTCAACATCATAAATTTTTGAAGGATCCACAAACTCTGCACTTGGAATGGCCTCTTTCATTCGTGCTATATTTTTCTCAGAAATATCTGTAAAAACTATTTTTGCATTTTGTTCATTGACTAATTTTGCCAACTCAAACCCTACTGAACCTACTCCTTGAAGAGCAATAACTTTTCCAGCAGGTGATCTAGTACCATAAGTTTTAAAGCACGATGCTTCTAAACCTCTAAAAACTCCAAGTGCTGTATAAGGAGCAGGGTTTCCTGATCCACCACGAATTTTAGCAACACCTACAACGTTACTAGTTTCAACAAACATTTCTTCAATATCACCAACTGTAATATTCACATCTTCAGCAGTAATATATCTTCCGTTTAATGATTCTATAAATCGTCCATACGATCTAAACAATGCTTCTGATTTATCTTTTTTAGGATCTCCAATAATTACTGCTTTCCCTCCACCAAGGTGAAGACCAGATACAGCTGCTTTATAAGTCATTCCCTTAGAAAGTCTGAGAACATCTTTTAGTGCATCTTCTTCACTTGCATAAGACCACATCCTAGTTCCACCTAAAGCTGGTCCCAATGTAGTATCGTGAATTGCTATTATTGCTTTTAAATTACACGTAGGATCGCTAAAAAATACAACTTGCTCATGACCCATACTATTTACTTGTTCAAATACGCTCATAACAACTTCCTTTCATATATTTCTAATAATTGAGATAAAAACTAGATTATATTAGTAGATTTTTTACAGTTTTTGGGTATAAATTTAAGTATGCACCGTGCAACAAATCTTTCATCAATTAAATCTATTGATATCTCTCCTGAAGAAACGATTTGTGATGGATTTGATAGAAATGAGCTTGAACTTAAGCATGGTTGCTTAGCTGGGAGCTGCGGGGTCTGCTTAATAGAAGTTGTTTCTGGTACTCAATTCTTAGCTCCAGCCAAAACAATAGAACTAGATACCTTAAATAGAGCAAAACGAAATAATCCCAAGTTAGAAAAAGTTTCCTTAAGACTTGCTTGTAAAGCAAAAGTAATTGGTCTTGGTGAAGTTCAATTTAAAAAACTTTAACTATATTTAAGAAGCACTCTATAAAAATCTTCCATTGTAAATGGCATATTTAAGTAATCATGAACTCCTAAGTCTGATTCAAGGTGAGCTTTTACTTTTTCAGGAGTAAGGTGCTTTGAAGTAAGAGTAATTTTAACATGCTTAAATTTTTTCTTCACAAGAGGAATCATTTGATTACAAAGCCTTGGGTACCCACTGTAATTTAAGAATAAAACGGTATTTCTTTCGTCTTTTAAAGTTTTAGGCAAGTCTTCAAACTCCTTAATAATTTCCATATCTAAAGTTGGATCTATCTCTGGAAGTAAACCTTCAAAATAACCTGATTTATAATCAAAAAAGACAACTCGTGTTTTTATCTTATCTATCTGAGTTGCATATTCTCTAAGCACGACAGCTTGAGGTCCAGCAGCAACTCCTCCCAACATTTCAGGAAGGTTAGCACCACTACCAACTTGGACAACTTCTGGTCCTTGTTTTTTTTCAATTTTTCTTTTGACCTTCTCGTCAATTTTAAAAATTAAATCTGTTTCAATATCAAATTCTTTATCTGCCATACTAATTTAATTCTAATACTTTTTTTCTATTTTCTCTTCTTATTTTCGCATTTATATCATCTGCTGCATCTACAGCACTATCCCAAGCTGTGTAGATTTGTTTTTTTAAGTTTGCACGTAAATCTCCTGCAATATAGAGTCCTTTTACGTTTGTTTCACCTTTACTATTTGTTAATACAAAACCTCTTTGATCAACTTCTGCTCCAACTGCTATAGCTAATTCATTATAAACAATCATCCCTAAAGATATAAAGCAAATTTCCGCAGAAATATTTTTACCTTCAGCTAAAACAAATCCATCTAAACTTCCAGAGCGAACATCTCCTAAAATCTGCATAATTTCTTCTTCATGCGTCTCAATTTTATAGGCCTTTAAAAGTTTTCTAGTCTCTTCAGAGAACTCACTCTTTTTTCCGTTTGTTATTATATTTATAGATGGGTTCTTGTATCTTTCATAGAGCATTATTGCTACCCATGCAGTAGAGTTAGATTCCCCAATAATAGCTAGCTCCTTCCCATAAACATGATGCCCATCACATCTTAAGCAATAATCAGCAGTCTGTTTATTTGCAAAAGGAAGAATATCTCTTATCGATTCTTGAATATGAGGTTGAACATCTGTCACCCCTGTACATAGAATAACACTTTCACATTTATAAGTTTGTCCTTCTGAATCAGTAACTTCAAAATAGTCTTGATGTTTTTCCAGCGAGTTAACACCTAAATCTTTTTTCCAGTGAAATTTTTCTTTAAAGACGCCTTGCTCTAACCAATTTAGTGATTCAAGATTTGGCTCTTGTATACCTCTAGTGTACTCAAGGTGACCTGGCATATTTTCTACTTTCTTAACCCATTTTTCTCTGGATCGCTTTCTATCTCTTTTAGTTCCAGGAAAAAAAAGTGTTTCATCATTATTAAGAACTGTTCGCAGTACTGCCATGACTCCAGCAGAGCCTCCGCCTATAACACATATTGGATATTTTTTACTCATGAGAAAATCATAACGTAATTAAATTCAAGAAGAAAGAGGTTTTGCAAGAGGCTCTTGACCCTCATCTTTATCTTGGGCAGTCGCACTTTCGATTGTCTGCCCATCTAAAGATTTGATAATTATTTTTTCAATGTTTGAATTTGTAACTTTTTCTAATTCGAAAGAAAAATTTTCCCATAAAATAACTTGACCTTGTTTTGGAAAAACATCTTCAAGCATATCAAGGATAAATCCAGTAAGAGTTGAATAATTGTCATTCAGCGGAATCTTTATATCATATTCATTATACAAATCTCTAAGAGAAATCACTCCTGAAACAGTTAAGCCATCTGGCCCAATAATATGATTTGCATTTGGTAAATCATCTTCTTCATTATCATGTTCATCGAGGATTTCTCCAAAAATTTCTTCCATAATATCTTCAAGTGTGATGATTCCAACGACAAGTCCACTTTCATCTTTAACCAAAGCAAGGTGAACCTTATTTTTATTCATATGATCAAAAACAGATTGGATCTTCATACTTTCATAAACATAAAATGGGTCTTTGGTATAATTCTTTAAATCAAATCGACCTCTTTCATCTTGGTCAACGAAAGCTAAGTCCTTTACGTGTAAAAATCCCACAGGAGAATCTAAGCTATCTTCAAAAATTGGATATCTGGTATGAGCATGTTCTTTAACTGCAGCGATAACTTCTTCAAAAGTCGAATTAATTTTAATCCCATTAACTTGAGTCCTTGGAACCATAGCATCTCGAACTTTAATCATAGGAAATTCTAAAACTGAATTAAGCATATCAATCTGTTTAGAATCAATTGATTTTTCTTCTTCAGCTTGATTAACCATATATTCAATATCGTTTTGGGTAATTAACCTTCCACTGATTTGAGCATTTTTACCAAGAAGAGTCTCCAGTAGAAATGTCACTAAAAATACCGCAGGAGAAAATAAATAGTAAAAAAACTTTAAAATAAAAAGAACTGGTTTTACTAATTTTTCCGCACTCGATCTAGCAAACGTTTTTGGGAAGACTTCCCCAAAGATTAAAATCAAGGTCGTTGTCACACCTGTTGCAATAGCAATTACGTTACTCTTAAATAATTTCATTGCAATAGTAGTCGTTAAAGCACCAAGGAAAACATTTACTAGGTTATTTCCAATCAAAATAGTTGTTAAAAGCTCATTGGGTTTATTGATTAAAAACTTTAAACCTTTAAACTTCTTCTCATCATCTTCTATTAATTGCTTTGCTCTATCATGAGAGATAGTCATCAAGATGGCCTCAGATCCTGAAAAGAAAGCTGAGCCTATAAGACCAAGAACAAATAGAGCGATATCATACATATCAAGCATCTATAAAGTCCTTAAAAAATTGTGAGTATATTTGAAAATTGATAAGTTCAGTTCAGACGGGGGTTCTATTGAGATTCTCCTTTTTTCGTCTCTAATTCTGGCAATTAGTTTTTAAGCTAATCTTTCCTTCATGAAAGCCCATTTTTTGGCCCAGATTATTAAATTTATTATAGCATGAGAGCTTTTTTTGCTCAAATCTCTATTCTAAAATAATCAATGCTCAAGTGGCTTTCCTTCAAAATTATGATCTGAATAGACGATTCTATCGTGCATTTCATGGTTAAAGTCAGGAATTTCTGCCAGATTTTTCACTCTACGAAAATTTGTATTGCATTTATAACAGATAACAACATTGCCAATTTTACTGAACAAAAAGAGATCAAATAGCCATAATACAATAAGACTAACCCCATAGGTCCAAATTGATAAAATCGCAGCAATAATAAATAATCCTACTCCAACTTTTCTATTAAAGTCTTTTTGCTTATAAAAATCTTTACGACTACAACTTGGGCAATCGATTAAGTCTCCATTTAAATGATCTTTGGAAAATTTCACTTGAGCTACATGTTCACAAACTGAACATTTCGTCTTTGTAGCTTCTAGAGTCGGAACGACTTCTACCCCTGACTGACATTCTTCACATGTAAATTGTACTTCCATTAAAGCATCCATGATTTGTTAACAAAATAATACAAAGCAATCAATTCTGAAGTGAGTACAAAAAATGTCGAAACATACATAACACCTGTAGCACTTTGTATTGAACGCATCCTTGAGAGCCGATAACTAATTATACTCAAGACAAAGATTGCTAAAAAACCCCAAAGAACTCTCATGCTAATCATGATCATATCAAACAAACTTGCAATATTTAAGTCAATATTAAATGTTGAAATGGAGTAAGCAAAATATAAAATTTTTATTATTAATAGTACCCATAAAACCCAATGAAGATTCAGTAAAGGCTTCTCGCTCAACTTTGGAACAACAAGATAATAATGTCCTAAAATCATCGAAAAAATGACATTACTAAAATACAAAGTAGAAACAAGTAAATAACTACTAGAGTTTAGAAAGTAAGTTTTAAAATATATTTTGAAAGCAAGAATCACAACAAGCCCTGTTACCATTGAAGAGAAGGATAAAACATAAACTAAAATCTTTGAAAGCTTCGGTGAAGCTTTTTCAATATAATAAATAAACCATATGCATAGAATTGTAAGTCCAGCAATTAAATACTCATAAGGCTCAAAGCTAAAGTTAGTATTGATAAATTTCTTAGTAATAAAAATCATTGAAACATTACAGATGATACAAATTAGAGTGATAAGTTTATGAAAACCTGGGCCTGTTTTAAGAATATTCACAAAAGGAAGAAAGAATAACATTCCAAGAGAAATATAAATTAAAAAATAACAAATCACTTTATAGTATATTATTTCCACAAAAACTCCTCAAACTCTAAGAACTCTTTCATATCATTCCCAAAGAATGATTTCAAATCAGTGAACAATTCTAAGTTTGCTGGTGGGATTTCATCAAGATAGCTCTTATCTTCTATACTAAACCAATCCTTCAGATTGTGGTCGTCCTTATTTTTAAATAGATAAGTATAAAAAAGAAATGTCTTTTGATTTTTTTTATACCTACTTAGCTTAAAGAAAAGAGGGTTCTCAACCGTAATATTTACTTCTTCTCCAATTTCTCTAACAATGGCTTGCTCGGGGGTCTCTTCTTCCTCAATCTTGCCACCAGGAAATTCTAAAAAATTATATAAGTCACCAGGAGTACTGCGCCTTTGCATAAAGATATGTGGCTTTTCATCTATAAATTTATAAATAATTCCAAGTGAGATAAAACTTATCACTAATTAAAAATACCAACGGGCAATTAAAGCTGATTCAAAATCAAAGTCAGTTTTCTCTAGAATTGAAAAAACACCTGCTGCCTCAATAAAAATCTCTAATGGAATAGATTTCCAATAATGCCCTATTCCAGCGACGACCCTTGGACCAAAAAGAAAAACTTCATCTTCTTTATCTTTCATCCGAACGCCAGCACCATAATAAATATCAATAAAGTATTCATCGATCGTAAAAAGGTTTTTCTTATGCTTCAAAAAGTCTGCTCTAATATTAAAAAAATCTTCAAAGTCATAAGAAAACATTGCATCAACAGAGGTCGTATCATCTAGGAAATAATTTAGTGAAATACCTGTAGGTACTCCTAACGAAACCCCTACTCCAAACTTTCTTGTTTTCTCCGAAAATCCCACACTTGAAATAAAAATTAAACTTAGAATTAAAAACTTTTTCATTATTTCGCAATCCCCACAGCTCTAGTTTCTCTAATAACAGAAACTTTAATTGTTCCAGGATAAGACATTTCTTCTTCTATCTTTTTAGCAATATCTCTAGATAAAACAACAGTAGTCTCATCGTTAATCTTATTATTCTCCACTAAAACTCTAATCTCTCTACCTGCTGAAATGGCATAACTCTTTTTTACACCTTCAAAGCTATTAGCGATTTTTTCAATATCTGTAACTCTACTTACGTATGATTCTTTTAAAAATTTTCTAACACCAGGACGTGCTCCACTGATAGCATCAGCAGCCATAACTAAATGGGCAAGTACAGTCTCAGGCTTAACATCCTCATGGTGAGCTCTAATTGCATGAATAATATCGGCATGCTCTCCATATTTTTTTACAAAGTCAGCTCCAACCATTGCATGCGACCCTTCCATAGAAGCATCCATCACTTTTCCAATATCATGTAATAATCCAGCTCTTCTTGCTTGCTTAGTATTTAATCCAAGCTCTGCTGCCATAGCTCCACATAAAAAAGCAACTTCAAGAGAGTGTTGATACTGGTTTTGCATATAAGAAGTTCTCCAATTCAGAGCACCAATCATTTTTAAAACTTCTGGATGCATCCCATGAACTCCAATTTCCATTTGAGCTTTTTCACCAAGATCTCTTAACCTTGACTCAAATTGTACTTTTGATTTCTCATAAAAGTCTTCAATCTTAGCTGGATGAATTCTTCCATCAGCAATTAATCTCTCAAGAGTCATTCGAGCAATTTGCTTTCTCACAACATTGAAACAAGAAATTACAACCATCCCTGGAGTATCATCAATAATTAAATCAACACCACAGATTTGCTCAAAGGCCCTAATATTTCGACCTTCTCTACCAATTAACCGACCTTTAATATCATCACCAGGTAGCGCGACTGAAGAAATTGTTTGTTCAGCAACATACTCTCCAGCAAATCTTTGAATAGCAGTTGAGATAACCTTTTTAGCTAACTTTTCAGATTGCTCTTTAGTATCTTCTTCTATTCTTTTAATTTCTTTAGAAGCATCAATTTTTGCTTCTTGAGTATAAATATTAATTAGTTCTTCTTTGATGTGATCTTTACTCATTCCAGAAACAGAAGATAGCTTCTCAGCATATTCCTGCTCTTTAGTTTCATATCTGATCTCTTTTTCTTTTAGCTTAGTTTCTAAAATTGTAAGAGTTGATTTTTTTTCTTTAAATTCTCTTTCTAATTTTTCTTGATACTCAAGTTTTTGATCAAGCTTTACTTCTTTTTTTGTAAGCTCTCTTTCAATGTTTCCAAGCTTATCATTTTTAGATTGATACTCTCTCTCAAGGTTAATTCGCTCATCTCTAATAATAACTTTCGCTTCACCTCTAGCTTCAGACTTTAATGACTTTGCTTTTTCTTTAGCAGCATTAAGGATTTCATCACCTTCTTTTTCTCGTCTTTTCTTATCACTCGAACTTCTTAAATATCCTGGTGCAAATCCACACACCAAACAAACTGCTCCAACTAGCGCTGTCACAATCATTGAATTCGTCTCCATTTCTAACTCCTAATATATAACTTAATTAACTTTTAAAACTTCTTTTTCTTTAATGACATATTCAATAGCAATGTCATGATCCTCTCTTGGTAGCTCATCAACATGATTAAAGCTAACTCCAAGAGTTATTCCTGAATAGTCTGCAAGATAGCGATCATAAAATCCTCCACCTCGTCCTAAACGCACTCCAGATTTATCATAAGCAAGTGCTGGTACAACGATCATTTCAGGAATTATATCATTGCCTCTATATTTTTCTTCCAAATCAAAACTTGGATCTTCGTTCAAAATAGATTCTTCAACTAAAGAAAATCTCATCTCTGAACGATCTAAATAAGGAAGGGCAATAGAAACAGATTTAAAGACTTCAGAGTCAATAAAATTCACTTCATCTTTCAGAGCAACATAGGCCCCAATGGAATTTACATTTTTCTCGGCAATAAAGTTTTGAATGATAGATTTGATCTCCAAAGATCGTTGATCTCTTTGGTTATTAGATAAAATTTTCTTTCTAAATGTTTTTCGTAATTCACTTTTCATAATAATAAAAGCGAATCTAAATTTTGAGTCGTTACTTAATTAACAATAGTAGAATTGTCCTCAACTACTTTAAATTTGTTAATAAATTCCATTGCTTTATTAATGGAACTTTCAAACGAATTGATTTGTTCTTTGCACTCTTTTTTTAACCGAACATTATCAGCAGCTAATTTTAAAGACGCCAATAAAATAGTCTTAGATCTATCTAAGTTGCTAGAGTGATTAGTGATAGAGCCAATTTCAGCCTTCAATAACTGTATAACTTCTTCAGGACTTATATCTGTAGAAGATTCAGTTAGTCGTACTTTGTGACCCAATATGTCAAATTCTTTAATCTCATTAGATTCATTCATTGTATAAAGAGTAAATAAAATAGGAGAGCTAGTCAATTTGATAATGAGAAAACTTAACCTAAAAGAGCATCTAAATATTCATCGGTATTAAAGATTTCAAGGTCTTCAACATCCTCTCCAACTCCAATATAAGTAATAGGAACTGAAAGGCTAGAGGCCATACTGATTGCATTCCCAGCTTTGGAAGATCCATCACACTTAGTTAAAACTAGTCCTGTAAGATTTAAGGCCTTATTAAACTCTTTTGCCTGAGCAAGAGCGTTTTGACCTGTGATTGAATCAATTACTAGAAGTGTCTGATCCGGTGCACCTTCAACAACCTTCGACAAAACATTTTTTGTTTTAGCTAATTCATCCATCAAGCCTTGAGCAGTATGTAATCTCCCAGCAGTATCTAAAATACAATAATCAGCATCCAAGCTTTTTGCCTTGGCAAGCGTATCATAAGCAACCCCACTAGGGTCAGCTCCAGAACCAGCTTTAATAATTTCAACTCCAGCTCTCTTACACCAAACTTCTAATTGCTCAACTGCAGCTGCCCTAAAGGTATCGCAAGCTCCAACAACTACTTTAGCACCTTGTTTATTTAACTTTGTTGCAAGCTTACCAATTGTTGTTGTTTTACCTGCACCGTTAACTCCTACAACCATGATCACTTTCAAGCCAGAGTTTTTGGTATATTGAAATAATGAAACTTCAGCAGATTTTTGAACAGGCTCTAATTTACCTTTAAGATATTGCCGGGTCCAAGATTTAAAATTACTAAAATCAGATTCGGATTTACTCATCTCTTTTTTAAAGTTTTCAGTAATATCATCTACTATCTCATGGCCCATATCGGCGGTATAAAGAAGCTCTTCAATTTGATCTAGTGTATCAGCATCAATTTTTTTTGAAGAAAATATATTCTCAAGTTTTCCCCAAACACCCACGCGTGTAGCTGAAAGCCCTAGTGAAAGTCTATCTTTCCAAGATTTAGATTCTTTTACGTCGGCAATATCAACAGTAGGCTTACTTTCAACTCTACTTTTCTCTACTTCTTCTTTTACATTTTCAGTACTAGAGATGACTTGTTCATCTTGAGTTTCAGCTGCCTCATCTTCACTAAAACCATCAGGAAGTTCATCGGCTGATATATCTTGAACTTTTTCAATCTTAGATCTTTTACGAGCAATTTTAAATAATAATAAAAGACCAACAAGTGATGAAAATACTCCGACTATTAAGTACTTCTCTTGATCAGTTAACAAATGATATCTTTGAATAACATCTGCAACACAATCGTTGGCTTGAATGAATAAATCGTTAAAATCCATAAATTATTGATTGAATAATTACATAAGCAATTACATTCAGTAAAATTATCCTATGAATAATCTAGAACAAAGACTCCTATTTATTAATAAAATTCGAACTTTTTTTGCTCAAAACCAATTCATTTCAGTAGACTCACCACCTATTGTGGATAACCCTGGAATGGAGCCTCATATTCATCCATTCCAAGTAAATGATAAATACCTTCACACTTCTCCCGAATTTAGAATGAAAGAGGTCTTAGCTAAAACAGGCCTTAGCTCAATTTACTCCTTAGGGTATTGCTTCCGAAAAGAACCTCAAAGTCCAATTCATAGAACTCAATTTTTAATGCTTGAGTGGTATAGAACTCATAGCTCACTTTTAAATTTAATAAATGATATCTCTAATCTTTGTACCTATCTAACAGGATCAGAGGTTGAGTTGAAAGTCTCATCCATGAAAGAAATATTCTTGGAATTTTTAGAGATAGATATTTTAGAATATATCACAGTTGAGAGTATCCAAAAGCTACTCACAGAAAAGTTTCCAAGCTTACTCCCAAATAATAAAGAAAATCTTTATTGGGATGATTATTTCTTTTTACTTTTTTTAAACCATATTGAACCTAAGCTTAAAAAATATCCATATTTAATTATTACTGATTTTCCTGCACCTCTTAGTGCTTTAGCTGAAATCAGTGAGCTTGATAAGAGAGTAGCAAAAAGATTTGAATTCTATGTTAATGGTGTAGAAGTCGCTAATGCTTTCCATGAACTAAGAGATGTCGCCGAACAAGGTTATCGATTTAAAAAATATCAAGAGCAAAAACAAAGTGAATATGATTATACTCTCCCATGGCCAAATAGATTTTTAGAAAATCTTGAACACCTTCCACAATCAGTTGGAATCGCACTAGGGGTTGAGCGCCTATTTGGAGAATTAACTCGGCAAAAAGAAATTTTTTGGGACTAAATATTTAAGAAACTATTTTTCCAACCAAATCATAATCATGAGAATCAGTTATTAAAACATTCACTATATCTCCAGGATAAGCTAGTCCGTCATTGATAATCACACATCCATCAATATCTGGAGCTTGTCCAACATGTCGACCTTTGATTAATAATTCAGTTTCAGGATGTGCTCCCTCTACTAAAACTTCAAATATTTTACCAATATGAGATTGCATTTTCCTAGCACTGATTTCTTTTTGAATCTCATAAACTTCATCAAATCTTTTCTCAATAATTTCTTGTGAAATTTTATCACCAAGATTAATCGCTGGAGTACCTTCTTCATCTGAATATTTAAAAACTCCAAGATGATCAAATTCAATCTCTGCTATCTTTTCTTTTAATAAACTAAAATCATCTTCAGTCTCACCAGGAAAACCAACAATAACTGAAGTTCTTAAAAAGATGCCAGGGATTTTCTCTTTAAGCCTATGAATTTTTTCCATCATCGCTTCTGTTGAAATCTTCCTATTCATTTTTCTTAAAATCTGTGAAGAGAAATGTTGAACTGGCATATCAAGATATGTGCATATCTTTTTAGAATTTGCGATCACATCTATTACTTGTTCAGTTAAATCATCAGGGTAATAATAAAATAATCTAATCCATTCAATACCAGGAACTTTTTCAAGCTCTATCAATAATTCATATAAGTCGTTTTTCTCATTTAAATCAACACCATAATCAGATAGGTCTTGAGAAATAATATTCAGCTCTTTAACTCCACTTTCAGCTAACCTAGTTGCCTCTTTAACTAAAGATTCAACTGATCGTGATCTAAGTTTTCCTCTAAGAGTTGGAATGATACAAAATGTACAATTTCTATTACACCCTTCACTGACTTTTAACCACGCCATATATCCAGGAGAAGTATTTATTCTTGGATCCATATCAGAGTGAATATATTTGGGAATCTCTACAAATGATTTTTTTTCTAACTTATTATCTTCTAAGGCCTTTAATAAAATCGTAATTTTATTATATTCCCCAGTCCCAATAAAAAGATCAACCTCAGGCATAGAGTCTTCAAGATCAGTACTATATCTTTGGGCCATACAGCCTGCCATTACAAGAGCTTTACATTTTCCATGTTCAGGATCTTTCAGGTCAGCAAAATCTAGAATTGTTTCTATAGATTCTTTCTTAGCAGCTTCAACAAATGAGCAAGTATTTACTATGATCACTTCTGCTTCTTTTGGCTCTTCAACGACTGAGTACCCATCTAGTCCTAAATACCCAAGCATCACTTGAGAATCAACAAGGTTTTTAGAGCATCCAAGAGATGAGAAATATAGGCTTTTTGACATGCTCATACTTACGAAAAATGAGCTTATAGGTCAATTTAGCTGATAGAAATTACAATTTAGTCAGAAGTATTTCCATGAGACCTCTTAGCTCACTCCTTCATTAACCTTTGTAAATTTTTCATAAATGCTGAAGAGAATTAGCTATAACTTAAAAAAAATGATACTCTGCGTCGTAATTAAAAATTAACTACTTAGGAGAGAAATGAAAACACTACTTTCAACACTACTGATTACTCTAACTTTATTTTCATGTGCCAAGGAAGAAAGCCCTGATGCACTTATAAATCAATTAGAGAAAATAGAACAAGAAGAGATGAATCAATATGGAATTGAGCTAGATTATACTAGAAATGAAGCTAGTCATTCAGTAAATTTCAGTGATGCTTGTAAAGAGAACTACATTCAATGGCTTACAAATATAGAGGCAATACAATCAATTGTTAATTATATTGATGTTTCAAATAAACTAGTTGAACAATTTTCCCACTTAGAAGAAGAAAATGAAGCAGTTGCTGAAATTATTCTTAAAAATGGATTTTTAAAACAAAAAGAAAAGTTCTTTAGAGAACAGTTAACTTTACTTAATACTAAGAAAGAACAAGAAGATAATGAAATTGCTTATAATAGATTAGTTAAATCATATGGAGCTTGTCCTACAAACTTTATTAAAGACTCGTCTTATATTGAGGCTCTTATAGATAGTATTAGAGATCAAAAAGCTACAACTTCTGAATTTAGAGCGAAAAGATTAGATAAACTAAACTCTACTTGTGAAGACTTTTATCAAGACTATGGAATAGAAAAATTTTCTTGTGTTCACAGAATAAATACAGGAGAAGTAAATCTAGATGCTTCTTTTCTTGGATGGAGATTATGTGCAGAGTCTGAAAAAATCATAGCTCAAGAAAGAAATCAAGAGACCTCAGAACCTAGAGAAAAAACAGAAATAAAAAAGTTAGAAAATAAAAGAGAAGAAATAAGTATCCAGAAATTGGAAAAATTGGAAATAAAAAACTTGGAAATCAAAAGAGAAAAAATCAAAATTGACTAAAACATCTTATCTAGTGGGGTTATATATAACCCTACTAGATATTTACTCATCACTTCTTCTATATTTTTTCTTAAAGCTCTTTCGAAAAAGCTCTCTTTTCTCATCATCCAAGTAAATTTCTTTTAATTTTGCTCTACGCTTAGCAGGTAATTTTTTAAGTTTATTCATTTTTTTTCTAAGACGTCTTTTTTTATTTTCTGGTAGTTTTTTAAACTCGTTAATTCTTTCTTCACGAGTCATTTTTCTCCACTTACCATAATCTTCAAGACTTATCTCATCAGCATATATCAAAGTTGAAAGACTTATTAATAGGGCCAATAATATCTTCATTACGATTGTCCCTCTTCTAATAGTTCATCCCACTCTTCATGAGCAACATCTAAGACTTCATCATCTATATGCATTAATAGTTCCATATTTTGAAGAATATCTTCATCTTCAACCGCTGCCCCTATTGTTACTCTTTCAGTTTCTAAAGTAGCGGAATTATAAAAGACAACTCCCATCAAAAGCATTGCAGCAACAGAAGCTGGAACCATCCAGAACGTCCAAAACTTAGATGGAGATTTGTTACTAAACTCATCATTAAAACCCTTCCAAAAGTCTTTATCAAAGTCTTTAGAAGGCTCGTGTTTAAGTTTAGATTTTAATCCATTAAAAAATTCATCACTCATGGATATCTCCTTTTTCTAAACAATCCTTAACACACTTAATGAGATTCATCTTTGCTCTATTTAACAAAGATTTCGTCGCAGACAATGTAATATTTAATGTTTCTGCTATCTCATCATAACTTTGTTCACTAAATATCCTTAAGTTCAAAGCATCCTTTTGAGTTAACTTCATATTATCTAAACATTTCATCACAAGTGCTTTATCAGACTCTAAAACTAATTTTTCTTCAACTCCCATTGACTCATCTTCGATCTCAAATTCTTTTCCATCATCTGATCTAAAACTCTCAAGAGAGACTTCTTTTTTCTTTCTTAAATAATCATAAGTTGTATTTCTGGCTATAGTCCAAAGCCAAGTCGTAAACTTATACTCACTTCTATACGAACCACGACTTTTATAAACTTTCATAAAACTAGTCTGAGCAAGATCTTCAGAGATCCCGGGATTCTTAGTCATGTTGTAGATAAAACTCACTATCGGTCCTTTATACTTATCAAAAAGAACTCTAAAGGCTTCCTGATCATTTTCTTGAACCAAAAGCATGAGCTCTTTATCACTTAAAGGTTCTACGGTAGAGCCTTTAAAAGGTTTCGAAAAAATTTTTGTTTGTTTCTTAATAAATTCAGCCACTTATAGATTCTAAGGTGAATCAGAACCTTTTTCAAATTGAGGCGTATTATACTCATACCCGCTGATTCTACTAAGCAATAGCTAGTTTGAGTCACGTAACATACTGAAAAAAGGAGGGTTTTATGGAACCACTTATATTAGCAACAGGGATATTAATTGGAAGTGCCGTTAGTCATGGTGCTCATGATCATCACAGACACAGACGTGTTCAGCAGAGAGTTCACTATCATTCTGCTCATTGCCCAGATACTCACTTTAGAACGAGTATTACTTATAGAAGTCCACGCCCAAGGTATAGATATTATAAGCCAAGGTTAAGATCAGTTGGGCATAGAAGACATCATTACCATAGAAGTCATAAACCAAGTGTAAGAAGAACAGTTAGATACAAGCCACATTATAGAACACGAACAACAAGTTCTCGACGAAGGTTGAGAAAAATTTAATCAATAACCTAAGATTAAATGTGTTTTTTAAGGGTCCTTTCCGGGGCCCTTTTTTTATCCTTCATTCAACAGACATGCATGAATAATCATTTGAGTAATTTCAACACTATTTCTTAAGCCTATTAGCTCATCTCTTAGCTCTGCGTTTCGATAAAACTTTTGGATTTGAATATTCAACTCTCTCATCATTGCTTGAGCTCTTAATAATCTGTTTCTGGATTTTTTGATTCCAACATAATTCCACATTGTATGTTTGATAATCATTTTATCTTGGTTAATAAGACTCATGTCGATTTCTTCGTTTGAAGTGACCCAATCCTTAATTTTTTCACTCGTATAGAAGTTGCTCTCTTTAATGTTTTCTTGAATATCTACTGCTGCTTTATATCCAAAAGTTAAACCTTCAAGAAGTGATGTAGAAGCTAGTCTGTTTTCTCCATGCAACCCAGTACAAGCTACTTCTCCTACTGCGTAGAGATCTTTAATCGTTGATCTACCATGAAGATCAACTTTTACACCTCCACAGGTATAGTGAGCAGCTGGGACCACTGGAATAAGATCTTTACTCATATTAATTTTATGCTCAATTAAGTGATTAAAAATAGTGGGAAATCTTTGTTTTAAATGTTCTTCAGATTCGTGAGTAATGTCTAAAAAAACTGAGTCCCATTTGTTCTCAATCATCTCTGACATGATTGCATCAGAGACGACGTCTCTTGGAGCAAGTTCGAGGTCTTTATGATATCGCTTCATAAAGCGCTCACCATTTGGATTTAAAAGCTTTGCACCCTCACCTCTCACGGCTTCACTTATTAGAAATCTTTTTTGAGCAACAGGTCCAAAGAATGTAGTTGGATGGAATTGAATAAATTCCATATTACTAACCTGCCCTCCAGCTCTTCTTACCATCGCATGTCCATCACCTCTGGCTCCTAGTCCATTTGTGTGATGAAGGTAGAGAGCATTAACTCCACCTGTTGCTAAAACTGTTTTTTTCGCAATAACCTTTAAAACTTTTTTATTTTCTTGATCAAATAGATAAGCACCTACAATTTTACTTTCCTCATATCTTTGATGGATAGTAGCTCCATGATGAGAAGGTGCAATTAGATCGATCGCTGTAGTCTTAGTAAAGATTGAAACATTTGATAAACTAGCTAAATAATTTAGCAATGACATTTCTATTGCTTTACCTGTAGCATCTGCATTAAAAAGTATTCTTGGAAATGAGTGAGCTGCTTCTTGAGTAAAAGAAAGAGAGCCATCTTCATTTTTGGTAAATTCTGTTTTTGCTTTATTAAATAGGATCTCTCTTAAAATTGGAGATGACTCATTGACTAAGACATCTACTGCCTTATCAAAAGATGTATTCCTACTTGCACTTTGAATATCATCATCAATTAATTTGTCATCATCTTGAATATAGATAATTCCGCCTTGGGCCCAATAAGTGTTACTCTCTTCTGGTTTTTGGCCTCTGGTAACCAAAGCAATATCGAGATCTTTATTCTCTGCTAATTTAATGGCACAAGTTAATCCTGCGATTCCTGTTCCAATAATTAAAACGTCATAATTTTTTTTCATATTATTTATTATATTTTAGAGAAAGATCAACTTTCTTGGGTGCATAAGTTAACATACCTACACTCATGGCATCAATACCTTTAATAGCATAATCTTTTAAAATTCCAAGATGCAAACCACCTGAGACTTCATAAGTCATAGACTTTGGTTTTATTTTAATTGCTTCTCGAATTTTATCCGGTGAGAAGTTATCAAGCATGACATGTTGTATCCCTAGGTCTATAGCAGCCTTTAATTCAGCAAGGTCGTGGATTTCGACGACTCTAGGATTATAAAAAGAACCCATTGAATCGAAAAACTTCATTGCACCTTCAAGTCCACCAAAAAAAGATTTATGGTTATCTTTAATCATCCACACATCCGTTTGATGCATACGGTGATTATATCCACCTCCAATTCTAACGGCATACTTCTCAAAAGCTCTTAAACCAGGAGTCGTTTTTCTTGTATCAAGAATTTTAATGTTTTTATCTTTTACTATATCGACAAAATCTTTCGTCGTTGTTGCTATACTCGACATTCTATTTAAAAGATTCAGAGCAAGCCTTTCAAGAGTTAAAGCCACATTAAAAGGTAGTTGAAAATGAATTTCCTTTTTTTCTTCTTCTTTGAAAAATTTTCCTTCATGAACTAAAAACTTTTTATAATCAATAGGTTCATCTAGAAATACGTTAAAACATTCAAAAAAATACGGAAGGCCTGCCAAGACAAGATCACTTTTTATTTTCAACTGACATTGTACTATATCAGTCGGCAGGGATTGAACATAAAGAAAGTTTTCTTGAAATCCGTCTTCTTGTAAACTTCTATGTACAAATTTTGAAATAAATTCTTTTGTTAGATTCGTCATTATAACCACTTAGTTTTTTTTCTATAGTACAGGTAATTGCAGTATTTCTAAAGCCATGAATAGAAAATATTTAATAATTCTTTTAATTAGTTCTGTTCTCTTGTCACTTGAGAGCAAAAGATTCAACTATTCAAATAAGTCATTTTATAAAAGACGTCCTCAAATAAAAATCTCTCTCCCAAGTTGTAAGTCCATTGAGTGTAAATTGGAGCTTGCAATAAATACAGGAATTAAGAAATTTCGTAAAGATGAAATTAAGCCTTATAAAGATTTGCATCTACTACATCTTTTCACTCCTTCAGGCTTGCATTTAATACCTATCTCCTTTTTTGCTAAGTTTGTACTGAATAGATACTTTCATCTCTTGTTTATTCTTGGAGGATACCTCATATTATTTGGATCAAATAACTTAATGTCTCTTGAAAGAATTTTTTCTTTAAAGCTCTTCTATCTACTCGGTAAGAATATGAACTTCAATTTTTCTATTATCTCCGTATTTATCGTTGCAATGATATTTAACTTCTTAAGTGGTAACTACCAAACATCTCCCCTAAGTTTTACTTTTAGTTTTCTTTTTCTAGGTTCAGTAGTAAGTGGAAATAGTTTTAAAGAAGTCTCAAAAAACTTGTACACCAGCAATCTGCTTGTAGCATATTTCTTTACTGGTTCGGTAAACTTCATTTCACCTTTCATTGGAATTTTAGTTTCTAGCGTTTTTACTTTCCTCTATCCTTTTATATTTATCAATTTCTGGATATTAAGAAGACTCTTTAGATATGATCTAGATTTCTTTATAAGGTTTTTTCATCTTACTATTGAAAAGTTACATCTCTTCTCTTCCCATATAAATTCGGTTGAATTATCAATTGGAATGATTCTTCTCTCTCTTCTCATAAGAATAAATAAAAAGGCTTCTTTATTATTACTTCTTGTTTGCTTAGACTTAAACCAAGGATCCTTCCAATCAATGAGCAAGGAGTATTATAAAAGGGTTGAGATATCTAGATAGATTTCTTTTTTATCTTTATTCACTTTTAAGAAGTCACTTTCTAGTTTCTTCATTTCATTTAGTAACCTTCCAACAATTGAAAAGATACCAACTCTCGCTGATTTAACTTTTAAGGTAAGGACTTTATTCGATTCATTATAAACTCCAGTACCTTTGATTTTTAATTTCCCTATAAAGCCAGCTTCAGCATCAGTTTCTATACGTATCTCACCATCTCTTATTTTAATGAAACCATCTTCAAATAGAGTCTTACTTTTTGGCGAATCAATAAGAATTAGAGATTCTGTTAAATCACCTTTATTAAGACAATTTCTAATAATATCTTCTAAAAAATTAATATGATTTTTATCTTCAAAGCAATTGAGCACAATATTCTTGAGTTCTAAATTACTCTCAGTGCTTTCACCTTTAAAAGAGACAACACTTAAAGAGGTTTTCTCATTAACTGTATTGTTAAAGTTTAAGTCCTTAATAGAAACAGACGATATCTCTTTAATACTAGTTGGAATATTTTCGAGAGAATACTCTTCATTTTCAATGATGATTTTCAATTCATTATTTTGATAAGTCAGGAGGTACCCTTGATTACTCCAAGAGCCTTCATCTATCTGTAAAAAAGAAAAATCACCTTCACCTGAAAAATTTAAATATTGTGTATTAAGATTTTCAAGGACAACACCTGAAAACGTATATAGACTAAAAACAGTAATAAATAAAAAAATCTTCAAAACACATCCTTATGTTCATGAAAAATTAAAACCTTACTTAATTGTAATTTCTTTTTTTATCGCATCAAAGGTTTTTTCTTCTCTAATTGCATAAGTCAGGTTTTGCTTTAGCTTTTCATTCCCACCATAAATAGATTTCACTTGCTCCAGAGGTGTACTAGATAGTTCTGCCATTGCATTAAACTTATCATCCAAGTCAGACTCTTCTACTTTCACATCGTATTTTGCAGCTAATTTCTCAAGAATTAGTCCTGATCTAACTTGAAAAGATGCTCTTTGTTTAAAATCGTCTTCCCATTTATCATAATATCCTGCGAGCATTTCTTCACTCAAACCACTTCTTAAAAGGTTGGATTTTGTTTCTTCCTTTAATGCATTTACTTGATTAACAATTAAAGTCGCCGGTACATCAAATTCATTATCTTTAACAAGTTTTTCTAATATTTGCTGATGAAGAGTTTCATCTGATTTTCTTTTCTTTTCAGCTGCTAATCTTTTGTTAGTCTTTTCTTCAAAGTCAGATACTGAGTCAAAACCAAACTCTTTAAGGATTTCATCATTGTACTCAGGAAGTTTCTTTTCTTTAATTTCTAATAACTCTACTTCAAAAGTTACTTTTGCGCCTTTTAAGTCTTCTGAGTGATAATCTTCCGGAAAAGTAAGTTCAATGTTTTTATTTTCACCTTTTTTCATTCCGATCATTTTATCTTCAAAACCTGGAATAAATTGTCCTGAACCGATTTCAAGAACATAGTCGGTACCTTTCATATTCTCTGGTTTAGCTCCGTCAGCTTTTACCCCTTGAAAATTCATAGTAGCAAAGTGACCTTTTTCTAAAGCTTGATCTTTATTACTAACTTCAACCATCTCACTTCTTGAGCCTAACATCTGATTCTTAACAGCATCAAAGTCTTCAGTCTTTACTTCTTCACTAGTTTTTTCAAATTCATATTTAGAATAGTTTCCAACTTCAAATTCAGGAAAGGTTTCTACTTCAGCAATAAAAGAAATATTCTTCTTTTCAACTTCATAATTTGTATCAGAAAACTTTGGATAGCCAATTGCTTTGATACCTTCAGTTTGAATAGCTTCATAAAATTCTTTTGTTACGAATCTATAAAGAGCATCATTTTCTACTTGTGGACCATACATACTTTGAATCATCGAAAGCGGAGCTTTTCCAGGCCTATAACCTTTTAACTTAGCACCTTTTTGTTTTTGCTTTAATGCTTCGTTAATTTCCTTAGATAGATCTACTGATTCAAATTTAAAACTTAATTTTTTAGTACAAGTATTTAGAGTCTCGATAGAGTAATTCATGAGTGCTGATCCTTTATAGTAAACAAGTTATATTTTGATGCGAAATTATCATATATTGCCCTTCAGCACAAGCCCACTTGACGAAGGCAAGGAAATTTTGTTTAAGGTCTGATACTTTAATGGAGGCCCTAATGCTACGACTTGCAGCGTTATTTATATTAATTTCTTCTAACCTTTTTGGACAGTTTGCTCCCATGGAAGAACATGTCCCTCTAACAAATATCTTCATCCCTGAAGGCTTTGATAATAATGATATCGTTGAAATAATTGTAGAAGGTTATACGCCTTCACTTTGCCATTATGAACCCAAAATTAATGTAAAAATAGAAAACAAAATGATTTACCTTAGTGCTATTTCTCAATATAAGGCCCAATCTGATTGTATTAAATCAATGGTTCCGTTTCAAAAAGTAGTGAAAATTGCAAAAGATCTAGAAGCTGGAATTTATACTATTATGATCGAAGATTTCTTTAATCTTAAAACAAAAAAAGTTATTACTTCACAGTTTAGATTGAAAGTTAAAAATTCGAGATCTAGTACTCATGATGAAAAAATTTATGCAAATATTGAATACATCATCCCTAGAAGTTCTAACTCTATAGACCTTATTGGATATCACCCAAGTAGTTGTTACAAAAAAGATAAAGTTCAAATCAAAAAAATCTCAAATACCATTGTAATATTGCCTCAATTAAAAATTGAAAAATACGCTAAATGTTGGCCACCTAAAATGGTTCCATTTAAATACAGTATTGATATCCCTCAAGAATACTTGAGTGAGGAAAAGATTTTAATTCATATTAGAAAAATGAGCGGTAAGTCGATTAATTATATTTTTGACTCTACTCTTTTTAATCTCTCAATTTAATATTCTGCAAATATAGTCCTCGTGGGTCCAGAACTTTAGATAACTTCCTTGAAAGTTTTTCATTTAATGACTTTTCAATTTCTATTAATCCTATATTACTTTTGCCTACCTCTATGAGAGCTCCCATTATTAATCTAATCATTTGTTTCAAAAAACCATTGCCTGTAATTTTCAAAGCATGAATCTCACCTGAAAATTGTATAGGAAAATCATTCTCTGCTAGTTTCGTAATCTCTGAACAGAAAATCTTTTTCTTCGTTGTGGAAACATCTGATCCTAAAGTATAAAAGTTCATAAAATCATGTTCTCCTATAAATAGATGTGCAGCTTCATTCATTTTCCTTATATTTAATTCACTTTTTTCACCATAAGAATAGAGATTTTCATAAATATTAGGAGAGGAGATTCCTGAGCTAAAGAGATAAAGATAAGTTTTTTTTTCTACGTTATAGATAGGGTGAAACTCTTCACTTGTTCTCAAAACACTTTTAATTAAAATGTCCTCTGGTAATTGATCGTTAATAGCTTTTAATACATTTCTTTCAGGGACATTACAATCAATTGAAAGCTTAGACAATTGATCTAAGGCATGAACTCCTCGATCTGTTCTACTTGCCCCTAATGTCTTGAATGTACTCTTTGGAAATGCTCTAGTGATGGCTTTATCTAATTCACCTTGTATCGTTTTTTCATTGTTTTGAATTTGCCACCCATAATAATGAGTTCCGAAATATTGTAACCTTAATTGATAAAAGTTATTCATCAATCGCTAAGATGTCATCTACTACATTTTTTCTATTCTTTATGAATAAAACTAAAGAAATCAAAGCATACAAGTTAAGTAAACCGAAAAGAATAACTTCTTCATATACAAAAATCAAAGCTATTACTAAAAGAATTAATAGAAAAATTTTTTTTCTATGCTTTTGAATAAATTCAGACTTCTTAAATGAGAAAAATGGAATAGTTGAAATTAGAAATAACGAATAGATAAAAATATAAGCTGATGCGATATTTTTATCATTAAACATTGGAATATCTAAAGAAATTAAAATATAGCTAATTAAAGCTAGAGCTCCACCTGGAATGGGTAAACCTTGAAAATAATCAGAACTTACCTTTTTTATATTCACATTAAATCTTGCCAATCTCAATGCTCCACAAAGAAGGTAGATGAAAGCAAGAACGATACCCAGTCTTTCAAAACCAGATAAAAATTTAGTATAAAATAAAATAGCAGGAGCCATTCCAAATGAAATTAAATCACTAAGAGAATCAAATTGTTCTCCAAAGGATGATTGAGTTCCTGTCCATCTTGCTACTCTCCCATCAAATAAATCAAAGATTGATCCAACTCCAATAAATAGACATGCTTTATAAAATTCACCTTTAAAGGCCAACAAGATTGCAACAAATCCACATGCCATATTCAGAGCTGTAAATAAATTGGGTAAGAAAAATGATATTTTTTTGGTTTCCATTAATTAGCCTTACATAAAAAGGTTTCTAAAGCATGAACTTTCATACCTTCCTTAACATTTAGTTTTACATCTCCTGAGATATTTAACAATAGTTTTCCTCCCCAAGGAACAATCCCCAAGTTGCTGCCAAGTGAACATTGGTCCCCAAGATCAACATTTAAAACTAACTCGTTATATTTCTTTCTATTTAAAAATCTCATTTCAATCGAAATTTTCTCATTTTCAAGATCAATGAATTCATAATTTAAGCCCGAATATTTATTTACCTGATGGTTTTTATCTGTTGCCAAATTTTCACTGAATCCAAGGTTTGATACTCGACAATTAGAAGGAGCATAAACTCCCCAGGGCTTGTAAAAAGGAATTGAAATTAAGATAGAAATAAGATCAGGACCTATAACATTAATCTTTTTTATTTTTCCAGAGATAGGTAAGAAAAATATATTATCTGTAACGTATTCTTGTGAAAAATTTTTAAAGTTCTTCTTTCTTAATAAAAAAAAGAGAATACAAATAATTAGGATTAAAATCAATGCTATGAAGACAGAAAGAAAATTAGCGGTAAAAACTAACAAAATACAAACTGCTAGTATTATCCATTTATTTATGAAGAAAAAACTCATGCTTTTGTATACTCTTCAGATAGAGTTCTGTAATAAAACACCTCTCTTTGATTTTTTCTATTAAGGACTTCTTTGAAAAATTGATTAAACTCATTTTTAAAAACATCTAAATAATCAATATCTCCTAATTTCACATCATAAGAGAGAAGTCGTTTATTTTCTTTATAAGAATTTAGATCTTCCTTTTTTATTTTTTGATAGTGTATTTCATCATTTTTAAATTCAGAAACAAAGAATTCGTTTTTAAATGCATTGGATATGAAAATGTAGCCAGACTCTATAACTTTTAAAATTTCAAAACTATAATAATCATAACAATTTAAATTATTAAATTTCAAGTAATCCTCTAAGCCTTGAGAGATTCGAAGACCTGTATAAGATCCAGGACCTTTACAAAAATAAAAACAGTCTATTTCCTCTAATGAAATCTTATTCCTTGATAGAACTTCATGCATTTTTATAAGTAGAGCTTTTGAAGGTTGCTCTTCAGTAATACTATCATCAACGATAGTATCTTTTTGAACCAACCAAATACAAACTTTATGGCTAGTATCAATTATAATATTAAATTTTTTAGAAGAATCTAACGAAGTCATTGATTATTACAAAAGCCATTAAAGATAGAAGGAGAAACAATCCTATTTGCTGAACTATCATTAGTTTTTTCTCCGAAAGAGGTCTTCCCAAGATAGCCTCAATACCTAATAGAACTATATGTCCTCCATCTAAAACAGGCACAGGCAAAAGATTAAAGATCCCAAGGTTTATAGAAAGTATCGCCATTAAACTAAAAAAGTGCTCAAGACCTATATGAAATGATTGAGAGGCCATATTAGCGATGGCTACAGGACCACCAAGAGAACTTAATACATCTTTATTAAAGCTAAATAATTTCATTATTGCTTCAAATGTTTTGGTGATTCCTTTCCAAGTTTTTAAACCGCCAGTTTTAAGTGAGTTAACTAATCCTCTTCGAGGTAAAGTATGAACTCCTGGTTGAGCCAATTTCATAGAACTTTGTATACCTATTAAAAACCTCTCATCAACTTTTTTTGGAGTAATTTTTAGAGTAAGTTCTTGTCCGTCTCTAATAATTCCTAAATTAGCTTCTTTGTCTTCATATTTTTTCAAAGCGGTGGGGAGATCATAGAACGAATGTAAATTTTCATCATTATAACTTATAAGGATATCATCAGGCTTTAGTGAAGCATCTGAAGCAGCTGAATCAGGCATGACCGTTGCAACCTTCAAGTCAT
Source organism: uncultured Bacteriovoracaceae bacterium (assembly GCA_938034385.1). GTDB lineage: Bacteria > Bdellovibrionota > Bacteriovoracia > Bacteriovoracales > Bacteriovoracaceae > JAHDHG01. Next base: position 44,771 of record CALHLC010000007.1, read on the forward strand.
GAGAGAAATATTTAGCTCTTAACAATAGATCATTTAAGCTCTCATTAGGAGTTGATTGCAATGTTGAATGGAATTTCAATTTATTATTAAATAAATGAACTATTCCATTATAGTTTTTTCGAATCTCATTGAAAGTTTTATTTGCATACTCACTACTTTGAAGAGAGAGAAAAAAGCTGTTCCCATTTTGATCAAAGACCTTTGATTCAATTAAATACTTAGAGTTAACAACGTAATCTTCTAATAAATTCTCAACAGACTCTTTAGTTTTTACTTCTACTATTTCACCATTTCTTTCAACCTCAAATTTATTTGAGCCATCATCTAAAAAGAAAATATCTTCTTGAGTATAAATGATTTCGTCATTTAGTTTTTTTATCACATCACCAGTTTCAAATCCAACCGTGCTCATTAAAGCTGTCTCTTTTAGCTCTGCTATTTTAAACTTTTTTACCTCGCCACCTTTTAGAATGAGTGAGGAATAAATGAAATATGCTAAAATAAAGTTTGCAATAGGTCCTGCGAGAACAATCCAAAACCTTGCAAATTTAGACTTATGATTAAACGCTACTTTTTTTTCTTCATCTGTTAATTTTTCTTTTCTAGTAGGATCATCTCCAAACATTTTCACATACCCACCAAGTGGAATTAGAGCGAACTTGTATTCGGTATCACCCTTTGTGAATTGTAATAAACTCTTTCCAAAACCAATTGAAAATTTCTCAACTCTTACACCAAAGAATCTTGCAACTAGAAAATGTCCTAACTCATGAATAAAAACAAGAGGACCAAGAAAAATTAAAAAAATACCAATCTTTTGAAGAATTTCCATTTACTTATATTAGTTTAATAAGCAGTAAATAAAAAGGAGCAGTAAATAGAATGCTGTCAGCTCTATCGAAAAATCCTCCATGTCCAGGAATCAATGAGGAACTATCTTTTATTGAGTAATGCCTTTTTAACTTGGATTGTATTAAATCACCAATTATTGAAACAACAGCAAGAATCATAAAAAACAATGCAACTTTTATCCCTGTAGATGGAAAGATCCAATTCCAATAGAGAGTCATTGTTAATGCTGTACAAAGCATACCAGCAATAGCACCTTCTCTTGTTTTATTTGGACTTACACTTTTCCATAGAGGAGTTTTTCCGAATTTTTTGCCAAAAAACCAGGCTCCTGCATCTGCACTTGTTACTAAAATTAACAGTCCAATCAAAGCATATGGAAAACTTGTAGCATCAATAATACGAAACAAAACAAGTATAAAGAGTGACAAGAAACACGGGCTTAAACTCTCAAAGAGACTTTTTGCTTTCAATACATTCACATTAAATAAAAACAAGGCTAAGAAAAAGCAAATACCTAAGGCTCCACATAATATTATATTCGACCATAAGCTCGAAAGTCCCAATGTAGATACATAAAATGAATCAAAAGCAATAATAGCAATGAAAGGAACTATTGATAAAAGATATTTTGAAGAAAATCTTTCTACTTGATAAAAATTAGTAAAAAGCTCATCACAAACAAAAAGACCAAAAACAAAACAAAGTACTTTTGCCGGAACTATCCCTTGCCATATACTGATCGCAATTATTGCAATAATTACAAATGCAGAAATTAATCTTTTTTGAGTCGTGCTCATATTATAGATGCGTTTGGTTTTCTTTTTGGAACTCTGTCTCTGAACTGGTATGAATTCCACCAAATCTCCTTTCTCGTGTTGAAACTTGAGATAGGATATCTTGAAACTCCTGTGAAGAAAAATCAGGCCAGAAAGTGTTAGTAAAAAAGAGTTCAGCATAAGCTGACTGCCATAGTAAGAAATTAGATATTCTTTGATCTCCACCTGTTCTAATTAAGAGATCGATATTAATGATTTCATCATACAAGTGCTTAGATATATTCTCTTCGCTAGCTTTAAGGTTCTTAGATATTAATGTATTACAAGCCTCAACTATTTCAGCTCTACCGCCATATCCAAAAGCAAATCTCAATTTCAAGCCAGTATTGTCTTTAGTTAAATCTTCAAGTTCTCTAACTTTTCTTAATGTTTTTTCACTTAAAAAATCAAATTTTCCAATCACTCTAAAATGAATATTATTTTTTAGAATTTTTTGTTTTTCTTTGATTAGAAATTTATCTAATAATTTAAATAAAAAATTTACTTCTTGATCAGGTCTTGAAAAATTCTCAGTACTAAAAGCATAAAGTGTTAATGAATTTAACTCTAAATCACTCGCACTTTCAGCAATTTTCGAAACGACCGAAGCTCCTCTAACATGACCCCAAATTCTTGGACGTGATCTATTCTTGGCCCATCGTCCATTGCCATCCATAATAATAGCTACATCTTGAATTTTACTTTGATCTTTTAAGTTCAAATTAGATAGTCATTAATTCTTTTTCTTTTGCAGTGATAACATCGTCTACTTTGCTTACAAAAGAATCAGTAACTTTTTGAATTTCTGCTTGAAACTTTTTTGTATCATCTTCTGTAATCTCTTTAGCTTTTTCAGCCTTTTTTACAGTATCATTTTGATCTCTTCTTAAGTTTCTAATAGCTATCTTTGTTTCTTCACCCATTTTCTTTACAGACTTAACAAGGTCTTTTCTTTTATCTTCTGTTAATGCTGGGAAAACGATTCGAATTAAGTTTCCATCATTTGAAGGAGTGAGACCAAGGTTAGCATTAATAATCGCTTTTTCTATTTCACTGATAAGTGATTTATCAAATGGTTGAATTTGAAGAAGTCTGGCTTCTGGAGTACTCATTTGTCCAACTTGCTTAAGCGGTGTAGCAGTTCCGTAATAATCAACAGAGACTCTATCTAATACAGCTGGATTTGCTCTACCTGTTCGAACTTTTAAAAGTTGACCACTTAATTTTACTATAGATTTTTCCATGTCTTGATTTAAAGTTGTTTTAATTTGATCGATCATAATAGTTTCCTTTTAAGATTTTATGGTAACAAGTGTACCTAACTTATTTCCTTCTACTACTTTTTTGATATTTCCTTTTTCAAACATATCAAAAACAATAATTTCCATTTTATTATCCATACATAAAGTAATCGCTGTTGAATCCATCACAGTAATTCCTTTATTTAGCACTGAGATATAATCTAATTGGTCAAACTTCACGGCATCTTTATGCTTTTCTGGATCTTTATCATATATTCCATCAACTTTAGTTGCTTTTAAGATCACGTCAGCATGAATTTCATTTGCTCTCAAAGCCGCCGTAGTATCAGTAGTAAAGTATGGGTTTCCTGTGCCGGCTGCAAAAATAACAACTCTACCTTTTTCAAGGTGTCGTACGGCTCTTCTTCTTATATAAGGCTCAGCTACTTCTTTCATTTCAATAGCAGAAAGGACTCTTGTATAGATCCCTTTTCTCTCGAGAGCATCTTGAATGGCAAGTGCATTTAAAACCGTAGCAATCATTCCCATATAATCTGATGTTGCTCTATCCATTCCTTCTACGGCTCCAGCAACTCCTCTATGGATATTACCAGCTCCAACAACAATGGCTATTTCAACACCTTCTTTAGAGATTTCTCCAATCTCAGAGCTTAAGGAATTAAGAATATTAATATCTACTCCATAACCTTTATCACCGGCTAATGCCTCACCTGATAATTTTAGAAGTATTCGTTTATATTTCATTTCAAACCCTAAAAAAAAGGGCCATTTAATGACCCTCTTATATTTTGCATTTAGCTTCTAGTCATTTTAGCGACTTCTTCAGCAAGGTTATCTTGCTTCTTCTCTATCCCTTCACCCAAGTTAAACTTATAAAAGTTTTTAATTGAAACACTTGCTCCAAAATTCTTACTTGTCTCAGCGACATATTTCTCAACTGTTTGATCAGGATTCATAACAAATTTTTGCTTCATTAAACAAATTTCTGAAGCCATTTTATTAAGTTTACCTTTAACAATATTTGGAATCATATTCTCAGGCTTGCCTTGATCTTTTAATTGAGCTGCATAAATTTCTGCTTCTCTATTTTTAAAATCTTCATCAATTTCATTCTCATTGATAAATCTTGTATCTGAAGCAGCAACATGCATACAAACATTTTTTACCATTTCTTGAAACTCAGCTTTAGAACTAACATCCGAATCAGGAGTAACTTCCAAAAGAACACCTATCTTTCCACCGTGTGAATAAGAACCGATATAACCATCAGTATTTACTTTATGGAAACGTCTGATTGCAATCTTTTCACCGATCTTAAGAGTTAGATTATTAAGCTCATCAGTAAGTGTTGCTTCCTCTCCAAACTTTGAAGCAAGAAGTTCTTCATTGTTTGAAAAGTTATTATCATTTACATATTTTGAAATTGAAGAAACAAAGTTTTTGAAATCATCGTTTTTAGCAACGAAGTCAGTTTCACAATTAATCTCTACTACTGCAGCACTTTTTCCGTTTTCAGAAACGCAACAACCAACAAGTCCGTCAGCAGCGATTCTTCCAGCTTTTTTAGCAGCCTTAGCTAATCCTTTCTTTCTTAGATAATCAATTGCAGCTTGTAGATCACCACCAGCTTCAGCTAGGGCTTTTTTACAATCCATCATACCGGCACCAGTACTATTTCTTAATTCTTTTACATCTTTTGCTGTTATGCTCATATTTTATCCTTTTATCTTTAAATTAAACTATGCGTCTTTTGATCCAGCATCAGTTGTCGTCTCAGCTGTTGCAGATATCTCTGCTTCTATTTCAGCCTCGATTGGATCTGCAAACTCTGCTTTTAATTCCACATCTTTTTCGTACTTTTCAATGATTTCTTTTTCAAGTGATACATCTCTTGAAGAATCACCATCGTTTTTAGCTTTTACTTTTACGTTCTTTGAACCTTCAGTAACAGCTTGAGCGAAATAATTTGTAAATAAAGAAATAGACTTAATAGCATCATCATTTCCTGGTACTACATAATCAACATCAGTTGGATCACAATTTGTATCAGTGATTGCAACTACAGGAATTTTTAAATTTTTAGCTTCTTGAATAGCAATTTTTTCACAACTTGGATCAATAACAAAAATTGCTCCAGGAAGTTTTCTCATATTCTTGATTCCACCTAAGTTTTTCTCAAGCTTATCAATATCTTTATTGATTTTTGATTGCTCTTTTTTAGTTAGTAATTCAAAATCACCATTATCTTTCATTTTTTCAACTTTTCTAAGTTTATCAATTGAAAGAGAAATCGTTTTGTAATTTGTTAACATCCCACCTAACCATCTATAAGTAACATGAAATGCGCCACACTGAGCAGCAGCGTCTCTCATTACTTGAGAAGCTTGTCTTTTCGTTCCAACAAATAAAACAGACTTACCACTAGCAGCTGTTTTTTTAAGAAAGTTGTACGCCGTTTCTGCTAAAGTAACACTTTGAGCGATGTCGATGATGTAGATCCCATTTCTTTCCCCATAAACGTAGGGTTTCATTTTTGGATTCCACTTTTGAGTTTGATGTCCGAAATGTGCACCTGCTTGTAACAGATCTTCTAGAACTAATTTGCTTGCCATGAATGTCTCCTTTGGTCGTTAAGCTCGCATCACCCCTGACTGCATGACGCAGACGTCCAAAGTTGGGGAGGTGATTATTTTCTAGGAAATTTTTAACATGGAGCACTTAAGACGGCAACTAAATTACTTAATTTGAATGACTAGCAGCTCATACTTTTAGTCAGATAAAATCTAGGTAATATTATGAATAAAGTTATATTAAGACCTTTCTAGGTTTTGACCCTTGTTGAGGCCCGACTATTCCATCAGACTCCATCTCTTCTATAAGATTAGCAGCCCTGTTATAACCGATTTTAAGTCTTCTTTGCAGGAAAGAAGCACTTGCTGATCTTGTTTCTTGAACTAAAGTAACAGCGTCTTTGTAAAGAACATCTTTATTAGAAATCTCCGGAAATGTTTGATCGATTTTTACTTCATCTGGAAACCTTAAATCACTTCCACCGCTTTCCATTTCTTCTAAAAACTCCATTGCCTGATCATTAAACTTTGGCTCACCTGAGCTCATTTTTTCAATAAAGTTCTCTATTTCATTTTCATCTATATAAGAGGCATGCAAACGTTCCATTTCCACTCCATGCTTATAGAGCATATCACCCTTACCTAGAAGCTTTTCAGCTCCCATAGAGTTTAGAATTGTTCTTGAATCAACCGGAGAGGTAACTCTAAAAGAAACTCTTGTAGGAAAGTTGGACTTTACTAGACCTGTAATAACATCAACTGAGGGTCTTTGAGTTGCAAGAACTAAATGAATACCAGAAGCTCTTGCTTTTGCTGCTAGTCTACATATATTTGTTTCTATATCTTTCCCAACTTTACTCAAAATTAAATCAGCAAATTCATCAACAATAATCACTATATAAGGTAGCTCTAGTGACTCCCCTGTTTTATATAATTTTCTAATTTTCTCAACGTCTGCTTTTGATGATCTCGCTAGCTTCTCGTTAAAACCATCAATATTTCTCACACCCATTTCTTTTAAAATCGTATATCGCCTTTCCATCTCTTGGCACGCCCATAAAAGAGCAAGCGATGAACTCTTAGGATCAGTCATAACAGGCATTAATAAGTGTGGAAGTTTTGAATAAAGTGCTAGTTCCAATTGCTTTGGATCAACTAATATTAATTTTAATTTCTCAGGGTTTAGTTTCACCAATAAAGAAACAAGAAGTGTATTAATAAATACGGACTTACCAGCTCCGGTTGCTCCCGCTACTAACATATGTGGCATTGCTCCAAGATCTACAACTTTAGTAGCTCCAAATGCATCTTTTCCCATCGCAATAGGCAACTTCATAGATGAGTTTTTATATGCTCTAGCTTTTAGAACCTCATCTAAATAGATTATTTCCCTTGGGTTTCTTGGAACTTCTATTCCCATAGTTGTTCTACCTTTAAGTGGATAGATCATTCTAATAGGTGCTCCAGATAGTGCTAAAGAAAGATCTTCAGTTAACCCTGTTACCTTTGAAACTTTTACACCTGGCCCCAGTTCAACTTCAAATGTATCAACCACTGGACCTTTGAGAGCATTAATAACTTTTGCTTCTATTTTAAATTCTCTCAATTTTTCTTCAATACGATTCATAATACTTTCAAAGTATTTTTGATCTGGCCCAGCAATTACTTTCCTAGACATACTCTCCAGTGAAGTAATTAATGAGTCTTGTGATTGATAAGAACTTATTGATTTTTTTCTTGCTAGAGGATTTTTTATCTTAGAAACTTTTGAGATAACTTTAGGATTAGGCCTAACTGCAATTTTTGCATTTTCTTGATCTATAAAAAATTCATCTTTTGACAGTTCTTCAAGATCAGCTTCTTCCTCTTCAACTTCCTGCTCATAGATTTCATCTTCAAAATCAAAACTCTCAAAACTGTCATTGCTCTCTTCTTGAATTTTCTTCTCAAAGATTTTTGGTATTTTTATGTTTTTAATTTTTTCTAAGTTAATATTAGGTTTAAAAGTAAATAATGATTTTCCAAGTAAACAAAACGCTAAAAGCATTAAAGAAATTGAAGAAATCAAAAATATAAAAGATCCTCCAAGAGAAGTTTTATAATAAGAATCAAGTCCGAAGCCAATCATGTGAGGATAAAAATATGAAGTAAAAAAACTTCCAAGAACAAATAAGCACCCAAAAGCAACGAGACTAATCAGTATGTTCTTTGAACTAAGAAATTTATCGTGAATCATCAAAAAAGTACCAAAAACCATACACACAAATACGCCTGTATAAAACTCAACAAAAGCAAAGGCAGAGAATAAATAATAACTAAAGAAATTGGTTGAACTGCTCTTTGATGAAATATGAAATGCGTTATCTATTAAAGATGTTGAAAAAAAAAAGTAAAAAGCATTAATTAGAGCAAAAATGCCTAACGCAATCAGTAAGAAATGTTTTGAAATGACACGCACTATTAAAATTTAACATGTTATTGCATAGCGTTCAAAGGGGTGAAAGTATGAGCTTGAGTAATTTGATCTAAAATAAAAAATGCTCTTCTCGGACATTCATCCCAAAAGAGCATTTTTTTAAAAAAGAAGGTGCATCGTGCTATTTTGCCACCAAGTCGCCCTGGCAGTATTTTCGCCGCTGGCAGGCTTAACTTCCGGGTTCGAGATGTAACCGGGTGTTTCACTGCCGCTATAGACACACCAAATCTGGAGTCCTGGTCATACTAGTTAACTCAACTTTCAAAGTCAACCCTTTATTCTAATTTAGTATAATTCATCCTCTTTTTTTCATATTATAAGGTTTTAAGGAGAACACCATGATTTTAACCAACCTTGAGTCCGTTCCGGGCAAAAGTATTACAACCCATTTTGGTCTTGTCAGCGGAAGCACTATTCGGGCCAAGCATATAGGAAGAGACTTAATGGCAGGCTTTAAAAATATTCTTGGAGGAGAACTTAAAGGATACACCGAACTCTTAAATGAATCGAGACAAGAAGCTGTAAAAAGAATGAAAGAGCAAGCACGCTCTTTAGGAGCCAATGCAATTATTAATGTTAGATTCTCGACAAGTTCTATTACTCAAGGAGCAGCAGAGCTTTATGTTTATGGAACAGCTGTGAGTGTTTCATAATGTTTAGCTATGGAAGTTTAGCACTTTTTTTAGCTGCAGGTTTTATTTTTGGAACCATTGCAGAAAAAAAGCATTTAAAAGAATTAAGAGAAAAAGAGAACTTATTAAAATCGATTATTTTAAGTACTTCAAAAAAACATAGTTTTGTTCAACAATCATTACATTCTACTTTAGTCACAGGTCATGTTGTTGTTGCTCTTGATTACTTTAAAAGATTTGTTGCTTCACTAGTTAATCTAGTTGGTGGACGAGTTTTTTCATTTGAAAGTTTAATTGATAGAGCTCGTCGTGAGGCAATCATTAGAATGAAGGAAGATGCTCATCGAAACGGATTTGATTCCATCATTAATGTTCGAATAGAAACAAGTAATATAGGTGGAAGTGCAGGTAAAAAAGGTGGAATGGGTGCCATTGAAGTCATGGCCTATGGTACGGCAATTAAACACTCATGAAGTACGATCAGAACCTCCCAGATGATTCAGTAAATGCCCCAGATGAAGCTTGGTGGAAACAGGTATTAAAGCTTGGACTGACTATACTTTTTGTCGTTGGGATTATCGGATTAGGTTCTCACTTTTTGGGACATATATTAGGGCCACTTATTCCAGTTTCTATACATAAAAAAATGTCTAATTATTATGCCAAGGCCTTTATTAATCTTAGCGATAAAAATTCACCTCGCTATCTTTATACTAAAGATCTTTTTGAAAAAATCTTAGAGAAAAAAAATTTAAACATTGATGAATGGGAGATTAAGCATGTGAAGCAAGAAGTTGTTGCAGCAACTCTGCCTGGTAAGATTATCGTTTTTTCAGATAAGCTTTTTGAATATGTTTGTCATGAAAATGCTCTTGGCTTTATTTTATCTCATGAAATTGGGCATGCTTACCTAAAACATCCTGAATTAGCTTTTGGAAAGTTACTACCTCATGTTCTTTTAAATCTAGTGTTTAATATTAATGTAGGCAACGATGTTCTCGAATCCTTAAACTCCATGCTTGATTTGAAGGTATCAAGAACCAGAGAAAAAGCTGCTGATAAATTTGCAAAAAAATTAGCTTTAGAATTATATGGTCACCTAAATGGGGCTGATGAGTTCTTTCAAAGGCATTTAGAAGAACAAGGAAAAGCTGGTCCTCATGAATGGTTCTCAACCCATCCTGATACAAATAAAAGAATTGAAGCAATCAATTCCAAAGAAGGTCATTTAGCTGAATTAATAGCTCTGCCTGACAATATTAGATCTAAGAAATGTAATATTTTCAATGAATAGTATAAGTATTCAATATTTTGATAAAATTAACTCATGAAAAACATCTTTCTTCTATTCCTATTATCATGTGGTCCGCTTGTCAGGTCAGCCCATGTAGATATCAAGAAAAACAAACAAGACTTTGAAAATCATCCGCAAGCCATTGAGATAGAATCTTTAGAGAAGGAACATGTAGAGAGCTTTCAAGTAGATATTCAATTCAAAACCGTTTCTAAAAATCAAATAGTTAACTACAAATATGAGCTCTCATTTAGTTTTGATACTGAGCATATTTATATTAATAGAGATTTATTCTTAAGTGATGAAAAAACCTCCTCTACCCTTAAGTTTAAAATTAAATCGCTACCAAATATGAGCCAAGAACAAAGAAGCCTCATTTCTATCAATGCCAAAGGAAAAGACGCTGGACTTTTATTCTTATCAAGAAAAGCTCAAGACCCACTAAACTTTTTTGGACTTTCTTACCCTAAAGAAATTGGATATTTTAAAAATAAGTGGGGCTGGATTGGGATTACTATTGAAGATAATAATATTGTAAGACATCAAGATTCTCAAAATAACCTGATTCCATTCACTAGAGTTGAAATCCCTGATGATAAAGACTTTCTTTTATATAAGAAAAAGTTTGGATTTAAAAAAATTCCTCTAGGAATTAAAAAGTATACAATTTATTAAATCAGACTTTTTTGTATTTTTTGATTTCTAAGTAAATCATCAAAATCTTCACGTTTTCTAATTAAGTAATCGCTCTTTCCTTTAATCGCAACTTCAGCTGGAAGATAAAAACTATTGTACTCACTGGCCATTGTAAAACCATAAGCACCTGAGTCTAGAAGAGCTAGAATATCACCGACCTCAGGTTTAGGTAAAAGTCTATCTTTAGTTAACATATCCCCTGTTTCACAAATATTTCCTGCAACTTGAAATTTTTTTGTTTTCGACTTTCCATTTAGAATTCTCACTCTATGGTATGCCTCATACATTATGGGCCTTGCTAAATGATTAAAACCCGTATCGACATTTATGAAATTTGTTATATCAGTCATTTTTACTGAATTAACTCTTGATAATAATACGCCAGCTTCAGCAACAAGGTATCGTCCAGGTTCAAGCCAAACCTCAGGAAGATTTTTAAACTTTGAAAAACTTTTCTTTATAATAGGACAAACGATACTGGCCAATCTCTCCGGTGAAAACCTTGCTTGATTATCTCTATAAGGAATACCAAGACCTCCTCCCATATTAATAAAGCTGATTTCATGACCAAACTTTCTTTTAATCTCTAAAGCTATAGAGCATAAAATATTTGCATTTTTTTCAAAAGGTTTAGATTCTAAAATCTGTGATCCAATATGACTATGAATCCCTTCAAAGCTAATAAGGTTGTTCTCTATTGCTCTTTTAGCAGCTTTATAAATATCTCCATTGAGATACATAAGACCAAACTTAGTAAACTTATGACCAGTAGATATATGTTTATGAGTAGAGCTTGTTTCGACGTCTGGATTAATTCTAAAGCATACTCTAGATTTAGATTTTACTTTTTTTAGAACTTTTTCCAAATTCTCTAACCCGCTTAAAGAATCAATATTTATTAAAATATTATTTTTTATTGCAAACCCTAATTCTTCTTCAGACTTACTATTTGAAGTGAAAATAATGTTCTTACCAGTCTGACCTGCTTTAAGAGCAAAGCTCATTTCTCCAATTGAAATACATTCTGCTCCAGCTCCAAGAGAAGTAAGATAAGAGACAATGTTTAAATTTGTATTTGCTTTGTATGCATAATGAACTTTAACTTTAGGGTAATGCTTTTTAAACCCATCACTAAATTCTAAGTATCTTGTTTTGATTAAATCCCAATCATAAATATATGTTGGACTTCCATATTTATTTGCAATTTTTCTTAAAAAAGAATGACTAAATCTTCCAACAGATGAAAAGTATGGATCTAGTTTTTCTTTTTTATTCTTAGGGCCCCCAGCTTTTAGATTTAATGGTAAGGACAGAGCAAGTCCGCCTATAGTTGAAACCTGAAAAAACTCTCTTCTATTAAATTTAGACATAAAAAAACTCCTGAAATTCAGGAGTTTAATATATATCGTATTTTAGTGTTAAGAAAGTACTTTCTACCAGTCCTCATCTTCATCTAGTGAGTAATCAGGAATTTCATCTTCTGAATCAACAATATTACTTAATTTAAAATCAGCATCTTCTTCTACGCTTGAGATTCCTCTTGTAGACTCTTCTTCATTAGTAGTTGTTCCAAGAGTTGTCTCCTCTTGAGTTGGCTCAAATAACGAATCATCTTCAAACTCTGTATTCGTATTTGCACTTTCATCAAACTCTCCTGTAGACCAATCTGTTGAGTCTTCTTCTGAAAACTCTTTTCCAAGACTTTCCGTAGCAATTTGCCTTTTGGTTTTCTCTATTGTCTTAGTTGATCTAATTGGAGCATATTTTGTTCTATACTTAACTTTACCAGAATTCGTTCTATGAAGAACATAGAAGCCTTGATTTTTTATGTCTCTTTCAGAGTGGTGAGTTCCACATACATTATTGACAACTTCTTCGTTACAAACTGCCTCTCCTGCACATGTTAATTTTTTACCTTTAAACCTAAATCCCGCTCCACATAAACAACTTTGTCCTGGACTTAGTTTATCTCCAGCTTCACAAGTTCCAATACTGCCATTACTTGCGACGTATCTAAAGTTTTTGCTTTTTACTTTTGAAGAAAAATAATGATGTTCTGAATTATAATCTCCGCTTAAAACAGAAACTTTCTTTACTCCAGTGCTAAGATTTTTGTTATTCTTACCTTTAGTATTACAAAGAGTTGAAACTAATTCTTTGTCACATAAGTTCCCACCAGAACAAGTTAGCTTCTTCTCTTTTCCTGCAGGAGAATCTGCTGGACAGAAACAAGTTCTTCCTTGCAGTAGGCCTTTGCTTAAATTACAAGTTTTTCTTAGACTATCTTCTGCTTGAGCTGTGCTTATACCAATCAATGGCATTGCTAAGCAAAGATACATAAACACATTTACAATTTTCATTTTTCCTCCAAAATACGTTCTACAATTCTTAACGGAAAACAATTGTGTTTACTTTAATGGAAGTTTCGAAAATCCTAAAAAAATTTCATATTTTGGTTATAGACGTAATTTGGTGTGAATTTTTATTGGCGCTTCAACCTTTATACCGACATTACTTAGGCCTTGAATTAGCTCTCTTGGCCTTATAGTCCTGCCTTCTATGTTCAGAACCTCTATTTTAATGCCTTTGCCGTCCTTGAAATCTACGATTTGCTCAAGATATTGCTTCTGAGTCCCCTCAAAACTAGCATTAGATTTCTTAATTTCACCTATATAAGGTCTAATATTTTTTTGAACATAGGCCTTCTTTTTCTTCACATAAGACTCAACGAACATCTCATCAGTTAACTCAATCTTCTTATCTTCTGAGAATGGAATGAAATACGTTATTGATTGAGTTGCTTCTTGGATTGATTTCACTGACTTATCTATAAGTTTGCAAGTTTCAAAAAAGATTCCTGGTTCTGAATGCTTACTAAGACTTGCCATTATTTCATCAATGTTTTCCCATTGCTCGGGAACCCTAACATCAAAGTGCTCACAAAAACTACTCACCCCTACCGATAAAGCAGGTCCAAAAGAAATAAGTGGTCTTTGATTATAACCTTCAGAAAATAAGACTTTTATATCTGCTCTTTTAAAGATTCTTCCCATAATTTTTTGAAGATCTAAGTGACCTACAAAACTAATTGGTCCAAGCTTTGAAAATTTAATTCTATATTTATACCCTAAGAATTGACCTCTTTTTTCTCTAAAATCTAAGATATTCTTTTTTAAGACTTCAGGTTGAACATATTCTTCATCATCAAAAGCTTTGATTTCAGTCAGATAATCTCGACGCTCTTCGACCATTCCTTTTAAGTCACAAGCAATTCCGCAGTGATAACAAACAAGCCTTTTCTTATCTATATCAAATTTCTTCTCTAATGTTGCAAGGTTAGAATCGTGAACAATATCACCCGCAACCTTCCCACATGGAGGAGATAATCTATTTTTTGTAGCTTTTAACCATTCTCTTTCTAGAAACTTTGGCTTTAGCCCTACATCTATATGATCCCATGGCAACTTTCCAGTCATTGGAATAGTTCCAAGAGTATATTCTGGGTTTATCCCAAGCTCTTCCACACATTCCATCCAAGTATCAAAATTAAATGTCTCATCCCAACCATCAAATCTAGCTCCTCTCTTCCAAGCTAGTTCAATTAAATCACCATGCCTTCTATCACCTCTTGCAATAATTCCTTCTAATAGAGAAATTTTCGAGAAGTGCTTTCTAAACTTTAGTTTATAGTTTTTTGAAAGACCAAAAAGTAAATTTTGCTTTCTTATAATCTCATCAAGTTTTAACATTGGTGCCCATTGAAAAGGCGTATGTGGTTTAGGAACAAAAGTTGAAGCAGAAATAGTAATCTCTGGATTAGAAACTCCACATTCTCCTCGAGCTATATCTCTAGCACGCTTACCTGTCTCCATAATTCCTTGAACATCTTCATCAGTCTCAGTTGGAAGGCCTATCATGAAATATAGTTTCATTTTTTTCCAGCCTCTACTAAAGACGTCTCGAGCAGTTTGCATCATATCAGCATCTGAAACGTTCTTATTAATAACGTCTCTCATCCGAGCTGTTCCAGCTTCAGGAGCAAAAGTTAAAGATGAGTTTTTTACTTCAGCGAGTTTATCTAAAATTTTATTATCTAGTCCATAAGCTCTTAATGAACTGATCCCAAGAGTCGATTTATCTTTTGATAATTTATCTAAAAGCTCCACAACTAAAGGAGTTACTGCTGAGTAATCAGCTGTTGATAAGCAGGTAAGTGAGGCCTCATCAAAACCACCATTTTTAATACCATCCATCACTAGGTCAATGACTTGATTAGGAGATCTCTCTCTGACTGGTCTATAGATCATTCCAGCCTGGCAGAATCTACAACCTTCGGTACAACCTCTAGCTAACTCAACTGAGAATCTATCAAAAATAGCAGTCATATGAGGAATAGGAGATTTTGTTGGAAAAGGATAATCTCTTAAACTATCTATAAAAAATCTTGTTACTTTATTTGGAATCTTTCCATCATATTCTTTTTTTGCACCAACAACATATTCAAGTCCTGATAAATCATCTAATGCAACTTCATAAAACTCAGGCACATAAATACCTTCCCAAGTAGCAAGCTCTAATAAAATATCTTTTCTAGTTCTTTTATTTTTTCTCGCTTCACCAATAAAACTTGCCAGCATAGCAAAAAGTTTTTCACCATCGCCAATAACAAAGAAATCTATAAAAGGAGCAAGAGGTTCTGGATGAGTTGCACAAGGACCACCAGCAATGACAAATGGATGTTCTTCTTTTCTATCAACAGACCTTAAAGGAATATGCGAAAGATCTAGCATAGTTAAAATGTTTGAATAGCTCATCTCATATTGAAGAGAAAAACCAACAATATCAAATTCAGATAAAGATCTATAACTTTCAAGACTAACAAGAGGAAGATTTTTTTCTCTAAGTTTAGCCTCCATATCTATCCAGGGAGTAAAGCATCTCTCTGCTAATAAATCTGGAACTCTATTGATCTCATCATATAAAATCTTAAAACCAAGGTGGCTCATCCCAATTTCATAAGTATCTGGAAAACAAAGTGCTACTTTAGAATGACATTTATCCCAATCTTTTTTGATCGAATTATGCTCATTTCCAATATATCTGGCTGGTTTAGCGACATCTCCTAAAAAGGAGGCATAGGGATTAATTGTAGTCATTTTAAGTGTCCTTTATTCCAAACGTATTTGGGAGGGATTCAAACCCTCAAATATTTAAGATGAGTGAATTTAGCAAAGAAAGTACCCTAGTGCAAAAATTTGACCTTATAGTTGATAAGTTCTATTTCTTAGTAAGTATATTCTATTCCAAATAGAGCAATACTTAACAATTCTTATTCCCAAGAGGAATGCTATGGATTTTTTAAAAAAAGAACTAGATTATTTTTTTTCAGCAGCACTTGAAAAAAGCCTTACAAAAGCGGCTGATAAATTAGATGTAGGACAACCTCACCTTAGTAAGGTTATCTCTAAATTAGAAAAAGAATATGAAGAAAAGCTTTTCTATAGATCAAAGCAAGGAGTAAAGCTAACGCCTGAGGGAAGCCTTCTTTTTGAAAAGATTCAAAAAATAAAAAACGCACTCTTAGATAATGATTATGATGAATTAAGTGAAGATTTTAGAGGCAACTATTCTATCTCTCTTCATCCAGTCATCGCCCATTACACTCTTCCAAAATTTTTAGGTGATATACTTTCTAATAATCCAAAGCTAGACCTTAAAATTTCTTTTAGACCATCTAGAGAAGTCGTTAGAAAAATAGTTGAAGGAGAAGTTGACCTAGGAATAGTTATAAATCCTGGAAGCCATCCAGATCTTGTTATAAAAAAGATTGCAAAAGAGCGTTGCTATATTTTCACTAAATCTAAAAAGCCTTCAGATGTTTTATTTTATAACCCAGAGATGATTCATATTATTTCAAATCTTAAAAAAATAAAAAAGCTCTCTCACGTTAAAAAAATGGTTCCTATTTCTAATTATCATTTAATCGCTCAACTTGTGACTGATCATAATGGATTAGGTCTGCTACCTGAATACTTAGCAAAGGACTTAGGCCTAGATATCTTTTATCAAAAATCATTTCTGGAAGCCGATGTAGCACTGATCTATAGATACGAGCTACAAAATAATAAGACTTTTAAAGCTCTCACTTCTGAAATTTTAGAAAAGGTTAAAATTTAAGTGCATCTTTGCTTATTAGTTTTCACCACTTTTATTTGGGGACTTGGATTTGTTGGAACTCGTTGGACCTTCGATATTTATGACCCTTATTGGTCTCATGCATGGAGGTTCATTATTGCTGGGGCGATAATCTCTCCCTATTTATTCATAAAAAGAAAAGAGATCATTTGGAAGCCTGCGATAATGATATCAACACTCTTATTTTTAGCTCTCTTAATTCAAACCATAGGAATAAAATATACAACTCTTGCTAAAAGTGGATTCCTTACTGCTTTCTATGCAGTCTTTACTCCCTTATTCTTAGGTTTATTATATAAAAAGAGATTTTCTTGGAAGTACTGGTGCTTAGTTGTCTTATCTATGCTTGGGATGGCCTTATTATGTGAATTGAAAATTGAAAACTTTAATTACGGTGATATGTTTATTTTGATGAGTGCTGTTTTATTCTCACTTCATATTATTATTATAGAAAAATATGCTCATGAGTTTTCTCCTATGGTCTTAAATTCACTTCAATGTTTTTTAACGGGAATATTGGGACTAATCACCGCCCTTGTAATCTCTGGCCCATCTTCACCTAGCTATTTTATTCTTGGCTCTAAAGATTTTATTCCATCGGTATTTCTGGGATTTATTATATTAAGTATTTTTTCATCGATTATCGCTTACAGTATCCAAATATTTGTTCAAAAATTCATCCAGTCCCATATTGTCGGAGTTGTGTTTTTAATGGAAGCAATCTTTGCAGCGATTTTGGGCTATATTTTCTTCAATGAAAGCTTGAATCAAGTTCAGATCTTTGGAGCATTGGTCATTTGTATCTCTCTAGTTCTTCTAAATAACTTAAACCGCCAAGAGCAAGAATCTACTCAAAAATAAAGTAGATATAGTCTCTACATTTCATGCTCTTTATGGGATATTTAGTATCTATGACTCAAATTTCAAAATCTCCATATAAAGGCTGCAGAGACCTTTTCCCTAAAGAAAAAAGAGAACAAGATTATCTTTTTTCCAAAATGAAAGAAATCGCATCACTTTATGCTTATGAACCTTATGATGGACCAATGCTAGAGCTTGTTGATTTATATAAAGCTAAATCAGGAGAAGAATTAATCAATGATCAAATTTATTCCTTCACTGACCGAGGGAATCGATTTGTAGCAATTAGACCAGAGATGACTCCAACTGTAGCGAGAATGATTGCTCAAATTCACAGAGCAACTCCTAAGCCTATGAGATGGTATTCAATTCCAAACTTAATGCGATACGAGCGCCCTCAAAAAGGAAGACTTAGAGAGCATTGGCAATTTAATTGCGATATCTTTGGTGGTCCTGAAGTTTTAAGTGAAATGGAAGTTTTAGAACTAGTAAAAGATCTCTTAAAGCATTTTGGAGCCAATGAAAAACATTTCTCTATTCTAATAAATGATAGAGCTATCGTTAATGAGCTTTTTTTAAATGTTTTAAAAGTTGATGAGCAAACTTCTTATAAGTTATATAAAATTATTGATAAATCTAAGAAGCTCCCATATGAGAAACTTGAAGCTCTTATGGATGACGTATTATCTGCTGAGCAAAAAAGTAATTTAAAAAAGTACCTTGCTCTAGATAATTTTAAAGATGCTTTTGAATTTTTAAATATAGAAAGTCCTCTTAAGCAATTGGTAGAGAAAGTTGAAGATACTGATTTATATAAATATCTTAAATATGATCCAAGTATAGTTCGAGGTCTGGATTATTATACCGGTATAGTTTTTGAAGTGTTTGATCTTCACCCGGATAATAGAAGAGCTATTTGTGGTGGTGGAAGTTATGCTAACCTTCTTGAAATATTTAAAGAATCTCCTCTTCCAGGAGTAGGTTTTGGTTTAGGAGACGTTACACTTAAAGACTTTCTTATAACTCATGAGTTAATGCCAGACTTTAATCAACCAGATGATGCCATACTGGTAACCTTTCAAGCTAGTGAATTTGAAAGTAAGGCCTTAAAAATCTCCAGAGAATTCAGAGAGAGTGGCTTTGGAGTAGAGAGTAATCTAAAACCAATAAATGTTTCAAAAGCATTCCAATTAGCTGAGAAGAAAAATTATTCTTACTTAGTATTAATAGAAGACGAGCAATTCGTTTTCAAAGATTTAGTAAATAAAAAAGAAATTCGATCAAATTCTATAAATGATGAGATCTTAGATCTTTTAAGTTAGAGGTAGAAGATGGAAACAAATATCGAAAAAAACTATGAACCAAAGAACATAGAAAAAAAATGGTATAAAACCTGGTTAGAAAAAAAATCTTTTGCTCCTGATATGAAAGCTCAAGAGTCTTTTTCTATCATCATGCCACCACCTAATGTTACAGGTAAACTCCATATGGGCCATGCTCTTGATAATACATGCCAAGACATTCTTATTAGACACAAAAGAATGAGTGGATTTTGTACTCTCTGGATCCCAGGAACGGATCATGCAGGGATCGCTACTCAAGCTAAAGTTGAAAAAAAGATTTTTAAAGAAGAAAAGAAAACAAAGCATGATCTTGGTAGAGATGAATTTCTAAAAAGAATATGGGAATGGAAAGAACAATACGGTGAAGAGATTACAAATCAATTAAAAACTCTTGGAGCCAGTTGTTATTGGGACTATGAATGCTTCACAATGGATGAAACTCCCAACAAAGCAGTTAGAAAAGTCTTTACTCAATTATATAATGAAGGTCTTATTTATAAAGATAAAAGAATTATAAACTGGGATACAGTATTACAATCAGCTATTTCAGATGCTGAAGTTGAGTATAAAGAAATTAATGGAAAATTTTATCACATCCATTATAAAGTTGAAGGTAGTGATGAAGTATTAGAAATTGCAACCACTAGACCAGAAACACTTTTTGGAGATAGTGCCGTTGCTGTTAATCCAAAAGATCCAAGGTTTAAAAAGTTAATTGGTAAGAAAGCAATTATCCCGATTTGTAATAGAGTTGTACCTATTATTGGTGATAGTCATGTTGATATGGAACTAGGAACGGGTTGCCTAAAAGTAACACCAGGTCATGACTTTAACGACTTTGAAATTGGTAAAAGACATAACCTAGAAGTTATTAATATTTTAAATCCTGATGGGACTCTTAATGAGAACGCCAAAGCAGTTGAAGGCCTAAATTGTAATGAAGGTCGTAAGAAAACTATTTCTTTATTAGAAGAATTAGAAATCTTGGTAGATACAAAAAAACATAAGCATCAAGTTGCCCATGGTGAACGGTCTGATTCTGTAATTGAACCTATAGTAAGTACTCAGTGGTTTTTAAATGTTCAAGACATGGCAAAGCAATCTCTTCAATCTGTAAAGAAAGGAAAGATGAACTTTGTTCCTAAACAATGGGAAAATACTTTTTTTAGTTGGATGAATGAACCACGAGACTGGTGTTTATCAAGACAATTGTGGTGGGGACATAGAATCCCAGTTTATACTTGTAATGCTTGTGAACATGAATTCTCTTTTGAAAGTGAACCGAGTGAATGTCCAAAATGCCAATCTCATAAAATTGAACAAGACCCAGATGTACTTGATACATGGTTTAGTTCTGGCTTATGGCCTCTTAGTACTTTAGGGTGGCCTAATGAAGAAGAAATGGAAAAGAAGAAATTTACAACTTTTTATCCAAACTCAATGTTAGTGACTGGTTATGATATTATCTTTTTCTGGGTTGCTAGAATGTCTATGATGAGTTTAAAGCTCACGAAAACTGTTCCATTCAAAGATGTTTATCTTCACGGCTTAGTTAGAGACAAAGAAGGCCGAAAGATGAGTAAGTCTCTAGGTAATGGAATTGATCCTATAGAGACCATAGAGAAGTATGGTTGTGACGCTGTTAGATTTACTCTTGCAAATGGCTGTGGTCATAATAGAGGCTTTAATTTAGATCCTCAATTAATTGAAAGTTCAAGAAACTTCATGAACAAAATTTGGAATGCTTTTAGATTCATCTCTCCATTTATTAAAAGAAAAGTTGGAAATTATAAAGTTGATCTTAAAAACATAGACACCCCTACAAAATGGATTTTAACAGAGCTTACTTATACTTCAGAGAAAATGAATAAACATTTGGATGATTATCGTTTTGATGAAGCAGCTTCTAGTGTTTACTCATTCGTATATGATAAGTTTTGCTCATGGTATTTAGAATTATCAAAACCTATTCTATATGGAGAAGATCAAGACGCTATCAAGAAACGAAGTAAAATTTTAAGATATCTATTTGAGGAACTTTTAAAACTTCTTCATCCAATCTCACCTTTTATCACCGAGGAAATTTGGTCATACTTTGATCAGGAAAGTTTAATCATCTCTCAAAAATACCCTACAAGAGATGAGAGTTTAATCTTTAGTGACGAGCATGAACAAATGAGCCACTTCATAGAAGTTATCACTCAAATAAGAAATATGCGCTCATCAGTAGGATTGAAGCCTAAAGAGAAGATCGAAATTCAATTTTTCACTAATCATAAAAAGACGTCGACATTCTTATATGAAAATAGACATTACCTTGAAAGCTTGGCTCAAGTTTCCAAAGGTGTGGTTTATAGTAAGGAAGATGAAAGGCCAAAGAAATCTACCATGGCCACAACTTCAATTGTTGAAACCTATATTCCATTAGAGGGACTTATTGATATTAATGCTGAGATTTCAAGAATTGAAAAACAAATCTCAAAAGTTAAAAAAGATTATGAAAAGGTTGAGAATAAATTAAAAAACCCTAAGTTTGCTGATAATGCACCAGATGAAGTCGTGGAAGAAGTAAAATTAAAAGGAAAGAATTTAAAAATTAAAATTGATGCTTTGGAAAAAAATATTGCTTCAATGAATTAATTTAACTTTATTTCGATAATTGAATTATAAATTGGATGAAAATAAATCTCATAAGTAAGTTTTCCAACTTTACCATTTCTCTTTCTTAAGATTTTATGAAACTTCGCTTTAATCTTAAATTCCTGTAAACATTGAACATCTGATTCTGAAAAGTTTTCTACAGAAAAATCACCTCTATTTTGAATACCTTCAACCTTGTCATCGATAGTATTCAGAAGTTCTAAGATATTCCAAGATTTTCTTTTTACATCGGCTCCAAAAGCTGAATTTTCCGTACACTGTATATTTTCTTGCTCATAGTTTTTAAAATTATATACTTTTAATTTTTTCAATATCATTTTCTTTAAATCATAGCTGACAGAAATTTCAACATCTTTGATTGATAAGTCCTTACAATTAATAGTTGATAATAAAAACTTTGTTTCAAAGATCTCTTCGGTACTATTTAGAATTTGAGAAGATAGATAATATGGTTTATTAACCTTACAGGTCTTTTGTAAAAAGACATGCTTCTCCTCAGTCTCAGCTAGTTTTTTATGTAGGTTTAATCTTCCAATCTTCTCTTTATTTATATTAAAGTTTGACTTTAATATTGGAAAAATGATCTCATCTATTAAAGATTTTTGAGCTGTCTGTCCGTTTGACTTCTTCTTCAAAGAAGCCAAGAAACTAGTTCT
The DNA here is from genome assembly GCA_938034385.1 of uncultured Bacteriovoracaceae bacterium. Lineage (GTDB taxonomy): Bacteria > Bdellovibrionota > Bacteriovoracia > Bacteriovoracales > Bacteriovoracaceae > JAHDHG01. Next base: position 67,084 of record CALHLC010000007.1, read on the forward strand.
CTTTGAAAGTATTTGGTATTGGTAACATGTTTGAACTGAAACCACCTTATTATTTAAGTATTTACACCCAGAAGTCAGTTTTTTTGTATTTCCATTATAATGAAACAAGCCTTTTTTATAATTTGCTAATATCGAATCAATAGCACTTTTTTGATTTCCACGTGCCATCAAAGCATTGCTTACACATCTACTTCCACCTTTTCCGCAAACTAGTGCTAACTTTACTTTTAAATGTACTGCTCCAAAAAATGTAGCAAAATAAGGGGAATCTAATAATTTAGCCTTAACCCAAGAATATTGATCAGCTCTAGTTTTTGATTTGATGGAATCAAATACTTCTAAGCTTGGAAACCTACTATCAAATTTAACAACTTCTTTTAGCATACGAGAATAAACCTTTCTCCACTCACTTATTTGATTAGGAGTAGCATCACTACTTCTTATTCCGAATTGCTCTAAGTTTTCTCTAATACCAGTTTCTACAAATTGTGTCAGTCCTGTTCCACCCTTATATTGAACAGTTCTTTGAAATAATGACTCATGCTCAATTAATCCCAATAATATTGATGGATCTACACCTACAACTTTAGAAGAAAGATCTATACTGTCTGCAATAACTTCTGCAAGACGTTCTAACCTCAAATCATCCATTAAGGTTAAGTTCTTTAAATATTTAGAATTCTTTGTTTTTTTGTAATTTTGAACGCTTTTAAAAGATTCAAGAGAGTAAGTATAATCCTTCATATTAACACAACATTTGTTATAACTGTTTTTCCAATAATGAGGCGAACAAAAACCTGCTTTCCCATACCTCTTTAAGCGTTCATAAATATAAGAACTTAGCTCCGATGGCCTATATTCACTAAATGTCAGATCGCTTCCAATAAGTTCTGAAGGAACGTTAATGTTTTCAAAACCAGCAAATCCCTGGCAAGACAAAATAAATACAATAGTAAAAAATAGTTTTTTCATAATCACGCTCTCATTCTAGTCTGAGTTTAAATTTTTTAGTTCTTAAGCGTATTATTTACAGTTTTTTTGACAGGTGTATAAATTTTAGACAGTTTTTCTATTTTTAGAATGAAATAAAATAAGTACTCTGCTTTATAGAGCTTAGAGCAGCTTTGATTGAATGATAATTTCTAAAATTTGATTTGATATAGTTTTTTGCTTGTTTTGAAGCAAATAACACTTTTTTAGCATAACAATATCTTTCTTCAAGTCTGCTGGCCGGCAGCTTAAAGCCCTTACACTCTTTAATAGCAGTTCGATCTCCATTATATGAAATCAATGATTTTTCATAGATATTCTCAGCATTCAAATTATTACTTGAATCAAAATTTGCTAAGCAGCTTGAAGTCTTACAGTTTTTAGCAACTAAGGCCTTAATAAAAATAGCACCAAAAACAACTGAAAGTGCTCCGTTTTCAAGAAGTAGTTTTTTTACCCCGGACTTGGTATTAGTCCAATACTTTTTATCATTATATTTACTTAACTCTTTAAGACTTGGAATTTTATAAAAAGGACTTATATTCAATCTAGATATATTATAATATCTCCTGAAAACATTCACAGCTTTAACATCTGCTTCATTTTCTACTAATCCTAATTGATGCATTACCTCACCAATCCCCCAGCGAGTCATTTGAGTTAAACCTGCGGCATTTGTATGGCTTATTGCTTGCTCCATAAAAAATGACTCTCTTTCCAAGAGACCAAGTAAAACTAAAACATCTATTTTAAAAGTATTGGCGATAACCTCAACAAAGTCGGCAACTCTGCTTGATCTTAATTTTAGATCTTCGATCTTGATACTATCTAAATAATCACTCTCATCAGATTTTCGGATATCAAGAAATCTTTTATAAATATATTTGGAAAGCAAAAACTCATCTTGTTCAAAAGACTTACTGATTCTAAAGTCCTCATTTACATGATTGATTCCTCGAATACCTAGTACTTTAGAATAGCTCGTTAAACTCAAGGTTATTAAAAGAAGGATCATTTTCATCTGCTTATACGATTTCATTGATTCTATTCTTTGAAAAGGATTTCAATAAAATCTACTTAGCTTCTTTGAAAGCAAATTTAGAATAGATAAAATAACTACAAGGGACAAAAATAAGAGTTAGACTTGTAGAAAAAATTAGTCCGTAAGCAAAAGCAAGTGCCATTGGTTTCAAGAAGGGATCTCCTCCAGGCATATGTGCAATGGGCAGTAACCCTGCAACAGTCGTAAAGGTTGTTAATATAACGGGCCTAAATCTAGAAATACATGCTTGAACAACTGCTTCTTTTTGAGAGATGATACGTTCTTTAATTCTTATATTAATAAAGTTCACTAATACAATGGAATCATTAACAACAACACCAATTAATCCAATCATTCCCATGATGGCCATAAATCCCATTGGCATATCCATAATATAAAAAGCCAGAACAACACCAATTAGACCAAATGGTATTGAAGACATAATTATAAAAGGTTGAACAAGACTTCCAAACATCCCAACTAGGATTAAGTAAATTAATGATAAAGAAATAATCGCAGATTTAGCCATTCTAAAGTATGTATCTTTTGTCTCTTTGAATTCACCTGTTAACTCATAATTTACAGCATCAATTTTTTCATCATTAAAAAGTTTTTCTAATTTCATTCCTATTTCTTGATTTGCTTTTGCTGAGGTTACTTTTGATGTATCAATATCTCCATAAACTGATATTAATCTCTTTTTATTTTTTCTTCTAATTACAAAAGGTGCATCGATTTCACTAATATTTGCTATTCTTGCAAGACTTACCTTTCTCCCCATTCTATTTGGAACTTGAATCTTTTTTAAAATCTGTGTGTCACGCCTCGAGTTCTCATCAAGCCGTACAATGACTTCTATATCTTCATCTGACCTTCTAACATTAGTGACACTAATCCCTTCTATAGCTCTTCTTAATTCAATTGCAACATCTATATTCATGACACCTAAGCGCCTTGCTTCATCTTCTTTGATGTCGATAAGGAATTGCCTATTCCCTGTTTCATAATCCATCTCTGTAGAGATGACTCCAGCAACATTTTTTACAATTTTATCAACTTTGAGTGCAACTTCTAAGAGTTTAGGTATCTCATCTCCCGAAAGTTCTACATTGATAGGAGGTTGAGTAGGCTTACCTGTTTCTGCTCTTTCTAGTACTGTTTTAAAGCCTGGTAAAAGTTTATCCGTTGCTTTTTTTATATCAGCTATAATTTGATCTAGATTTCTCTCTCTTAAGTCTTCAGTTGTTAGATAAACTATAATCATTCCGTAATGATCACCACTCCTGGTAGTTCCTTCAGCCGAAAGTTGAGCTCCAGACATACTTCTCATATTTTCCAATTCATCTTCTCGTAAGATCGACAAAATTGCTTGTTCAGCTTTCCCTACTGCTCTAGCAGTATTTTCCATACTAGTGCCTACTTCACCCTTAATTTTATAAAAGACTATCCGTACATCATCATCGGGGAAGAGCTCTTTTTCAACTTCGAAGTAAAACAAAGTACAAGCACCAGCAAAAAGAATAATAAAAATTAAAATAGTGAAATATTTAACATCGAGAGCAAATGAAATTATTTTTTTATAAATATTCAACAATGGTTGATACCATCTATTCTTCTCTACTCCGCCCTTTTTTACTTTTACAAAATCCGCGAGGTGACTTGGTAATATAAAAAAGCATTCAAGCCATGATGCTGCTAAACAAATGAGTACAACTGCCGGGACAGACCATAAAAACTTCCCCCATATTCCACCAAGTAAAAACAAGGACCCAAAGGCAACAATAGTTGTAAGTATAGTTGCAGTTACAGGAGCAAGTGTTTCTTTAGCAGCTAAAATCGCAGCTTCTCTTGGTTGCATCCCAATTTCTAACTTTTGATAAAAGTTCTCGGCAACGATAATGGAATCATCAACTAACATCCCAAGAACTAAGATAAGTCCGAACATACTCATTAAGTTTAAACTTACTCCAATGTATTGCATTACTATAAATGAAACCATGAAAGCCAAAGGAGCTCCCATAGACGCTAAAAAAGAAACTCTGAAGTTTAAAAAAAACATCATACAAATAAAGACAAGAACGATCCCTAACAAACCATTTTCAGCCAAAATAGATAACCTTCTTTTAATATAAAAGGCCTGTTCATCTACAAAATCATAAGAGATCTCTATCCCATCTTTTTCTTTTATTGACGCAATCATTTCTTTGACGGTTGTTTTGGTATTTTCTGTACTTGCTATTAAATCTGAATTTTGTTTTGCAACTATATCTAAAGTAATTGCTTCGACACCTTTAACTTTTTCCGAAATACTTTTATCTTTAAAGGCTAAGAATACTGTTGCTACGTCTCTAACTTTTATCGATCTTCCAGAACTATTTGATCGAATAACGATATCTCGAATATCATCTTCCGTTTTAAAGTCATTTAAAGTTCTTACTAGTAAATTTCTATTATTAGTTTTGATACTTCCTGCAGAGAGATTAATATTTCGATCTTTTATTGCTGCTGAAAGCTCAGCAAGACTTATATCGTAATCAATAAGTTTTTGAGGAGTTGCTTCTATAAAGTATACATAATCCCGAACTCCCAAAAGTCTAACATTAGAGACACCTTTATGAAGTTCAATCTTATCTCTTATTTTCTTAGCATATTTTCGAAGCTCAGTTTCAGATCCTCCTGTGAGGGAAACTTTAAGCATAGGTTGCAGTTTCGTTTCGACTTTTGAAATAGAAGGCGAATCGACATCTTCAGGGAAGTCATTGATTTGATCAAGACCATTTCTAATCTCTTGCAAGACTTCATCTACATCATAGCCTGGATCAATCTTTACAACTCCAAGAGAGAAGCCAGATCCAGACATTATATCTAACTCATCTACACCAGAAACTTCATTCACTTTTCTCTCTATTGGAATAGATACCAGCTTTTCAACATCTTCAGCTGTTGAGCCAGGATAAGCTGTTCGTATCATAATTCTTTCAAAGTCTACATTTGGAAACATTTCTTTGTTTAATTGCAACATTGAAATTGTTCCAATAACAATGATCAAAATAGTGATCAGATTTACTAATACTGACTTTGAAACAAAGTATTCGATTAACTTATTCACGATAACCTTTTAAGTACTCATCCAAGCGACCGGCCATGTAGAAAATATTTGCACCAAGTTGGTGATAATTCTTTAAATAATTTAATTTAGAAATCTTAGCACTTGTTATAGAATCTTCACTGGCAAGAACTTGATCTATCTCAATTTGTCCTTTCTCATACCTTCTAACTTGTTCTTTGTAGACTTTTCCATAAAGCTTAATTTTTTGATCAGACATCTCAATATTCTTTTCTATATTTCTAATCATGTTTTTAAATTTAACAGAATTATTCTTCAGAGAATCTTGAACTTTCTTCAATCTAACCTTTCCAATTTCATTTTGGATTCTTTTGTTTTCTTGCTCAACACTCGCGACAGTCTTTCCAAGTGGATAGAACACATTTACGCTTATCGATTTATTATCAAAAGTTTTATCAGTGATAGAATCACCCAGGGACTGACCAAGTTTAGGATCAACTCCACTTCTAGAGAATTCAACATTTAAACTTAAATCTACTCCATCTATTGTTTTAGATTGTTTTAATTCCATCTCACTTAAACGAATTTGTTCATTTAAGATCTTTAGGTCTATTGATGATG
>CALHLC010000008.1 GCA_938034385.1 uncultured Bacteriovoracaceae bacterium
TTTAACACAGAGGTTCTAGATTCTCTTGATATGATACAGTAAAGGGGTATTTCACATGGAAGTGGAACAAAACTTATACCAGGTCACTGGCCTGTCAAAGCGCGTAAAAATTGAGAGTAAACCTCTCTCTCAAGGACGTTATCTTGTTGGGTCAATTGATAATTGTGATGTTGTCATAAGTCATTCTTCAATCAAATCAATTCATGCCGTTTTAGAAATCTTTGATAATAAAATCAGTATCTATAGTCTTGATGCTGATAGTGATATTTTAGTTAATGGTGAATCAAAAACTGTTTCAACTATTGAAGTTGGAGATACAGTTAAGTTAGGTCATGTTGTTGTGGACTTTGACTTATTTCATGGAAAAGGAATCCCAACAATCCCTTCTCAAAAAATTAAAGGTGAAGATTTTTTTGCGAGTAAGTCTCATAGTGTTGAAAAAGATGAAAATGTAGAAGCTCCTTATCTTATTTATCCATTTGATAAAAATTATAACTTTGCTGGTAGTGAATATATTTTTGAAGACAGTGATCAGATTTATCCGATTTTTAAGTATAACCACAGCAAAGCTGCAGTAGAAGTGATTATCATTCACAAAAATAGAATTTTTTCAGTTGATTATATTGGAAACCATGATGGTATCTATAAATTGATTGGAATGAAGTTAAAAGAAAAATCTAGTATAGAATATCCATACTTGCAGAAAAAAGAATCAGTTGATTTTATAGAAGCAAAAGGGAATTCATTTTTTGTTAATAAGTTAAATGGTTATAATGCTAGGATCTTTTCTGATGACAAGTCAAAGATAGACAGTGCTTCAATTAATATTGCCCCAAATGATATTATTTCATTTGTTAAAGCAGATCTTTCTATTGTTGTTAGAAATGTAGAGGCTCCACCTGAAGTAAGAACGGCACCAATTATTCCAAGAGATAAGACATTATTATTTATGTGTTTGCTTGGACTTATGATTGTGTTGATTCCTTTGTTGTTTTTATACAATATGAATATTGACAAAGAAAAACTCAAGAAAGAAAAAGCTCCGGAGAGAATTGCAAAGCTTTTATTTAAGAAAAAGCCTTTTGCAAAAATAAAACCAAAACCAACAACTACTAAGGCCAAGCCGACAACAACGAAGCCTAAGCCTACGACGACTAAACCTAAGCCAAAGCCAAAAAAGAAGCCGGCTAAGAAACCGACTTTAGCAAAAAAGGCACCAGGACCAAAGTTACCAACAAAGAAATTAAAACCTAAGTTATTGAAGAAAGGTAAATTACCTAAGAAAACAAAAAATATTAAAAACCCCGCACCTCCAAATAAGAAGGTAGGGAAGGCAACATCTAGGCCTAAGAAAAATACTGCTCAATCTAACAGACCTGGAGCTAAAAAAGTTGGTAAGAATGTATCAAAGAATACAGTAACTGTTTCGCCGACACCAAATTCGAAAGGTACAGTAGATGTCTTTAAGAATGATAAGTTCAAGTCTTCATTGAATAAACTTCTTGCTAAGGGTGGTCAATTTAAAGGAATTAAAACTCAAGGTTCTAGTGGTGGTGGAGCAGGTTCTCCTGGGTACTCTGGAGCTGTCGGTGTTACAGGCGGTGGTGGAGTAACTACTGCAAATGTATCAGGAAAGCTTGGAAGTCCGACGGGTGTAAAAAATGGGGTTGAAGGATTTGCCAGTGGTGCAGATGGATTAACAAATGGAACAAAGACTTTTTATCAAGCTGGAATCCCTAGTGATACAGCGGTACTTGGTTCTATGGATCCAGACTTAATTAGAAAAATATTAAGAGATCATATTCCTCAATTTAGGTACTGTTATCAAAAAGAACTTGATAAAACTAGCAAACGATTCAATGGAGTAGTGAAGATGGTATTTACCATTGGAGCTTCAGGTAGTGTTTCAAAAGCAGCAGTACAAAGTTCTAAAGTGCCAGGTTCTGTTAAATCATGTGTAAGAAATGTTTTAATGGGTATTCAGTTTCCTAAACCTCTTGGAGGAGGGAAGGTTGAAGTTGGTCAGCCGATAAACTTTTATCCTAAAGGTTAGTTTGAAGGCTATTCATTTAATACTTCTATTCATTTTGATGAATTGTGCTAATTATCAACGAGTTCAAGATAGTGAATCAAAGCTTAGTTCAAACTCAGAGAAAAAATCTTCAAATATGGATGATTCTTCTTATGGTATTGAACCAAGTTTAATTGATAGAATTTTGAGACATTACCGCCCGGACTTTAAAGATTGTGCCAAAAGTAATTTGAACGATAAAGGGGAGAGATTTTTAGGAGCAATAATGTTTTCTTTTATTATTAATTATGAAGGTGATGTTTCAGAGGTTCACATGGATGAGAGTGTAAAGCCTTTTTCGATGATGGAGTGTACCGAGAAAGTTCTACGGAAAATTAGATTCCCTAAACTAAGAAATAATAAATCAATAAAAGTTACCAAACCTTTAAACTTCGCTGCAAAGAAATGAAAAAGAAATTGATATTGACATTGTTTTTTCTCTTTAACTGTGCAAGTAAGAAAGGTTTTCTTGTTAATAATTATCAGCCCAAAGATAGGAGAATAGGCGAGACAATTCTTATAAATCATCAAGATTCAAAAAGTGCGTATTCAGAGACGATAAAATATTCTTTGAAAGAAAATATTGAATTGATGGAGAAATGTGTTGAGGATTCAAGTTATCCTATTCGTTTTGCTTTAAAGTTTACAATTACTACAAGCGGAAAAGTGATTGATAATTCTGTCGAAAAGTTAAGCGATAAAGAACAAAGAAAGTGCTTAAATAAAGTACTTTCTACAATAAACTTTCAACAACCTATAGGGTTAGGAAATGTTCAAGTTTACCAATCCATCAATCTCAATCGTAATTAGAAAAACACTCAACTATTAAAGCAATATCTTCCTAGGAAAAAATCTCCTATATGCTCTGCGTGAGACTCATAAGTATAAGATATTATTAAGAACTATTTTTAAGGAGTTTACCTATGGAAGGTACAGAGCAACAAGCACTAGAACAAATGCAAGGAATGGATCCAAACATGATGGAGCCAACAGTTGAGAGTTTAGGCTTTATCGATCAGATGGGAATGTATTTCCAAGACGGTGGTTTTTTTATGATCATCATTGCCGCTGTTTGGGTAATAGGGTTAGTGATCGCTTTAGAGAGATTTTTAAAGCTTAATAAGTTAGATGTAGATGGTTCATCGTTTATGAATGAATTACAAAGATATGTATTATCAAATGATATTCAAGGAGCAATCAGAGTTTGCTCTGGATCAGTCGCAGCTCTTCCGAAGGTTTTACAATCTGGATTGAAAAGAGCAACTCAATCTATGGATCAAGTTCAAAATGCAATTGATGCAACAGCATTAGAAGTGATTCCAAAAGTTGAAAGAAGACTTAATTATTTATCATTAATAGCAAATATTGCGACTTTACTTGGACTACTTGGAACAATTTTTGGATTGATTCAATCTTTTGAAGCCGTTGCAGCTGCAGATCCTGCTGAGAAAGCAGAGATGTTATCAAATGGTATTTCTAAAGCAATGCTTACAACTGCTGCTGGATTAATAGTAGCTATTTCATTGATGGTTTTACATTCAGTTTTATCTAGTAAAGCAGATAGAATTGTTAATTCAATTGATGAATTTGCTGTAAAGCTTTTAGATCTTATCGGGACAAAGAAAGAAAAAGATCAGGTAGCGTAGAAAATGTATACTTTACCAAGTAGAAGACAAAAGAAAAAAAGGAACGATAAGTTAAACTTAGTGCCTATCTTGGACTCTGTTTTTATCCTGATTTTCTTTTTACTTCTATCTGCTCAATTTATTAAGCTTTTTGAAATTAATAGTAATGTTCCGATCGTTTCAAGTAAAAGTCCTCCTCCTCCTAAAAAACAAAAGGAACCACTTTCTCTCACAGTTGAGATAAAAAAAGGTGAGCTTGTCTTTTTAACGGGAAGTAATCAAGTTGAATTAAAGAAGTTTCCAGCTAATACTGAGGGAGAATATCCTTTTGTTGAAGTGCATACTTTTTTAATTGAATTGAAAAAGAAACATATTGACGAGCAAACAATTATTTTTGAACCAGATGAAGATATTGAGTATGAGCAAATCGTAAAGTTAATGGATACAGTTAGACTTTTAGAAAAAACCGATGAAACTATTTATAGAAAAGACGAGATAGAGGGAGATGTTCCTCTTGAGTTTTTATTCGATGATATAGTTTTTGGAAATATAACGAGTTAAATTATGGCAAGAAATAGATCCATTCGATTTAGAAAACTTAGGAAATCTAAAGAACCGATGGATATTGATATCACGTCACTCTTAGATATTCTTGTTATCCTACTTGTCTTTTTATTAAAGGCCTATAGCTCCAATAATATTATTATTAGTATTCCTAAAGGTATTACTATCCCAGATTCAACATCACAGTCATTTAATAATGCGGGTGTTATTATTCAAGTATCGAAAGAAAAAATCTTCGTTGATTCTCAAGAGGTTGTTGATTACTTTACAAACCCTGAAGGATTAGAAATTTATGGAGATGGAGGGAGACTAGTAACTCCTTTGTTTGATAGATTGGTGCAAGTTAGAGAAGAAATTGAGCTTGTTAAGCAACAGGCCAATATTGAAAAAGAGTTCTCCGGTATCGTTAATCTCGTCGTTGATAAAGAAATCAAGTATATAGAGGTAAAACGAGTTCTTTATACAGCTGCACAAGCTGGTTTTAAGAGTTATAAATTCGTTGTATTGAGCCAAGAGCAAATGTAGTTCACTCAGAGCTACTTCAAATGACATAATTTTCGTACTTAATCAGGTATTAAATTTTCGCTTCGATCTTTTCATCTTTTCCAGTATGATCAATTTACTTAAAATCATTACCAAGGAGAAAAAATGAATTTAATCGAACAACTAATTGGACAATTAAACACGACTGAAAATACTGAGAAAATTGCAGGAGCTGTTGGGGCAGACAAAGGTACAACTCAGAATGCACTTTCAAATATTATTCCTATCTTAACAAAAGCTCTTGGCAATCAAGATGCAAATGCTATGGGAAATCTTTTAGATCAAGCAAAAGCTGGATCTGGAAATGCTCAAGATATGGTTTCTAACCTTCTTGGAAATAAGGCAAATCTTATTCAACAATTTTTAGGAAAAACTTCTAATATGGATCAAGCTCAAAGTGGAAACTTTTTAAATCAAGTTCTACCAATGGTAATGGGTGCTCTTGGTCAACAAAAACAAGAACAAGGATTAGATAATGCTCAATTTGCTTCAGCATTAAATGATTCAACAACTAAAGCAGCTCAAGGAAATAGTCAGTTTGGAATGCTAACTTCTTTATTAGACCAAGATGGTGACGGCGAGATCACGGACGACCTACTTAATATTGGTAAAAGTATGTTAGGAAACATGTTTAGATAAATTTATAATGAGGCACGGATAATCTATTTATCCGTGCTTATTTCAAATCAAACCAAGACTTTCCTTCGTTGATATCAACTTTTAATGGAACATCTAACTCAACAGCAGATTCCATTTCTTCTTTTACTAATTTTAAAATCTGATCTTTTTCATTTTTAGGGACTTCAAAAATCAATTCATCATGAACTTGAAGAATCATTTTCGTTTCTAATTTTTTCTTAGTTAGCTTTTCATGAATGTTGATCATTGCTATTTTGATAATATCTGCAGCAGTCCCTTGAATTGGTGAGTTTATAGACATTCTTTCACCTACAGATTTGAGAGTTCTATTGCTAGCATGAATTTCCGGTATAGGTCTCTTACGACCATGTAAGGTAATAGAGTAGCCACTTTCCTCACAGGATTCTTTTAGCCCATCAAGGAATGACTTTACTTTATTGAACCTTTGAAAATAATGTTTAATATATTCAGCTGCCTCAGTTCTATCTATTCCTAAGGATTCTGAGAGGCCATAAGAAGATTGTCCATATATCAAGCCAAAATTAATTGCCTTTGCTTTACTCCTAATCTCGGGAGTCATATCTTTCATAGCAACACCAAAAACTTCACTTGCAACTTGAGCGTGAATATCTTCATTGTTTTTAAAAGCATTAACCATCACTTCATCTTTACAAAAATGAGCGAGGATTCTCAGTTCAACTTGAGAATAATCAGCAGCAATAAAGACGTGATCTTTTTTAGGTATAAAGGCCTTTCGTATCTTTCTTCCCATTTCGGACTTAACAGGGATATTTTGAAGATTTGGGTTTTCTGAACTTAATCTTCCAGTTGAGGCGATGGTTTGATTAAATTTTGTATGAACCCTTTTATCATCATCTGAAATCAATTCAGGGATAGCATTAATATAAGTTGAGAGTAGCTTATCAATTTCTCTATACTGTAAAATGAGTTCTGGGATAGGAGAAATTCCAGTTTGAGCTAGTTGAGATAAAACTGCAGAGTTCGTAGAATAACCTGTTTTAGTTTTCTTTAAAGCTGGCAGTTGAAGTTTTTCAAATAGTAAATCAGCTACCTGTTTAGGAGATTTTAAATTCAATTTAAAATCAGTAAGTTCAAAGATAGTATCTTCTATCTCTTGAAGTTCTTTAGCGTACTCTTTACTAAGCTTCTCAAGGTACTTCTTATCAACTTGAATTCCAGTATTTTCCATCTCTGCTAGAATTGGATTTAGTTTATTATCCATATCAAAGTAAATCTTATCTAAATCATTCACTTTCACTTCTCTAATTAATTTTTCTCCTAATTCTAAGAGGTCAGTCGAGTAACTAATAAGAGGAATTGATTTGTCAAGTTTTTTATCAAAAACTTTTTCTTTTCCAAGTAAGTCTTTTATAAGGTTTGCAGGAGAGTTTTTTCTATGTGGAGACAGATTAAAATATAAAAGTGATAGATCATATAGAGTACATTTGATTTTAATGTTTTGAGACAAGGCAATCTTTATAATCTCTTTAGCATTAAAGCTATAAATGGTTAATCTGGAACTTAAAATTTCTTTTAAGAAACTATTGTCTTCATCAATATAAGAAAATCTAATTGTAGGACTACTAACGATAAGCTCACCATTGAACATTAAGACAGAAAGAGAGCTTGTTTTTTTTATTTTACTTAGAAAATCAAATGCTTGTTTACGAATGAATATGATTTTACTTGTTAGATCATCTTCACTTTGAACAACATTTTCGATCTTGGTAGTGACTTTTTTGGACTTAGTCTCTTTAGGAGCTCTTGGACTTTTTTTTTGTTCATCATATAAGCGAGTCACAAATCTTTTAAAATTCAATCTTTCAAGAAACTCTCTCACTTCTGGACCAGTATAAAAATCTTGATACTCAAGTTCTTTTAAAGATTCTTTGATTTTCAAGTCACATTTTATTTGAATAAGCTTCTTAGATAAAATGGCGTCATCTTTATGGTTTGTTAAACCATTTAAAATTCTCTTATTTGTAAATTTATCTATGTTTTTAAAAACTGTATCAAGATCTCCATATTCAGCTAATAATTTTGAAGCTCCCTTGGCACCGATTCCTTTAACACCGGGTATATTATCAGAAGCATCTCCAACTAATGTTAAATAATCAACAATTTGATTAGGATGAACACCCATTTTTTCATGAACTTCATCTGGGCCATAGATTTTACTTTTCATGGTATCGACCATTTTGACTTTTTCGTTCACAAACTGCATAAGATCTTTATCACTGGAAGCGATTAGAATTTCATCAAATTTATCTTGAAATTGAGTTGCAACAGATCCAATGATGTCATCAGCTTCATAAAGAGGCATCTTTAATTTTGGTAATTTTAAAACATCAATCATCTCATCAATTAAAGCAAACTGAGGAATTAAATCATCAGGTGGAGCTGAACGATTTGCTTTATAATCAACATAAATGTCATGCCTAAAAGATGGACCTTTAGAATCTTGAGCAATAAAAACATGTGTTGGAGCAAGGTCTTCAATTGCATTATTTAGCATATTAAAAACTCCATAGACTGAATTAACAGGAGTTCCATCAGGCGCACTTAGTGGTCGAATGGCATAATAGGCCCTAAAGATAAAACTAGAGATATCAAAAATAAGAAGTTTTTTCATTGAGCCATTGCATAGTAAAAGCAGTATTTAGTCAATGAAAGAGTGAATTATTGTAGGGGAGCTGGAGAGACTATTTCTTGAGTCCAATCTTGTATTGTATCGTTGATTGTCTTTTTTTCTAAACAAGGATGATTAGCAATAACTGATGTGTTGGCGATCATGTCTCCATGTCTTTGAAATGATCCAATTTTAGAAACTAGATAGACTTCAAAAATCACTACAGCACTAAAGAGGCATATTCCAATGATAGATCCGATAGGGCCACCAAAGAAAAATATTAGAGGAAGTGCTAAAAGAGCATTTCTAAAGATTGATTGCTTAATATTACAATAATTACCTGTTTCAAGGTCTATAACTCTTAAGCCTACTAGTTTTTTACCTATAGATTGACCTTCAAATAGAGAATCAGATAGTACGATATAAAGAATACTAAAGAAGAGTCCCATGATTCCTGTGAATGCTGCAAATAGTAAAGAAATAGCTAAATCAATAGATTTCGCGACTAGACGGCCTTTCCTGGCCTTCTTTTCTACGCCCTGCCTTAATTGCCTTCTAAAATAGATCAATTTTTCCTCTCAATATCTATACCTTTTTAATAACAGATAATATACTTTGATTTCAAGTAAAGTGGTGAAACCATAAAAGGATTACACGATGGCAAATCTATTAGAAGTCGATGAGACGAATTTTGATGAAAAAGTACTCGGTCATACTGGCCCAGTTTTAGTTGATTTTTGGGCAGAGTGGTGTGGACCATGCAAGGCCTTAGCTCCAGTTTTGGATGAAATCGCTACTGAGATGGGTGAGAATGCAATGGTGGTAAAGGTTAATGTTGATAATGCTCAAAACCTTGCTCAAAAATATGGAATTAGAGGGATTCCAACTTTAGTCTTCTTTAAGGCAGGAGAAGTAAAAAGTACTCTTGTGGGAAATCAGCCTAAAGCAGAAATTTTAAAAAGTTTAAAAGAATTAGTTTAAAAAGTTGGGCAAGAGGATAAGTCTTCTTGCCCAACAATCTTAATTAAAGCTTAGCATAAAATATTAATACTTATCTTCTAAATCTGGGTCAGAGTAATACTGATCTTGAATTGAACCAGTCTCATACTCATCATATTCATATTGATAGTAAAGATCATGTTGATCATTATAATAATAATCTTTCTTGTATGATTCAATGTCATACCCTCCAACGTGGCTATCCTCTTTATTGAATTTATTAAAATAAGCATAATTTGAAGGTCTGAAAGTTTCTGCACATGTGAATCTAAGTGATTTTTCTTCTAGATTTAATTTATTTTTTTCAATGGCACAATTATCATAACCTCTATTACAAGTCATTCTAAAGTAAGACTCAACTACTCTCATCGAATATTTATCAATGAGTTGGTAATTACATGTATCGGTTGAAGAGTATCTATGCATATAACCATTTATAACCCAATATGGATATCCATCAATAAAGTTAAATGTGTTGTTTTGATATTCTTGGTTTGTTTCTTCTACGCTTCTAAATATCCAATTTATATATAGTGCGTGTTGCATATCATTGTTGTGTAAAAACCTATAATACTGATAGCTAGTCCAGTCATACGAAATCGGTTCATAGTCATATGAAGTATATGAATATGGAACATGGAATACAGTGATGTAGTGATATCTAGCATGATAATAGTTAAACGGTCGCCAATAATAATAAGTACCGTAGTGCCTAGCATGGTGATATGGCAGGACACCATGAACAATTCTTTTATAAGGCCTTGTTACATAAGTTTTTCTTGGACGTTTCACAACATTATAAGAATAATTTAGTTGATGACGTCTTTTATTGATCTTTTTAACATCTTGTTTTGATTTCGCAACTCGGTTATGACCATAGGTTCTTGTGTTTGAAACACCAGAAACAACTTTTTTATTATGAACATTTGATTTCCCAACTCTAACAGTTACTTGCATTGCTTGTCTTCTCTTTGCTTGAGATTTTGATTCCATTTTTACTCGCGAGTTATTTATACCTCGTGAAGAATCAGATCTTGAAGTCGAAGAATTAGACCTTGAAGGAACTTTAGAAGTTCTAGGCTTTATAACAACTGGTTCTTCTACTTCATAGTCGTCGTAATCATAATCATAGGTCGTGTCAGTCTCTACTTCAGGTTCACTTTGGGCCTGCGATTCCCGCTCTCTTTGAGCATCTGCTTCCCGTTCTCTTTGAGCGTCTGCTTCCCGTTCTCTTTGAGCATCTGCTTCCCGCTCTCTTTGGGCACTTGCTTCTCGTTTTCTTTGAGCTTCTGCTTCTCGCTCTCTTTGGGCACTTGCTTCTCGTTTTCTTTGAGCATCAGCTTCTTCACGTTGTCTTTGTGCATTCGCTTCACGTTGTCTTTTCGCAGATTCAGAACTACTTCCTGATGAACGACTATTTGAAGACCCAGATTTTCGAGAAGAGCTAGACCTTTTTCTCCTCTGAGAAAAAGCTTCAGTGCTAAATAAGAATAAAAATAAAAAAAATACAAATACATTGAAACGCCGGTGTTTCATAATTCCTCCTTAGTATTTATATGAATTCTTTTCGATGTGTTTTTAATTAAGAACATTACTAGCGAGTTTTTGTAGTTATTAGAATAAAATAAATCTAACTGTTAGTAGTTTTTAGAGGTGCGTTTTGACCAATGGAATTACGTTTGTTTTTTTATGTAGATTAAGAAAAATGAAAGAGCAACTAACATGATAGTTTTGTTAAAACGGGCAATAAGAAATACTTATTGCCCGAATTTATAAAGTTAACTAACTTTCTGAAGAATAATATTGATCTTCAAGAGCTGGATCAGTGTAATACTGATCTTGGACTGAATCTGTATTGTATTCATCATATTCGTAGTCATAGTAAAGATCATATTGATCATCGTAATAATAATCTTTTTTATACGACTCAACATTGTATCCACCTAAGTGACTATCTTGTTTATTATATTTGTTAAAATACTCATAGTTTTTAGGTCTAAATGTTTCAGCACATGTAAATCTAAAAGAATTTTCTAAGTGGTTCAGATTATTTCTTAAATTAGCACAAGTATCATATCCAACACTACAAGATTTATTAAAATAAGATTCAACAACTCTCATCGAATACTTATCAATAAGTTGATAATTACAAGAGTCAGTTGATGAATATCTATGCATATATCCATTGAAAACCCAGTATGGATAATTATCAATAAAGTTAAAAGTATCGTTTTGATAATCACTATTAGTTTCTTCAACACTTCTAAATATCCAGTTCATGTAAAAAGCATTTTGCATATTATTGTTTTGTAAAAACCTATAATATTCATAGCTATTCCAGTCGTAAGGAATGGGCTCGTAATCATATGATGTGTAGGAATACGGAACATGAAAAGTTGTGATGTAGTGGTACCTAGCATGATAGTAATGAAATGGTCGCCAATAATAATATGTACCGTAATGTCTAGCATGGTGGTATGGCAGAGTTCCTACAACCACTCTTCTATATGGACGAGTTACAAAACATTTCCTTGGACGATTAACAATAGTATTTGAATAGTTTAATCGATGTCTTCTATTGTTGATTTGCTTAACCACTCTTTTAGATCTGGCAACTCGATTTTGACCGTAGATTCTAGTGTTGGATACACCAGAAACAACTTTTCTGTTGTGAACATTAGACCTGCCAACTCTAGCAGTGACTTGTTTGGCTTGTCTTTGTTTTGCATTTGCTCTTGATTCAACTTTTACTCTAGAACTAATTCTTTTTGATTGAACTCTTGATCTATTAGTAGATCTTGATGGTTTTGAAGCCGAAGAGTTTGATCTTGTTTGTGCTCTAGAAGTATTCGAACTTGAGTTAGATCTTGAAGGTCTTGAACTTGAAGCTGACGAACTAGATCTTGATGGCCTTGAAGTATTTGCACGAGAGCTAGACCTTGAAGGTTTTGAACTCGATGCTGAAGAACTAGATCTCGAAGGTGCTGATCTTGAAGAAGATGAACTTGAACTAGATCTTGAAGGTGCTGATCTTGAAGAAGACGAGCTAGAACTAGATCTCGAAGAGCTTGAACTTGAAGAACTTGAACTTGACTTTGAAGAGCCAGATCTTGATGAGCTAGATCGTTTTCTTCTTTGGCCAAAAGTTTCTAGCGAAAAAATAGCTAGAAATAAAAATAACATAAAACGATACGTCGAATGTCGCCGCATTGATTCCTCCTTTGTAATGTGAATTAATTTCCTAGAAAAACACAAGTGTAATGAGTCTTTTTATCTTATTAAATAAGCTTGATAAATTATAAAGTTCTAACTGTTAGTAGTTTTGAGAGAGTCACTTTGCACTTGCTAAATTGAATTTAAAGACCTTTCGCTAATTAAAAAAACATTAGAGAATAAAAAATAACATTTAGAAATTCAGTGGTGTCACTTTGAAGAGTGCCTATGCCACTTTTGATATTTGATTTTTCGATTCGGTGTCATCTTGTCTTGTTTTAATTAATTTTAACTTCTTTCTTCTGAATCTCCATTGTCTTTGCAGACAATAAACTGAAACGAAGATAACCAATCCAAGAAAGAAGTTATTATTTAGAGTAACTTGTTCTCGTAATAAGGAGTAGAAAAAATCTTTTTCTTGAATCCTCAAAGTTTCACCATATATATTAAATCTGAAGAAGAGGTATAGATTAAAACCAAAAGAAGCTGTTGCTATAAAAAGTGAAAATAGAAAAATTTTTAATGGGTTAAACAACTCTTCTCCTATGATTATCTGACAGGGATTATTCGGAAAAAGACTGAAAAACTTAAGTACTTTAATAGAGTGTGTGGTTTCCTCGCGATAATGTCCTATTCTTAATTCCCAGCGATTATGTCATAAACAATTTACTCAACTAATTCTTGTATCATTGTTATATCAAGGAGTTGAGATGGGAGAAATCGTCATGAGTAAAAAAGATCAAAAAATGTATGATCAAGCTATTCAAGTAATCTGTAAAAGGTTAAGTATCCAGGAATTTGCTGAACTCAATTCACTATCATACAGACAATCTCAAAGAATTATTAAAAAAGTAAAAAGCAAAGGTATGAAAGGAGTTAAACACGGAAACCTGGGAAAAATTCCTCATAACAAAACACCTAGTGAGTTAGAACTAGATATTTTAAGCCTCCTAAAGGGAAAGTACTATGACTTCAATCTCACCCACTTCAAAGAAATGATCCACGTACATGAAGGAATTGAGATAGGAAAAAATGTCATTCATCGAATTGCAAAAACTAATGGATTAATTAAAAGACCTAAGAGAAGGTTGAAAAAGAAAGTTCATAAACTACGTCCTCGTATGCCACAAGAAGGCATGCTGATTCAGTTTGATGGATCACAACATGTTTGGTTCGGAGGTTTTGAATCAGATCTTATTGCAGGAATTGACGATGCTACTGGCAAGGTTCTTGGAGCTGAGTTTTTTATAGGAGAAACTAGTTTAAATTGTATGAAAGTGATGAAAGAAATTATCCAAGCTCATGGAGTTCCTCATGCGTTTTACTTAGATAAGGCCGGAGCCTTTGGTAAAGATGATCGCGATAAGTCATCGACTCAGATAGGAAGAGCTCTTACATCAATTGGAAGTGATATTATTCTTGCTAACTCACCTCAGGCGAAAGGTAAGATTGAGAGGCTTTGGGATACTCTTCAAGATCGGTTAATCGCAGAGCTTAGGTTTTATGAAATCAAAACAGTTCCATCAGCAAATAAGTTTTTGAGAGAAGATTTTCTTCCACGTTTTAATCAAAACTTTTCTTACCCAGCGAGAAGCTCTCAAAAGGCTTACCTCGAGTGTATTGATAATTTAGATAATATCTTTTGTATGAAGGAGAATCGGAAAATAACAACTGGAAATACTTTTAGCTGGAACTCTCAAGTCTACATCATACAAGGAGAGCGAAACTATCGCTTTAGGACAATCAATATTAATACTCATTATGATGGACATGTTAGCTTCGACATCTTAGGTAAAGCGGTTGAAGTAAAGGCATATAAATCTACTCCACGAAACTTAGGTTTAGCGGCATAAACAAAATACCGAGATAGGACATAATCGCTAGGAAATAAATAGGACATTATCGCAGGGAAACGACAGTACTTTAATAGAGTGCTAATTAGCTCTAAGCTGAAGAGAGAATGCCAACAAAAATAGGCGTATATTTTTATCATTTAAGCCTGAAGTACTTAGAGTCCTATGATTTAAGATAAAACAAGCCTAACAAGTTTAAACTTTATAAGTACAAAGAACCTGGGGAGGGGAATATGAAAAAAATGTTAATTTTAGGTGCACTACTTTTTACAAGTCAATCATTTGCAAAAGATGGAAATGTGGATTGTGGTAATAGCAAGTGTTATTGTGTCGTTGATAATTGCTCTACAACTGGAAATGGACAAGATTGGGCAGGAGATGAAGACCTAAGAGGCCAATGCATGGTTTGTGATGATGAAGGGGTAACTTGTAATAAAGATAATGGGTCGTGTTCGACTAGTGTTGTTGTAAAAAAATCATTAATTATCTCTAAGAAACCATATAACTATTATAGAGGTAATACCTCTTCTAGTAGATCTTATAGAAGTACTAGACCTTCAAGAAGTTCTTATAGAAGAAATTAAAAAGTATGCTATAGGGAGTTAGTTTAGGTTTCTGATTTTTGAATTAAGTTATTTAAAAACGTAGAAAAGCTAACTCCATGTTTTTCCATCATTTTTGGAAAAAGTGAAATATTTGTCATGCCAGGAAATGTGTTAATCTCATTTACGTAAATTTTATCTTTTGTTTTAAAAAAATCAATTCGAGATAAATGTCTCAAATTCATGATTTCAAAGACTTCTTTAGTAATAAGTTTTATCTCTGAAGCTTCAATTTCATCTAGAGTGGCTTCGACTTTAATATTTGTTGTAGATTCATTCGAGTACTTTTCATCAAAGTCATAAAATTTATCATTGGTTATTATTTCTCCTGGTTTTGAAAAATGAGCTTCGTTATTAAATTCGAAGGCAGCTACTTCTAATTCTCGGCCTTCAATAAACTTTTCTAATAATACAAATTTAGAGAATTTAAATGCTTCTTTTGTATAATGATAAGCTTGCTCTAAATTCTTAGGATGGTAGCAGCCAATTGAAGATCCTTCACTATTAGCTTTGATGAAAATATTTTGATGCTTTTCAAAAAAATTCTCAATTGCTTTAGAATCAAAGTTGTATAAAGGAATAAAAGGAACCGTAGATATTCCAAAACTATCGAGAATAGACTTAGTTGTTAATTTATT
The DNA here is from genome assembly GCA_938034385.1 of uncultured Bacteriovoracaceae bacterium. GTDB lineage: Bacteria > Bdellovibrionota > Bacteriovoracia > Bacteriovoracales > Bacteriovoracaceae > JAHDHG01. Next base: position 15,398 of record CALHLC010000008.1, read on the forward strand.
AAAGCAATTTAAACTCTCTTGAGCTTTGCATCCCAAAAATGGGATATTAAGAAGTTCAAGCATTGCAGGGATTTTTCCATCTTCTCCAGGACGACCATGAATACAAGGAATGACAAAGTCGATAACTTCAATCTGTTTGTTTTTAAGTAAACCTTCTTGAGTGAGTAACACTTTTTGATCATCTAAAATCCAATCACCATTTTTTTTAATTTCAATTTCAAAAACTTTAAAGTTAGGATCAATCTGGCTTACCAAATAGTCTTTTGATTTACGTGAGATCTCATGTTCACTTCCACCACCGCCAAATAAAACTAGAACTTTTTTCATTTTAGTAACGATCTCTTAACTTCTCAGGAGTAAATTCATTATTTAAGTCAACGACAAGTTTTTTGAATTCTTCTAGAGAGTAATCAGTCGTACTTTGTTCTCCATACTTTCGAACACTAATTTGATCAGAGTTCATTTCGTTATCACCTATAACAATCATAAATGGAGTTTTTGATTTTTGAATCTCACGTGTTTTCTTGCCAAGGGACTCATTTCTTTTGTCTATACTAACTCTTGCTCCAATTTTTTTAAGCTCAGAGCATAAATTATCACAAAATTTTTCATGGCTTTCTAAATTAACAGGAACAATTTTAATTTGCTCTGGCGTTAACCAAAATGGAAAAACTCCAGCACAATGCTCCGTATAGACACCAATAAACCGCTCGAGAGACCCAAGTAGGGCCCTGTGAATAACGACAGGTCTTTTATCTTGTCCGTCAGAGTCAGTATATTTTAAATCAAATCTTTCAGGTAATAAGAAGTCTAGTTGAATAGTCCCAAGTTGATGATATCTTTTTAGTGCATCAGCTATTTCTATATCAATCTTTGGTCCATAAAAAGCACCGTCCCCTTCTTTGATAACAAATTCGTGACCTGAGTTTTCAAGAGACTTTCTAAGAGCGTCCTCAGCTTGGTCCCAAGTTGCATCATCTCCCATCTTTTTATCAGGCCTTGTAGAGAGATTTACTTTTATATCTGTAAATCCCATATGCTCATAACAGATAAAAAACATTTCCATAAGTTTTTGAATTTCATCTTGAATGCCTTCTGGTTGGATAAATATATGAGCATCATCTTGGCAAAAAGTTCGAACCCTTGTTAACCCAGAAACAGCTCCAGATCTTTCATATCTATGAAGTCTACCAAAGTCAGCATATCTCATCGGAAGATCCCGGTAGCTATACTTGTAATGGTTAAACATCAACATATGACATGGGCAATTCATTGGCTTAAGTGCAAATTCACGATCATCGATTGGAGTGAAGTACATGTTCTCTTTGTAGTTTTCGTAATGGCCACTGGTATGCCATAGATTCACATCTAATACTTGTGGAGTAATAACTTCATCGTAATCATACTTAGTATAAATATTTCTCATGAAATCAACTAATCTATTATAGATGAAGGCACCTTTGGGCATAAAAAATGGACTGGCCGGCGAAACTTCTTCAAAGTGAAAAAGCTTGAGATCTTTTCCAATCTTTCTATGATCACGCTTTTTCGCTTCTTCTAGAAAGTGAAGATGTTCTTTCAATTCTTCTTTTGATTTAAAGCAAGCGGCATAAACTCTTTGAAGTACTGGTCTTTTCTCATCTCCGCGCCAATAAGCTCCGGTAGTACTTAATATCTTAAAACTAAAAGGGATTTGGCCAGTATGCTCTACATGTGGACCACGACAAAGGTCAAAAAAGTTTTCACCTTGAGTGTAGTAAGTAATTTCCTCACCCTCAGGTAAATCTTTTATCAACTCAAGCTTTAAATCTTGTTTTTCTTTTTCAAATTTCTTTAAAGCATCTTCTCTTGAAATTACATGTCTCTCTATTGGGAGTTTTGCTTTAATTATTTTTTGCATTCTTTTTTGAATTTCTTTTAAATGCGCATCTGTGATTCTAGTTTGCATATCGATGTCATAATAAAATCCATGTTCTATTACTGGACCTATTCCTAACTTAACGTCTTCATCAGGAAACATTTCGGTTATTGCTTGGGCCATTATATGAGCAGCAGAATGACGAATTGTGTCTAAGGGTTGTTCTTGCATTTTTTCTCCACTAAATTGGCATTTAAAGTACTTATAATATAGATGTTTGTATATTCATGCTCAAATGTAAGTTTATTAAAAAGTAGATGTAAGAAAAAATTACCAACCTCTATAATTTCAAGAGCTTAACGTAATTCTTTTTGTTTACTTTGATCTTGACCCGTTGTAAGTTAATGACAATTTTATCGTGAGGATTACGGTAAAACTTCATTAAATAACCATAGGGGAATAACTATGATGAATATGGAAGCTTTTCAAGAAATCCAGAAAAAACTCACGAGTGTAAGAAATCCGATTGTTACTATGGGTAGCAATTCAATGACTTCTGCTCCAACTAACACTGAATCTAAGGGAACTACTACTAGAGAGATGGGGCAAAACTATTATCAACTAGCTAAGCTTCATTATGATAAAGCAGATTTAGAAAAAGCAGAAAAGTTTTTTCTAAAGTCTTTAGATGCATGTGTTCTTCCTGAGGATACTTTTGCGATGATGAAAATCTGTGGTTTTTTAATTCGGGTTTATTCTGAGTTTTTAAGACAAGATGAAGTTAGAAATTATGTAGAATTATCTCAATTATTATTAAATGCAGCTTTTTCTAATCCTGAATGGAGTGCAAAAGCAGATTATTTCTTCTATATGGGTGCTACTAAGACTTATGTTGGAGACTTTGAAGAAGCAATCAACAATTTCAATATTGCTTTCAAGAAGGCTCAAGAGTCGAATGAACCTGAATTGGTTGCAAAGTCATTATTATTTATGGCACACAACCAATATTTAATGGGTCATTTTGAGCAAACAGAGAATCTACTTGCTCAGTTAGAACAATTGTTAACGATTTTAAATAAAGGCTACTTGAAAGGTAGTATGAATATCCTTTACGGAAATATTTATAACCACAAAGGTGAATACAAGAAAGCTTTGGAGTATTTCAAAAAATCATCTGAAGAGCTTAATAAGAAAGTATGTTGGAACCTATTTGGATATACATGCCTTGGTATGGGAAAGAGTTATAAGAAAATGGGGAATTATAAGAAGGCCCTTTTATATTTTGAAATGGCTAAAAACCATACGAATAGAAATTTTAAGAAATTACACCAGAAAATCGATGGTGAGATAAGCGAAGTAAATGATTCAAACATTGATTTTGTTATCGATAAGACAGAAAGAATTATTAAAGAAAAAACTCTTGGAGTGATAGATTTTAAACATAGATTTGTTCTTCTTGAGATTTTATATTTACTAGCTTCAAACCCTGGTAAGTTTTTTGATAAAGAAGATCTTTCAAGAGATATCTGGAGAGAAGAGTATAACCCTCTTATTCACGATAAGCTTATTTATACAAGTATCTCTAGGCTTAGAAAGTTAATTGAACCAAGTGGTGAGAAAAATAAATATATCGTTAGAGGAAAAGATGGTTATACATTTAGTCCTCATGTAAAGGTTAGGTTTTGTCACAACACTCCTCAATCAAGAGAGTCAATTGGAAACGTAGAGATTGGATCACCTTTATAAAAAATTATTTTTTATCTTAATACTCTCAAGTATTAGTTTTTCTAAGGAAGTAAACTTTGAAGACAAGGTTTACTTCCGAATAGACCAAAGCTACTTCTCAGGTTACGAGCTTGATAAATCAATAGATGAGCTGAATTTTTTTAAATGCCTTTTTGGGAATGCAAATCTATTCAAATCAATTGATATCAATTCAATTAACCAAATTAAAAATCAATCAAAATATGATGAAGCTTCAAAAAATAAAGACTTTTTAAAATACCTAAACCTTTTAAATTTTGGTGATAATTTAAGAAGTGCAAAAATCAATTATAAAGAGTCTACAAATATCAAAGAAGCGATTAAGAGAACCAATTGCACGACAAAAACTAAGAAACTTTCAAGTTTTGAAGTTGCAAAGAAATATATGAAATTAGAGATTTTTTTAACATCAAGATTTAAGTTCTCTGAGGGCAGTGTCGAAAAAAATATTAATGAGTTCTATGATTCCCTCATTAATCAATATGAATTTGAACAATTCCAATAAACCAATAATTAAATCTTCCCTAGAGAAAAGATCAGATTTATCTTGGATCATTTCAATTGATAGCTTGGAGATGGACTATCCTTGGGATCAGGCCATGTGGAATACATCAAAAAATAATCCTAATATGTATTTATATTCTTATTCTGATGAGTCAGGATTTTGTTTGTTTGAAGATGGCGATGTATTTCACATTTATAAGATCGTGATTAGTTCTAAGTTTAGACGTTTAGGGTTAGCTGCTGGCTTAATTGAGTCTCTTAAGATTGACGCAGTAGGAAAAGATATTTATTTAGAAGTGAGTGATCACAATCAAGCAGCCCTCAAATTCTACCAATCAATGGGCTTTAAAGAGCTATTTCATCAAAAGAAGTTTTATTCAGATGGAGCAGGGTGCTTTAAGCTGTCTCTAAACACTCTTGAGATTGATTTTTAGCATTATTATTGGTAATAATTAAGCTCTCTTTAGTTAGTTGAGAAATAGTTGTTTATATAAGGGTGGCCTGGACCACCCTTTTTTATTGGCTAAAGATTTGGAAGGTGAATGAAAAGAACTGGGTTAGAGCAAAAACTTTATGAAGCATGTGCTGACGTTGTTAGTGAATGTGGATATTTGCTTTATGATTTTGAGTATTTAGGTGCTCAAAAACTTTTAAGAATTTTTATTATGGATGAAGCTACGTCTTCAGCCGTCTTGGATGATTGTGTAAAAGTCGATAGGGCCTTATCACCGGTGTTTGAAGACAATGATTGGATTCCAGAAGATATTACCTTAGAAGTTTCTTCACCTGGGATTTATAGAAAATTAAAAACAAGGCAACATTATGATTGGAGCCTTGGGAAGCGAATACAAGTAAAGTTCAGAGGAAGCCCTGTTTCATTTTCTGGTGATAAAAAAGCGCAGAAGTATTTAAAGGGTAGAGTTGTTGTTGGAGTATTAGAGCAGATCGGAGCAGATGAGAATTTTGAAATAAAGTTAAATGCGAATGAATCCGGTCAAGAGATAGGAGTTGTTCTCTTACAAGAACAAGTGATTAGAGCTCAGTGGGAGCCAGTAATTAAAAGTTTTTAAAGTTTAAAATATAAGGAGAAAGTAGATGAGCTTTTCTGATTTAGATTTAAGTAAAGTTATCGATCTTATTGGTAAAGAAAGAGGCGTGAAAAAAGAGATTGTTATAGGTGCAATTGAGCAAGCCTTTATCGTAACAGCTAGAAAGAAGTACGGAATTCAAGGAGAGTTTGAAGCTAAGTATAGTGAAGATGATGGTGACATAGAGATCTTTCAATATAAAACAGTAGTAGATTCAGTTAAAGATAAAATTATTGAAATTAATATGGATGATGCCAAAGGTCTAGATGAAGAAGCTGAACTTGGTGACCAACTTGGAATGAAATTAGAAGACGTTACTTTTTCAAGAGTTGATATTCAAACAGCTAAGCAAATTATTTTTCAAAAAGTTAGAGATGCTGAAAGAGATATTTTATTTTCTGAGTTTAAACATAGAGAAGGTGAAGTTATCACTGGTATTGCTCGAAGGTTTGAAAGAGGAAACGTTATGGTTGATCTTGGAAAAGCTGAAGCGATTCTTCCTAGAAGAGAAATCATTTATGGAGAGAGTTTTAAGCCTGGTGATAGAATCCAAGCTTATCTATCTGAAGTTGTCATGACTAATAGAGGTCCAGAGATAAGATTAACAAGAACTAGTCCTTTATTTTTAATGAAACTATTTGAAACAGAAGTTCCAGAGATAGCTGATGGAACTATTGAAGTGATGGCAGCGGCTAGAGAGCCAGGTCATAGAGCAAAGATTGCTGTTTTTACATCTGATAGAGAAATAGATCCAGTTGGAGCTTGTGTTGGTCTTAAGGGATCAAGAGTTCAAACTATAGTAAATGAATTACAAGGTGAGAAAATTGATATTGTAAGGTGGTCAGAAGATCTAACTACTTTTACAAGATCTGCTCTCGCTCCTGCTGATATTCAATCAATTAGCTTAAACGGTGATGAGAAAATCATAGACGTTATTGTTGAAGATGATCAATTAGCTCTTGCAATCGGAAGACGTGGACAAAACGTTAGACTTGCAGCTATGTTAACTGGTTGGAAAGTAAATATTGTTTCTAAGAATAAACTTCAAGAGAAAATCAAAACATCTGTTGAGAGTTTCATTACTCTTGAAGGTATTAATGAAGCAGTTGCTCAAATGTTAGTTCAAAACGGCGTAATGAACGCTATTGATTTAAGTGCAAGCTCACCTGAAGAGATTTCTAGAATATTAGGAACTGATGAAGCCAGAGCTCAAGAATATATCGAGCTTGGATCTGCTGCTATAGAAAAAGGCCTTGTAGATATAGTTGGAGAGGATGAAGAAGACGAAGAAATTGTTTCAGCTTCAGCAATTCCAGGAAGACATAGCTTTATTAGAGGCAATGAAGCAGGTGGAGCAGGTGAGAAAGAAGGTAGTGATAAATTTAGTGATGCCGAGAGAAGATTAAGAGAAGAATTAGCGGCATTTAAATTGAAATAAAGTTTTATAAATTTTTTAAGGTGAATTAATGAGTAAGAAAGTTTACGAATTAGCAAAAGAATTAGAATTAAGCTCGATTGAGTTAGTCGAAAAGATTAGAGACATGGGAATCAATGTGAGAAATCACATGGTGAAACTCAGTGAAGAAGATCTTGGAACGATTATGAAATCGATCAATGAATCTAAGGCAGCAGCTGCAGCTCCAGCTAAGAAAAAGAAAAAAACTGTGAGAAAGAAAAAAGCAGTTAAAAAGAAAGTTGTAAAAAAGAAGACTAGTAAAGCTCAAGCTGCTGAAGCTGAAAAGCCAATTGTAGAAAAAGTTGAAGTTAAAAAGAAAATAGTTCGAAAGAAAAAAGCAACTAAAGAAGCTGAGATTGAAGCTAAAAAAGAAGCAAGAGCTCAAGAGAAGTTTGAAAAAGAACAAATGACTCAAGGTCTGCGAGTTGTAAAACAAGCTGATGTTCCGACACCGGTAGAAGCTGCTACAGAAGCTCCAGTTGAGAAAAAAGAAAATGAAATTTTTAAAGAAAAGGTTCACAAATTTACTCCCGTCTTTATTCCAAAGCCGGGAGATAAACCTAAAGAAGCTGATAAGCCAGTAAGAAGATTTACAAACCCTGCTCCAGGAACAACTGCTGCAGGAGCTGGAAAAGGCAAAAAGAGAAGTATTGGAGATCTAGCTGCGATCGTAAGTAAGCGTGGACCAGATAAATCAAAAGATATTCAAAAAATTAGAGTAGCTGAGAATATGAGGCTTGCTTCTAATGTCATGGGTAACGGAGTCTATGTTCCAGCACGAAAAAAGAAAGTCTATGTTGGAGAAACCCGAAATACAATTATTACTTCTGTTAAGGATATAAAGCGAGTGGTAAGAATTCATGATGTTATAACTGCTGAAGACCTTGCTAAAAAGTTAAGCGAAAAATTTAAAAGCTTTTCTAATAAATGTACTGATATGAATTTATTAGTGAAAAAAGAAGACTATATAGGATTGCAATTAGCCAGTGAGATTGCAGCCGTTTATGATTACAAAATTGAAAATATAGCTTTTAATGAAGAAGCTATATTGAATACTAAAGTAAGTGCTGAAGAAAAATCTAATGATCCGTTAAGAAACCCAATTGTGACAGTAATGGGTCACGTTGATCATGGGAAAACAACACTTTTAGATACAATAAGAAAAGAAAAAGTTGCAGATGGTGAAGCTGGAGGGATTACTCAGCATATCGGAGCCTATTCAGTTAAGGTAAATGATTCAACAGTTACTTTTTTAGATACTCCTGGTCACGCAGCTTTTGCTTCAATGAGACAACGGGGAGCGGATGTTACTGATGTTGTGATTTTAATTGTTGCAGCTGATGATGGTGTAATGCCTCAGACAAAAGAGTCTATTAAGTTTATCCAAAAAGCTAATAAGCCAATGATCGTTGCTGTGAATAAAATGGATAAAGAAGGTGCAACTGCTGAGAAAATCAAGCAAGAACTAATGCAATTTGGAATAACTCCGGAAGAATGGGGAGGAGATACTCAATTTGTTAATATTTCAGCTCTAAAAGGCGAAGGGATAGATTCACTTCTTGAAGCAATCTTACTTCAAGCTGAAATTTTAGAATTAAAGGCAAGCCCTAAAGGTCAAGCTGAAGGAATAATCATTGAATCTAAAATTGAAACAGGAAGAGGACCAGTTTGTACTGTGCTTGTACAAAAAGGAACATTGAAAAAAGGTGACGCCGTTGTAGTAGGTGAAGCCTATGGACGAGCTAGAAGTTTAATGGATCACGCGGGTAAGATGTTAAAAGATGTTGGTCCATCTATGCCTGTTCAAATATTTGGATTAGATACAACTCCTAGTCCTGGTGAAGTTTTAAATGTTGTAAAAAATGAAAGAGAAGCTAAAAAGATTGTTGAAAATAGAGTCTCTGAAAGAAAAGAATTAGCAGTTGCTTCTAAGAAGAAGATGTCGCTTGAGGATTTCTTTGGTGCGGCTCCAGGAGATGGAGTAGAAAAGAAAGTCTTAAAGCTTATTATTAGAGCAGATGTTCTTGGTTCTTTTGAGGCGATAAAAAATTCTCTTGAAGCTATGGGTAATGATGAAGTTGCAGTTGAAGTTGTTGGTGGTGGTGCAGGAGCGATATCAGATAGTGATGTAAACTTTGCTGAATCAGTTGAAGGATACATTATTGGTTTTAATATGAGGCCTGTCACTTCAGCTAGAAAGTTATCTGCTCAAAAAGGTATAGATATTAAGACTTATTCAATTATTTATGAATTATTAGATGATGTGAAGCTTGCTCTTGAAGGTATGTTAGCTCCAGAGAGAATTGAAGTTTATATTGGTAGAGCAAAAGTTAAAGAGACTTTTAATATTCCAAGAATTGGTAAGATCGCTGGATCTGAAGTTATTGATGGAAAAATTGCTAAAGGTTGTAATATCAGACTTCTTAGAGAAGAGAGAATTTTATTTGATGGAAAACTATCAACTCTTAAGAGATTTAAAGACGAAGTTAAAGAAGTTAAAAATGGTCTTGAATGTGGTATTGCTCTTGAAGGTTATGATGACGTATTAGCTGGAGATTTATTTGAAGCTTATATGCTTGAAGAGAAGAAAAGATCTCTAGATGAGAGTAGAGCATAAGTAGAGATGAAGAAAAAAGAGAGCTTTTCCAAAAAGAAATTTGAAGAAAGAATTCTAAATGAATTAAATCAAATCATTCGAACTAAATTAACTGATCCAAGAGTCCAATTTGTAAGTCTTACTAGTGTTGATTTAAATAGTGATTTTTCAGTAGCCACTGTTTATTGGGATACTTTTAATGCAGGAACAAGAGGTGACGCCTCTAGTGCGATGAAAGGTATGTCTGGAAAGCTCAGAACAGAGCTTTCAAAAATTATGAATCTTAGACATACACCATCATTAAACTTTTTATATGACTCTCAATTTGAAGATGCTAATAAAATCTCTGAATTATTAAAAAGTGCTAGAGAAACAGACTCTTAAAGCTTCTAAGTGAATTTAGAAATAGACCCATTTATTTTCAATATCTATAAACCAAGAGAGATTACTTCTTTTGATGCAATTAGAACTCTAAAACGTACTACTTTAAAAGGGATCAAAAAAATTGGTCACTTTGGAACTCTAGATCCATTTGCTGAAGGTCTTTTACTTATTGGCATTAATTCTGCAACAAGACTTAATAATTATATTCATGATGGTTTATCTAAAACTTATATTGCTCATGGAATTCTTGGAAAAGAAAGCAATACCGGAGATGTAACTGGTGAGATCAACAAAATAGATAATTCTGAAAAGTTAACTCAAGAGATTGCTAAACTTGATATTCGTTTTATTGAAAAAAAATTAACAGAGAAATTTATCGGAGATTATTGGCAAGCTCCTCATGCTTTTTCAGCGGCAAAGTTCGAAGGTAAAAAACTATATGAATATGCTCGAGCTGGGATAGAGATCAAAAAAGAAAAAAAATTAAAAAAAGTTTATAGCTTAAAAGTTCTTGAATATAATTTCCCTGAATTAGTGATTGAATTTAAAGTCAGCTCTGGAACCTATATAAGAACTTTATTTTCTGAGTGTGCAAATTACCTAGGGACACTAGGTTACCTAGATAAATTAATTAGAACTCAAATTGGATCTGTTTTTTCAAATGATATGGATCTAGATAATCATAGTCTTGAGGAGATAAATGTTGATCTTGAAGCACTACTGCCTTTTGGATCTGTTTGTTTAGATGAGATGATGATGAGTAAGATGATTCATGGAAATCCAGTTAAATTAGATCAGGTACCTGGAAATAGCTCTATTGATGAGAAATTTTGTGGAATTGTGCCTGAAATAGAGAAAATGTATTGGGTCAAAGATGAAAACTTGAAGATTCGCTCCTTGGGTGGTCTTTTAAATGATCAATTAAGGCCAGTTATTAACTTCTGATTAGTTTAAAAATTCTAAAAATTTTAGTATAATTCATAAAAGAGTTTCTTTTGGAGAAGTCATGACAACAAGTTTTATTGCTCTTGGAATTGCTGTAACTTTAGTATTGGGCCTAGTCATTGGACTTGGGTTTGCCAGCTTAGGCTTTGGAGTTTTAGATAAACTCTTTGGGAGAGCAAAATTAAACATACTTAGGGCCACTGAGTTTGATCATGGTTTTGCATTTTCTTTTCTTTGGAATGCAGCAAAAGAACCAGCAAGAATCGATACAATTAAAGTTGGATTATATAATCCGTATGGAAAGCCAAAGCAAATGGAAGTTACTAGAAGCTTTGATGCTGAAGATTCATCTTTTGCTAGAGAGCTTGATATGGGTAAAACTTTTTTAAGTCTTCTTGGAGCTAAAGGAATTGAAAAAGCTAGAGTTCAAGTTCAAGTTAGCTCAACTAAGAGTGGGAAGTTTTTTAACTTTGAATATCCTGGAACAAAATTTAGAGACTTATTAACGAATGCTAAAAAAACGGTAAGTGATTTAAATGAAAGTAAGTCCGTTAATACTCCAGCTAGAATTTCTATTCCGGATAGAACATTTATTGCTGATACAGTTGCTGGTAAAGGTGCTCAATTAGCAATTGCTACAAACCCTGCTTTTGAAGCTTACTTTGCTAATCAAGGCGGAGGTGGAGTAGCGGTGGCAGATGCTCCGGCAAGAGAGAATTTCACTCTTAAGAAAGTATGGATTGAACCAGGGTGTATTGTTTGCAATGCTTGTGAAGATATTTATCCCGAAGTCTTTGATGTTCAGGCTGATAATTGTATTATTAGGCCAGGTTCACCACTAGATGATGGATTGAGAGTCGAGGAAGCTGCTGAAGCATGTCCTGTCGAAGTTATTAAATTTGAACCAGCTTAATATTATCTTTAGAATTCAAAACTCTTTTTTAAGATAAAAAATTCAGACTTTTCTAAGTCGGTCTATAGATTTTACATATTCTAATCAATTGACATTGCGTCGTGTTATAAGTGCCTACAAAATTGTTTTCATTCATAAAAAGGAGAAAAAATGAATAAGTTTATTGTATGTACTTTATTGCTTTCTGGATTGTCTGTATTTGCTCAAGATAAAGATAAGGTATCGACTGGTCACAAAAGTGTTATTAGCTCAGATCTTAAATCAGTTGGAGACACTTGTGCTTCGAACTTTGAATCAGTAATGACTCAACTAGCTCAGGTTTATAATTCTGAGAGAACATCTGTAACTGTAAAATATGAGCATGCTGTATCTTATGAGAAGAAAGTAGAACTTTATGACATGAGAACTATTAAGAACGAAAGTGGTAAAACGAAGCAAAAGATTAACTCTAGAATAGAGTTCCTTGAGGACAATACTCCTGCAAATTTTTCTGGTTCTGTTTCATTTTATGATATTCCTTCAGACATAGATGCTGATGCAACAGTTAAGAAAGATTTAAGTGCTGTACTTGTTGAGTTAGGTCTTTTATCAAGAGAACTAAAGCTAAAATGTGCAAATTCAATTGCTGATAAAAAGAGCCAACTTTAAAAACTATAAGGACCCGCTTCAAAGCGGGTCTTTTTTATTATGAAAAAAATATTTATTCTTTCTATTTTTCTTATAAACTCTTCGCTTTTTTCTCAAGAAGTGATGAGTCAAAAAACTCACCTTTATAAAGAAGCAGCAAAGAAGTACTTAAATCCAATTGCTCTTTTAAATGAACTGAGAAATAAGAATTTAAGCAATTATAATAAATATTTAAAAAACTCAATTAATAAAAAGTCATCAGACTTACAAGAGCAATCAAATAAGTGCTCTGTTGTATGTCCTGAGAATTTTGATATTTTAAAAAGAAATAGCTCAAATTATGAGCAGATAGAAAAGAACACATTAACTTTTCTAAACTCCCCTGATGATTTTGAAGAAATTATGACTAAAGAGTATGGGTTTTGTTGGGGACATGCTTCACTAACTAACCAACTAAGAAATTTGGCATTTTTTGATCCAGAAAATACTCAAGAGACAACTTTATTTACAAGAGGAACTAAAGAGTGGAGAAGGCATATTAACTCTCTGCTTAGAGATGTATTTAATTTTAAACCTAGAGTTTTTCCTCATTTAAGTTCAATTGAAGATTTATCTTTAAACTTTGAAGAAGAGTTGAAAATATTAGTTACAAAAAAATGGGCAAAAAATGCTATCTCTATTGATAGTTATATAAATAGATTTCGAAATAAGAATACCTATAAAAGAAGTAAAATAAAAAAAATGATGGAAGTTCTACAAAGTAGACTAGAATTGGGGCAAACGCCTGAGGTTATTTTTAATATTTGGGACAGTGCTGATTGGATACATGTTTCTTTAGTTTCTGGGGTAAGTTTTAATAAATATGACTCATCTTATACGATAGAACTTGATGATAATAAATTGTTCAATAATGATTCAAACTTAGTTCATGAGAAGAGCAAGATTCATGTCGATTTAATTTCTCAAAAAATCACTTACAATAATGGTGTTAAATTTGGAACCTTAACAAATAAGATTGGAAGATTAGCTCTAACGGATAGAGGTTTTCAAATGTACAATAAGATTCTTCCAAGGCTAAGGAAGTTTTGTATGGCCCAGACGAATTGTGATAAAAATTAGTGATAAGAGCAACTCAAGGCCTTTAAATTACAAATTATTAGACAACTTTAGTAGATTTTACATCCCTTTTATTTTTAGAAAACAAACAATAGTAAGATTCTCCGACATTTGTATTTATTCAAAAAAAGGAGAACAAAATGAATAAGATTCTTGTGTTTGTTTTATTATTTTCGGGATTGTCTGTATTTGCTCAGGAAAATAGTTTGCAAAAAGTATTGTCTGCAGATGAAGGACTAGTTGAAGGTGGCTCTAGTAGTGACCAAAGAGGATTTATTGGTTTAGGACTATCAATGAAATCAAACTCTAAAAATGGAAGTGCTCTTGGACTTGGTTTTTATGCTCGTACGGGTACTGAATACGACTATCTTACTGGAGAAATCAAAGGAGATATTTTTGCTTCTAAAATGAAGTTTGATGATCAAGAGAATGTTTTAGAGTTAGGAACAGAAATTTCTTCGGCTCTTAATATTTTTAATTTAAACGTAGAAACAAGATATTCAAAAAATGTGAATAATTTTGATGAATTTACAGTGAATCCAAGTTGGAAAATTGGAAATGGAGCATCACCTCAAGTTGGTCTTTTATTAGGTAAATATACTTCAAAATTTAGTGAAGAAGGTGATGTAAATGGAGCAACTGTAATGCCAAATATTAAAGTCCAAGGAACATTATTTCGTACAAGAGGTGATAAAAAATCAGTGAATGTTAACTTGCAAGCTGGTTATGGTTTTGGAAAAGTAGATGAAGAAAAGCGTGCGAGAGCATTAGCTATAGGAACTATCGATTACACTAGTGAAGGGGTAATGATATATTTTAGCTCAAGGTATGATTTTCTTAAAGCAAAAAAGTCTTGGGAGTCGACAGGTCTTTTAAATCTAGGGGTAAAGTTACCCTTAACAAAATAATTATTTTAGTAAAGTTAAAAAAGATGCTCTTCGAAACTATTAGACTTAGATTCGAAGAGCTTTTTAAATTCATATTTAAACTGAGATTTCTTCAGAAGTTTAGCTCCCCAAAAGTCTTTATCATGGTCAAAAATTACGCTTAAATCATTTTCTATGATCCAGTCATAAATCTTTAACCTCTCTAAAGAAATATCTCCAGGATGAAGATCGTACCCCATTGTCCAGGCAATATTTAAATGATGACTTGTAGGAAGAAGATCTCCCATATAAATAACTTTTTTATCATAAGGCAAAACTTGAAATGGAGTATGTCCATGGCTGGTTATAAAATTTAGTTCATAATCTTGCTCAATTAGAATTTGATTAGATTGTTGAGTAAGCCAATTCAGTTGATCTTTTTGCTCATACCAGTTAACCAAAGGTTCAAAAAACTCTTTATGAAAAGATCCTTTGTCTCTTGGGGTTGGATTTAAAGAATAATCAAAGTGTTTTTTGTGAAGATGAAAAGTTGCGTTGGGAAAAAGTGGAGTCAAGCCATCTTTAGTACCAAGTCCACCTACATGGTCAAAGTGAAGGTGGGTTACAATGACATCTGTAATATCATTACAAGTTAGTTTTAAGTTGGCTTCTAAGACAGTTGATATTGGATTAAAGTTTTCACGAATTCCAAATCTTTTATCAAATTTTTCTCCGTGATAATCGCCTACACCAAGATCGATAATGATATTTTTTGATTGGGTTTGAATGAGAAACATTCGGCAATTCATTTCAATTCGATTTAACTCATCGGCTACTATTTTTTTTGACCATAAAGGTTTTGGTACTATGCCGAACATAGCACCGCCATCAAGCTTTAAATGAGATGGATAAATAGAGTAATATTTCATGATTTTCATTTTTTATTGGTTGAGTTAACCCATTTTGCTCGAGATTCATTGAAATCATTTAGACTCAAGAGAAGAAACTTAACGGGATTTATTTACAAATGTTTTTTGTTTTCCTTGTTCATCTATTCATTGAAAATACTACCTCTATCACATAATCTAGTCCACAAAGAATCTAAGTTATATATGAGGAGACTTCATGAACGTTCATGAGTATCAGGCTAAGGCCTTGATGAGAAAATTTAATATCAGCGTATTAGATGGAGAAGTTGCAAAGACTGCAAGTGAAGCCGTTGAAGTCGCAAAAAAACTTGGTGGAAACATTTGGGTTGTAAAAGCTCAAATTCATGCTGGAGGACGAGGCCTTGGTGGGGGAGTAAAACTAGCAAAGTCTTTAGATGAAGTAGAACAATTTGCAAAAGAAATTATCGGTATGCAATTAGTGACTCATCAAACAGGTCCTGAAGGAAAGAAAGTCCAAAAAGTTTTAGTCGAAGCAGGTTGTGATATTGCCCAAGAATATTATTTTGGAATTGTTCTCGATAGAGACAATGGAAAAATTACAATGATGGCCTGTGAAGAAGGTGGAGTTAATATTGAAGATGTTGCTCATGATACACCTGAGAGAATTATAAAAGTTGGTATAGATCCAGCTACAGGGTTTACTCCTTATGTTGGGAGAAAGCTTGCTTTTGCTATAGGCCTTGAAGGCGACACGATGAAAAAGTGTGTGAAGTTTTTAAGTGGACTTTACGAGCTTTACACTCAAAAAGATTGTTCTGTTGCAGAGATAAATCCTTTAGTTGTTACTAAGCAAGGAGATGTAATTGCTCTTGATGCAAAATTAAACTTTGATGAAAATGCTCTTTTTAGACATCCAGATATTGAAGAATTAAGAGATCCAACAGAAGAGTCAGCAGATGAGCTTGAAGCTAGTAAGTTTGGTCTTTCTTATATTTCTCTCGATGGAAATATTGGGTGTCTTGTAAATGGTGCAGGGCTTGCAATGGCGACTATGGATATTATTAAAATCTTTGGTGGTGAACCAGCAAACTTCTTAGATGTAGGAGGGGGAGCAACTAAAGAAACTGTAGAGAAAGCTTTTAAAATAATTTTAAATGATAAAAATGTTAAAGCGATATTAGTAAATATTTTCGGTGGAATCATGAAATGTGATATCATCGCTGAAGGTATTATAGCAGCAGCGAAATCTCTTGATTTAAAAGTTCCTCTAATTGTTAGATTAGAAGGAACGAATGTTTCTTTAGGAAAGAAACTATTACAAGAATCAGGTTTAGCAATTACTGCAGCAAATGATTTAGGAGACGCCGCTAAAAAAGCAGTGTCTGCAGCAAAAGGAGAGCTCTAATGTCTATCTTAGTAAATAGAGATTCACGACTTATTACTATTGGTCTTACTGGAAAACAGGGGACATTTCATACCCTTCAATCAAGAGATTACGGAACTAATGTTGTTGGAGGTGTTACTCCTGGTAAAGGTGGAATGGTTCATGAAGGGATTCCAGTTTATAATTCAACTTTTCAAGCTGTTAAAGAAACAGAAGCAAATGTTGCTATGATTTTTGTTCCACCTAAGTTTGCTGCTGACTCAATTTTAGAATCTATAGATGCAGGAGTAGAATTAATTATAGCGATCACTGAAGGAATTCCTATTAATGATATGGTAAAAGTTAAGTCTGTTTTGAATAATTCAAAATCACGACTAATTGGACCAAATTGTCCTGGGATTATTACTCCAGGAGAGTGTAAAGTTGGGATAATGCCAGGACATATTCATATGCCTGGAAGTGTTGGAGTTATTTCTAGATCAGGGACTTTAACTTATGAAGCTGTTTATCAATTAACTCAAAGAGATATTGGTCAATCAACTTGTGTAGGTATTGGAGGAGATCCTGTAAATGGTACAAACTTCATTGATTGTTTAGATTTATTTGAAAAAGATAAAGATACTGAAGCAGTTATTATGATTGGAGAGATTGGTGGTAGTGCTGAAACTGATGCTGCTAGATGGATCCGAGATAATATGAATAAACCTGTTGTTAGCTTTATCGCTGGTGCAAGTGCTCCAAAAGGTAAGAGAATGGGACACGCTGGAGCAATTATCTCTGGTGGTGATGATACAGCGGAAGCAAAATTTAAAGTATTAGAAGAATGTGGAGTTACAATTGCTAGAAGCCCTGCTGAGTTAGGTGAAAAGCTAGCAAGCGTATTATAAAAATTTAAGGAGAATTATTATGGAAAGAACATTAAGTATTATTAAGCCAAATGCAGTAGAAGATAACAATATAGGAAATATTATTGGGAGATTTGAAAAAGAAGGATTAAATATTGCTGGAGCAAAGATGGTTCATCTTTCAAAAGAAAAAGCTGAAGGATTTTATATTGAGCACAAAGAGAGACCATTTTTTGGATCTTTAGTCGGATTTATGACTTCAGGGCCAGTTTTATTAATGGTACTTGAGGGACCAGGAGCGATCTTAAAAAATAGAGAAATCATGGGTGCAACAAACCCTGAAGAAGCTGCTGAAGGAACTTTAAGAAAGCTTTATGCTAAAAGTTTAGAAGCTAATGCAGTTCATGGATCTGATTCAGCTCAATCTGCTGATAGAGAGATTTCTTATTTCTTTGAAGGAACTGAATTATTTAAAAGATAAGAATTTTTTATATCGATCTATATTAGGGAGCAATTAATATTGCTCCCTTTTTTATTTTACTTCTAATTTTCTTGTTTCAGTTGTTCCATCACTTAATTTGATATTGAAAGTATATTTTCCTATAGGAAGTACTTTATAGAACTCGCCACCATGGAAATTAAAGCTTCCTAAATTTCTTTTCATAGGTTTTGTTTGAACAACTTCTACTTTTCCATTTTTACTGTTGGAATTAAGCTTAAAGCCAGCTCCTGAATGAATTATTTTTATATAGTTAAATAATGACTTTCTATTATCTTTATAAAATTTTGAAATCGTTGAATAGTCAGGATACTTAGTGTTTGAAAGCTCGATAGTTACTTGTAGATCATTGTGCCAATGATAACTCCAATCTTGCATTCCACCATCTACTTCATACCAATCACTTCCATTAATAATCCCTTCTGGAAACTCTGGGTTATCTCTCATTGGTTGATTAAAGCTTGCATAGTATTTAGAGAACTTAACAACAAATTTATCCATAGGATGCCTTTGAGATTTGGTATCCCAAGGGTAGTTCACTACTACTGCACCACCATGAAAATTTGCACTAAAGGAGAAGTGACGTTCTTTTTGCCACTTCATAATGGCCTGAGTCTCTGGCTCTCTACCATCTGGAGTATTATCATCATCATTAGTAGTAAAGTCTGGAAAATTTCTATTTAAATCAACTCCATTAGCATTGGCCCTTTTGGGTACTTCACTTCCATCAGGATTCATTGAAGGCATTATAAAGATTTCTGTATTATTAACTAATTGAACGACTTTCTTATTTTTCTTTTGATACATCGATAAAAGATCTTCAATAAAGAGAATCAACAACTCTCTACCTACTATTTCATCACCATGCATACTGGATATATATTTAAACTCTGGTTCAAATTCATCCTTGTTGGGATTATCTGAAATCTTCATAACCCATAGGTCTCTGCCTTCTACAGACTTACCTATACTAAAGAGTTTAGTTATGTTGGGATATTTTCTTGCCAATTTTTTTAGTTTTTTTGTATTGTCATCAAAGCTTGGATAGCTGATTAGAGATTTTCTTATTTTTTGAAAGCCTGCTTTAAAACCATTCTTTTTTAATAATTTTAAAGTGCCCTTTTTTCCATAAACTTCAAAGAAATTCTTATGAACATGATCAACGATGAAGTTATGCTTTGTTTGTAACTTTTTTATTTTTTTTGAATAACTAGATTTTACAATAATTGACTCTTCAAGAACTTGGTTTTTTGAAAAAACAGTTTGAGAAAAAATGATCATGAGGATGATAAGTTTCACAATGGCTCCTAGTTATAATTATATTCAATATTCTAAGTTCTCTAATACGGGATATCCACTAATGACTTTGAAATGAAAGGTATTTTTTTCTTCTGTCTCTTTAGGTTTTCTTCAAATGTTATATTGAGATATATAGAATTATAGAGAGGTGGAAGATGAGTAAAAGACTCAAGTTTTTAGTGTTAATTAGTTTCTTCGTACTTAGCGGTATTGCAAAAGATGATCTAAAAGTTATTTGTGATTATTACTTAACGGCTTACTTAGCTGAAAATCCAAATTTAGAAATTTCAAAACTTGGAAGTAGGAATAAGGTAGTAAAAGTAGACCAAAAATTTAGAAAAAAGTTTTTAGCAGCATCAGCTGATCAAGGGTCTTTAAAATTAGTAGTAAATTCTGTTATGGCGGACCTGAGAAATGAATCAACTAGAATATTATCACGACTTAAAAAGTTTAAAGGTGCGGCTAAAGTAGATGAAGCATCACAAACCTATGATGTCTTGGTGATTGGTGCAGGGGTCCAAGATGGTATTTTACAAAATTCATTCAAACAATTCTCTCCTGATTTAAAGGTCGTTAGTGTTGAACAATCAAACCTAGTTGCAAATACCTTTGGAATGTCTCCTGATTTTTTTAGAATTAATAGTACAAATCGAAAAGAAGACTTTTTTGTGAATGCAAGACCAGGTAAGGGAAATATTAATAGACTCTCTGGTGGGAGTATCCAGATCCCTGACCTTTCTGCCGAGAAATATCCAAGAGCAGGAAATATATTTAATGCTACAGTTTTAAATAGAGCAAATTCTAATGGTTCAGTTTTATTTCAAACAAAGGTTTTAAAAGTAGAAGATTCTAAAGTTTTAAATACTAAATTTCCTGCACGTTATAAAGTTACAATTCAAAACGGTAAAGATACATTTGAGCTCTATGCAAATCATATTTCTATCCCAAGTGGTCTTGGGACTGAATCTTTAAGGATAACAGATAAGAAAACAGTTGATTTAATTGCCAAAGAGAGAAAGAAAATTGCAAGGATGACAAAAAGATCAACTAAGCTTCCTGGAGTAATGACGTTTAATGATGCTAGACAATTAGCTACTCTTCTAGATCAACCATTTAAAGGTTATGCAGGTAAAGAAGTGATGGTTGTAGGAGAAGGGGATTCTGGTAAGGTTACTCTTGAATATTTATTCAAGGAAGCTCCAGATGCTGCTTATAAAAATGATAAAGCACAAGTTGGAGAAGTTGCAGGTGTTACTTGGGCAGGAGCAACTGAACAAACATGTAAAGCCTATATTACTGGAAATAGGGTAAGATATTCTAAAATCGCTGCGGCACTTAAAAATAATACTCTAACTCCTTTAGATTCTAAATTAGTTTCAATAAAGATAGTGAAAGTTAATGGCGTAGAGCGATATCAAGTTAATTTTAGTGATGGTCGGAAAAAAGTAGTTGATCATTTAATCTTATCAACAGGATTTCAAAAGAAATATGGAGAGCTATTAACAAGTATTACAGGCTCTACAGCAGGAGATCTACAAAGAGCAGAGCTCTTAGATCCAGTTAAGACTCCACTTGTCGGAGGAAATAAGAAAGTTACTGTCGCTTATAAGTTATCTGATACATCTTTGAATGACGGAACTGAAATATCTCACAATATTTATGTTCATGGGCCAGCTGTTAATTTAATTAAAGATGAATCTATAGAACTACTTGAAGGGGTACCACAAAATAGTGTTTCTATTTTCAACAACGGAGATAGAAATTATGCGGCTGGATTTAAAATTGCTCAAGATATTAAACCGCAAGGTTTTAAGAGGGTTCCTAAACCAAACAAAATGAAGATTGAAAACGTAAATAAAAACCAAAGTGAGGGTTATCTCTTTTCAATCTTTGATTCGTCTAGATATGGATCAACGAGCTTGAATGCAGAGTATTATTTATTAGCCAAGACATTAGAGAAATTAGAAAGATTTGATTTTAGTTCAGTAAGTAAGAACTTCTCAATTAAAATATCTAAAACTTCTAAGGATAATGTTTTTGAATTCAGAACAGATTTCGCTAGTCCTCAGGTACGAGATATACTCATTACTTTACAAAATGATGTTGAAATTCAAAAACTAATAAGTTTGTTTATTGGGAAGGATAAGAAGAAGAATGTCTTAGACTTTGATCTTTTCTCTAATAGTAAAGGATTTGATTTAAAAAAATCAGCTTTGAGTATTTATAAAACGAATGATACTCCAATATCTGGGAGGACGATAAAACCTAAAAAGGAAAAAGCAGACTACCCAGGGCTATTTAAAATAGAGCCTTTAGAGACCGCTGTAAAAAAAGTTGATTCTTCTCTTAAGAATATTAAACCAAAAGCAGAAGATTTATTTTGGGAGATTACAAATCGTAAGCTAAATGTTTATATTGAAAAGAGTAAAAATGGAAACGAACAGCTTTATCAATCATTAAAGTTAGATGGTAAAAAAGATTACATTGTACAAAGTGGTGCAGGGATTGAGTTTGTCTCAAAAAAGGACGAAGCCTATGTTGTTTATTCTTCTTATGATGCTACTGATAAAAGTTACCTAAGAATTCGAGGACTTACGAAAGGTTCGAGAAAAAGTATAAATGTTAACATTAAAGCCGTTAAGAAATTTGATGATTATACAACTTCAAGACCTACATACGTAAATAAAGTAGAGAATCTCAAGTTTAAGAAAGATGTTTTAGAGGCAGAAATTGAAACAAGTACTGTCTTTTTTACTTCGAGAGAAGCTTATGAAGAAAGACGTAAAATTATAGTAAATCTCAAAACGGGTAAAACGGAATCCAAAGTTATCAAGAAAGACTTGAATGGAGTATTTTAATACGAATAAAACACAATCAAAGTTTATCTAAATTTGAAATTAAAATAAACTTTGATTGATTACTTTGCTGCGTTGCTGTATTTGTGGGTTTTGGATTTTTTTACTCTTTCATAAAACAAATCTTAACTTTTGTTATTATCAATTTAGAAGATTTGAGATAAATTTAAGCATGAATTTACAACAATGGTTTGATGCGTACGGAGTTTCACATAAAAATAATACGAATATTATAATTCATAAGTTTTGTGTTCCAGCAATTTTATGGTCAGTGATAGTACTTTTATCATCGATCCCTGTTCCTTCATTTTTCTTAGTAGTTCCTTATCTAAATTGGGCCAGCATTATTGCATGCTTTGCTCTAATTTTTTACTTCACATTAGGAATTAAGCCATTTGTAGTGATGCTACTTCAACTAGGAATCTCTTTTTTTACACTTAGATTTCTTCCTCCTTCACAAATGGCAATAATTGGTTTGAGCGTTTTTGTGATTGCTTGGATTCTTCAATTTGTTGGACATAAAATTGAAGGCAAGAAACCATCATTTATTGAAGATCTCAAATTTTTATTAATTGGTCCTTTATGGATTATTAAAGGTCTTTTTTAGAGTTCCTGAGAAAGCTCTGTTGGGCCATCTTGGTTATTATCTAATTCAGGAACATAAGTATTTCTTGGAGTCACTGTCTCTGTTTCTCTTCTAAAGCTTCCGATTGGCTCTATGCTATCATTTTCAAAAGAAGCATAAGGGCATGGGTGCTTTAAACATCTAATTATTGATTTGTTTCTGGCTGGAGTTAAGTCAATAAACGATTTTTTAAATTCATCAATTTGTCTTTGAAGTTCAGCTTGTTTGATATTGATTTCAGTTAATGCAAGGTACTTTCTGTAGTTATAATCATCATATTCTCCAGCAAGAGATCTAGATCTCAAAGGAGAAACAGGATATTGTCGAACTGGTCGATAAAATGCATCAGCAGGATCTAGTGCCATATTCCTATAAGTTCCTAAAGCTGAACTTGAAATTAATAAAAATGACATAATAAAAAACTTCATTATATTCTCCTGTACCTAAGTAATTGCAAGGCTCATGCCATGAAAAAAATACAAACTTGATCAATAATTCTAAGGACTTAAGGGATTCCTGGCTTGTTAGAAGCGTCTAAGTCTTAGACACCTGTAAAGATTACTGACATGCAAATATGGCATCCTAAAACATGCTAGACTCGTTGTGTTATATGAAAACTAAATATCAAATTTCAGATTATCTTGTTTGCCCCGGACACGGTGTAGGTCAGGTTGTTGATATCTCTTCAAGAGAGATTGCAGGAACGACTTTAAATACTGTGACAGTTCAATTATTAAATAATGGAATGAAGATGATCTACCCAGAGAACTCTTCAGAGATTAGAGCACTAGTTACTACTTCTGAAGTAGAGGACTTATTTAGCTTATTATCAGATCATGAAGTAAATCCAAGCAGAGAGACTTGGA
This sequence comes from uncultured Bacteriovoracaceae bacterium, assembly GCA_938034385.1. Taxonomy (GTDB): domain Bacteria; phylum Bdellovibrionota; class Bacteriovoracia; order Bacteriovoracales; family Bacteriovoracaceae; genus JAHDHG01. The sequence continues at coordinate 38,778 of CALHLC010000008.1, forward strand.
ATAGAAGATATAGAGACTATATGGCAAAGGTAAACTCAGGATCTATTCTTGAGATTGCTGATGTTTTAAGGTCATTATTAATCATTCAATTTTCTAAAAAATTAAGCTTTAGTGAGAAGAAAATGGTCGATCTTTGTAAAGATCTAATGATTAAAGAGATCGCTATTACAACTGGTTCTACTGAAAAAGAAGTAGATCAGAGAATCGAAGCTATTTTTACTAATTAATTCTAAATTTAAATCTAAAGATGTATTATGAAGCCTCAAGGAGAATCTCATGAGTGTTCGAGTACGTTTTGCCCCTAGTCCTACAGGTTATTTACACATTGGTGGAGCTAGGACAGCTCTCTATAACTACCTTTATGCCAAAGCTAATAATGGAACATTTGTTTTTAGAGTAGAAGATACAGACCTTGAAAGAAGCAAGAAAGAATACGAGGTAGCACAATTACAAGATTTAAGGTGGCTTGGAATAGACTATGACGAAGGCCCTGAAAAGCCTGGTGAGTATGGGCCTTATAGACAATCTGAACGGACTCATATTTATGAAGAGTATGCCAAAAAATTAGTCGATTCAGGTCTTGCTTATTATGACTTTTGTACAGATGAAGAATTAGAGGCCATGAAAGAGCGGGCCATGAAAGAAGGACGACCTCCTCATTATGAAGGAAAGTGGAGAAACTCAGAATACTTTGAAGAAGCTGCTAATAAACTAGCAGCAGGTGAAAAAGCTGCCATTCGTTTTAAAGCTCCCAAAAAATCCTATGTAGTTAATGATGAAGTCCGAGGGAGAGTTGTCTTTCCTGAAAATATGGTTGGAGACTTTGTAATTATTAGATCTAATGGTTTACCAGTTTATAATTTTTGTTGTGTGGTTGATGATATGTTAATGAAAATTACTTATGTGATTAGAGGTGAAGAGCATTTAAATAACTCTGTCAGGCAACTAATGATTTATGAAGCTTTAGGTGGAACGCCTCCTGCCTTTGCACATGTTTCATTATTGATTAACAAAGATAGGCAAAAACTTTCAAAAAGGGACGGAGTAACTTCTGTGACAAAATATAAAGAAGAGTCATACCTTCCAGAGGCCTTGATTAATTATCTATGTCTTTTAGGATGGTCACACCCTGATGAAAAAGAAATTTTTGCTATAGATGATATAGGACCAGCTTTTGATGCAAAGAGATTTGCAAAATCAGCAGCTATTTATGACCTTGAAAAGCTTAAATGGGTGAATGGTATGCATTTAAGAGCTCTTCCTCCTTTAGAGCTTAAGGCAAAGATTGAAGAATTTATAAGTAAGGATCATTTTTATTTTTCTCAAACAGATGCTTGGAAAGAAGCATCTATCGAGTTATTAAAAAATCAAATTGAATTTTTCTCTGATTTTCAAACAAGACTAGACTCTGATCTTTTAAATGGAGAGGTTAACAGGTCTGAAAAACTTGAAGATGTTCTAAGTTGGGACACAACTAAGCAGATTATAAACTTCTTAAAAGAAAAATTATCTAGCATTGATGAATCATTTATTTCTAAAGAAGTATTTCAAGAGATTTTTAAAACTTTAAAAACTGAACTAAGTTTAAAAGGAAAACCCTTATTCATGGGAACAAGGGTTAGTCTTACAGGGCAAGATCATGGGCCTGAACTTGGTGATCTAGTACCTTTAATTCCTTTGGATATTATAAAAAAAAGACTTAAGATTTTATCTTAACTCTTGCTTTACCATCCAAAAAATCTTGCAAAGAAACCTTTTGATTTCTCTTTTGCCTTTTCATTAGCTTGAACATGTTCTTGAGCCTTACCAGGCTCCATTGCTCTATGTTCTTGGCTTTGTCCTAGAGAGTTTTCTCTGTCAGACTTTGCAAGTCGATTATCAGATCCTCTTTTATCAGTCATTGAAGATTTATTCTTTTTTCCTTTTCCTGCCCAATCAGGCTTGCCACCTTTTTTTGCTTTCTTTTCTTTACCAGAATGTCTCTCATCATCGTCATCGTCATCGTCATCGTCATCGTCATCGTCATCGTCATCGTCATCGTCATTTCCACAAGCTGCATCTTTTCTCTGTTCAGCGGCTTCGATCCTTTGATCTTTAATTCTTTCAAGTTCTTCCATTCTTTGTTCTTTATCAGTCGAATTTGAATTTTTTAATTGTTCTTTGGCTGATTTAAATTCGGCTTTTGCTGCTTCTAGTTCTTGAAAGAACTCAGCTTTACATTCTTTTTTATATCTGCCCTTACCTTTTTCTTGTGTTTTGCCTTTCTTTCTTTCTTGGCCTTTCATCTTGTGTTCATTTTTTCTTTCTTGCCCTTTCATTTTATGAGCTTTGTTTTTTCCTTTTCCGGCCCATGAAGGTTTACCTTTCCCTCTTGAGTAAGAGTTTAGACTAAACATTGAAAGCATAATAATCAACTTTATAAATAGTTTCATTTATAATCTCCTTGTTATAATTAATTATCTGGCTAATTATTCGGTAGATTTTTAAAAATCTTAACTTTGTTGATATTTAAGAGAAAAGGAGGATTCTAGGTTGATTTAAACTATAACTTCGATTCATCATCAATAGGCTATAATTGCCTTTTTCTTAGATTAAGATCGCTTCAAGATAGTAAGAGCTTCAAGATGAGCACTCTGTGGATATGCATCAAAAGGAATAACTTTAATGATTTTGAATTTCTTAAGAGTTGCGATATCTCTAAACATTGTAGAAGGATCGCAGCTTAAATAGAAAATCGTTTCTAGATTTTTTTGATTTGAAACTAATTGAGAGAGATTTTTTAGTCCAGATCTTGGTGGATCTAAAAATAAGAAATCATAATTATTCTCTAGTAAATCGAGAAAGTTTTTATTATAAATGTCCGTTTCAACAAAGGTGATTCCTTGTTCAGAAATTGGATTTGAGATTTTATAGTCATAAGCTTTCAGGGAATCTACTTTTAATTTAAGAATTTTAGAGTAGTTTCCTGATCCACAAAATAGTTCTAATCCTTTAAGGTGTTTAGTTAAATATTTATTAATAGAAGTTTTAATAAGTTCATTAATTTTTGTATTACCTTGATTGAATCCTAAGTTTGTATGTAAAAGGTCACTATCGTCTAACCTATCATCTAGAAAAACCTTGTCAGTTTTAATTTTATTGAAATTTTTACGAAGGTAAACTAATTGATTTTGAGTTTTAGGGTTTAAAATTTTACACTCTTTTATATCAATTACTTGATTTGAAGACTTAGAGTGAAATCCTAAGGACATATCGTCTTTATGGATTTGAGCTCGATTTTTATAATTAAACTCTTGATCGTAAATAATATCAGATAAGAACTCATTGATATTAAGATTGTTGTATCTGGCCAAAGATTTTAAGATATTTAATTTCTCTCTTAATTGAGCAGGATAATTTGCAATCATCCAAGAACATCCTCCACAACTTTTTAAATCATTTCCTTGATAAATACATGGAGGATCTCTACGATCAGGGCTTTTTTTGATGAGTTTGTTTAGTTTTGCATAACCATAAGACTTTTTCTCGGTGGTGATTTCAAAGTGACCTATATCTCCCGGCCATACACCTTCTACATAAAAAATCTTTCCATTTGAATGTTTTATGACTCCTAACCCTTTATAGCTAAGAGACTCTACAATTGCTTCAAATTCCATGAGCCACCATACGATGAGCTATTTCTAGCGTCAAAAAAAGATGTTAGTATAGTGAAATGTTTACGCTAGAATCTAAATATTCTCCCAAAGGTGATCAACCTAATGCTATCAAAGAATTAACAGAGAATTTTAAAAATGGTGAGAAATATCAAACTCTTCTAGGAGTAACCGGTTCTGGAAAAACCTTTACTATGGCCAATGTTATTAAAAACCTTGGCAAAAAAACACTGATTTTAGCTCATAATAAGACTCTTGCAGCTCAGTTATATGAGGAATTTAGAGCATATTTTCCCAATAATAGTGTTGAGTACTTTGTCTCTTATTATGATTATTATCAGCCAGAAGCTTACGTTCCAGGAAGTGATACTTATATAGAAAAAGATTCATCAGTAAATGATGATATTGATAAATTACGGCATTCAGCGACACGTAGTTTAGTAGAAAATGAAGATGTTATTGTTGTTTCTTCAGTGAGTTGTATTTATGGAATTGGAGCTCCAGAAGAGTATGGAAATCACAGAGTAAAACTTTTTAAAGGTAATAAGATTGTTCGAAATGATTTAATCAATACTCTCATTGATATTCGATTTCAAAGAAATGACATTGATTTTTCAAGAGGTTCATTTCGAATTCGTGGGGACTTATTAGAAGTCTTTCCAAGTAATGAAGATGAAGTAGCTATTAGAATAGAATTTTTTGATGATGAAATTGATTCGATTCACCTCGTAGATCCTTTGCGAGGAAAAATTATTAAAGAGCTAGAAAAAGTTGTAATTTATCCAACATCTCATTATGTTGTGTCTAAAGAATATCAAAAAAGAGCCATTGAAACTATAAAGACTGAACTTAGAGAAAGATTACAATTTTTAAATGGTGAAGAAAAATTAGTTGAAGCCTCTAGATTGCAGCAAAAGACATTACTTGATTTAGAAATGATGGAAGAGCTTGGGTATTGTAATGGAATTGAAAATTACTCTCGACATTTAACAGGGAGTGAACCAGGAGAACCTCCCCCAACCTTGATTGATTTTTTTGGCGATGATTTTTTACTTATTATAGATGAGTCTCATATGACAGTTCCTCAAGTTGGTGGAATGTATAGAGGGGATAGGTCTAGAAAAGAAACTTTAGTTGAGCATGGCTTTAGACTCCCAAGTGCTCTTGATAATAGACCTCTTAACTTTCAAGAATTTGAATCTAAGTATCACAATGTCTTATTTGTTTCAGCAACACCTGGAAATTATGAATTAGAACAAACTCAAGGAGAAGTTATAGAGCAAATTATTAGGCCTACAGGTCTGCTAGATCCTCTCGTTGAAGTTCGTGATTCAAAAAACCAAGTAGAAGATTTCTTATTTGAAGCTAGGAAAGTTATTCGAGCTGGATTTAGAGTTTTAATTACAACTCTTACTAAAAAGTTAGCAGAGGATTTAACTGAGTATTATAAAAGTCTTGGCGTGAAAATTGAATACCTTCACTCTGATGTTGATACTCTTGATAGGGTTAAAATTCTAAGACGTTTAAGACAAGGAGACTTTGATATATTAGTAGGAATTAATCTTCTAAGAGAAGGACTAGACCTTCCAGAAGTAAGCCTTGTTGGGATTATGGATGCTGACCGAGAAGGTTTTTTAAGATCAACAAGGGCCTTAGTTCAAACTATTGGTAGAGCAGCTAGGAATGATGAAGGGAAGGTTATTTTATATGGTCTTGGGATAACTAAGAGTATGAAAGAGGCAATTGATGTTACTAAAGAAAGACGAGCAAAGCAGACAAAGTTTAATGAATTAAATGGAATTATTCCCAAAACAATTATGAAAGAAGTTAAAGAGGGTGTACTGGAGTCCTTGGGGAAGAGTTCAAAAAGCACGAAAAAGAAAAAGAAAGAGTATGATTTAGAACAATTATCTAAACCTGAGATAGAAAAGATGATCATTGATGCTCAAGCTAAGATGAAAGAACATGCCAATAATCTAGAGTTTGAAGATGCTCTTGGTCTTCGAGAAGAGATTAAAGAATTAAAAAAACTTGTATTATTTTATTAAGCGTTAAAAGGTCTATAAGGAGTTTGGGAATGTCCTTTCCACTCTAGTAAATCAAACGAAACATTTCTTTGAAACTCAGATAATTCATAATCCAATTCGTTCACTTCAATTAAAACATATGTAAGAGGATATCCAGTTTTAGTAGAGAAATCTAAGCTGATTGTTTTCGTCCAAGTTCCTGAATTAACATAAGCAGTACCGTCGTTGTAAAATCGATAAGCCGGAAAATGAGTGTGACCATTAATTAAAATCTTCGCTTCGTCATTTCCTTCGAAAAACTTTCTAGTCAATACTTCATAGTTTTCAAATAAGACTAATTCTTCACTAATATCTTTCCAGATTTTTTTTAGATTAAATTTTGATAAATATAAACTCCAAAAACGAAACATTGCAAAATAATAAACATTGGCAAACATGAATCTGAGGGTAAAGAAAGTATCAAAGATTAATCCATTAATAAGAAAGTTTCGAATAGGAGTTATTTGATTAATATAATGCCTTTCAGCTTTAAATTTATTTAAAACAAAGTGACAATAATATGTCCCCCAAGGTGGAAGAAAATATCTTTCCCCATCTTTACCTTCAACTACGGATTGAGCAGGGTCAAATAGGTGAGCTTTTTCATACTCATGTCCATGTTGGATGAAGACGCCTTTAGCTGCTTTGTAAGTGGTTTCTTCCCAGAAAATATTAATTTTTGATCTATTGGAAGTTGAAAAAAAACTTAAAAACTTTTCTCTAACTTTAGGAAGAATTAGTTCAGCATCATGATTCCCAATAATATAAGTAATACTTTTATTGGGAGAACATAAAAATTCATCAATAGCATCAAAGACTCTTGGGTGACCTTGATAGATAAGTTTCAATTTTTCTATTGTGGCAGTTTCACTCCAAAAATCGTCATCGAAATATTGAATATAAGGAACAGTAGCAAAGTCAATAAAATCACCATTAATGACTAAATCAATCTCTTGGTTTTCAAATTTACCTTTTGAATAATATTCAAAAAAAGCAACTAACTCATCATCGTGAAAGAAATCTTCAAGAATATTTTTTTGTCCAAAAATATATTGACCAGCACCCAGATGTGTATCTGAGATGACAAGGACAAGTTTTTTAGGTTTTTCAAAGTTCATAGTGTATATATATATTGTAATTTTTAGGTTTTAATCCATCTACTACTTTTAGGACTAAATAAGATGAAATCAGAGAAAATCGTAACAAGGTGTTTAATTTTAATCAGTTTAGCGGCACTGGCCTTCCTAATATGGTTAATTTATTTCAATTCTGCACCACTTAACTCTACTAATACTCCATGGCTAAAACATATGGCAGGAGTAAATGCTGGCTTTAATTTTCTTTCGGCGTGTTCACTTATTTTAGGTTTTAAGGCAATAAAATCTGGAAATAGAGAAAAACACATAAAACTTATGAAGCTCGCCTTTTTTTTCTCATTCTTATTTTTAATTGGTTATATTATTTATCACTACTTTCATGGTGAAACGAAATTCTTATCTCAAGGCCCAGTTAGATATGTCTATTTCTTTATTTTAATAAGTCATATTATTTTATCAGCTTTTACTCTTCCTTTGGTTTTAATAACATTTTACTATGGTCTAAGTGCTAAGTATGAAAAGCATAAGAAGATAGTGAAGTGGACATTTCCTATTTGGTTATATGTCTCTCTTACAGGTGTAATTATTTATTTTATGTTGAAGTTTATTGGTTAGAAATTGGGAATAAAAAAAGCATCTAAATCTAGATGCTTTTTAATTATAAAAATTTAAAGAAAATTTATATTTTGTTAACTCTAGAAGCTAATCTAGATGTTAATCTAGCTGCAGTCTTTTTATTCATTGCACTAGATTTTGAAACTTTAGATAAAAGTGATTGAGCTTTAGTATATAAACCAAGTGCTATCTCTTTATTCCCTTCAGAAACTGCCTTATCTAATTTTTTAATAGCAGTTCTCATTGCTGATTTTTTCATTCTATTGATTGCTCGTCTTTTTGTATTTTGTCTTGCTCTTTTCGCTGCTGATTTGTGATTTGCCAAAACAATACTCCTTTGCTTTCTGTAAGATGGTTATTATACTCAATCTTATTTTTAATGGTTTTTTATGTTAGATCAGACAATTTGACAAGCATTGTCTAAAAATAGCGCGGATAGTCATAAATGATCTATTTTTTAAAAGGACTCTCATGTTAGAAAATATCAAAACTATTGGAATTGTAGGAGCTGGTCAGATGGGGCGAGGGATCGCTCAGGTTGCGGCCATGACTGGTTATTCAACTATTCTATTCGATATTTCTGAAGACTCTCTAGAGACGGCTTTTGCCAATATTACAAAACAACTCAATCGTGGACTTGAAAAAGGAAAATGGGATCAAAATCTTGTGGACTCGACAATGAGTAAGCTTACTAGAGCTACTGATATGAATGCTCTCAGTGATTGCGATATCGTTATAGAGGCAGCAACAGAGAATAAAAAAATTAAATTTGATATCTTTAAAAAGCTTGATGAAGTCTGTAAGCCAGAATGTATTCTTGCAAGTAACACTTCATCGATTTCAATTTCTGAGATTGCTAGTCATACGGACAGAGAAGATAGAGTAGTGGGAATGCATTTTATGAATCCAGTGCCAGTGATGAAACTTGTAGAAGGCATTAGAGGAGATAAAACAGATGAGAAGATTTTTAATATTACAGCTGATCTTGCTGAGAGTATGGGAAAAGTATTTGTTCGATCAAATGATGCTCCTGGATTTATTGTAAATAGAGTTTTAATGCCCATGATTAATGAAGCTATCTTTGCTGTTCATGATGGGGTTGCAAGTGCTGAAGATGTAGACGCAGCAATGAAGCTTGGAACGAATCAACCTATGGGCCCATTAGTCCTTGCTGACTTTATAGGTCTTGATACTTGTCTAGCAATTATGAATGTTCTCTACGATGGTTTTAAAACTGAAAAATATAAACCTTGTCCCTTGCTTGAGCAATATGTAAGTGAAGGGCGATTAGGTAGAAAAGTAAAACACGGATTTTATAAATATTAGGAATAGATATGTTATTAGATGAGAATTATGTAGAACTAAAAGATTTAGCAAAAAAGTTTTCTGACTCAGAAGTTGGACCTATTGCGATGAGTATAGATCATGAAGGAAAAATTCCTGCGGAGCTTATCAAAAAACTTGGAGAGACTGGATTTTTAGGGACTTTTATTCCTGAAGAATATGGTGGAGCCGGAATGGACTATATGGATTACTCCATTGTAGTTGAAGAGTTATCAAGAAATTGTGCCTCTACAGGAGTTTTAGTTTCTGCTCATAGTTCATTATGTATGTGGCCTATTTTAAACTTTGGAACTGATGATCAAAAAAAGAAATATCTTCCAGGCCTTGCTAGTGGTGAAAAAATTGGGTGCTTTTGCTTGAGTGAACCAAATGCTGGATCTGATGCTGGCTCGTTAACAACTATGGCTGAAGATAAAGGTGATCATTGGGAATTAAATGGTGTGAAAAATTGGATCACTAATGGAAAAGAGGCTGGAGTTGCCATTGTATTTGCAAAGACAAAAAAGACTGATGATTATAAAGGTATCTCTGCTTTCATTGTTGATACTGATTATCCAGGTTGGAATATTATAAAAATTGAAGAAAAGCTTGGAATTAAAGGTTCTTCAACAGCTCAAATAGCTCTAGATAAAGTAAAAGTTCCAAAAGATAACTTACTCGGAACTCCAGAAAAAGGCTTTAGAGTTGCCATGGCCACTCTTGATGGTGGAAGAATTGGAATAGCTGCTCAGGCCTTAGGGATTGCTCAAGGAGCATTTAATTACGCTCTTAATTATTCCAATGAGAGAGTTCAATTTGGAAAGCCAATTAGTGCACTTCAAGGAATTCAGTTTATATTAGCAGATATGAGTACGAAAATTGCAGCATCTAGATTACTTATCTATGATGCTAGTCATAGAAAGAATATGAAAATACCTTATTCTCTACAATCAGCTCATGCAAAGTTATTTGCAGCAGAAGCAGCTATGTGGATTAGTACTAAGGCCATTCAAGTTTGTGGTGGGAATGGGTATACGAAAGAATATCCTGTAGAGAGATTTTTTAGAGATGCAAAGATTACGGAAATCTATGAAGGGACCTCTGAAATCCAAAGGATAGTAATAGCAGCAAATGAATTAAAAGGATTAAAATAATGGCCAAGAAGAAAAAAGCTAAGAAAAAAGTAGCAAAGAAAAAGACTAAGAAAAAAGTAGCGAAGAAAAAGACTAAGAAAAAAGTAGCGAAGAAAAAGACTAAGAAAAAAGTAGCTAAAAAGAAGGCTAAGAAGAAAGTTGCGAAAAAAGCTAAGAAAAAAGTAGCTAAGAAGGCTAAAAAGAAAGCTAAGAAAAAAATAGCCAAGAAAGCTAAAAAGAAAGCCAAGAAAAAAGTAGCAAAAAAAGCTAAAAAGAAAGCAAAGAAAAAAGTAGCTAAGAAGAAAGCTAAGAAAAAAGTAACGAAAAAGAAAGTTGTAAAAGTAAAAAAGTTAACTAAAAAAGAGTTAAAAGAGATAGCTAAGCAGCAAGCAATTAAAGAAGCAGAGGAATTCAAAGCAAAAGAATTACGTGAAGGATATGTGAGAAACCTTGCTGATTTTTTTAATTGGCAAGATTACCAAGAATCAATTGCAACTTTAGAGTTATTTACTCCTAATGATGATGAGTGTTTAGAAAGTGGATGTGAAAACATCAGATCAACGGGAATGTTTTGTCGACTTCATTATGTAAAAAATTGGAAAGATATTATAGGGAAAAAGGATATTTTAAAGTCTGGAAAGTTACAGGGATATATCCAAGAACTTATTCAAACGAATAAAATACACCTAGTTGAAAGTATGCTTAATGATCTAAGAGATCCTGTTTCATTTAGACAGGCATTGATTGATTTGAAAATCATCGAAGACTTTGATCTTGATGAATTTGAAGGGATCGATGATGGTGATGATTTAGATGACTTTGGAATGGTTTAAGAATTAAGATTCTCTTAGGATTTCTTCTGTCTTGATGGAAAGAGAAATATTTTCTCTGGTTATTTTATAATGATATTTTTCTTTCCTAAAATCATATTCTGTCCATCTAAGTAAATACTCGAAGTCTTTTTGGTTCTCACTTATATCTTTAAAAATAATTCCAGCGATATCTAAAACTGAATCTTTTGCCTTTTTAAACTCTCTTTCCGAATTTTTTTCTTTTTCACTTAAATCTTTTGAAATAAAAAGAGAAATAGGAGACTTGAGTTCTTCCTCAGGAACGTAAGAAATAATAATGACTAATTCATCAACATGATGAAAGCCAAAACTTTGGATACTTGCACTACTGAAATCTAGCTTTTCTTTAAAATATTCTCCAAAGCTTTGAGAGATAGATTGACGCCATTGTTTAGGAAGTTCAATCCCTGTAATCTCTTCATATTTTCTAAAGAACATAATATTTCCTTTTCTTTATTCTTAGCATAAGATTGTCTACATCAAGAGAGCTTTTTTAGTAAAGGATATTTCATGACTGTTTATATTTTAGAGGGAAAAAGAACTCCTCAAGGATCTTTTTTAGGAAATTTATCACCATTGAGTGCTCCGGAGCTTGCAAGCTTTCCTATTAAGGACTGTTTGAAGTCAGCAGAAGTCTCAGATGTAGATCAAGTCTATATGGGCCAAGTTCTTCAAGCAGGAGTTGGACAAGCTCCAGCAAGACAAGCTGCTTTAAAAGCAGGCCTTCCAGAGTCTGTACCTTGTGTCACAGTTAATAAAGTTTGTGGATCTGGATTACAAGCAATTATAGATGGAGCTAGGTCTATCATGGTTGGAGATCATGATTTAGTTATAAGCGGCGGGATGGAGAGTATGTCTAATGCTCCACATTTAATTGACGGCTATAGATCAGGGAAAAAACTTGGTAATCAAACTCTTAAAGATTCAATGGTAAATGATGGCCTTTGGGATCCATATACTAATAGACATATGGGAAGTTGTGCAGAGGAATGTGTGAGTAAATATGATTTCTCAAGAGAACAATTAGATGATTTTTCGATTGAATCATTTAAGAGAGCTCAAAACGCTCAAGCACAAAATCTTTTCGATTCTGAAATTTCACCAGTACTTATTAAGTCTAGAAAAGGTGAGGTTGAAGTTTCTCAAGATGAAGGACCAGCTAAAGCAAATTTTGAAAAAATGAAGACTCTAAGACCAGTCTTTGATAAAGAAGGTGCAATTACAGCAGCCAATGCTTCTACATTAAATGATGGAGCTGCCAGTTTATTATTAAGCTCAGAAAAATTTAAAGATAAAGCAAAGTTCAAAATTGTATCTTGGGCCTCTCATGCCCAAAACCCTACTTGGTTTACAACAGCTCCAGTAAAAGCGATGGAGAAAAATTTAGAAAAATCAGGTTTAAAAGTAGAAGACATCGATTTCTTTGAAATCAATGAAGCTTTTGCTGCAGTCACTATGGCAGCGATGAAAGATTTATCTATCGATCATAAGAAAGTGAATATTTATGGAGGTGCTGTAAGTCTTGGTCATCCTATTGGATGCTCTGGAGCGAGACTGGTTGTAACTTTGATGAATGTTCTTGAAAAAAATAATGCAAAAAGAGGTTTAGCAAGTTTATGCATTGGAGGCGGAGAGGCCTTAAGTATTATAATCGAGCGGATCTAAGAGTTTTTATCTTTACTTTTTTTATAACCTTATCACCTTTATAAAATAGAAGAGTCTTCATTTTTATAGGCACTATTGAAATCTGGACCTTCATTTTATCGAATTGTATTTCTTGATTCTTTAGTATGAGGTAATTTTTAAATTTTGCTGCTTGATTTGAATAGACTGATTTAATTTTTATAAATCGGTAGATTGGGTTCACATCAGATGTTGTTAATCCATCGATTAGAGCAACATGTAAATCATAAATTGTACTTGTTTCAAGGTGAGAAATATTTTCAACTTTAGCTTTCATTAAGGGCTTTTCAGTCAACATATTCTTAATAAATTCAAAAGATTTTTTTAGGTTTAATATATCTCTATTTAGTACATTGACCCAGTCTCTTTCTAATTGAGAGATTTTTAAATGTTTCTCTCTTATATTGTTTAAATAAAAATCAAAAGCATTGAATTCATTAGTCTGGCAATTTAATGAGTCAGCTTTAAGTTTACCTTTTTGACTTATTTTAATTACTAAACTTTTGATTTGAATATCGATCTTGATCATTTCGCTATCAGATCTAGAGATACAATCTGACGAGTAAAGGTTTAGACAAATAAGTAGTGGTATTAGTATTTTCATGACGCCACTATCCGCCACTTTGAAAAATATTTAAATGATAAATGTTAATAAATTACTTACATTTGAGTGGGAATTAATCCTTACTACCGATAATTTCGATCTAAGAGCAATGATTCTTAACATATTTAACATTAAAGTTTTACGCTCAAGCTTCGATAAGAATTATGATGAAATATTTAGGATTAATTTTAATATTGTTTGCATGTACTAAAGTCCCTGTTGGGCCAGTAACAACTGGACCAAGCCAGGATATCCCGGAAGTAAAGGTGGAAGTGAGGGAACAATGTTCTAATTTTACTCCTACTCCGGTTGATATTCTTATGCTTGTAGACAATTCAGGGTCAGTTCCTTTTCTAAAAGCAGACCTTGCAAATGCAGTTCGAAAAATTGCTAAAGCAGCAGGACAGTTTTTTAATTACAGGATTTATATTGCTCCTTTAATAGCTCCTCCAGGAGAAACCATAGAACAAAGAAGGCAATATCAATTAATTCAAAATAGTCCTACTGGAAGTCAGTTGAGTGCTCAAGTAATTACTCCAGATCAAATAAGTATTGCTAATCTTAGAAATGTTCCTAGAGAACTTGGTTTTAGAAGAGCAAGGGATATGATTAAGGCGAATTCATTTATTGAGAGACCGTTTTTAGATAATGTCTTTAGAAAGGAAGCTTATCAAATGACAATTCTTATCTCTAATGGAGATGATGATGATTATGACTTCATTGATATGTTTGGAAATAAAAAAGATAGAAACTCGTTTGCGACTAGATTATCTGAACTTCAAACACTTAAGGCAAGCTTAAGTCTGAAGCAAATGAGATTCATAACAGTTGTGAATCATAATAAATGTGGAACAACAGTGAGAGAACCTGGACTAAGATATAAAGCAATGTCTGCTCATATATACTCAGGACAACAAATAAATGATTCAAATGTTTCACTTACACCAGATAGTTATAATTTATGTGGGAGTAATTTAGATAATGTTTTTGATCGACTTGCTGAAACTGTGAAAAACTTTAAAAAAGGTCACACTTATAAGTTTTGGCCACTAGGACAAAGCTCAGATTTTGATCCAGAAAAGTTAGTTGTAAGAAAGAAAATTAGCGGAGAGACATTACAAAAAGATAATACATTTAGTGGATTTACAGTACTTCCAAACTTTACTCCAGGATTAGATATTATCGATAGATCTGTGCATCCAAGTACTCAAGCCGTGCCAGCAGAGAATTACTCAGGATTTTTTGTTGAGCTTCATGGTGCTGGAAGAGTTACTTATCCTGACTGCTTAATTGTACGAAAAGAAGATTTTGATAAATTTTTCGGATTTGTTGTTTGGGGAGAAGGATTTTCAGAACCAGACTTATCAACCTTAAAAGTCTTTATTAATGGTCAAGAAATTGCCAAATCACTTTGGGAATATATGGGACATCAAGAGTCTGTGAATGTTTTAGTTCAGGGTGCTTCAAACTTATCTGCAGCAACTCCAGGAATCTTTAAAACAGGGTTTACTATTAGACTAAAGCAGGGAGCGGTCCATAGTGATGGTGATAAAGTTGAAGTTAGATACAAAGCTAAAACATTATAGAGAGAGTCTTTCGCTCAAGTAAGAAAACCAATTTCAAATATTTCAGTATTTTATGTTATATTATTAGTTGAAGATTAACTTTAAATAGCAGGTTAGTAGACATGGATGAGAAATGGTATTTTGTTGAAAATGAAGAACGAAAAGGCCCAATAAGTAAGAATGACGTTTTTAAACTTCTTCAAGCAGGAAAACTCAATAGTGGAAGTTTTGTTTGGAAGCAAGGTTTAGATAATTGGAAAAGAGTATCTGACTTAGAAGACTTTGCTCAAAAAGATGAAGACCTTAGATCTTTACGGGAAGAAAAAACACAACCTTTTTTAAGCATACAGAACCTACCTTTAGACAAAGCACTAACTTTTGATTTAGTAGAAAAAGATTCAAAATCAATTTATATAAAAACTGGTTTAGATAGAGGACAGCGAGCTCAAGAGTTCGGACCTTTTGATCTTGATATGTTAAAGCAATTATACAAGTCAAAAAGAATTAATGGAAAAACACTAATTTTCTTTCCTGGGTTAGATGTATGGAGAGTCTTGGCTTCATTTGAAGACTTTGAGAAAAACTTTAATGAACTGCCACCAGTTATTAGTGACGAAGACAAGAGAGCTTGGGAGCGAAAACCATTTACAGCAAGACTCTTTTTTACAAATGAAGATAAGTTCTTTGAAGGTATTTGTAAGGATATCTCTCTTGGTGGAATGATGGTTCTTATAAATAGCTTTGTTTGTCAGCTAGGAGATGTCATTTCCTTAAACGTACACCCTGATCAAGAAGAATATCAATTTGTAACGAAAGCAAAGGTTGTAAGGATTTTAGATAATAATACAGGCTTTTCATTACAATTTGTTGATCTCTCTCCTGAAGCAACAAGTGCTATTAAGTCTTTTTTAGCTAATGGCTAAAAATCTAAATTTACACCTTAAAGCTTATCAAGTTAAAATTAGTAAAAGGATTTAAAGTGAAATATTTATTATTTGTGGTGTTTTTAATTTCGTGTTCTTCTCTTTCTGAAAATCAAGTCTTAGTTGGGAGTGATTCATTCTCAGGAGGATCTTATAAAGGTCAACAATGGAGTGAAGACTTAAAGTTTAAAAGAGTGAGTTGGTATTCGAAGGCACACCTTGCTTATGATTCTTATATCAGTAAATTCGAACCCAATGGTCAATTTAGAAGTTTAATCACTGCAAATGATCAAGCTCAAATCAATAGTTGTGCAGATATATTAGTGACTTTTAATACTAGTAACTTTCATAGGGCCTTACGTGATTCTGAGATGAGAGAGTTATTAAAACCTCAAGGGTTTGAAGTAATAAGTGTTCCTGGTTTAGTCAAAAATTTAAAGCTACATCCTGACTACACAAGATTAAAACTTCATATGTATAGAGCAATGGTCTTTTGTTCCAAAGGTCCTGTTTCAATGATTAATTTAAACTTGGCTAATTATAAGGATATCTCTCTTACTTTATGAAAAGATATTTACTACTACTACTACTGAGTTTTTCTAGTCTTGCTGGTACGACCTATATGAAATCTCAATTTGGCTTAATCTTTGACTCCTCGTCGATTAATAAAGAAGTCGTTGATATGTCTGTTTGTGGAGAGAAATTTGAGCTACTTGAAAAGGTAGAAATAGGATTCTCAAAATTAAAGCTTAATGGAAAGGTTGTTTATATAAATGATATGAATTTGAGTGAAATAAAACCGACATGTCTTAATGAAAAGAATAAAGAGTTTTTTAAGAACCTAGATTTAACACCTCAAGAAATGGAATATTGGGCTCAATTAAATGAAAAAATTATTACTGATTAGTTTATGCTTTTTACCTTTAAGTATATTAGGGGAAGTAAGTAGTTTTAATGAGGTCTTGAGAAAAGATGGGCTACTTCCTTTAAGGGAAAAAACTTTAAATAAAAACCTCCAAAGACTTAATGAAAAGAAAAGGTTTTTAGAACAAGCCTATCAATATGTTCCTGATGAAAAAGAAATATTAAATGTAATATCTAAACTTTGGTTGGTGAGTAATATAAAAACTTTAAAATGGGACAAGCAATTGACTCATTTTATTAATAAGCAGCCTAAGACATCAATCCTTTATCATAGTGATCAGAGACTTTTAAACTTTGTTTTACCTCTAAAAGAGAACTTTTTAATAGTATTGAATTCTAAATATATGAAACTTTTAGACCTAAATGAACAAGAAGAAAAAATCATGCTTGATTTATTACTAGATAGATTCAAGCAAGAGTTTGTGGCTAGAAAAGTGATACATCCTTTTATCGTTGAGAATATGAATAAGAAATCACTAGTTAAGAAAGAATATGTTTTAAAATCAGTTTCTCTATTAAATAAATTTATTGAAAATAATAACTTCTCACTCATTGACTCTAAAAAGATTTCGAAATTTTCAGACGAACACAAAGAGAAGGACTACTTTGTTAGATCATTGAAAACTCTTCTGTATAAAAAATCTTTAGTCCATAGAACCTTGCAACTTTAAATACATATTTCATATTGCTAGACTAGATCACTCTGTTTTTAGAGTTAATCTTAAATGTTAAACTATCCTTTGAAACTTTACAGGAGAAAGTGTGGATATATTTAAAATTATTTTAGAATCTAGCATTATAGTTCAGCTAGTCCTTTTGCTGCTTATTATTATGTCAGTTGCTTCTTGGGCCGTGGTTTTTCATTATTATAAGTATTATAAAAGTCTTCATGCTTTAAATGAAAAATTTAAAAGCAATTTTTTTAAAGATGGAGTTGCTACATTAGGCTCCATGTCTGAGTTTAGCTCCAGAATAGATAAGTTTAAAAGCTCTCCTCTTCACTCTCTATGGAAAGTCTTTCATAAAGAGTTAAATAAAATTAACAAGAAGCTAAAGATTAAGGATGACCAAAGTTTAGCTAGCTACTTGGCCCTTGGTGATTTTAGCAATTTTGAAAGATCCTTGGATCAAGAAATTTATGATCAAATCCATGATATTGATAAGCATAGAACTCTTCTTGCCAGTATTGCTACAGTTGCTCCTTTTGTAGGGCTTTTTGGAACTGTATGGGGAATTATAAATTCTTTCACAGGATTGGCCGATGGTGGTGCTGGAACAATTGAAGCTGTTGCTCCAGGAATCTCTGAAGCATTAGTGGCTACGGCTGTAGGTTTATTTGCTGCTATTCCAGCTTCATGGTTTTTTAATTATTTTTCTAAAAATCTGAAAAAGGTAAAACTTGAATTAGAGTCGTTTTCTAAAGATTTATTAAATATCTTAAAATATTATTCAATTTAAGGAGGTTTGCAATGGGACTTCGAACTTCAAATGATGATGAGATAATGGCTGAAATAAATGTAACACCCTTAGTGGATGTTATGTTGGTTTTACTTGTAATTTTTATGATTAGTGCACCTTTAATGTACAATGGAATAAGCTTAAAGCTACCAAAGACTCAAAAAGTTAATAATTTACAATTAAGTAGTGAGAAAATCATTCTATCTATTGATCAAACAGAAGACTTTTATCTAGGTGATCAGAAAGTATTAAAATCTGAGTTAATAGAAATGCTACAAGAGTTAAAGAAAGTAAAAAACACAGAAGATATTTTTGTAAGAGCAGATGCGAGAGTTAAATATGGAACAGTTGCTCAAACTTTTGCTTATTTAAAATCTCAAGGAATTACGTCAGTATCTTTGATTACTGAAATTGAAAAGTAGGGAATAATTGAAAAGAGGAATTATATTCTCGTTATTATTTCACTTTATTATGATAGGACTGTTTTTTTTCTTAGAAGCAGGGCCTTTTTCTGATAAGTCAAAATCGAAGTTGCCCCCTAAGTTTAAAGTGATTAGAGACTCTGTTAAGGTTGATTTGGTAGGACTTCCTGATTTAACAAAGAAAGAACTTGAGAGTTTACCTCGATTTACAAAACCAACTCCGAAGAAGTCTATTAAACCTACTTCTAAAAAGAAAACTAAAACTAAAGTGACTTTAGATGAGCCTGAGTCAGATGTTGTAAAACTTCAAAAAAAGAAAAAAGCTGAAGCTAAGAAGAAAGCTGAAGCTAAGAAAAAAGCTAAAGCTAAGAAAAAAGCTGAAGCTAAGAAAAAAGTTGAAGAAGAGAAGAAAGCAGAAGAACAGAGGAAAGCAGAGGAAGAGAAGAAAGCTGAAGAAGAGAAGAAAGCAGAAGAAGAGAGGAAAGTAGAAGAAGAAAGAAAAGCAGAGGAAGAAAGAAAAGCAGAGGAAGATCGAAAGAGATTGGAAACCGTCAATGATTTAGAAGAACTCGTAAAAGCAGGGAATAAAGTTTCCAAAGGAAGTTCAATAGATTCAGAAAATGAATCTCAAAACGATATACATCTTGAATCTGAAAAATATGGACTAAGTGTTAATCAAATAGTTAAGGCCAATTGGAAACTACCTACGAGCTTAAAAGATAAGGACTTACAGTGTTCAATTCGATTATTTATTGACCAGAATGGTAAGCTTATTAAACAAGAAATCTTAAATGGCTCAGGAGATGATGAATACGACAAGATTGTTCAGGAGACGGTCGAAATGTCAGGTCCTTATCCAGAACCGGAAAAGAGTGTGAGAGATTATGTTTTAAATGGTAATCTTGTATTAGTATTTCCTTAAAAAAGAGTTGATATGAAGATATTAAAATTAGTTATTCTTTTAGTTTTAAGTTCAAAAGCATGGTCTCAGTCATATACTACTATAAATGTAGGCCAGGCAGGTTTAGCTTTAGAGAAGATGATTATCCTTTCTTATAATTGCAATGCTGCACTAGATAATAAGATGGTTGGAACAATTAGATCAGATTTTGTTTTTTATGAAGATAAAATTAGAGTTGATCTACGTTCAACAAATACCAGTTTTTCTAATAACCTTAAGCGATTATACAGTGATGGGTATTCAAGGTTAACAGAGGTTAATTGTGCAAATAATAAGATTGATATCTATAATACGAGATCAAACTCTCTTATTAAGTCATTACCTTTACTTAATCATGAAAATACTAGAACGAGAGCTCATTTAAACGCTGACAATATTTACCAAACGCTTTATGGAAAAAAATCCTTATTTACTTCTAAATTAACTTTTTCTGCCAGTGGGAATACAAGTTTAAGAAAAACGAAAAAAGAACTTTTTATCTGTGACTTTGATGGAGGGAATTTAAAGCAACTTACAAATCATGGTGGAATAGTTTTGTCTCCAGCTTTTTCTCCAGATAATAGAAGAATCATTTATAGTTTAATACCACCACGTTCACGAGATATAGTTTTATATGAGCATAACTTGGATACCGGGCTTACTCGTGTGATCCTTGATAAGAAAGGACTTATCATCGGAGCTGTTTATACTGCCGATGGTGCAGGAATTTATCTGACTATTAGTAATAGAAGTAATGCTGATATTTATTATATGAATGTTTCAACAAAAGCCTTAAGAAGAGTGACTAATCATAGATCTGAAGATGTTGATCCAGCAATTAATAAGGCCGGAAACTTAATGAGTTTTCTTTCAGGAAGAGCGGGAAGAGCGATGATTTATTCAATGGATCCTATTACAGGAGAGCCTGCTTCAAGGCCAAAGCGAATAAGTTATGTTGGTAAAGTAAATGCAACACCTAGGTTTTCTCCAGATGGGAGCGAAATAGTGTTCTCATCTTGGAAAGATAATACATTTGATATTTTTAGGTTTTATGCCAATGGACAGTCTTTAGTTAGACTCACATCGAACTTTGGTTCAAATGAGAATCCGACCTTCTCACCTGAGGGCCAATTTATTGCCTTTTCATCAAAAAGAGTGATCAGTCGACGACAGCTTGATCAAAATTTATACATTATGACTCGAGATGGTAAGAATATAAGACCAATTACGAAAAACATTGGACAGTGCTCTTCTCCACGCTTCTCTAACTAGTTGAAATTATAAAGAAAAAGTGTAAAAAATACAGTACTTGATAAAATTTATCTTGTAAAATTTTTACGCACTGCTATACTGATATTGATTACGCATTGCACATAAATAAATGCTTTTTAATATTTAACCGTATAGGAGTTCAACATGATCAAGATTAACCTTAATGAGTCAAACTTAAGACCTTCAGCTTTAGAAGCACTACTTCTTAGTGAGCTAAAAGAGGAAGTGTTTTTTCCAGAACTATCTAAGCATTTACACTTAATGACTGGAGATTGTGTTGAAATTCACCTCTGCTTTAATGATGAGTCTACGCAATTAATTGCTAGAGATGGTATTTGTATTCAAGGTTCTGATGTTCAAGCTAGAGGAATGGGACCTGCAGGATATGTAGCAAAAACTAAGAGATTCTATTACAGCAATAACGTTTCTAGGGATCCAGTTTTCTCATCTGTATCAAGAGCAGCTCATATAAACTCTGAATTAATCGTTCCAGTAAATTTAACTGATAAAGTTATTGCAACTATTCATATTCAATCATCTGATGCTGATAAGAAATTCTCAGAGCAGGATGCATTATCAATAATGGAATTTTTAAACGATATCAAAACTCCTCTTACAAACGTTAATCTTTACTTAATGGCTAAATACTTAAATCAAGAATTATTATTAAAAGTAAAAAATCAAACTCCTTCACTAGAGACGAACAATGCTGAAGTTGAAAGAGTTGAAATGATTGGAAAGCACCCAGACTTTTTAAAGTCACTTTCTATGGCTTCAAGAGTAGCTGCTCAAGATATTCCTGTTCTTATCCAAGGTGAAACTGGAGTAGGGAAAAGACTTTTAGGGAAGAAGATTCATACTATGAGTCAAAGAAAGCATAGCTCTTTTAGAGTAATTGAATGTGCTACTTTAAATGATGAGTCTTTAGAAAAAGAGATCTTTGGATGTTTAGATAGAAAGGGATCTTTAGAACTAGGAAATAATGGAACAGTTTTATTTAATGAGATTGGACTTTTAAGCCCTAAACTACAAGCAATGGTTTTTAATTTTTTAACAACAGGAATGATCGCTAGAGTTGGATCTGAAAAAGATATTAATTTAAACGTTAGAGTAATCGCTACTTCAAAAAGACCTCTTATAGGATATGTTAATGAAAACAAATTAAGAGAAGACTTATACTATAGATTAGCTACTGTTCAAATAGACCTTCCTTCTTTAAGACAAAGAGGCGAAGATGTGAAACTTATCGCTAATCACTTCTTAAACAATAATAAATCTGAGAAAAAATTCTTAACAGCTGGAGCAATGGATCAGTTATTAGACTTTGCTTGGGAATCAAATGTTATTGAATTAAGAAATGCAATGGAGAGAACTTACGCTTTAACTGATGGTAAATTTGTAGAGAAAATTGAAATGAATGGTTTTTCTAAGCCTGAAAAGAAAGAAGAAGTTATTACTAGAGAGCCAGCTTTTGAGCCAATCTCAATCTCTGAAATAGAAAAAAGACATATCTGTAAAACTCTAGAATTCCATGGTGGAAATAAAACTAGAGCTGCAAAGTCTCTAGGAGTAACAGTAAAGACTCTTTATAATAAACTTCACAGTTATGGTTTAGTTAGCAAAAACGTACAATAATTAACTTATAAAATGGCACTTTTATTCTATGAAAGTGCCATTTCTCACTATTTCACCAAATCCCTTACTTGATCTCCTCACTCATCTTCTGTAGAATGCACTTAGAATATAATCATCATTGGTGGGCAATACATGGCAAGAAAGAAAGGTTCTAAAAAGAAAAAAGCTAAAAAAGTTAAGCTTAGTCCTGAGGTTAAAGAGTTCCGAAGCTCTGAAGAAGTTGTTTCTTTTTACAGATTTATTCATGATAATAACTTAAGGCATGAAGCTAGAGTTATTTTAGATACAGTTTTGAGTTATATCGATATCCCTCGAAAAAGACGTTCTAAAAAATAAATTCTTAAACTTATAGTCACGGATGATTAGTATATGAAAAAAGCAAAGAAAAGATTGATCTATGATGTCCTCTATGGATTTATTAGATTAACTCCTATTGAATGGGAAATCATTCACACACCTTATTATCAAAGATTAAAATGGATTAAGCAGTTAGGTTTTTCCTTTTACACTTATCCAGGAGCAGAACATTCTCGATTTGGACATTCCTTAGGTGTTATGAACAATGCTCATGCGATACTTGTTCAAATTGGAGAAAATGCTAGTGATGAAGAATTATTCTCAGGAGAGTTAAGCTCTGCCATGGCCAAGGAGCATCAAAGCATAAGAATTGCAGCACTCTTACATGATATAGGATCATTTTGTTTTTCTCATACTGTTGAAAATGCTTATATCAAATATTCCGAGTCAAATAACTCTAAGAACAGAGACCAGAAAGATGATCATGAACATTTAGGTTCTTTTATTATTAAAAGGACTGATAATAAGTTTGGAATCACTAGAATCTTAAATAAGTATGGATTAAATGTTCAAAAAATTTCAGATCTTGTGAAAGGAATTGATTCAAATATTTTAGCAAATCAAGTCCTGCATTCAGAGATAGATTGTGACAGAATGGATTACCTCTTACGGGATGCTCACTACACTGGACTTCATTACGGTAATTATGATCGTGACTACCTTTTGAATCACTTTCAAGCTCGTGAGATTTCTGGTCAAAAGATTTTAACCATTCATGAGAAAGCGATAAATTGTGTTCAGGACTTCTTGATCTCTAGATTTGCATGGTATTCTCAGGTAGTGCGCTCTGCTAGAGGAGCAAAGTTCGACGCAATAGCAGCGGAAGTGTCGTTTTATCTATTAAAAAATGGAATGATTTATAGATATCAAGAGTTACTAGATTTAATAGAAAATGATCCAACAAGATTTTTTACTTTTAATGATTCGTACTTCATGACTACTCTTCAAGATCATTATAATTCAGGGAACTTTAAAAAAGATAAGGGCATATTGGATATGGTTGAGTCGCTTTTATTTTCTAAAAGCCCTGCTCGAATTAAACATCCAGTTTTTAATCAAAGAATTTTAGATCAAAACAATACAACTGATAATCAAAAGATTATGAAAAAGGCCCGTGATAAATTTAATGAACTTTATGATTATGTAAAAAAGCATGGTAGTGATGCTGATTGGATGATAGAAGATTTTCCCAAAAAAGATATTTACTTGGCAAAGTCTCACAAGAGATTAGTCAAAGATACTCAAGGATCCAACCTATTACTTGAAAGAGATCCAGTTAAGATTTGTTATACTAATGGCGATGTTTATCTGCTTTCAAACTTGGAAAACAACCTTGTAAGCAAGCTCCAAAATACATTTAATTTTATGCCTCACGTTTTTTGCTCTAGAGGAGCCCATGACTTACTAAAAAAGTCAGGATTGTTGTAAATTTAGTCTTTTTAATCAAGTTAGCCCTTCTTTACTTTGCTAGCTCGCTCTCCAAAAGTTAAAATATATAAAGAATCTTGGGTGGGATAGGTACATGGAAAGTCAGTCTACATTTAGAAGTCAAAAATCAATAAAATTTCAGGAAAGCAAGGTGAAATATTTTAGCTTTAAAGAAGTGGATGTTTTTTCGAAGCAAAACCACCTTTTAAGAAAAGTGAGTCTTGAAATTTTTCGAGGAGACTTTAAATTTGTAACAGGAAGAACAGGAGCAGGGAAAACAACTTTGTTAAACCTAATTGCAGATGATTGTCCTAAATTTACAATTCATGGGAAAGTTCACAGAGAAGAATCAACTTCAACCAATTCAATATTCGTATCTAGAGTTTTTCAAGACTTAAAAGTTTTTAAAGAAATGAGTGTGCTCAAAAATTTAGAATATTGCTTTGATTCAAATCTTTATTCAAGAACTAGTTTCGAAAAAGAAGTTCAAGATTATTCACGAATGCTAGGTATTAGAGATAAGTTAAACTCGACTCTCGAGCAATGCAGTGGTGGGATTATTCAAAAAGTGGCTATTTTAAGGGCCATCTTATCAAAGCCAGATGTAATTCTCGCAGATGAGCCGACTAGCTCATTAGATAAAGCAAGTTCATTAACAGTTTATGAAATATTTAAATTATTAAATAAGAACTTTGGAACAACGATAGTCTGGGCCACACATGATAGGGACTTAGTTAGAAGTTTAAGTGGTGAAATTATTCATATTGAAAATGGAAAACTTACTCATCAAGGAAGTACATGTTTTATTTAAATATATTTTTACAATCACTATATAAGAATAAAGTACGAGGAATTATTTATCTTGGATTATGCTTTTCTATTGTTTTTGTCTCGATATACAAAAATTCTATTATTGAGGTTATGAAAAACAATCTATCCTACTTGCAAAGCGAAGTAAGTTTTCAGGTAGCGGTTGATGATTCATTCCAGAATAAAAAGAAGATAGAACAATCAAAGAGCTTGGCAGGTGTTTCATCCGTAGCACAACTACAAAGTTCAGAAGTCTTAAATAAGCTAGGGCAAGTTTCAGAGCAGTATAATGTTAGCTTAGATGAAATAACGAACGAAATTTCTATTTACAAAATCTCTCTTGAGCCTGCTATTAGCTCTAGAAACCAAAAGCTTGTAAGAAAGTATTTTGAAAAACTATTGCAAGGTTCAGATAGCATTATATCTCCTTTAGACTTTCCTAGTGCAGCTCTTAGTAAGCAAACAAGAAGATTCATCAATACTATTGAAAATATTTTCAAAATGATTTTAATAGCTTTGTTTTTAGGATTCTTGATCTCTCATTATCTCCTGACAATGCAGATTTATAAACAATCTTATATTATTGAAAATTTTCAGAGAAAAAAACAAGTAGGCCTAAAAGCAACAACATGCGGGAGTATCCTTTTTCTTGGACTAATTGGAATGGGATTTTTTATCAATTTATCAAAAGGATATATTTTCTTAACATTTCTACTTATCTTCTTTATCACTCTTTATATAATTCAATCTCAAAGTACTTCAAGAGCATAATGTATATGAAGATTTTTTTGATTACCTTGATTACCTTTAATAGTTTCTGTTTAGATAAAGGTGATAGTTCTTCGTTAGAAGAAAAAGTTAATAAGATAGAATCTACACTTTTAAAAAATCGTAAAAACTTAGAAGGCGTCGAAAGAAGCATTAACCAAAAACATGAGAAATATCTTCAGCACGTGAGAGTGAATAAAAAATTAAAAATCTTACTTGATGACTATAATGTAGATCTTTCACGAGAAAAATTAGTTCTTTCAAAAAGAATTAAGAGTATCAAATCTAAAATGATAAAGGCTGCAATGCTCGATAATGATAAATTAGCTATAGAGAATCAAATCCTAGCAAAAATATTAAACAAGAGTTTAAAAAAAGACTTAAAATCGCTCGAGAAAGTTAATAGTAAAATTCATTCTATTGAATCAAAGATCTCTTCGTTTGGTAGTAGAGTGACAAGGTTTGAAAATGAATCAATGACAATTTCAAACAACTTAAGAGTCATGAATGCGGAAAAAGAAAAACTAGCTAAAAGCAAAGAAGAATTATATTTGGCAAAGGATATTTTAGAAGATGAGTATCTTGAATTTAAAGCAAATGAAGAATTTGAGAAAATCAAACAAGAAAGTGAGCAAAAATTTATTTCTAAAACACATTTATCTAATCCTATAGATGATTTTCTTTCAGCAAGGCAACTACATAAAGGTCTTGAGTTCCAAGTCTCAGAAAGCTCTGGGTTAAAAGTTATTGATGATGGTGAAGTTGTTCATAGTGACATCTTAGCTAGTTTTGGAAGAATTATTATTGTAAAACACAAAAATAACCTAAGAAGTGTTTACTTAGGAGATTATGAATCAAATATTTCTCTAAATACCAAAGTTAAAAAATCTCAAAAGCTGGGCAATATATTGCCTGGAATGGATTCAAAAATATATTTTGAGCTTAGAAAAAAAGAGAAGCCGCTAGAGTTGGCGAACTTCTATCATCTAAATTCAATTATTTAAAAGGATATAATGAAAAAAATTACGGTTATAGCTTTAATTCTGAGTGTGTTTGCGATCAGTAATTCATACTCTAAGAAAAATAAAAACAGTAAGTTTAAAAGCTTAGATTTATTTAATAAAGTGATTTATTTAATTGAAAAGAATTATTACAAGGAAGTAGATTTTGATAAGTTGATAGAAGGAAGTCTTAAGGGAATGCTTAGTTCTTTGGATCCACATTCTACTTTTTTAGATAAAAATCTTTTTAAAAAGATGAAAGATGATACAGAGGGAGAATTTGGCGGGATAGGAATAGAAGTTTCCTTTGAAAAGGGAATCTTATCTATAATTACAGCAATAGAAGATACTCCAGCTTACGAAGCAGGAATCCAAACTGGTGATTTAATTATTGAAATTAATCATCAAAATGTAGTTGGATATAGCCTTGATAAGGCCGTAGATCTCATGAAAGGAAAAATTGGAGAGAAGCTTCACTTAGGAGTAAGAAGAAATAATCAAAAAAAATTAGTTCACTTCGATATCATTAGAAAGATAATCAAAATAGATCCAGTAAAGTATAGGTTGGTAGATGGGTCGTATGGTGTTATTAGACTTGTACAGTTTCAAAAAGATTCAACAAGATATGTAAAGAAAGCAATTGATCAAATGAGAAAGAACATGAATGTCGATTTCAATGGTTTTGTTCTAGATCTGCGAGGAAATCCAGGAGGATTATTAGATGAAGCCGTAGGGGTTGCATCCTTATTTCTTGAGAAGGGAGTTGTTGTTTCTACTGAGTCCAGGGATCCAAATGTTAAAGATATTAGATATGTAAAAAAGACAGTGAAGAAAGACCTAAAAACCCCTTTAGTTGTCCTTTTAGATGATGGAAGTGCTTCTGCTTCAGAGATTGTAGCTGGAGCCATTCAAGATTATAAAAGAGGAACGATAATGGGAACCCAGAGTTATGGGAAGGGGACTGTTCAAAGTATTACTCCTGTTGGAAATGATGTGGCTATAAAACTTACAATTTCTGAATATTTAACACCTCAAAAGAGAAAAATTGATAAACTAGGAATAACTCCTGATAAAACTTTGAAAGCGATGCCATCAAGAAAAAGAAACTACTTACATGATAATCAAATTGATTTAGCTGTAAAACATTTAAAATCTCTTAAAAAATAAAATAGATTAAGCTATAGTTTCGTATGGATGAGAGTTTAAGTGTCAGTCAGCTATATCAAGAGTTAAAATTTCATATTGAAACAAGCTTTTCTAACGTAAAGATCACTGGTGAATTAAGCAGTTTTATTCGATCTCAAGCAGGACATTATTACTTCTCTTTAAAAGATGATGATTCTATTTTAAATGGGGCACTTTTTAAATTTGACGCTCAAAACAATACTGAACTTACAAAGTTAAAAGATGGAGACTTAGTAGAAGTTAGAGGAAAAGTTACTCTTTATAATAAAAGATCTAATGTACAAATAATTGCTAAAAATATCCGACCTCTTAATAAGAAAGGACATTTAAAAGAAAAATTTGAAAAGCTTAAACTAAAGCTTTCAAAAGAAGGGATTTTTGATGTGTCTATTAAGAAGACGATTCCCCCCAATATAAAAAAAATTGCCATTATTTCATCACCATCAGCAGCAGGGCTTCAAGATTTTATTAAAATTATGAAAAGAAACTGTTTTTTTTACGATATGTTAATAATCCCAAGTTTAGTACAAGGGGAGAAAGCAGCTCCGTTAATTATTGAAGCAATGAGTAAAATTGAAGATAGAGGAGATATTGATCTCTTAGTACTAACTCGAGGAGGTGGAAGCCTAGAAGACTTGTGGTGCTTCAATGATGAGTCATTGGTTCGAAAGATTGCAGACTTTAAAATACCAGTACTTACAGGAATCGGTCATGAAAGAGATAATACTCTTTCAGACTTTGCAGCAGACCTAAGAGTGGAAACTCCTTCTGCTGCAGCTGAATATTTAAGTAATAGCCAAGCTAAAATTATTGATAGGTATGCCAATACAAGAAAAAAATTAATGGTTTATAAAGACAGGTTTTTATTTGAAAAAAAGATAAGCCTTGAAAAATATAGACCAAGTAACTTATTTAATAAGATCTTTGAAAGTTTTAACTCCTTAAAGAGGCGTGTTGAGAATTGCTCGCCAAGGAGATCTATTGATAGGCTTGATATTTATACTCACTTAATGAGGCTGGAAGATGCTAGAAACTCTTTAAAGATGTTCTCCAATCTCTATGTACAAAAGTTCAATGCTCAAATTTCGAAACTTGAAGGGCTATTAAAGGCCATAAACCCGCAAAATGTCATGAAAAGAGGGTATAGCTATATAAAAAATAAGAAGAAAGTGATTGGTAGTTTAAAAGAATTTGATAAAATAAGTAAGAAAGGTGACTTAGAAGTTCACTTCCATGATGGATCAAAAGGACTGTATTAATGCTTAAGTTTTTATTTTTATTTTCTTCAATTCTGGTGTTTCCCAATTCGAGATCTTTAGAAATTCATCCAGGATTTGTGAAGTTTTTCCAATATTCCATTGATGAAGAAGTAGAAATGGGGTCTTACTTAATGTGTGATGGAAGTGCTGTCTTTGTTTCCAGTTCAAAAAATGAGTTTTGGGGCTACCTTGCTGAGAGTTATTTTAGTGAAAGAAAAATGTTTTCGTGCTCTTTGTTAAAAGAAAATGGACAGAAATATAACTTTACTCTAAACGCAACAGTGAAACCCTACAATTACAAGTCTGAAAAGCTGACCGTAAAGCCTAAAAGAGTAAAACTAAGCAAGTCAGATCAAAAAGTTGTGAATACGCAGAAGCAAATCTTAGAAGATATTTATCAAACCTCAGAAGGGGAATTTATTTTTTCTTCGGCCTTTAAAAGGCCTTTGAATACTAAAGTAACAAGTTCTTATGGAAAGAAAAGAGTTTTCAACAAACATCATAAAACTCAACATTTAGGCATTGACTTTAGAACAGGTTTTGGAAAAAAAATTCCTGTCTCTAATAAAGGAAGAGTTGTTTTTGCAGCTGATCTCTTCTACTCAGGAAAGACAGTTATAGTTGATCATGGAAATAGAGTGTTTACACTCTATGGTCATTTAAAAAGAACTTTTGTAGATGAAGGACAATTAGTAGATCAAGGTCATATAGTTGGTCTTTCGGGGGCAACAGGGCGAGTTACGGCACCTCATTTACACTGGGGAGTTATTATAAATGGTCACCAAGTAAATGGTTTTAGCTTAATAAAAGAGAGTGAAAAGCATTTTCAAAACATAAAAAATATCAATGAACTTTCTAGAAACTAGAGTTTATTCAATTGATAAGTATCCCGAGTTTCATCAAGCGATAAATAAAAAGTTTAAGTCTTCAACTCAAATATATTTTAGTGTCTATTTAGATGAAAGTGTTGGAGAAGAGATTGATCGATTTTCGATTATAAAAAAAGATGACGAAGGTACTTTAAGTTTTAATCTTAGATACCTTAATAAGTTAACTCTTTTAGAAGAAGAACTTGAAGAAGGATTTGCTCTTTTTCTGAACAAATGTTCGGATGTTTTTCAAAGTGTTCTTGATAGTGAGTTCAAAGTAGAAGAGGAGCATTTAAAAGAGTTAGGTGAGTTTTATAATAATATCTTGGTTTATAATGGACAAGATCATCCTTTTGAATATTTTGTGAAACATTCCCTTGCAAAAGTTGATAAGAATGGAAGTCTTATTCAAGATCATTTGAAATTTTCAGGCAAGTTTTCTTTATTGAAAATAGAAAATGAAAAATTGTTTATTCTAAAATATTTACTTTATCTGGGGCTTAGAGATGATTTGAATAAGATACATCACTTTGGGCAAGGAAAATCGCTATTGGAAGACTTCTTGAATGAGTCTTCGGTGCCTTTGGCCCTTTTTAATTCTTTTGATGACTTAATTATCCACAATAAGCCATTTAGAGATATGAACCTTTTAAGTACTGAAACGTTAAAATTTAGTAATGGGCAAAAGATCGAAAATTCAAATTTTCTTTATACTATTAAAAGAGAAGAGATTGCTCTAGAGGGAGCGAAGTTCTCTCTTATTATATTTTTAAAAGAAATTAGCTTTTCAGATAAATATATTAATTCTGATGAATTAGGGATTATTACCTCCTCTATTGCACATGAATTAAATAATCCGATAGGAGGTGTTTTATCTGGTGCTGAAGTACTCCTTTCACTTTCTCCTAAAGAAAATAAAGATGAGAGAGAGTTATTAGAAGAAGTGAAAAAAAGTGCAAAGAGATGCAGTGCTTTGATTAAAACATTTTTAGGTTTTTCCAGGAAGGTCATAGAAGATGAAGAAGAAAGTAGTCTTGTGGAGTCTGTCCACCAAGCGGGAACACTACTTAGAACACGTTTAGTAGAGAATAATATTATTTTCAAATTTGAAATGAATGATATCAAACAAGAAAAAATTAAGAACCAATCGGTTTGGACGATGATTTTATATATTATGTTCTCTAATATTCTTAATATGATTTTAAGAAAAAAACTTGTTAGCGGGAAAACGATCAACTTGGTTTCAATTACTTTCACTAAAAGTAATCAGGCAATGTATTTTTCTACTTCGGAAAGTTTAAGCAAAAATATTTATGATGAGTTATTACTTTCACCATTTTTCTTTCATTTATTAGAGCAAGAAAAGTTAAACTTAGATCTAGAGGATGAAAAGATAGTCTTTACAAGTGAAAATCTGGATAATTAGTCTTTTCTTGAGCTGCCAGGAAGTCTTGTAAGCGTTTAGAATATTGTGGAAAGTTACTTGGGATCTTTTTAGATGAAATGAGAAGGAATCTCTCTTTGTGATTCAAGATATGCTTGTGAATTAATAAATCAATCTCTTGTAATGTAGAGTTGTATTTTTCAGATTTTCTCTTTTTCTTATTCATGAAATTAAAAGATTTCTTTATCTGGCTTGGAGAAATAAATATTTGAGGTCTCTTAAGGGAAGGGTTTTTAAAATCAAGAATATAAAAATGGTTATCTACTAAGTGAGGAAGAATAATAAATTTATAGGAGTTTTGCTCTCCTGATAAATTTGATCCTATTTTTTCTTCAAGTATTTTAAAGAAATCGCTTCTTTTGTCTTCTTCAATATTTAAAAAATAATCTTTATAAATTATGAGACTATGAGTTAAAGATGAAGTCATTTGAATAGTGAGTCTTTCAAAGTCTTGATCTAACATTGATTTTAATTCATCCATAGAAAATAAATCTACATTGTAAGGGACTACATTTTGTAAGGCACCCTGCTTGCTTTTAAAGAATAAGCAATAATTAAATTTACTTTGTGAGATGAGTCCTAGTTTTTCTGAAATCTTGTCCTTATCTGAAGAGCTTAAGTGATATCTATCTAGCTCAAATTTATTTTTGGGATAGTATAAACTATTCACTTTTTTAATATCTTTCTTGATGAAAAGCTCTAAAAACTTAATGAAAATCTTAGCTGTTAAAATAGAGTCAGATAAGGCCCTGTGAGCATCTTCAAAGTCAATCTTAAATAACTCAGATAAATATGTAAGGTTAGATTTTTGAATTTCAGGAAGCATGTGTTTAGTCATGATATTGGTACAAATTGATTTGTTTTCTAGTAGAGGTCGATTCAACCTTTTGAGAACACTATTGAAAAATGGGACATCAAAAGCTGCGTTATGTGCAACTAATATATCATCGCCAATAAATTCTAAAATTTGATCAATCACATTCTCGATAGTTGGACTATCTTGAAGATCAGCTTGTTTTACAGATGTTAATTTTTGAACATAAATAGGGATACGAATTTCTGGATTTATAAAAAACTCTTTAGACTCACTGATTTCTAAGTTTCTAATTTTAACTAGACCAATCTCAAATATTTTATCTTTATCATGACTTCCACCAGTGGTTTCTAAGTCAATACAACAGAAGTTTAAATCAGAGATTAATTTTCTTGAGTCAACACTCATGAATTAATTATGCCTTTGAAGATAAGTTCCAATTAGTTTTGTGAATTTGTTCATTGCCTTATTAGCTTCATGCTTTACATCTTCATGTTTTAAAACCTGATCAACTATTCCGGCTCCATAGTTTGTTATACATGATACTCCAAGAATATTATATCCAGCATGCTTTGCAGCGATTACTTCAGGAACAGTGCTCATTCCTATCATATCTCCACCCATGGCCCGAAACATTTTTATCTCGGCCGGAGTTTCATAGCTAGGTCCACTAACGTGAAAATATGTTCCAGGCTTTATTTCTATACCTAACTCTCTAGCAACAGCCAATAAATTCTCTCGCATAGATTTAGGATAAACTTCAGACATGTCTGGAAACCTTGGACCTATATCATCTTTATTGGGGCCTATTAAAGGATTTCTCCCACAATGATTAATATGATCTTGAATGAGAATTAAATCACCGGGATTGAAATTGGGATTTAAAGATCCAGCAGCATTGGTCACGATAAGGTTTTTACAACCTAGCTTTCTAAGAGCTCTAAGTGGGAAGTTTACTTCATCATCACTATGGCCTTCATAAAAATGAAGTCGACCTTGTTGAAACGCGATGGTTCCATTTTCAGTCTTTGCAAATACTATCGCTCCAGCATGACCGGAAACACCGGGTGATTTAAAATGTGGAATAGATTCGCAAGTAATTTTCAATGAATCTGAAAAAGTATCTGCAAAAGGGCCTAACCCTGAACCTAGGACGACTAGAGTATGAGGGCTTTCAATACTATTATCATTTAATTGTTTTTTTAAGTAAGTAGCCGCAGCTTCTAATTGTTCAGAATAATTCATTACACAATAACCTTAGAAATGAGTCTTGGTTTTTTTATCACACTAGAGCTAATCGTAATTATTGAATTACTAAATTCTGTAGAGATTTTCTTCACAAGACTAGCTTGCTTTTTATGATGATAAATAGTTACAAGAGGAGAACCTTTTTTGATCTTATCTCCAATCTTATGATGAAAGATAAATCCAACACTATGATCAATTTTTTCGCCTACAATTTTTCGGCCTCCACCAAGATCGACTAGTTTTAAGCCTATCTGGGCATTTTTAAAATCCTTAAGATAACCTGACTTCTTAGCCTTAACGATAGTCGCCTGTTTTGCTACCTTTTGATTATTTAGTGATTTTAATTTTCCACCTTGAGCTAAAATTACTTTTTCAAATACTTCATAGGCCTTTCCATTTTCAATAACTTTAAGGCATTTCGACCTCGCGTCTTCTATCGTTTTCGCTTTTTTAGCAAGTAAAACCATATGAGCTGCAAGTTCAATACTTAGTTTGGTTAAATCTTTAGGACCTTGTCCTTTTAGGGTTTCAACGGATTCAATTATTTCTAATGAATTCCCAACAGCATTTCCTAAAGGTTGGCTCATATCAGTTAAAAGAGCACTGGCCCCTTTTTTAAATTGTTTAGCAGTGTTTAAAATTGAAACAGCGAGTTCTTTTGCTCTCTTAGGAGTCTTCATAAAAGAACCAGAACCTGTTTTAATATCCATCACAATTCCATTAGCACCTTCAGCTAACTTTTTACTCATAATAGAAGCTGTGATTAATGGTACTGATTCAATAGTCGCTGTAACATCTCGAACAGAATAAATTAAACCATCAGCAGGAGCAATTTTTGAAGTTTGCCCATTTAAAACGAAATTGTACTTTGCTAAAACTTCTTTAAATCTTTTCGAACTTAAATTTGTTTTAAAGCCATCTATAGACTCAACCTTATCTATAGTTCCACCAGTGTGACCTAATCCTCTTCCAGCAATCATGGGAACCTTCACTCCGCAAGCTGCAGCAATTGGACCTAGAATAAAAGAAGCTTTATCTCCTATTCCTCCAGTAGAATGTTTATCGACATAATGAGCACCTTTAAATTTTAATTGCTCACCACTTTCTAGCATCACTTTGGTAAGTGCTGCAGTTTCTTTTGTAGTCATCCCATTAAGGTAAATGGCCATCAATAAAGCGGATAATTGGTATTTAGGAATTGTTCCAGATACAGCTCCCTCGACAAACCATTTAATTTCGTCAAAAGAGAGTTCTTTGTGGTGCTTTTTGGCATCAATAATTTGATAGGCCGTAAGTTTTTTCATCAGTCTATCCTTAAAAGCTAAAAGCTTAATATACCGCAGTAAGATCTCAAAGTCATTTAATTTAATCCTTGAAAGCTTCCCATAAACATAATAAGAATCTTACATGGAAAAATTTATATCATTTGGTGGTCTCTTAATATTTCTCTTAATAGCTTTTATCTTCAGTAGTGATAGGAAAAAGATTAATTGGAGACTTGTTATATCAGGTGTTATTGCTCAATTTCTACTTGCTTTACTTATTTTAAAAACACCTTTTGGTCGCTCATTTTTTGATGGAGCAAAAGACTTTTTTCAAGCGATTCTAAATTACACAGATGAAGGATCAAAGTTTATTTTTGGTGGGTTACACAATACAGAAAAAATAGGTTTTTCTTTTGCGATCATGGTTTTACCGACAATTATTTTTATGTCTACGCTTATGAGTATTCTTTATCACTTGGGGATCATGCAAAAAATTGTAAAAGGTTGTGCAATGATCATGATGAAAGTGATGGGAACTTCAGGAGCTGAGTCTTTAAGTGCTGCTGCAAATATTTTTGCAGGACAAACTGAAGCACCTTTAACTGTAAAACCTTATATCGATGATATGACAAACTCAGAACTCATGGCCTTAATGACAGGTGGAATGGCCACAGTTGCTGGAGGAGTTTTAGCTGCTTATGTTGGGTTTGGAATTGATGCTGGTCACTTATTAGCAGCCTCTGTTATGTCAGCTCCTGCTGCTTTGGTGTGCGCTAAACTTTTAGTTCCAGAAACTGAAATTTCAAAAACGGCAGGATCAGTTGATGTTGAGTTTGAAAAAAATACTGTAAACGTAGTTGACGCTGCTGCAAGTGGAGCCGGAGAAGGTTTAAAACTTGCTTTAAATGTTGGAGCAATGTTACTAGCGTTTGTTGCCTTGATTGCTTTATTTAACGGCTTGATTGGATTTCTTGGCGGGCTAGTTGGATACCCAACTCTTAGCTTTGAATTAATTATGGGTTATCTTTTTGCACCAGTGGCTTTTATTATGGGAGTTCCTTGGCATGAGTGTACCCAAGTTGGAATTTTATTAGCTAAAAAATTAGTTCTCAATGAGTTCGTAGCTTATCTTGATTTAAAAGGAATGCTTGGAACTTTATCAGATAGATCAGTTACTATTTCTACTTATGCACTTTGTGGCTTTGCTAACTTTAGCTCTATCGCTATTCAAATTGGCGGGATAGGAACGATGGCTCCGGGTAGGACTAAAGATCTCTCTAAACTTGGAATGAAGTCCTTATTAGGTGGAACTCTGGCTTGCTTAATGACAGCTACCATTGCAGGAATCTTAATCTAACCCTGCTAAATATAGACCTTTTAGATAGGCTCCTAATATCTTGAATAGATTGTGTTCCGCCGCAGTATCCTTTATAGTTCCTACATGCCTAAAGAACTGATTATTAATGAAACTTATAATGAATGTAGAGTTGCTCTACTAGAAAATGATGAAATCCTTGAACTTCATATTGATAGGTTCAAAGGACATAACTTAAAGAATTATCCTTTAGTTGGAAATATCTATCAAGGTAAGGTCGTTAGGGTTCTACCAGGAATGCAATCAGCCTTTGTGGATATTGGAACAGATAGGGCCGCTTTTTTATATATTGATGATGCTTATCTCCCAACTCTTGAAGAGCAAAGAGAGATCGCTGAAAAAGTTCGTGAGTATCAAGCTGAACTTGAATCTAAACCAGGTAAAATTATTCATGATGAAATGAGTACTTTATCTGAAACAGTTGATCTTAAGTTTAGACCAAATGTGAAAATTCAAGACGTTTTAAAAGAAGGTGATACGGTTTTAGTTCAAGTTGCTAAAGAGCCAATCTCAACTAAGGGACCAAGAGTTACAAGGCATATCACTCTTGCTGGTCGCCATATTGTTTTCATGCCCTTTATAGAACATGCTGGAGTCTCCAGAAGAATAGAAAAAGAAGAAGAGCGAACTCGGCTTAAGGAAATTCTTGATTCCATTAAGCAAGAAGGTAAAGGGATGATTGCTAGGACTGTTGCTGAAGGGCAGTCTTATAAAACTCTTAAAGCTGATTATAATATTTTAGTAAAGACGTGGAAGGATATCCAAAAAAAGCTTCAAAAAGCTAAAGTTCCTTCTCAAATTCACACAGATTTAAGTTTTCTTCAAAGATGTTTAAGAGATATCACTGGAGACGATGTTGATTCAATTATCGTTGATAATAAATCAACTCAAAAACAAGTTGAAAAATTCATTGTGAAATATCTTCCTGAAATGAAAGGGAAGGTAAATCTTTATTCAGACGAGAAACCAATCTTTGATCATTACGGAGTTGATCTAGAAATAGAGCGAGGACTTAGTGATAAAGTCTTTTTAAAATCTGGAGGATCATTAAACATTGATCAAACAGAAGCACTTGTTTCAGTAGATGTGAATACAGGACGCTTTGTTGGAAAGAAAAGTTTAGAAGATACAATTCTTAAAACCAACCTTGAAGCTGTAAAAGAGATCGCTTATCAATTGAGACTAAGAAATTGTGGTGGGCTAATCATCATTGATTTTATCGATATGGAAAAGTTAGAACATAGAGAAAGTGTTTATCAAACATTATTAGCAGCTCTTAAAAAAGATAGATCTAAGACTAAGGTGCTTCCTATTTCAGAATTAGGTCTTGTTGAAATGACGAGAAAGCGAACGAGGGATACCTTGATTCGAACGATGTGTGAACAATGTCCCTATTGTGAAGGAACAGGGAAAGTAAAGTCTGTCATGACAGTTTGCCTGGAAATTATCCGTGAAATCATGAAAACAGTTCAAAAGCCTGGTAAAAATAAGATTCAAGTTTTTGCTCATCCTGAAGTTTCTTTGAAATTAAGTGGATCAGAATTTGCGATCCCTGAATATGTCGAAGAAACATTTCAAAAATCTCTAAATATTCGAGCTGATAATAATTATCATGTTGAGCAGTATGAGATTTTTTCTAATGAATATTAGGAATAAATAAAGTTTTTGCTATTAAGATATAATCCCAATTATCCATTTGGAATTTTTAAGAAAGCAAAATCTATCCTCATCAATTAATTATTGTCATTCATAAAAAAATGATAAAAGTTCAAATTTAGAGATATGTAAATATGACAATATTTAAAGGCAAAGTTTATAAAAGATGTTTTTTTTCTTAGAGATAATTTGAAGAGAAGTACTTTGAATTATTGGTTTTTGTATAAATGAAATGAAAAAAATCAGTATATGCTATTATTAAATTAGATGTTAAAAATTTGGTATGTATTAAAGACTTATTTGTTGGTCTCCTTATTATTGGGGGGCTGTATTCAAAAGAAAACAAATATAGCAGTAGGTCTTCTTGCTCCTAATATTGATATGAATCTAGACAATTCAGAAATTGGTCCTAACGATATTTCAGGAGATTGCTTTCCTGATAATTCAGAAATTAGGGTTCAATGTGATGGAGATTCCTCTGTCATTGCAACATGTGAAAATGGAAGCTATGTTGCAAGTGGTGTTGAAATTTTAAACTTTCCAGCACAATGTCGCTCAACTTTAATTGATCCGTATGGACAAGATATTGAAGATAGAGATACTGCGCTACCAAATGTTATTGTTAATATGCTTGTTCCAGAGTTCTACCCACCTGTTTTAACAATGAAGTTGGAAGGAACTTGTTCTCCAAATGGAATTGATAATGTAATTATTAGTGCTGATAGTGGGATGGATCCAGCGCAAGTGACTTGTAGCTGTGTGAATAAAGAAATCAGTTGTCCAATGGAAGTTTCTTTTGATGGAAGTAACTTAGATCCTAAACTAACAGCAGTAACTTCTTTTTTAAGTGAAACAGGTGAAGACTTAGAAGAAGTAGAAGTCTTAGATGATATAGCATCACGAGTATTTGGACCATTTAATGGGTGGTACTCTGAAGATGGGACAGGTGGTTTATGTTTTAAATCATTTGAGAATAAAGTATATTGCTGGGGGGGACATACAGGTGGACCTGGTACAAGTCGATACCCTACAGAAATGAATCTACCAAAAGCAGTTGAATATATTGTTGCTTCTGAGTCAAATGCTTTTGCAATTTCTACCGATGGGACACTTTATGGTTGGGGAAAAGACTCTTCAGGTAGCTCAGGAACAGGCTCTTCATTATCACAAGATGGATACAACTTTCCTCAAGAAGTATCAGGAATAGGGCAAGGATGGGATGGAGTTAATAGAAGAGTTGAGTATTTTTCTGGAGACCACACTGAGGCGTGTGTTATTTTAGATAATGGAGAATTATGGTCTTGGGGAGAAAATCTATATGGTGAACTAGGAATTGGAGCTGTAGGTAAGTTTAAAACTCCTCAAGCTGCTTTGGATCCAAATAACCCAGTTCCTGGAAATTTTGTAAAGAATGCAAAAAGTGTTGTTTGTGCAGGGTCAACTCATTGTTATGCTGATAAAGATGGAAAACTTTATTGTTCTGGAAGAAATACTTATGGGCAACTAGGTCTTGGTACTGGCTCTACTACAACAAGTCATATCTATCAACATGTCCCTGGCGTTTCGAATGTTGAAGCAATATCAATTGAATCTTGGGCAACGACAAGAGCAGTTTGTGTTTTAAAAAGTGATAAAACAGTTTCATGTTGGGGGTTTGGAAAAGGGCCTGGTGGTAGTGATACTGATATTCCAACTCCGTTGGTTGATTCTTTAGGGGTTCCCCTTTCAAGTATTAAAAAAATAAGATCTGGTCAAAATCATACTTGTGCATTGAAAGAAGATGGTACCGTTTGGTGTGTTGGGCAGAACTTTATCGGTCAGTTGGGTAATGGTACTTTAGTTGATTCTTTAAGTGCTGCGATTCAGGTTCCGGGTATAAATAATGCAATTAACTTAGAACTAGGTCGAGATCACTCCTGTGCTTTACTTGAAGATAAAACTATTTGGTGTTGGGGATCAAATCATAGCATTCACTTAGCAACTAGCGGTCCTATTAATGGTCAACTGGGTAGTTTGACATCTGATAAGAGTTTATCTCCTGTTCAGTTTATGCCAAGTTTAGGAAATGTCTTCATTGCCTTTCAAGCTTTTGCTTATGATACATGCGGTTTGCTGATTAACGGAAAAATTTATTGTATGGGACAATATCCTGGGACTTCTAATGAGGGAGTTGATCCGTTAGGAAATTTTATAGTACCAGCACCAAGTACTGGTACAGCAAATCTTTTATATACGGCTTCAAAAAACAAAGAATCTTATATTGAAGGAGAAGATATTATTTA
Source organism: uncultured Bacteriovoracaceae bacterium (assembly GCA_938034385.1). Lineage (GTDB taxonomy): Bacteria > Bdellovibrionota > Bacteriovoracia > Bacteriovoracales > Bacteriovoracaceae > JAHDHG01. Next base: position 78,703 of record CALHLC010000008.1, read on the forward strand.
TTCTTTAAATGTAAGGAACCTTGGTCCACATAAAGCAAATAATGTAGCAATAAATATTAACTGCCCTGCTGGAACATCTTTTGTCTCGCAAACTCATACATTTGGATCTTTTAATAATAGTACTTCTACGTGGAATCTATCGAGCTTAAATCATGCTAGGGATGAGGTTTTGACACTTACATGTAACGTTGATTCCGGGGTTACCTTGGGAGGATTAAGAACTGACTTGGTCTTTTCAAGTTCTCAAGATGAAATTGACCCAAGTGTTGATGGAGATAATTTACCTTTTACAACTTTTATTGCGTACATCCCTTCTGCTCAATGTACTGAGGATTATACTGGAATTACCAGTCATACATCTGCAGGAGACGGAACTTCTCCTAGTACAGCATTTGAAATTGGTAATATGGGAATGTATCTAAATTTTTTAAATTCAAATGCTAACAGAGATAAGTTTTTTATCTTATGTGATAACCTTGATTTTTCTAGTCAAACAAACCCTAGCAGTATTGCTAAATTCAGTGGAGAGATTAATGGAAATGGAAAGAAAATTAGTAATTTTAAGAGTTTAAATGGGTTCATTGGCAATATCGAAAAGATGGGATCTCTTAAGAATATTGAATTTGAAAATTTAGAAATAAATTGTACTGGAAAATCAGCTTGCTCATTAATTGAAAAATCTACTGGGGCAACTTTAAATAATATTACGATATCAGGGACTTCTAAAGTAACGTCTGATAAAAATCATGTCGCTGCATTAATAGGAAATACAACAGGAGTGCTGAATGCCGAACAAATTACTGTTCATGCTGATATCTTAAGTACCTTTAGGGCCAATGGAGGGTTTACTGGATATGTAGGAGGAGTATTTGGCTATCTTAATACAACTGAGCTGAATATTAAAAATATTATTATCACCGGTACAGTTACTTCTGATTCATCATACCTTGGAGGAGTTATAGGGAGAGTAAGGTTTAAGAATCCAAATGGGCTTATCGATTCTATTTCTAGTTCTGCTACTATTACTTATAATGGGTTAACAGGTGTTGGTTCACATATTGGAGGAATAATTGGGCATGCTTCAAGCCTTGGTGGTTCAGGGAAGTCGCAAATTAAAAATATCAGCTTTTCGGGGAATATTAATGCTGATTCTTCTAAGGTCTCTCATGTAGGTGGAGCTCTAGGGTACTTAGGTGGATTAGATTCTACTGACTATATAGAAACTTTTAATGTCTCTGTTAGTCCAGGGGGAAATATTGAATGTAGAAGTCCTTTAAATGATGGGGCCTATTGCGGAGGAGCGATTGGAATGATGGCTAACTTTGCTGAACTAAAAAACTCTTCTAGCTTTGCAACTGTTACAGGAGATACATATGTAGGTGGGTTGGTAGGATATACCAGGGCTTCACTAATTGATTCATCAAGTTCTAATGGTAATGTCAATTGTTTTAATGGTTCTTGTGGTGGACTTGTTGGGTATGCATACCTACAGTCACAGATAAAGAATTCACATTCTTTTGGAAATGTTACATATGATGATAGTTTGGAAACGAAAACTAATTTTGGTGGACTTATAGGATATGCTCGAGCAGGTATTAGTATTTCAGATAGTTCATATCAAGGAAGTAGCGTGGTTGGTGGATCTTATACTGGTGGACTTATAGGTTATGTAACAGCGTCTACAATAGAGCATCAAGTAAATATTTCAAATTCATTTGTTAAAGCTAATTCTGTTAAGACAATTGAAGGTTCAATTACTAATTTAAGAGCAGGTGGATTTATTGGTAGAATGGATATAAATTATATTACGATGGAAATATCGGACTCGTTTGCTGATGTTGCAAACCTACAAGCTCCATATTCAATTGGAGGGTTTATTGCACTGATAGATTCAGCCAATAATGCATTAATAAAAATACGAAAGTCATTCTCTACAGGAAGCGCAAGTTTCTTAACTGATAATCCGATTAATAATCATTTTGGAGGATTTATTGGTTCTCTTTATGGACCGGGAGCTACCTCTAACTTTGATATCAAGGATAGTTATTCAACTATGAATTTATCAACAAGTGTTTTTAATAATGGAAATCTCTACGTGAGCTTAGGTGGGTTCATTGGACGTACATCATATGCTAACACAACCATTGAGAATGTTTATTCTAGTTTGAGCGAATTGGATGGACAGTCTTTAGCTTTTCACGGTGGAGCTTATTTGGGAAGAGAGTTGTATGCTGCTCAACACAATGTTAACGATTCATTTTTTATTTCAAATCTTAAAAACTTCTCAACGGCTGCAGATTATTTAGTTGGCGGTAAACCAGCCGCTTCGACAATGATATTGTCTAATACCTTTTATAGTTCAACCGCAACCTGTACCGGGTCAACCCCTTGTGATGGCAGTAACGGTGGATTATCAGCTCCTGTCTCAAACTTCCAGACAGGGATTATCCCTAATTGGGATTTTTCAAATATTTGGGAGCATAGGACGAGTGATTTTCCTAAGCTAAGGTGTGCTAGTGGAGCTCCTGCTTCGTTTTGTACGGCATGGGATGCAGCTCAATAGCCTATTCTTATATTTTAATATCTTAACTTAATATTTTGAGGTCATAGCTTCATAAAGTTTACTATCGAAGGGCAATAAGCTAGAGTCACATAAATTCAATAACTCGCTTGTGACAATAGGTGTCATGGGCCACAGACCAGGAGTGCAAATATGATATATGAAACAGCATTTGTTTTAAAGCCATCTTCTACTGATGATGTCGGAACTAAAGTCAAAGGACTAGTAACGGCAGCTATTACTGAAGCAGGCGGAGAAGTTTTAATTAATGAAGATT
>CALHLC010000009.1 GCA_938034385.1 uncultured Bacteriovoracaceae bacterium
ATAAAACATCAGCGTTATTTAAGTTTAAGTTTTATCCAAGCAATTAATTCTTCTCTGCTTCTTATGACTGTTATGAAATTGTTTAAAGAATCAATTAAGTAAAATTAAAAACCTAGGCCTTCGGTCTAGGTTTTTTTTTGCCTTTTTTCTGGCATCTCTTTTTTTTTAGAACTATTATTTAGTGGGAGTAAAAAAGCTGATGAAGAATAGATTTATGTTTTTTATAATTATCTTAACTTTAGCTCTCTCAACAAAGTTATACTTAAGTTATATAGAAAAACATCTCCCGAGATATACACTAGCTTATAGTGGTGCTGTTTCAAACTGGTCTTTTGTAGAGAAAAGTTTAAAAAACTTAAAGAAAAATCAAAATATAATAATGGGAGATTCAAGTGCAGGGCCATCATTTATACCTAGAGAGCTTGGTAAATCATGGGTCAACTTAGCTATCCAAGGTATTTCTCCTATTAGTATTATGAGTTTTATCTCTAAAATACCTGATGGAAAAATTAATAAAATTATTCTTTCTTTTGATGAAGTGAATTTAAACCATAATACTAATAATTCTTACTCTGATACTATTAATCCTAATTCACTGCCTTCAGGTACTGATTATTTTTTTTATATTTTACCTGAAGTTTTAAAAATGAAAAACTCATCTAAATTAGTAAAAGAAAGTATGGGTTTTTTTCTTTCAAAACTTAGTTATATTTTTGCTTCAAAAGATATAATTAAGCATTACCTTCCTGAATTTAGCTTTTTGCATTTGATTTCAATTGAAAACCTGAGACCGTTTTTAGGACATACTGTTCATCTTAGAAGTGAATTTAAAAAGAGATATGAAAAAGATCTTTTAGCAAGAAACTCTTTAGATCAATTAGATCAACAAACATTTGAAGAAATGAAATCTTCAAATGCAGGAGAAAGCCTTTTTATTCCTTCTAGTTATTCAGAAAAGATATATTCAAAACTAATAGACAAATTATCAAATAAAGCCAAGTGCGTCTTATTAATAGAAAAAGCTCAAAGTACTGGAAACATTTATAATACATATTACCTTCAACATCTAAAAAGTTTTTATGATTTATTAAGTGAGAAGAGTTCAAAACATGACAATGTTTACTTCCTAGAGAAACCTCAGGTTTTTACAAAAGAGTTTTTTGCAGATGCACATCATACCAATATGAAAGGTGGAATAAAAGGAACAAAACAAGTTAAACAATACCTAGAAAAAGTTTTTAAGAAATGTCCAAATTAATAGTTTTATTACCACTCATTTTTTTAAGTTTTTTAAGCATACAAAAATACAACGAAGATATCTTGTGTCAAAAGTACGATAAATGGCCTGAAAGAAACGAATGGGAGTCTTGGAATAGAAAGTTTTGGACATGTAAAGAAACATTGGAGCTTTCAATAGAGGAAAGAGAATGTCTGTTTGAAGGAGAAGAGTGTAAGAGCGAAGTAGAGAATAAAGAAGAATGCGCTTTGCCTTTAAGTGAAGAAGAGCAAAAAAATTGTTTGATGTACTCAAATTTAATTAAAGATGTGCAACCACTTGAGGCACTCAAGTTAAACTATAGTTTGTGCTCATCGGGTTCAAAGAAATATAATAGATTATCTTGCTACCTTCTTTATGATGAAAATATAGAGATTGATGATGATTTTTTAATGGATGTATGCAATAATTATAAATTATTATCACTATGTAGGTACTATTCATTATATAAACTTAGCGAAGATAACTCTCGTGAAGAGTTTAGAGAACTACTAAAAAGAAGTTGTAATGAGAATGATAAGAAAAGTTGTGAATACTTGTTTTATTTAGAGCAGGTAGAGTTATGATTTTTTCTGATAGTTTCTTCATCTTTATCTTCCTTCCACTTTTTTTATCAGTATTTTATCTGCATGAAAAATTACAAAAGTTAAGTCTCTTTCTTTTTTCTCTTATCTTTTATCTTGCATTTGATACTCAGGTGTTAACTCACTTCTTATTACCTTTTCTCATCTTAAATTTTTTATATTATCGCTTGAATACTCCAAAAGGAGTAAGTGTTTTGTTCAATGTCTTTTTCCTAATATTTTTTAAGTATCAAACTATTGTTATAGATCTTGTTCCAGTAAAATTATTCTTATTTGAGACAGCTGCTGCTCCAATGGGTCTAAGTTTTATCACTCTTCAAATGATCTCATTTGTCATTGATTACAAGAGAGAAGATAAAAAAGTAAATATCTTAGACTATTTAAATTATTTCACTTTTTTTCCTCAGATGATAGCTGGGCCTATTTGTAGGAAAAGTGATTTATTGTCACAAATAACTTCGGTTGGAGAAAAATTTAAATTTAATTCTTTTAATTTCTTTAGAGGGATATTGATCTTTACGATAGGAGCAATTAAGAAAGTGGTAATTGCTGATAATATTGGTAAATACATTGATCCATTCTTTTTATCTCCCGAATCTTCAGAGCTATCAGCAATTGTTTCAACAGTTGGATATAGTTTACAGCTCTATTTTGACTTTAGTGCTTACGCAGATATGGCAATAGGTATCGCACTGTTAATAAATATTCAACTTCCTGAAAATTTTACTGATCCTTTAAAATCAGAATCTATTGCCGAATTTTGGAGACGTTGGCATATCACCTTACATACTTTCTTTAAAAATTATATGTATAAACCATTTCTGGGTTCAAATTTGACAAGCCATATATCAATTGGAAAAAGAAAAACAATCGTTCTCTTTATGATATTTTTACTATCTGGAGCGTGGCATGGGAACGGGGCAAATTATATTCTATTTGGTGCTATTCATGCGATGTATATAATCATAGGAAAGATTATAAACTTAAAAACAGGATTTCGAATTGTTAATAGATTAGTTGTCTTTATACTATGTTATTTTTCTTTTATAGTATTTAGATGTTTCACGTTCAGTGACACTGTGAAAGTTTTTAAATTAGTTTTTAGTGTCGAATCGATTCCCAAAATTTCTAATGATATTAATTTTTTTATTTTTCTAATGGTATTAGTTTTTTATAAAATAATATGTCCTTACTCAAGGGAATACCTTGAATTTTTCACGAAAGTGATAATGAAGAATAAACTGGTGTACACCTCTTCATATTTTTTAGTGTTAATTTTTCTTCCAATTCTTTATCTTTTTCTATTCTATGTTGGAGCAGGCTCTGGAAAACCTTTTATCTATTTTGCATTTTAAAGAAATCAAAAGAGATGAAGAATTTATTTTTCTGAAGTTTTTAAATTTTTTGGTTGTTGAAGATTCATGTTTTCAAGGTTTGACTTGTTAGATTCGATGTTTCCAGAAATTCCACATGAAATATTATTGTCTTGTGAGCTTATTTCATCATTGAAAACAGTAAGGATGTGAATGGCCCTAACGTATTCTATTAAAAGTTTCTTGCTGATCTCATCTTTAAATATTTTTTCTCTTTTTTTTGTAGAGAATATTTTCCTTCCTTCGCTTTTAAAATAAATCCCGGGGAATTGGAAGGTTGCATTTAACTCTCTATCAAAGAGCCTCTTCAGAGAAGTATCTTTCTGTGAAGTAATCAATGATTTTTTAGTAATAGGCCCAACAATATTAGCTAAGAGAAATGGACTTTTATCCTTTTCAAAAAAGTTAAATCCTTTTTTTAGAATATGTGAATCAATAGAGTCATGAAAGAGATCGTAATAAGAAGAAGAGTTATTACAAACTAAAGTTGAGTAGTTCTTTTTTAATTTATTTAAAAAACTATCAGTAATTCTATATCTATAATAGGAATAACCTTCAGTAGTGCTTCTCATTGAATCTTTAACAAGTAGCTTGTTTTTAAGAGCTTTAGCCAGTAGTGAATCATGAGATTTAACTAAATATTCGTGAGAAATATTTTGAGTATTAAACTCTTGAGTTAAAACATTGAAGCTTATAAGAAATATAAAAATTTTTAATCTAAGCATCGTTGTGTTGCTTGATTTTTAATTTCATTTAGTCTGTATGAAGACATTCCTGCTTTTGCTCCTAAAGAATAAGAAGTCTGTTTAACACAACTTGAGAAATTTTCATCCACACTTGATATCCCTCGAGAATGACCTCTTACATCTTTATTGTTAATTAAGTTCGATCTTTTCGTCCTAGGCTTTTGACTTCCCTTATTAGTGATCCTGTCATTCCATTCTCCATTTAACTGAGGAGTGTCATTAGAATAATCCATGAAAGTCCCATCGCTTTGTTGAACAGGAGCAGATGGTTGATAAGGTTGTTCTAGTTCAACAGTAGGTTGAACTTGAATATTTTCAGAGCTAACAGAAGCAGAGCTTCTAATATTAAGGCAGCTCGCAGTTGCTGTGTTTTTTAATTGTGACAATTTTTGAGAGTTTCCTTTATATGAGGTTGCTCCTAATTCATACATTTTGGACTTAATACATTGTGAAATATTGGCAAATAAAAAAGTAGGGACTAATAGTACAATAGTTAAAAATTTCATTTCTTCTCCAAATTATGATTTATAAACATTCTCTTGTGGCTTGATCTTTTATTTGATTGTTAAAATCTCTGTCGCTAGTCATGCCACCTAATTCATAGATTCTTTGCTTTACGCAAACCTTAAAGTTCATATTTGAAAGATCTCTAGAGTTTGATGACGTTCTATTTGAATTATATATATTCGTAGAGCTGACATTAAAACAATCTGCTGTCGCGATATTTTTTAATTCAGTGATTTTATTGAAGTCTCCCTTGTAATGTTGAACACCAAGCTGGAGGAGCCTTCTTTTTATGCACTGAGATTTTAGGCTGCTAGCAGCACTTTTTAAAACTCTTGAGTTAGGGGTAGATGAATTACTTTTAATTTTAACGATTTTTTCAGTATTTATAGAATTACATACCTTAGTAGCAATTTTTTTTAAATGAATATGATCAATTTTTTTTTGAGCATTTTCTTCTACTAATTCTTTAAACTTTGAGTTTATACAATGCTCTATAGCTCCATGGCTTAGAATAGGAATGAATAAGAATAAGACAAATAGTTTAAATTTCATATCTCTAGTAATTATATCGGTTAAGAACATAGCTTTCTTTAACATTATTATACTTTATGTAATTTTCCAGCAAAAATGTCCGGTCTTAATTCTTCAGCGATAGTGTCCTAATTGATTTAATCAAGTAATCCTAAAGTTATTACAACTTAAGGAGAATCCATGGATGGAATAATTATGAGTAAAAAAGAATTAAAAACTTACCGATTAACAATGAATGTATTGGAAGGAAAACTCAGCATCACTGAACTCTCTACTCTTCTTGATAAATCCTACAGGCAAACTCAAAGGATAGTTAAAAAAGTTAAAGAAAAAGCAGAACTTGGTGTTATTCATGGCAATACAGGAAGAACACCTTGGAATAAGACTTCAGAGGATTTAATTGATCAAATTATGTCACTCCTTAGAGGGAAATATCATGACTTCAACCTTGCCCATTTTCAAGAATTCTTAGAAGAACAAGAGAATATAAAAATCAACTATTCTACTTTGTATCGTAATGCCAATAAAAGAAATCTTATAAAGCAGAAAAAAAGAAGATCAAAAAGAAAGTTTAGTACAAGAGCAAGATTACCCAAAGAAGGAATGATGGTTCAATTTGATGGTTCAGAACATCTCTGGTTTGGAAACTTTAAATCGGATTTAATTGCTGGAATAGATGATGCAACCGGAAAAATACTAGGAGCAGAGTTTTTTATTGGAGAGACCTCCTTTCACTCGATGGAGGTAATTAAAGGGATTGTAAGAAAATATGGAATACCTGAATCTTTCTATGTTGATGAAGCGGCTATCTATGGGAAGCTTGAAAAAGATTGGGATACTCAAATAAAAAGGGCCCTTAAAGAGCTTAACTCTAAACTACTTATAGCAACTTCAGCTCAAGCAAAAGGTAGAGTTGAGAGGTTATTTAGAACTCTACAAGATAGACTAATAGCAGAACTTAGTTTATTAGACATAAAAACAATCCCAGAGGCCAATAAGTATTTAAATGAAATATTTATCCCTAAATTTAATAAGAAATTCACAATCAAAGCCAGGGAAAAAGAAAACTCATATCAGAAATTATCAGACTGGATGAACCTAGATTTAATCTTGTGTAAAAGAGAGCATAGGAAGATTACATCGGGTAATACTTTTTCCTATCAAGGATCAACATACATCATAAAAGGAAATAAAGACTGGAGATTTAGAAAAATGAATATCAGTACTAATATTCATCAAGAAATGAAGTTTGATATAATGGGAAAAATAGTCAGTGTTGAGATCTTTAAAAAGAAAAAAGATAAAATAAAAGAAGAGGTTCAACAAGCAGCTTAAATGAGATTTGCAGACAGGACACTTTCCTTGAAAAGTTAATCGGACATTTTTGCTGGAAAATTACAACATTATTATACTTTAAAGGTTGAAATAAGTGCTAATTTAATGATTAAATAAGGATATCGGAGATTATATGAGATATATGGCTTTAGTTTTTTTAATAGCATGTTCTTCCCAAGAGAGGGATAAGCAAGAAGATTATACTGATATGAGTGGTTACTATGGCTGCTATCACAAAGAACATCTAGGCTATTATCCAGAGTATTATAGAAATAAGCCATGTGACTCTTATGAAAAGAAAGAACGAGAGATTGTCATCGAAGAACAGCCTAAGCTAGATCAAGATAGCGAATATGCAAAATACGAGACAGTCCCTATAGGGGAAACAGTTGAGAGTTATGAAACAGAGCTTATTCCTTACGAAGATCCTGATAACAAAACAACTAAAGAAGCTAAAATTGAGGTGATCGAAGAGGTTGCTGCTCCTATCGAATTTGTAGAGGGAGAGGTTGTTAAAAAAACAAAATATGAAAAGTTTGCTCCAGCTAAAATTGAAGAAATGAAAGAAGAGTCTGAAGTTATTTATAAAAATACGAATGAAGAATTAGAAGATGCCTTTGAAGAGGTAGTTCCAGAAGATTATTAAGGTATAAAAATAACTTATCTTTTTAGTAAAGTTTTAAAATCAATATCCGATTAGTTTCATAAGACATGTTTAAGGAGTGTTTTATGAAAAAAATTTATAGTATAGGTGTAATCTTTATGATGCTCGGTTGTGCATCCAGAGGATATAAGGTGGGAGATCAAATCCCAGAGAAACATCCCTATTTTCAAAAAGAAAAGACAGTCATTTTTGCAGAAGGTGGAAACTCAGAAAAAATTGTCTACGAGAGTTTTTCTACAAAGAAAATGCGCTCATTAAATAAAGAAAATAAATTTTTGAGTGCAAAAGAGTTATCAAGATATCAGGGCAGTAGAGGAATAGCCTCATCTGATCATGATTATGTGGTTATTGATGATAGTAATGTGGAAAAAATACAACCAGTCTCAGATAATTCAGAATTCTTAGACGAAGACGGTAAAAGGTCTAGAAAAGTAGCCAGCAGAAAGAAAGAGAACTCTGAAAAGAAATTAGAGGTCTTTTATTCGGGTCCTAAAAAGTTACATAAATCTAGAGGGGCAACTAGTCGATATCACCATATTTTATATGGACAAGGGAAAAGGGTAGAATAAAATAGATATAATTTAGTACTTCTAAATTGTATTGTTTCATCTTTTTTCAATATACTTAAGCGTAAAGGATTCATCATGAAGTTTTTTACGCTTTTTCTCATTAGTGCTCATGCACTTGCTATAAACATCCAACAGTTCCAAAGAAGTAATACTCTTACTTATGAAATGCTTGAAGATGCTAGAGTTAAAAACAGTCATGTTTTTAATGATTATGACTTAGCTTTCGTTTTAGGTGCTAGTTATATTGCAGAGCCTTTAACTCTAGACGATGCGGATCTTGTGGACGAGTTTAGACCTGTTATTAAAGATATGAAGACTGTGCACTTTGGAATTTCTGCCTACTTGTTAAGAAATTTAATGTTGGGAGCAACTTCGTATTATTCAATATTTAAAGATGATCTTGATGAGTCAAAGTCCGGAATTGGTGATACAGATTTAAAATTAACTTGGCGATTTTTATCTAAAGAAAGATTTGCTGCTGCAGTGATGCCAATTGTAACTCTACCAACAGCAGGTTCTGGTTCTGAAGCATCTATTGATGTTTCGGCAACGAACTCACCTGCTAATATAGTCATGATGAACCCTCTTGGAGACGGAAAACTTGGATTTGGAGTTATGGGTATTTATGAACACTTTTTTGATTTCATGAACTTAGTTGTAAACGTTGGATATAAAAATTCTCCCGATGCAGTATTTAGAGAACTAGATGGAAGCAAAAAGTTTTTAACAGGAATAGGTGCTTATGTTCCAATCACTCAAAGATGGGGAGTTAATGCTGAAGTAATGCGTGATTGGTCGAGTAACTTTAATAAGAATGACCTTTATGTAGGGACAAGCTTTGGGATTGCTAGAAGAATTGCTGGGTTTGCTGGAGTAGGAATTGGAGTTGGAGGAGATGGAAACTCAATGCGAGCAAGTGCTGGGATAAAGTTTACACCACGAGTTTGGAGTGAAAAAAGAGAAGCTATAAAACCAATTAGGATGAAAACTAAAAGAGTTACAAAAACAAGAACAATCAGGCCAAGAAACGTTGTTGATTTAGAAGAAGACACAGGCGTTCAAATGAACTTAGATCAAGAGTGTCAAGATGGTTATGTTTTTGATTCAATGAATACTTTTGTTGTAAGGTTCCCTCACGATGTTGGTTTAATAATTTCTCCTGAACAACTAGAGTTTATTACAAGCAGAATAAAAGACAATCTAGATGATATTGAAAAAATATATGTAACTGGGCATACAAGTTCACCAGGCGAAGAAAGTTATAATATGGGATTATCTAAAAAGCGTGCAATATCTGTTTCTCAACTATTAGTAAGTAGAGGAATACCTAAAGAGAAAGTATTCTTTAGAGGAAGGGGAGAATCAATGCTAATAGATAACTCCGGAACTTCTGAAGCAGAAGAAATAAATAGAAGAGTTGAGATAGAAGCAATTTTAAAAACAAAGTCTAGTACTTGTAAGTAAAGCTTAGTTGGATTTTTTTCCGTCTTGGAAAATCCATAAGAAAAAGCAACCTAGAAAAACTAAGAGGAAGCTAGATTGGATGATACTTCCTGCTTTTCCAAGGTAAGACATCAAAGATAGAAGTAAGGAAGAAGCTCCTAAATAGAAACAAAATTTGTAAGGGATCAAGACTTCTAAAATAAAGAAGAAAATTGATAATATCATCCAAAATAAAAAAAAGTTAGTTGGCTCCAATATTGTCATAATAACTTAAGAATTCTTGCTCTTAAAGATAAATCACTTAAATTTAATGATGAATTATGTTAAATTATAAAAAATTCAAGGAGAAAAAGTGAAATATATTCTAATAATTACATTAATGGCAACAAGTGTACTTTCTAGTACTTATAAATTTGATGGTGCACAAATAAGCCTTAAGAAATCATATAAAGTAGTTGATATAAGAAGAGCTGTTGATAGAGAAAAGAAAGAAGAATTAATAGAAAACGGTTATATTTGTAAACTAAAAGTTCAAACTAGATATCTTTGTTCTAAGAAAATTGAAACAACAGAGATTCCAAAGAAAATAAAAATGAAAATTTTAAAAAAGTATAAAGGATCAACAATAAGCTTTGGAGAAAAATACCAAGATGATGAGTTAGTTTCCGATGCACCTGCTTTAAAAGAATTTAACATTTTTAGAAGAATAGAATTTACAAAAGGTGAGGAGAAAATAGTTGATGCTGAAATGTTTAAACTATTTAGATTGAAGGACTGTTTAGAGAAGATTAATGCAAAAGATAATGCTACAGCTAAAGAATTTTGGGCAAATATAAGAAAAAAGAAAATTTCTAGATCTGAACTATATAGCATCGCCACAGAAGACGGATACGATAAATATGCTATAGATATCAAATTCAAGAAAATGAAGTAAGAAAGCTATTAGTGACTAAATGAATTGTTTTTGGTAATGTGTTTTTACTAAAACAAAGGTCATAAAATGTCAGCTCAGAAATCTCTTGTTATATCAGGTAAGAACTTATCAAAGTCTTATAAGAAAAAAATTGAAATTATTAAAAAGCATAATCTTACAAAAGTAGATCTTTTAAGCATGCTTGAAAATATAGTTATTTCTAGAAAGTTAGATGATGCTGAAATAAATATGAAGAAGCAATCTAAAGCATTTTTTCAAATCTCTGGTGCTGGTCATGAAGGAATTTTGACAGCGGTTTCATCTGTTTTAAAACCTGCTTACGATTATTTTCTTTGTTACTATAGAGATCGTGCTCTTTGTCTCGGACTAGGTGTAACTCCCTATGAAATGTTATGTCAGGCCAATGGAAATATTGGAGACACTGCTTCTTATGGAAGACAGATGCCTGCTCACTGGGGAAATAAAAAACTAAACATTGTTAACAAATCATCATGTACTGGGACTCAGTTTTTACAAGCATGTGGATTAGCTGAAGCTGGTATTTACGCACAAAACAACAAGCTCAAAGATATAGACTTTAACAAAAATGAAGTAGTTTACGTATCATGTGGAGATGGGACGACATCTCAAGGTGAGTTTTGGGAAAGCTTAACTACGGCTTCAGTGAATAAATTACCTGTGATGTTTGTTGTTGAAGATAATGGATTTGCTATTTCTGTTCCTGTGAGTGTACAGACTCCTGAAGGATCTATTTCAAAAACACTTAAAAACTTTCCAGGTTTAAAAGTATTCACTTGTGATGGGAATTGTCCTATCGAAAGTTATGAGACAGTACAAGAAGCTGCAAAACATATTAGAAGTGGAAAAGGACCAGCACTTGTTCATGCAAGTTGTACTAGACCATATTCTCATTCTTTGTCTGATGATCATAGGTATTATAGAACGGCTAAAGAACTTGCTGATGAAAAAGAGTTAGATGTATTTAGTTCTTATCCTAAGTTTTTGGTTGAATCCAAAGTTTTTAGCAAAAAAGAAATTGATGCTATTGTTGATGACATAGAAAAAGAAGTTAGGGAGGCCATGAAAGAGGCCATCAAAACACCTTGGCCTGAAGTTGAGACTTATGCAGATCATCTTTATTCAGAGGAGGTTGATCCTGGCTCTGATGAGTTTTCTACAGAGCCAAACTTTTCAGGGAAAAGTGACGTTCCAATGGCCGGGACTATTAATAGAGTTTTAAAATCTGAAGTGAAGAAAAACCCAAATATTAGAATGTTTGGAGAGGACGTTGCTGACTTTTCTGAACTTCATAAACTAGAAGATGAGAACCTTTCAGGAAAAGGTGGAGTTTTTAAAATTACAAGTGGCTGCCAAAGACAAGCTGTTGAGTTAGGTAGAGAGAATCAAGTTTTTAATTCTCCTTTAGCTGAAGCCAATATTATTGGACGAGCTATTGGAATGGCAATGCGTGGTTTAAAGCCAGTCGTTGAAATACAATTTTTTGATTATATTTGGACTGCATATATGCAGTTAAAAAATGAAATGGCTACGACTCGTTACAGAAGTGGTGGAGATTATACTTGTCCTATGGTTGTCAGAGTTCCTATTGGTGGATACTTAAAAGGTGGATCAATCTATCATTCTCAATCAGGAGAATCTCTTTTTACACATATTCCAGGAATTAGAGTTGTATTTCCATCGACAGCACAAGATGCAGCAGGTCTTTTAAGAACAGCGATACGTTGTGATGATCCTGTTCTATTCTTAGAGCACAAACATTTATATTATCAAGGATATAATAGATGTGCTGATCCAGGAGATGATTATATGATCCCTTTTGGTAAGGCAAGAATTGCTAAAGAAGGAGCTGATGCGACTATTGTTTGTTGGGGAGCTTTAGTTCAAAAATCAATAGATGCAGCTAAGAAAGTTGAAGAAGAAACAGGGAAAAGCATTGAAGTTATTGATGCTAGAACCTTAGTTCCATTTGATATTGAATCAGTTATTAACTCAGTACAAAAAACGAATAGATTACTAGTGTGTCATGAGGAACATAAAACTTCAGGGTTTGCAGGAGAAGTTATGGCATTGATTAATGAAAATGCTTTCGAATACTTAGATGCTCCACCTATGAGAATAGCCTCTAAGGATACGCATGTTGCATATTGTCCAGCACTAGAAGAAGTCATTCTACCACAGACAGATGATGTTTATCAGAAGCTAAAAGATTTAATAAATTACTAAAGGTGCCTAGAACAATTTGTTAAGTATTGCTCTAACAAAGACTTATTAGATTTTGAGATTCTATTTAAACTATTTCTATAAGCATTTACGTTCGCATCTTCTTTTCCATATCTATAACTATAAACTTTGGACTTTTTAGAGAAGACTTCTTCTACTCTAAGAGTATGCTTTTTATGATCATCGACAAAAAAGATGACATCATAGCTTTTGTTAAGTCTTTTTAAAATAAACTCCAAGGCATTTCCTTTATGAGCTCCCTCAGTCATTGCTATACCATTTTTGAAGTCGACAGTTCTTTCAGTATTATCTAGAGTTGCTCTAAAGGTTTGAGTAAAAGGCTTTTTATCAAAATCAAAGTTATGCTCTCCTAATTCTCTCATCGTTGCATCTCTTATAACGTGACCTCTAGAAGTCAGAATCATTGTTTCTACACCACGATTTTGTAAGGACTTTATTTTTTCTGGGATGTAATCTTCAGTCTTTCGCATTTTTTGAAGGCCCATTACACTATGCCAAGCCTCTAAGAGTGTAGGAAAATCATTAAAGAGTTTTAGAGAGGATGTAGATTTATTTTTTATTAGTTCTGCTTGATAAGAAACCCATTGATCAGAAGCAACATCAGAACTTGTTGCTAAAATTGTATTATCAAGATCTGTGACAAATAACACTTTATCGGGAGATGTTTTTTTTAAAACTTCGTCAAGTTGATCAAAGATAGGAGCATAAGAGTTGGTCTCTATAATCGCTAAAGAATTTAATGAGAGAAAAAATAAAAGAAACTTCATTTAAATATTATAATCGATAAAGAAAAAAATGAAATGACCCTCACTTTTTAGAGTGTGAGGGTCAGGTAAGAATTTATTGATTAAGTAACGACTCTACAGCTGCTTCTAAGTCTACTACTCCACCAGATTGAGAAAGTTGACTGAAAAGCTCTTCAACTGGATTGATAATTTGAAGTCCGTTATATTGTCTTGAAGTTTTCATTAAAACATCTTTTACACTTTTAGCATCTAGATCAGGAAAGTGTGACATTAAAAAAGCCGCAGCACCTGCTGCAACTGGAGCTGCCATTGAAGTTCCACTATAGGCGTCATATTGATTGCCTGGAACAGTAGATCCTATTTTAAAACCAGGAGCAAAGATATCTACATATTCGTGGCTATAATTAGAAAAGTTTGCGACTAAACCAGAAATTACTTCTCCATCAGATAAAGTTCTTTGAACGTAATCAACAGCTTTAGTACTTGCTCCAACACTTAAGTAATTATTAGCTTTTTTAATTAAAAGTTTTTTATTAGGAAAGTTATTATCTTGATTAATCTCTTTTCCATCATTTCCGGCAGCATGAACAAGTAAGACACCCTTTTTCTGAGCATATCTAATAGCTTTATGAACTAAGGACTCGTTTGCCGAGAATGCTTTACCAAAACTCATATTGATGACACTTGCACCGTTGTCAACAGCATATTTAATAGAGTTCGCAACATCTTCATCGTACTCATCTCCATCCGGAACAGCTCTTAAACTCATGATTTTTACATTACTCGCAACACCGTTAATACCTTTATCATTATCTCTTAAAGCGGCGATAATTCCTGCAACATGAGTCCCATGACTAGCATCTGGACCTTGTACATCGTTGTTCCCATAACCTTTTCCATATTGAGTTTTTTCTTTATTAACTTGTTCTCTTAGTGGGTTTTTAAAAGTTTCATTTAGATATTGTTCTTTTTGAACTTTAATATAAGCATAAACTGCAGGGCAAGAAGGTGAAGGATTATCTGTTTCACATTTATAATTGACTATATATTCATTTAAGGAAGCGAGTTCAGACTTTTTATATAATCCTAATTTTTTATAATATTTTTGATCAGATTCAGAAAGTGGCTTTCCTTGAATTTCAACTTGATCTCTAAGTCTTGCCATTTCTCTAGCAACTTCAAGGTTTTCAGCATTAATCTGAAATTTATCAGCACCTCGAGTCATTAAAATTGCATCTTGAATATTGGTTACATTAAAAGTTGCGTTCCCTTCTTTTACTCCTAAAAAATTCCAACCAGCGATATCATCAATATAACCGTTGTTATCGTTATCAATTCCATCTCCAGGGATTTCATTTTTATTAATCCAGATCTTTCCTTTAAGGTCTTCATGATTAACATCTACTCCTGAATCAATGACAGCAACAATGACTTCTTTTGATGGAGTTCCTAAAAGTTCAATTGCTCTGTTTACTCCAATGCCACCTGTTCCATCAAGATGAGAAGCATTGAACCAATCATCTGTCTCTTGATCACTTTCATCTTTGGTCGGTTCATCATTTCCTGAATCTCCATTATTACTTCCCGACGTAGAAGTTCCGTTCCCGCTATTTGAAGTTGAACCTTGTTCATTAACTATTTGAGTTTTTTTAGCGTTAAGTAATGGCTTACCTGTATAACTTACGTCAAGTCGAGCATTCATAGGCTTTGAACAACTAAGCATAAGGGCCAGTAGACTTAAAATTTTAACTAAATATTTCATTTTTCCCCCTAAGAAAATTTAATGATTAGTGTACCTGTATCATTAAAATAATATAAAGAAATATATAATGAAATTTCTTCATTGCTAAAAAATGATTGTGCGTAGAGTTATGGAGTTTAGGCTTTCCTATGGAAATTAAAATATAAGCTGTAATGGCCGGTAGCTATGGCTGGAACAAACAAATTAATGATGGGAATACTAATTAATAAAAAATATAACGCACCAGACAAACTATAATGAACTAGATTCTTTTTTATATCTTCTATGCACTTTGAGAAGGTAAGACTCTTCCTGTACCAGGTGTAATCTACAAACTGGATTGCAACTAGAATAAACGAGATGAGAAATGAAAGCGGAGCGAAAATATAACCAAGAATAAAGGCTAGAACTGTGAATAAGAGAATGAATAAAAGCTTTTTTGCTTCATTCAATAAGATAAACATGACTTGAGTCTTCATTTTAGTGAATACATTTTTTAAAGGAGCTACAGGTTGATTATTTGCAAGTTTTTCAATTCTTTCACTAATATATTCATTAAAAATACATCCAATAAGAGAGACAAAGAGTACAAAAGTCCAATTAACTAGAAAATATGAAAGAACTCCAAATACGAGTTTAATTATCCATGTAAAAATTGAAATAAACCATGAGTTTAGACCAAAGAAGTTTCCAAGCCATCCAAACTTAAAAGCAGATATGAAACCCATAATATAATAGAACCCACTTCCATAGAGGGCTAAGCCAAAAAGGACTGGAATGATTGTTAAAATAAATAAGACCTTATCTGAAAAGAGATATTTAAGAGATTGAAAAAATAGTTTGAGAGTTAACATTGATAACTATTATACAAAAATGTAAGATTTTTGGAAATTTTGGCACTGTTTTTAGAGAAAAATCTAGAAAGTAGTATTGTTTTGATCCTTTCGACTCTGAAAAGATTTTAGTTCGTTTTAGGCCGGTGGAAGTATGGAGAAAAAAAAGTGTAGAATGTGAGGATTTTCACCTTGCTTAGTCCTGATCGCACCATTACATTTCGTGTGAGTTATTAGAATTAAATTTCTAAATGAATTAAACAAAGGGGAAATTATGAAGTGGATTTTATTATTATCGGCAATTTTAAGTTATGGGCAAAGTGTAAGCTCATATCTTCCAAAAAAAGAGCAATTAACAAAAGAGTTTTTAGAAAAAATAACGAAGACTTACCGGGGACAAACCCAATTTGCAAAGAAAGCCTATTCTTACAGAGGAGGTCGTTATAACAGTAGAGCAAGATCTGGTAAAACAACAGAAGTTGGAAGTAGCAGGGAAATACAAGAATCAGATGTATTTAAAGTAGGAGCGAAAGGGCATAAGGAATTATTTTTACTAAATACCTATAGAGGCTTTCAAGTCATTTCATTTGAGGATGGGCCAGAGCTACCAAAAGTAAAATCAAGATTACCAATCTATAATAACTATAATAGTGAAATGTATTATTTGAAAGATCAAGAAATGGTTTTAGTGGTAAACTCAGAATGGAGTAGTGATCGATCTTATATGGGATCAAACTATATTACTAATATTTACCAGATAGATGTTTCTAATACAGCTGATCTTAAACTAGTAAGTGAGAACACAGTTGGAGGGTATTTAGAATCTTCAAGATTAGTGGGAGATGTTCTTTATACAGTTACAGAAAATTATTCTTCATCAGAAAGAAAAGCTCAAATTACTTCTTTAAAAATTCAAAAATCAAAAATGAAAAGAATTGATCAAAAGCAATTACATTCTAAAGATATGTACATTGGAAAGATGAATGTTTTCAAGAGTGGAGACAACTACTATGTTTTAAGCTCAAGAGGTAATTGGTCAATGAATAAAGGGTTTGTTGATCTTTTTGATATCTCTAGTGAGAGTGGAAAAATTTCTAAAGTTCAAACAATGCAAATAAAGGGACGAATCTCAGAGAGATCTCAAATGTTCATGCATAATGATCATATTGTTACAGTTTCAAATTATAGAAAGAGTAGAAACGATTTAGCTAAAATTGCTATTGAAGCCTTCAAAGTTAGTAAATCAGAAATAATTTTGGAATCAAGTGAGAAAAAGAGATTAATTTTAAAAGATACTCAAGGGCTAAATGCTAGTTTGCAAGACGTAAGAGTTTCAGGAAATTTGCTCTATACTTTTTGGGTACCTGCAAATAATATCGATCCATTTGATTTAGTTGATTTATCAAATCTTGAAAATGGTTTCAATTATCTTGGAAGACTTCATTTTGATGGATGGATATCAAAGTCTTTCCCTGTTAAATACAAAAATAAAGATTTTATTATTGGTTTAGGTTGGATTGTTCCAGGAACAGGAGAGGATAATACTAGATATCCTCAGGCTAAAATCTTTGAGATAGTTAAGACCAAAAAAGGAATCAAGCATAAAGAAGTTGATACTTTAGTTTTAGATGATGAGAAAGTTTGGGCAAGATTAAACGGTGAAGATAAAAACTTTGAAATAATACCTAAAACAGACTCTAGTTTTGAAATACTTTTCCCTGTCTCTTTTAGAGAGAAGAATTCTTATAGAAGTAAGTCAGGAGCTCAATTAGTAAAAGTTGATTTAGCGAAAAAAGAATTATCTGCTGGAGCAAAAATGCAAGGAGAGAGTTCATGGTTAAAAAGAGTTTTCTCTAATGTTGAAATCAATAAAATCAATGCCTTTTCAGATAAAGAACTTGTAACTTTTTCTAATAATAAAAATAGATCTGGATTTTTAAATACTTTAAGTGTCCTTGAATTAGCGCGAAACATTATTGATTTTAAAGTTCTTTCAAATTCAACAGGTCTTCAAGTTATACAAACTGAAAAAGGGGTAGAGTTTAGAAAGGTTAGACTTAATAACTCTGATGCCGAAAAACATGAAATCTTAAGAACTGAGAAAATTGAAGGAAAAGTTAAATGGACTAAGAGTACATCTGGAAAATTAAAAATGATTTTAGCTAAAACTATTAAAAAAGCTACTAAACATGGTTATGAAAGAGAAATGGTTAAGTCTATTAACTATGTTGAATTTGATTACAAAAAGATGAAAGTAAGTAAAGGTAATGAAATTAGTTTCACTGAAAATCAAATGGAGCAAGGATGGTTTTCTATAAATGCTTACGAATTGAAAAATAAAGTGGTCTTCAGAGTTTACAATAAGAACAACTTTTATGTTGAAGAAAATGGAGAGTTGAGCAAGTTATCTCTTGATAAGGGTTGTGTTGAGTTTACTAAAGAAGGTAATGGAGCGAGTTATTATACTGTTGTAGGAAAACTATTTGTTCATAATAGTGCAAGAGTAGATATTGCAACTTCTAAAGAAGAGAAAACTCATAGATCTTTATATGATTTTGGATTTATTAAAGAAATGAAGCTTTCTGGAACTTCTTTAGTTTGTAGCAATGAAGCAATAAATATTCCTGGTCAACCTGTAGATATGGGCAATAACTTCATGCTTACTAGTGGACAAAGTCACTATTTCTTTCCATATAGTTACGAATCTAGACCAATGGGGCGCCGTATAGGGAGACCATATTATGGAAGAGATTCTAAAACATATTCGTTAAAAATGGGAAAAAAGAAAGCAACACTTATTGACTTCGTTGAGAAAACGATTGTTGCTAATAAGTATGATGAAGGAAAGTACTTAACACATTCTTCTGCTGAAGGAAGATTAGATCTATGGGAAATTACAAAAAGAGGTGAAATTATCTCTAGACCTCGATACAAAAGAGAAACAGCGGGTTCTTATTTAGTTAAAACTTTTGTAAAGGACAAAGAATTATACTTTTTAACTAAAAATAAAAAATTAGTTTCTATGTATAAAATACCAGCTAAATCTGATGAAATTGAAAAGTTAAAAATTGAAAGTAGTTATGATAAAAATAAAAAAGATGGCAATATTGAGTATGTATTTGGTTTTCAAAATGTCACTTTAAATAAAAATAAGAAAAAAGCGTATATTTCTCAAGGGATGTATGGGCTATTAGAAATTGATATCTTGTAAAAAAGAGAACCTTTAAATCAAGGCCAAGATTATTCTTGGCCTTTTTTATATGGGAAGTTTTTAAATCTAAAATCAAAAATTACTTTATAATCTTCTAGCTTTGTTTCTTTATTTGGAATACTTGTGACTAAATCTTCTAACTCAATCCAATCCAAGTAATCAAAAACCTGATCAGTGAGAATAAATTGTTGTTCTCTACATCGTTTAAATTTATTTTTAGCTTTATTAAGCATACCTTCGGTTCCAATAATTTTATTTTCTCTGAAATGCACCATTGAAGCTGCTACTTGAATAATCGCCCAATAAACATTCCTTGCTGGGTCATTTCTGTCTTCTAGCCAAACATCCTCGAGCTCTTCGTGACATTCCCAGTATTTCTGTGAGTTAAATGCATGTATACCAGGGGCAATTTTCTTTAGATGTTCAGGTCCAAATGAACCAAATGGATAATCAGTCATACTATTATTATACTATGAAGCAGTATTAAAAAAAGGAAAGAAATGAATTACTTGAATTTTATTTTTATAATGTTTTTATTTTCATGTACAACTACGCCTGATGCTAATAAACAAGCATTAATAAATAAAATTATCAGTGAAAACACATCATATGCAGATTCATCTCAAAAGAGCTTTTTGAGTAAAATTGGAGATATAGGTATTTTTCCAGAGAGTTTAAAATCAATTACCAACCAATTTATCTCTGATACTCAAAATAATAAAAAAAACGTTTTTCAAAATAATCTAGAAAAACTTGAAGTACGAGAGCTACAAGAAATTATCGAGACTCAAGCTGAAGTTAAGAAGTACAACAAACCATTAAAAATGGATGAATCTTTAATGGGAGTTCTTGGGAGTATCTTTACTTCAAATCCTTTCCCAAAAGAAAAACAAGTCGCAGTTAGTAATTACTTAAAAAACTCAAAAAAATCTGAAATGCTTGAGAAAATAATGAGTACATCAAGCCTGGGTGCTTTTAGTGCTATTTTGCCAAAAGAGATTACATCAGGAGTTTTAGGAAAATTTGCTCCATTTATAAAGAAAGCAAATGAGAAAAGAAGGATGGCCTTAATTTATAATCAATTTAAAGATGTTCCAATAGAAGAAATAAATAAGTTAAATAAACTTGTTTCTAGAAAATCTTATTCACACCTTGTTAACTCAGAAGTAGAGGTTATTGATAATTATCCAAAGTTATTTAATGGTTTTTTTAAAGAGTTTAAAAAGTTAGCTCCAAGTTACTTGAAGAACCTAAAAGGGCTTGGCTTATAAATTTCTAGCCACCAATAATTGATAAACCGGCATCTACATAGATCACTTCCCCAGTGACTCCTGAAGATAAGTCGGTAGCTAAATATAGTGCAGTTTTTGCAACATCTTCAGTGGTTACATTTTCTTTGAGAGAGGCTTTTTCTTTTGCAATATTTAACTTTTCTTTGAATCCTTTAATTCCACTCGCGGCAAGAGTTCTAATCGGGCCTGCAGAAATGGCATTTACTTTTATTTTTGATTTTCCTAAATCAAAAGCCAAATACTTCATAGAAGCTTCAAGTGTTGCTTTTGCAACTCCCATGACATTATAACCAGGAATAACCTGAGTTGATCCATGATAGGTCATTGTTATGATTGAACTATTTTCATTGAGTAGGCTTTGTAGTCTATGAGAAACATCAACAAGAGAAAATGCTGAAATCTCTATGGCTTTCATGAAACCAGACTTACTTGTTTGGACAAATGGTTTGGCAAGATCTTCTCTATTGGCAAAAGCCAAGGAGTGGATAATAACATCGATAGATTGCCAATTATCTAAGATCGTACTTTTTAGCCCTTCCATTTGAGTTTCATTTGTAACATCTAATTCGAAAGTAAAGTCTGCTCCAAGCTCTTGAGCTAGAGGCTCTACTCTTTTTTTGAGAGCGTCTCCTTGATAACTTAAAGCGATATTAGCACCATTTTCTTTGAGTTTTTTAGCAATTGCCCAAGCAATAGATCTCTCATTTGCTACACCTAAAATTAAGGCATTTTTACCTTTTAATAATTCCATAAAAGTCCTTGTATAACGCTCTAGAGCTAGCCTAAATGACTGCTCATGAATTACAATATTATCTCATTATAGAGATAAATGATCCACTGAAAAGAAGGTTATTGTGAGGAAACTAGTTCCAGAATATATAGAAAATTTAAAAATCTATCAGGCTGGAAAACCTATTGAAGAATTAGCAAGAGAGAAAGGTTTAGAGAAAATCTCAAAACTTGCAAGTAATGAAAATCCATTAGGTCCATCACCTTATGCAATTCGAGCAATGACTCAAAAGTTATGGGACTTACATAGATATCCAGATATGCATGCATACGCCCTTAAGGCGAAACTCTGTGAAATGTTTCATTTAAAAAATGAAAATATAATTCTAGGAAATGGTAGTGAAGGTATTATGGCCTATATTGCAAGGGCCTTTATTCAGCCAGGCGATGAAATAGTGACAAGTGAAAATACCTTTATTGGTTTTTACATCCTAGCTCGAGGTGTTGGGGCAAATATAAAAACAGTTCCTTTAAATGACAGTTATCAATACGATGTTGAAAAAATGGCTAAGCAGATTACTGAAAAAACTAAAGCTGTCTATATCGCAAATCCTAATAATCCAACGGGAACATATTTAACAAAAAAAGACTTTGATTATTTAATGGAGTTTGTGCCTGATCATTGCATTGTTATTTTAGATGAAGCGTATTTTGAATATGCTGCTGATGCTTGCGATGATTATCCAAATTCAATGGATTATCGATATGACAATGTCATAACTCTTAGAACTTTTTCTAAAGCATATGGGTTATCAGGAATTAGATGTGGATATGGATTTGCTCATGAAAACTTTATTAAAAACTTAACAAAAGTAAAGTTACCTTTCGAGCCAAATGCCCTGGCTCAAGTTGGTGCCCTTGGTGCCCTTGAAGATCAACCTCATTTAAGAAGAACATTAAGAAAAAATAAAATTCTTTATAAGGATTTATTAAAATATCTTTATATAAATGACTTTAAACCAATTGAATCTGTTACAAATTTTGTAACATTTAAAACAGGTTCTAGTGAAGCGAGTATGTATTTGTTCGAATCGTTATTAAATGAAGGTGTAATTATTAGACATCTAAAATCAAACGAGATGCCTGAATATGTACGAATCTCTATTGGAACCAATGATGAAATGATGCATTTTTATGAAGCGATGGATAAAGTATTACCAAAATATAATAATAAATTTGGAAGGGTTTTATGAAAGTTTGCATGTATAAAAGACAAACACAATTAGGTGCTTTTAATAGGTTAGGTTTATTCTTTAATGATTCAACTATTATTGATGTGAACTTGTTATGGAAGGCTCATTACGAACTTAAAGATTATTTTAACCCAGCAGATAAGGCCTATCAGGTTGCTCCTTATACACTTTCTAAATTAATTAAAAATAATGACCAAGCAATTAGATTTTTAAAAGAGTCA
Organism: uncultured Bacteriovoracaceae bacterium; assembly: GCA_938034385.1. Lineage (GTDB taxonomy): Bacteria > Bdellovibrionota > Bacteriovoracia > Bacteriovoracales > Bacteriovoracaceae > JAHDHG01. Next base: position 22,251 of record CALHLC010000009.1, read on the forward strand.
TTAGACTTATTTAAAGATCTTAGCCAAAAAGGAATTTTGCATACAAAAGATAAAGGGTATTTCTCTTTTGACCTTCAAGACGATAAATCAGTTTCTCTTGGGAAAGCAATTGATTCAATTAATTGTTATAGAGATTTTTATATTCATGAAAAACATGTAAAGAAAGGGTTTGAGAAAAGAAAAGAACCAGTTCCACAAGCATGGTATGAAATGCCTGTATATTATAAAGGACCTACAACCGGCTTTATTGGTCATGATGAAATAATTCCTTGGCCAAGTTATACACAAAAACTTGATTATGAACTAGAGCTTGGTTGTATTATAGGGAAAAAGGGTAAAAATATTTCCAAAGAAAAGGCAGCAGAACATATTTTTGGATTTACAATTTTTAATGATATTTCAGCTAGAGATATTCAGAAAAAAGAAATGTCTGTTAGATTGGGACCATCTAAAGGAAAAGATTTTTGTTCAGTAGTAGGACCGGTGATTGTAACAGCTGATGAGATAGGAGCAGAGCCTAACTTAACAATGAAAGCCTTTATCAATGATGAGTTATGGAGTGAAGGCCAATCAGGAGATGGAAATTATACCTGGGCAGAGATGATAGAGTTTGCTTCTAAGGAAGAATATCTTCTACCAACAGATTTTCTAGGAAGCGGGACAGTAGGTACTGGCTGTGGATTAGAAATAGATAAATGGATTCAACCAGGTGATTTGATTAAATTCGAAATTGAAAAACTTGGAACCTTAAAAAATATAATAGGTACGCCTAATAAAGGATAGATGTGATGGAAAAATGGAATATACTTGTGAAACCGTTTTGGAAAGTATTTTGGGTGCTTACTGCAATTATTGGTTTTATTATGATTTATAAAGCGTTTGTTAATCCTATTGGCGAATTTTCAATGGGTGCATTAGTGATGGGCTGTATCTTTATAATCGCCGCAATTATTAATTTCATAAAATTAAAATAAATTACCTACAGAGGAAGTTAAATGGAAAACTTTAAAGCCAGCGGTGTTTATACTAAGCAAGCTCATGTAAAGATACCTGAAGGTCATTATGAAGAAGAACATGGAAGGAAAGGTTTTTTTGGTCGTGTTAGTCATTTATATCATCAAAATCCTTTAACGAGTTGGTCTGAAATAGATGGTGACTTAAGACCAAGAAATTTACCATCTTTATTCGAAACAAATGAAGTGAAAGAAAAAAGTGAAGTTGTTCTTTTAAATAAAGATGTGCAAGTGAGTATAGGAACATATGAAAAAAGCCCTGTAAGTTTTCTAAGGAATGCTGACTTTGATGAAATGTATTTTGTTCATGATGGTCAAGGGAGATTTGAAACAAGTTATGGGCATATAGATTATAAAAAGGGTGACTATATTATCCTTCCAAGAGGGATTACTTATAAGTTTTATGTAGAAAACATAACGAAATTTTTAATTATTGAATCTGCTTCTGAGTTTGAACAACCAGATAGAGGAATGTTAGGGCCAAACGCTCTTTATGATCAAACAGCAATATTTGTTCCTGAAGCTGCTTATGGATCTGAAAAAGCAGATAAATATCCGATTCAGATAAAAAGAAATGGTAAGTATTCCAACGTGACGTATCCATATAATCCATTAGATGTATCAGGTTGGAAAGGCTCATTATATCCATGGAGACTATCAATCTATGATTTTTGTCCTATCAATTCTCACCGTTATCACATACCTCCTTCAGGGCATACGACTTTTGTGTGCAAAAACTTTGTGATTTGTTCTTTTGTTGCAAGGCCATTAGAGAGTAGTGAACATGGAGTATTAAAAGTCCCTTTTTATCACTCAAATATAGATTTTGATGAAGTCCTTTTTTATCATGAAGGTGATTTTTTTAGTCGTGATAATGTTGATGCTGGAGCTTTTACTTTTCATCCTCAAGGAATAAATCATGGGCCTCATCCTAATGCTTTTGAAAAAGCTGATGCTAAAGAGTTTACAGATGAATATGCAGTGATGGTTGATACTAGATACCCATTAGAGCGCTCAGAATTTTTTAAAAAATATGAAAACCAAGATTATTGGAAAAGTTGGATGTCTTGAAATCTTTTGAAATCACAGATGAGCTAAAACAAAATTATAAATTTTTGATAGGTTCTATTCTTCCAAGACCTATAGCTGTAATCTCTACCCTTAATCTAGATGGTTCGAATAATCTTGCTCCTTTTTCATTCTTTACTGCAGTGAGTGCAACTCCTATGATTATTGGCTTTTCACCTTTAATTAGAACGAGTACGGGAAAGAAAAAAGATACAGTTGTAAATATAGAAAGAGAAAAAGAATTTGTCGTAAATTTTGTGACTGAATCAAATATGCACAAGGTAAATGAAGCCTCAGCTGAGCTTGAATATGGGGAAGATGAATTTCAATTTGCAGGGTTAAGTGCAATAGATTCAGATTTAATTAAGGCCAGAAGGTTAGTAGAGTCTCCAATACAATTTGAGTGTAAATTAAGAGATATTTTATCGTATGGTGAACATATTGGTTCAGGAAGATTTATTACAGGAGAAGTTATAAAGGTTCATATTGATGAAAGTTTATTAGAGGGAGAAAACAGAATTAGTACTTCTGCCTTTGAGCCTGTTGGTAGAGGAGCAGGGAATGATTGGATCAAAACTACAGACATTATTCAGTTTGAAAGAAAAATGAAGGTTCAGCTTCAAAAATAATTAATCAACTAAGTTAAAATTAATAGTAATTTCAATCTTATCATCAATAGGGATATTATTGTTTTTTGCTGCTATAAAAGTTGCTTCTTTTATTGATCTAATTGCTTCGTCATCAAGTCTTTTATATCCACTGCTTTTTATCATTTTTAAAGATTTTAAAGATCCCGATTTATCTATATAAGCTTGAACTATAGTTTTTCCTTCTTCTTGATTTACTCTAGAAAGATAAGAATACTTAGGTGAGATTTTATATTGAGAATACGCTTTAGAGCTTATGTTTTTTAATGGTTGAATTTTCTCATTGGAAGAAGACTTCTCTTTAAAAACTCTTTTTTTCTGAGAAATTGGGCTTAAAGGCTTTTCTTCAAGAGCAGCTTTAGAATTCACAACAATAGAGATTTTGGTTGTTCTATCTGAGTAAGAGTATCTAGGCATGATCTTCAAGTACACAATAGAATGGATCATTATGGCCAGAAGAAAGCTAAGGGGTAAAACTAATCGATGCATAAGATGAGAAGCCTCTTGTTTGATAATATTCAATATCTTCATATACATGATCAAATAGATTATGAAAATTGATGCTTGCTAAGAAATTTGGATTTATTTTATATGAAAACTCAAGATCAATTAAAGCGTAGGCATCTACAATATTTTTAGAAAAAGACGTTGTTTTAGATTTATACTGAGCTTTAAAAGTTGTATTAATATTAAACAATTTTTTGCTTATAGAGATAAGGCCTTTGTGTTTCGGGATCGTAGCTAACTGGTTCTTATTACTATCTGTGGCACTCAAATATCGATATCCCAGATTAAAAACGATGTTTTTAATATCTAGCTTAGAAGTGAGTTCCACTCCATAGTTAGTGCTTTTAGCAATATTTAGGTAGCTATTGTTTTGATAAGATATTTTATTATTCATTTTATAAAAGAATAAGTCTTTAGAGATGAGTAAATTGGGAGATTTATAAGTATTTTTAAGGCTAACTTTTTTTAATTTTTCGTTTTTCAAGTCAGAATTTCCAGAAAATGAATCATATCTCTGAAAAAGAGAAGGAAGTTTTTCTGATTGAGTAAGCTTCAAGTTAGAACTGATTAAATCATTCCAATTATAGAGAGCATTGATACCAAAAGGGAAGGAATGTTCTTTTTCATAAGAAACTCTAAGAAAGGGAGTTAATTTGAAATTTGGAAAGACGAGCTTGTTAGATACTCCTATGAACCATCTATTTCTTAAGTATAGATCTGACAAAATTGATGCTTTTTCTTGTTCATATGTTGAAAGGACACGTAAATTAAAAAAACGAGAAAAGATATGCCTTTGTTTAAAAGTAATTCTTTTTGAAAAAGAGTCATAGTCATATCGATTTGAATCATTTTCTACTCTGTTGAGAGTATTCATGTTATAGAAAAGATTATAAGTGTGTAGTTTACTTTTTTGATATTTAGTTCCAAGAAGGAAAATGTAATGCTTGTATATAGAAGTATCATTGTTGATTAAGTCTTTAGGAAGAAAAGTAGTACTGTCAAAACCGTCAATATCTTGTTTCCCATCAATGATATAAAAACCAACGAATGGAGTAAAATGAGAGACCTTCTTTTCTACCCTTGTGAAAAAATTATTACTTACAAAGAAATCCTTTTCAGGCTCTAAATTGCTTGCTTGATTTTTTACTTTTGAGATCCCTTTGCTAAACAATCTTGAAATATGTAGCGTGGCATTTATAAAGCTATCCATTTGTAAGTTTAAAGCAATAAGTGAAGTGTCATCACTTCCATACATTAAGTTTAATTCATTTTTCCTTTTTGTTTTTAGTTTGAGACTATTATTAAAGGAATTAGATCCAAGGTCATTATCCTGTAGAGAATAACTTCTAAGAAGATTGAAATTTATATATTGTAATTGAGAAGAGCTATTTATATCACTTGAGTCTGTGAGCTCAACTTCATCAAGAAATGTTGAGATACTGCCTTTACCAAGCCCTCGAATTCCAACCTGGGTGATACCTGAAAAACCTACTGAATCTGTATCAATCGAGATATTTTCTTTGAGCTCAAATGCATAGAGAGTTGAGTTTATAAGTTCATCAGACTCTTTATCTTCATGTTCAATTTTTTTAGCAGTAACATGTATTTCTTGAGAATGAATATTTACACCAAAGCATAGCATGAGAGTAAAAAAGATAATTTTCATCATGAGCAATAAATTAGCATAGTCTAAGGACAAATGCCTAAATTGCTTGCCAGTTATTAGGAAAAGCAGAAATTGTACGAAAATGAATTGTAGGCAATAACTATTGATAAGCTCCTGAAATTAAAGAGGTTTCTGGCTCTTTGTCAATCCTGTGTAATTTAGTCAGAAACTCTTGATAAAATATTCAGAGGAACTTAGGAGTCTATAGTAAGGAGATTAGTGATGACTATAAAAAGACAAAAGGAACTAAGTCTTAAGAAATCAAGGTTGATTGAGCAATTCCGAAAGGAAGTAGTAAATGCACAAACAAGCAGGGACTTTTTAGACAAGAGGATGAATATGAATATTCTTCTATTGGATGGGGACAAAAATTATTCTAAAAAATTGGCCCATCATCTACAAAGTGCTAAAAAAGATTGCAAGATCTATGTTTGTCAAAGTGAATTTACTGCAATGAAAATTCTCAAAGACAGTACCATTGATTTATTAATGATTAGTTTAGAACTTCAAACATTTGATGGATTTGATTTTGGTAAATCAGTTAGATCATTGATGAGAAAAGACTATCCAATAGTATATTTTTCTAAAGATGAATCTAAGCATATGGAGTATTATTTTCAAGATATTCTAAATGCTCATTTTGTTCACAATCCATTTGAACTAGAAGAAGTAGATGAAGCCTTTAGGAATTTAATTACTATTGATTATTCAAAAGTTTCTTGATTACATTTAAGATTCGATAAATTCGAAGATTCAAAAAACAAAACTCCTTTTCGAAGGAGTTTTGTTTTTTTATATTCTTCGATCTCTCCAATACCTTGTTGGTAGAACTTTGTTTCTTTAACATCTGCAAAAGCTTTTACTCTACTTTGGTTTGAATGATTAAAAGAGAAGTCTATCCTTCTTGGAGAAAACTTAACCTGAGTTGTAATGTTAGAGTTTTCTTCATCCCATGAAGGGATAAATATTGTTTTCTTGGTACTGTTTATTAATGTTATTTCATTTCTTTGGAAATCTGAATGTGTTTTTATCCAATATCCTTTATGAGTAAACTTTTCTAGGTTGTCTTGAATATTAAAAATAGAGATAGAAAAATCAATGAGTTGATCATCATTAAGTTGGAGCTGCTCATCAATTTCCTGACATTGGTTATATCTTTGAGGAGTTGGCTCTTCATTGCAAGTTCTATTAATGACACAAAAGCAATCTAGTGCATCAAATTGACAAGTATATTTAAATTTATTTGAATAATATGATTCCTTGATTTTAATTAAGTTCTGACTTTCAGTTATGATTTCATCTACTAAATCACTTTCACCTGATTCAAAAGTATTAGGCCAATAAAAAGCAACAAACATATCAAGCTCACCATTTAAAGGTTTGCTATTGTTTAAAATGTTGAGAGTTTTGCTTTGTTCTAAGTTTGAATACTTAATAGATTTTGAACAAGAAAAAAAGAAGAATAAAAATAAGATGTATTTCATTTGTAAAAACTCAGTAATGATACTTGTAGCTCATGAGCGATTGGAACGTTTTTTCCTCCAAATTGATGAGTATAAGTTGTTGTTAGATTAACAGGAAGTAGGAACTTCTTTTTGATAAAGGCATCAATCGTATTGATAGTCATTCCTAGAAAATAGCTATGCATATTTTGAGAAGTATTTTTTTCTAAATGGTCATATCTTTTATAATCAAATTCACTGCCATTATAGCTATCAGAACCCTTCACCTGAAATTGATAGCCTCCAGCAAAAGAGAGAAGTTTACTGAGAGTGAAGCTTGATTGATAAGCAGCTTTAAACTGGTCTCCAAAGTTAATTCGTGTCGCTTCATCTATATCTGGCGAGAGAGGATTTTTATCATTTTGTGGTATTCTATATTCAGTTGTAAAAGGTAGTTGGTTAATATATTGAAATGAGAAAAGAGACTTTAACTTATTACTATGCTTGAACTCTTGTAGGAGCTCTAGACCAAGATCATATTGGCTATCACCAATATAAAGTTTCATGAAGTCATTCTTATGATCAGCTGAACCAGTAGGAAAAGCTACAAGCAAGCCAAGAGTTGTTTTGAGTGATTGTGAATCATAAGCATTATACCTTGAAAAGATTCTAAGATCACCCCAATTGGTTTTTTGGCTCGTGTACTGTGGGTTGTAATTATATTCTTCTAATTTATAGAGGATTGGATTATTAGTAATTTTTTCTATTTCTTTTGCTTGAGTATAATTCCCATCTTTTCTTAATTGAGTTAGTAAGCTTCTCAATTTGGAGCTAGAGCTAAATTTATTCTTAAAGTTTGTAGAGATATTTACTCTTGGTAATAATCCAAAAATTGAGAGTTTTTTTGAAATTCCATATCCAAGAAAAAAATTATCAACTTTTGTTTTTATATCAAAAGTTGCTCGGTGAGATCCAGCAAGATCAGAGAAGTCATTTATTCCATAAGCTTTAAGAGCTCCTTCAGTAATACTCCTAAATTGTGGATCTTCATCTTCAAGGATATCTTGAAAACTTAAATCATCTTTAAATAATGATCCAAGAGTTACTCTATTGGAGTTCTCGTTATAATAATCCTTAAAGGAAAACCTTGAATGGATGTCTCCCCATATGAAAACAGATTTTGGTAAGACATCACTCGAATCAATAACACTAGTGTTAATTAAGTCTTTGGTAGATCCAAGGAGTGAGAAAATACTAATTACAAGAAAAAGTTTCAAAGTTTTTTACTGCCCTTTTTTGATCAATAAGTGTCTCAGCGATTAGCTGAGAGTTTTCATTCTCAATTTCAGTTTTTGTGAGTTTAATGATTTGGGATAAGATGTCACAAGCTTTAGATGGTTCATCCACTTTTTTAAAATAGTCAGCTAATGCAATACTATTATAAATGTACTTACTGATATCTTTATTGGTCCACTTTGATTGGTCTACAGCTTCAGAAAGGTATTTATAAGCTTGGTCCTTATTTCCAAATGGACTAGGCATTTTAGTATTTGCAATACCTAAGGTTCTGAATGGACCATAATAGAAAGTAGATTCTTTTTTGAAGTTGATGATAAATTTCATTGATTTTTTTATTTTGGGCCAGTTTTTGAGAACAACTCTGAAGCCTTCGATTTCTGATGCTCGAGCCAATGAAGTGCTATGTGAATAATGTGCTTGAGTAAAAAGAGTGATTTCTCTTTCAGAAAGTTGGTCATAATCACCTACATTTAGACTTGTTCCAAAAAGATTTTTACATTCTTGTGATCGGGCAATAGATTCTTTTAAAAGAGCGAGTTCTTCTTTTTCAGCTTTCTCTATTTCAGCTTTAGAAGCATTCGTCGGAAGTTCAATAGTTTTTCTGGTCCCCGATAAGAAATCTAAGTAGGAGATACGATTTAAACAGAAACATTTATTTATAGTATCACTGCTTTGAAGATAGATTTCCTTATATAAGTTCTTTGCGATTAGAGCTTGATTTTTATCATGCTTTTTATCGAAGGCTATCTGTGCTTGTTCATAAGTTGCTTGAGAGTATCCAGCCATAGAAATTAGTAAGAGAAGTAATTTCACGAGGGTCCTTTTATTCGAGTTTATTAATATGTAAAAATTACCATTTTATTAATGAAAAAAATACATGTCTAAGAGAAAAGATAGAGGTTTTCTCTATGTAAATATGACTGATTTTTACAGTTTGATTTGTTTGGAATGTGACTATTTGCTATGAGTAAGTTATATGAAAAAAGCTTACCAAATTGCATTTGTTTGTACTTTACTGTTTCTCTCACATGCTCATGCAGGACCAAGAAAAACAGTATTAAACTTAAGTGAAAAAATGGATCAAGCTTTATCCATTATAGGTCTAATAATTGTCCAAGATAGATCAATCGCTCAAGATCAAAAAATTATTGAAGATACATTAGAAGAGCTCTTTGAGAGAGCTGTAGAGGTTAAAAAAGAAAGCAAAATACAAAATTCTCATGAGAACTTATTAGTGGAAATGGTTCTGAAAAAGCTTAATTCCAAAGAAGAATTAGATCTTTATAAAGTAAGTAAGCTAAAACTGAAAGAATTAGGCCAAGAAGCTCAATTAGAAAATTTTAATGATCAGTTCGATAGATATATTAATAAAGAATACTTTGAAATGATCTTGAAAGAAGTAAGCGAAGTGTGCGGAGAGGAAACTGAAGATTTTCAAAATTCATTTTGTAATGGATACTTTGAAGGAATTTTTGATAAGAAAACTCTCGTTGCGACAGAGACATTGTCTTATATTATTAATCAACTCTCTAAAAACGTAGATGAAAACTTTGAAGATATTTCGATAGGAGTGAAGAACTTTTTAGGATTAGAAAGAACTCTTACTTTATATATTTTTAAAGGTAATAAGCTTGAGAAGTTTTTTAACAAAAGAAGAATTAAAGCGTCTAAATTTAAATATTTTTTAATAGATCAATTATTTTATCAATCTAAGTAAACTTTGCAATTTTTTATTAGTTTAGGCTTTTTTACTAATAACCTAATATAATTCATCCCCCCTGCAGCCATTAAACCTATGAAAACTTTATTTCCTAAGCTTATTCCTACTAGGTCTAAGATAGATGCAAATGCCCATGCAGCTGAACCTGCCATCGTCCAGCCAACTCTAAAGAGTTGAATGGCGCCTCGATGAATCTTTAATCTTTCAAGTAAAACTTCTGCTGTTAAGTTAGAGATTTTAGAAATATCATCTTTATATCTTATAAAAGAACTTTCTAGAATATCTGATTCTTTCAATAAGTTTAGAGCTTCTTTCTGAGTATAAATGACGTCTTTTCCTTGTGATTGAATTTTAGCCTCAACTTCAGAAACAGCTTTATCATAACTTATGACTCTTTTTGAAAAATCTTGAGCGACACTCAAGTCAAATAAACCTTGGGAGCCAAGGCCTTTAAGGGCCGTCATTCCAGCTACGTTTAATTGATCATAAAAATTACTATATCCATGAATTACTCCTGTTGCATCTAGTACATAGCCAGAGAGCATAATAATTTTAATAAAGACAAAGTCACTTAATAACCATTTGAAGTTTAAGTAAGTGAATCCTCCAGCCTTGCTGAAGAATTTAGGGAGCTTTTTTCCGGATTTTCTCTCTTTTAAGTTTTTAAAAAATGAGTATCTCTTGGCAAGAGTGTCGATTAATTTTTCTTCATACTTAGTTGAACCGATTAAGTCACTAAATTGATCGTTGAACCAATTAAGTGTTCCTGACATGCTTCCTAGTACAGAACTAGTAACCAAAGCTGCATGCCATACCATCCCAGAAACCTGTAGTCCTGCAAAGGATACAGCTCCATTAATAAATCCTCGAGTAAAAGCAAGATTCATTCTTCCATGCTTGTTAAACCATTCACCAAGGTATAATGGATCTTTCCAGTTTTTAGATTTTTTTAAATCTTTAGAGCTTGGATTTCTTGATGGGTCAGTAGGTAGGCCTACTTCATCCAGAGTGAGATCAATAAACTTTGCTCCCATAATAGATGAGCCTAAGCCAAGTGCGACTGGTCTGAGTGCATTTTTTTTAAAAGGAATATTTTGAATATCACTATCTTTAGAAAAACCAGAATCTTTATAAAGAGACCTTACTGCATAATCAAGTTCCCTATTTTTTGATAATTTCTTTATTCTCTGGATTGCTTCAGCAAATTGTTCTTTCGTTTCAACTATAAAGTTCGTGTGTTTCAGCGAAAGGTTCTTTGTGAATTTGTCTTTTACTTCGTAGTCAATTTGTATGAGTTCGTTAGTACTTGCATGAGTAGAAAGTGCAAATAGAAATGAGAGTAAATAGATTGTTTTGAGCATAGTTAATTATAGAGTTTTAGGCCTTGAAAAATTTAAAATGGCAAAAAGTTCCTATATTAGAGTAGGGGTAAAAAATAGTTATTGAAAAAGGGTTTTCAAAGGTACATTTTTTACACACAATTAACAAAAGTATTTTTTTACAAAGGAGAAAAAATGAAAAAAGCGACTTTATTGCTTGGGTTTATATTTGCACTCTCTTCATACGCAAATATTGGGAATTTAAGTTATTTTACTGGTGAAAACACTATGAGCTTTAATGCTAGTGCTGATTATCAAATAACTGAAGCTTATACTTCAAGTTTAGAAAACTCAGGGTTTAATTTTAACCTTGGAGTGAATTACGGAATTATGCCTAATCATGCTATTGGAGCAAGCTTAGGATATGGAATGACTGATACAGATTTTACTGTAGCTGGATCAACATCTACTTCAGAAAGAAGTGGTATTTCTGATGTGAATGTTACTTGGGCACATAGATTTGTTAATAGTTCAAATCATAATTGGGATGCTATTGTAAATTTTAGTCCTAAAACTGGCGAAGCTAAGATTGATAATAACTTTAAAGGATATCATGATGCAGGTTTAACTTTAAGTTATACAACTAGAATGATGGATAACCTTGAAGGAATGTTAAGTTTTAATGGTGGATATGCATTTGAAGATTCTATTTCAAATGATTGGAGCTTTGAAACTAGGGCTGGAACTAGATTTCATGCAACTCCAACATTTTTTGTAGGAGCAAATGGAGCAATGATTAGTGGCTTCAATGGAAATGCAAGTCCTACATTTAACGCTGGTGGAAACGCTGGATACAAGATCTCTCCTAAATCAAACATTGTAGCTAATGCAGTTTGGGTTGATCAAAGAAGTAGTAATATTGATGGTTGGAACTTCGGTTTAAACTATAATATGGAATTATAATTATAAAAAATAAATTATAAACTTTAAGGAGAAGCATCGCTTCTCCTTTTTTTATACAAATTAATGGAGAAAAAAATGAAAAATGTATTTTTAATGATGAGTTTAATTTCTGGATTAGCCTTAGCTAATATTTCAAGTGTTTCTTATCTACCTACAGAGCAAAAGGTTTCTATGGAGACTTCTCTAGGATTTGGAGACTTAAGTCCAAAGTCTAATAGTTCGTATTCTAGTTCTAGCTATACATTAGGTTTAGACCTTGCTTATGGTGTAATGAAGAATCATACAGTTGGGGGAACTATTGCTTATAGATCTACTGATACTACTTTATCTATAGACAATTCTAGTACTCAATCAAGTTTAAGATTAAATCCTTCTTCAAGTGATGATGGGTTTTCTCATATTGATTTATCTTGGAACTATAGATTCTTATCAAGCTTTTCAAGAAATCTTGATTTTAAAACTAATTTCAGTATAGTATCCGATTCTCCTGCAATGAGTTCGGTTAATAGTGATATGAAAAACATAGGATTCAATTCAACTTACACGGCTAGGTTTTCAGAAAATCTTGAAGGTTTTGTTACTGCAGGTCTAGGATATTATTTTGGAGGTGACAGAGTTGTTAATAATTCTGATATAGACTTTTATTCTTTTGGTATCTCTACAGAATCTAATAGTTTCATTTCTGAAAGAATTAAAGGTGGAGCAAGATTTCATGCAACTTCACAATTCTTTGTTGGTGGAAACTTACACTTAGATTCTTATCAAGGATTTTTCTCTGATCCAGTTTTTACTCTTGGTCTGAATTCTGGATATAAAATTAATCCAAGCTCAAGAGTTATGGCAATGGCCTCAAGGTCTAGTTATTCTGGAACAGATACAGTTGGTTGGAACCTAGACTTAAATTACAATATGGAAATTTAATATAATTTTTACAATTTTGTTAGAAGGAGAAGCATAAGCTTCTCCTTTTTTTATGAGAAAAATTATACATATTGATATGGATAGTTTCTATGCGTCTGTAGAAATTAGAGATAATCCAGCTTTGAAGGGGCGTCCTGTTGGAATTGGGTCACCAATTCATAAACGTGGTGTTTTATGTACAGCAAACTATGAGGCAAGAAAGTATGGAGTCAAAGCAGCCCTTCCTACTATGTATGCACTAAAACTTTGTCCCGATTTAATTCTAGTAAAGCCAAACTTTGAAAAATATAGAAAAGTTTCACTCCAAATAAGAGAAATTTTCAAAGAGTATACCGACTTAATAGAACCTCTTTCTTTAGATGAGGCCTTTCTTGATGTTTCAAACTGTAAGCAATGTGATGGCAGTGCGACCCTGATAGCAAAAGAAATTAGAGATAAAATATTTGAAACAACAAAGCTTACAGCTTCTGCAGGCATTGCTCCCAATAAGTTTTTAGCAAAAATCGCGAGTGATTGGAAAAAACCAAATGGACAATTTGTTATTACACCTGAAGAAGTTTCTTCGTTTATATTTGATTTGCCAGTTAAAAAAATATTTGGAGTTGGGAAAGTAACTGCAGAAAAATTGCATGGACTTGGTTTTGAAACATGTGGAGATATTCAAAAGGCAAGTCTCTTAGAGTTAAGGAGTAGTTTAGGTTCGACGGGAGAGAGTCTTTATAAATATTCAAGAGGAATTGATAATCGGGAAGTTCGCTCTTCCAGAGAAAGAAAATCTCTTAGTGTTGAGCATACTTTTAGTAAAGATATTAAAAAAATTGAAGAGATGGTAAAAAAAGCGACATTAGTCTTTGAAGAATTAAAAAGCCGACTTGATAAGAAAGACATACAAGAAAGTAAAATAAAGTCAGTGTTTGTTAAAATAAAGTTTAAAGACTTTAAGCAAACAACAGTAAGTGATTTAAATAGTAACGTGAACTTAAATGATTATCTTGTCTTAATGAAGAAAGGGCTTCAAAGAAAGGATGAGCCTATTCGGCTTTTAGGCTTAGGAGTTCAGCTGAAAACAAGAAAAAAAGAGTCTGAATTTCAAACAAGTTTCCTGAAAGAGGGAATTGATTGACTCTCTTTTTATAATCATAAAAAAAGTAGCGAGAAGGAAATTTTAAGTAAAAAGAATACATTTTACATCAAATGAAAATTAGAACAAAATAAAAACATAAGAAATGTTCCAACTAATATATGAGAAATTAAAAACAACTGCGAAAAATGAATATCTCTTTTTTACTGCCTTGTTATTTTCATTTCTTATAAACATCTGGCAAACAAAAATATGGTTTTTATCTGGTGAGATGTTTTTTAATGAGGCAGGATATCGATTTTTTTTCAACTCTTATTTAGGCATAAAGCAAGTATTAATGGTAGATTTGAATTATATTGCTTTACCCCAGCGGTTATTTTCATTTTTTTGCGTCGTATTTAAAATACCTCATTTATACATTCCATACATTTATTCATTATGTGCAATCATAATGACATCCTTTTTTACATCTGTTTTTACACTTAGCAGGTTTAGAAGTTTAATTAAAAATGATTATATACGATGTATCTTTTCCATTGTTTTTATTTTTGTAGGGGCTACTGATACGAAATCTTATATTAATTTCAGTTATTATTATATTATTCCTCTTTCTCTTTTCTCTCTACAGTTTTTGTTAAATGACAAAATAAAATTAAGTACATGGGTTTTTCTTCTCTCTGTATTTACTCTTTCAAAACCTTTTTACATAATTTTTATTCCATGTTTTGTTATTTGTTTTTTTAAAAAGAATGAATTTAGAGAAAAGATTTGGCTTGTATTGAACTTAGGATTCCTTGTTTTTCAAGTTTATATAACGAAGCCATTTCTCTTTATTTTAGGTATGGCTGATAAAAATGGCGAATCATCGATAATTGAGATGAGCAATTCCTTTTACTCTTCAGTTCTTCCAGCCCTAGGTATAGAAATATCTTCAATTTTTTTTAGTACAAGTTATTTTGACCTTGAGGGAAGTAGTAACTTAAGTGTTCTTTTTTATACCGTTTTCACTCTCTTGCTCCTGCATATACCTTTAGCTTTTAACTTGAAAAAAATTGAAAGATATCGCTACATTGTTTCAATCAATTTTTATCTATTACTGTTATTAGGTTCAGAGATAGCAATTAAGTATGGAACAGTAAATGAAAGAATTGAACTGTTTGATATTGCCAATAAGTACGATCTCTGGTCAATTTTTTCTAAGTTGTTAGTAGTCGCAGTATTTACAAACATGTTATTTAAAAGTTGTAAGAGTTCATTTTTTAAGAAAACATTAGTCTTATTCTTCTCGGGACTTTTCTTTACTTCTGCATTTTATGATAAAATAAAAGAAAAGTTTTTAGAAGTGAAGTTGACAAATATTCTAAGTTGGCAAAATTATCCTCCACAAGGAACTGCTCATTTGTCGAAGTATTGTAATTATATATATTTAAGAACTGCCTTTTGTAACAAGTTAAGATTGTTAACTCAATTTAGAAGTGATTCGGATTCAGATAAATTTCTAGTAGCAACGCCAGGGACTAAACACCTTGTTTATAACTCAGAAGGTTATTACGATTCTAAATATATAATTACAGAGCATTTAACAGAAGAAACAATTCCAAATAAATACGAAGTTTTAGAACTTGGAATGTCACGCTCTCAAGTTCTAGAAAACCTTAAGTATGAGATCTATTCAAATGATTTAATGAAAGGTAATACAATTGTTGGTTTCTTTCTTCATCTAGAGATGGGGGGAAATTATAAGTCAAAATTTAGTGTGTCTCTTCATAACAAAGGAAGATTGGAGAAAAAGCATATCGTAAGGAAAATGGATGATAATGAAAATGATGTTGTGTTGCAATTCAAGTTTTCTGAAAATCTTAGATATGAAAATTTAAAGGATTTAAGAATTTCTTTTAGTGATGAGTTTGATGGTGGAAGTATTATGCTGAATAACGCAATAGTTGTTGAATGGTATGGAGAATGAATAAAAGATCACTTGCTTGCTAGTCAGAAGTCTTGATCAATAAAAAAGGGGACCTCTATGGTCCCCTCGAATAGTATTTATTCAATAGAGATGCGCTCTAGTGAAAATTATTGTTGCGATCCAGCACGCTTTCCACCACTTCTTCTACCATTTCCACGTCTTCCATTAGAACCCGTATTTTGATTTCCAGAGCTGGCTCCAAGCTTGATTATCTCAACTTTCATCCCAGTTATTACGATTGAGTTGATTGCTTGCACTTGATGGCTTCTAGTCATAAAAGACATATCAGCTAGTAAGTCTATGCTTTTTGAGAAGTATCTTACGCTTCTTGCTCCTGAGGAGTATGTTAATTTAGAGTTTTGTAACAAATTAATACTTCCTGAAGTTCCTCCTAACATATGAGCTTGAACTGTAACCTTAGAGATTTTTTCATTATTCTTAAGGGCATTTCCTCTTATTAGCTTAAGCGTTTTTTCTACTGATAAGGCTTGTCCGTCTTTTAGGATTATGTCTAGATTCATATCCTGAACAATTTCTACTGTATTGCCTTGTGGCTGGTCAGCAACACAAGTCATGAATGGGTGAGTTGCAGTACTAGAGAATCTTAATTCGTAAGCATTGTTTTTTTCTATGTACTTACATGCAGCAGTTACTTGTTTAGCGTGCTTACTACAATTTTTTGCTTTCTTCTTAGCGTACTTCGTAATCTGAGTTCTAGTATTTGGAGCAGTAATTCCTTTGCATTTGTTAGCAGCAGGCTTTGCACAAATATTTGGATTGTTTACTTGTCTTCCATCCGTACATACAACGTTTCTCCATGATGGTAGCATTCCTTCACAGTATAAACCTGATCCTCTATGAAAATTTGTTTGAACACATGCTGCCTTACACTTTAAGAAAGGATAAGCTTTAGAGTCAGAAAATCTTAATTCATAAGCATTATTTTTTTCAATATACTTACATGCAGCAGTAACTGTTTTAGAATCCTTACTACAGTTCATAGATTTCTTTTTAGAGTACTTAGTAATTTGTGTTCTGGTATTTGGAGCTGTGATTCCTTTACATTTATTCACAGGTTGAGAAGCACATATTCTTGGATCTTGTGGCTTTCTTCCGTCATTACAAACAACTTTTTTCCAAGAAGGGTTCTGATTTGGACAGTATAAACCTTGTCCTCCAGCAAATCTTTGAAGCTGACATTTTTTAGCTCTAGTAGTCGTTGTCACTATTACTACAGGCTTAGTTGTAGTGGTTGTAGTAGTTGTAACTCCACCACCTCTATTTCCACCTCTTCTAGTTCCACCAGATCTTTTTCCTCCACCATCATTATTACCACTTCTGGCTTGTCCATTTCCATTGCCTTGTCCATTTCCCCGTTGTGAAAATGCATCAGCAGAAACTAGAAACATACTTAGAAGTAGAGTAATGAAGACTTTTTTGTTCATTGATTGAAATAATTTCGAGTTCATATTCTCCCCTTTAACAATAATATCTATTGTTGTTGTGTGCGAAACCTTCATTGGTCTTTCTTTTTGCATTAATAAAAGCAAGAAATATGCCAATTTTATAATTCTAAAAAGTGAATAGGAAAGGCAATTTCAAAATAATTGTGCGTTGCGGGGTGCAAAATCTTCTAAATGATAGACTGTGCAAGTGTCGTTTAGTCCATGGACGTCTGACTAGGCTGATTAGTAATTTACATAAAATGTTAATACTTTCTTGATGATAACAGGCTCAATGGGAACAGCTTCAAGAAAAGTACCAGAGATATCGATATCTTTAACTGAAACTTTGGCGATGGAATCAACGACCTCAATACCTTTTGTGACCTTACCAAAAACACAATAGCCAGGGTTAGAAGCATCTTTAAAATCAGAGTGAGGATTGTCCTTTTGATTAATATAAAATTGAGAGTTAGCGCTATGAGGATCTATATTTCTGGCCATGCCAATGGTTCCTCGTAGGTTGCAAAGACCATTGTCTGACTCATTAATTATATCGGCTCCTGGATTTTTAAACTGCATATCAGGACTCCAAGAGCCTGACTGAATCATAAAATCATCAATAACTCTATGGAAAATCAAACCTTCAAAGAATTTAGACTCAATATATGCAGAGAAGTTTTGTACTGTAATAGGAGCCTTATCTGGGTAGAGTTCAAGGTATATTGAGCCATGTGTTGTTATGATTGAAATATTCATAAGTTTTTAGCTTTGTAATGGTGGGACCACCTGGACTCGAACCAGGGACCACCCGGTTATGAGCCGGGGGCTCTAACCAACTGAGCTATGATCCCACATATTAGCGATTGGTTTAGAATAGATGAATTTTATCGAAAAGCTTTCATTTTGGAAATCAAATCCTCCATCTTTTTAGCCTAAATAAAATATTCCATTATTGTTATGCATCTTGAAGTATCTTTTTTACTATGGATTTTAGTGAAAGGTCTTATTAAATACACTTTATCCATCGTTTTAGTGCTGATTTGTACTGAGGTTTTTGTGAGCCAGAATCATACATATTTTAAGGCCTTAAGCGATAAATTGCTCTTGAAGTTAGAAATGCTCAAAAAACGTGGAGATGATGAGCTCGTCTTTATAGGTAGTTCTAAAACTTTAGATGCAGTTGATAGTGAGTTATTTAATACAACTTTTAATGAAAAATCCTCTAGAAAAATCAAGACTTTTAATATGGCTACAACTGGTCAAAACAAAAAACGATTCTTTCATACGATTAAGAAGGTCTTAAATTCTCAGGTAAAAGTTCTTGTTATTGAAGTATCTTACGTGAACTTTATTAAAGGGAAGCTTGGTTTTAATGAATTGAAAGAAAAGTTGATAAAAGATTCTGAGAGTCAATCATTTGAAGAAAAGTTCCAAAGTTTTCTTGGAAGCAATTTGAAAATGGTCGAATTAAGAAAGGCTTTCAAGCCTAAAGCTTTATTAAGGCTTTTCATGATATTTACTAGTAACATTTTTAATCATGATATGTGGTTTAGATCTAATACTATAAAACAAATAGCATCTAAGTTCAGCTCTATTCCTGAATTTAAAACTGATGTCTTGATTGAACCCGAAATAATTGAGTCAAATCTCTCTACAGATAATAAATTTGTAGACCTTGTAAATATTTTAAAAATGACAGATAAAAAAATTATTTTTATAAATCCTCCTATAGGAGAAAAAGGAATAAAAAAAGAATGCAATGTACTTAATCATAGGTCTTATGAAGCCTTGTCACATAAATTAAGTTCTAAGATCTATGATTACACTTGTGTAGCTTTTGATAAGAAATTTTTAAGAGATCTAACCCATTTAAACTCTTTAGGCCGGAGTGCATTTACTCAAATGCTTGTTAGAGATTTAAAGTCTGAAATTATAGAAGTTTTGTAATGTTATTTAATACCATCACATTTATTATTTTCCATCTGGTTTGCTTAATAGTCTTCTGGAGCACTAAGAGCTTACTTATTCGTAATCTGCTTTTATTCTCAGGCTCACTTTTTTTTTATGGATGGTATTATTGGCCAGGACTTTTTGTTTTAGGGATATCAATTTTAATAAATTATTATTTTTCTTTAAAGATTGCTGAATCTAAATCAAAAAAAATATTGAGTATTGCCGTCATTACTAACCTTGCAAGTTTAAGCTTTTTCAAATATTCAAAATTTATACTTGATAATGTGATAGGACTTTTTAACTCATTTGGATTAGAACTGGGAGTTCCAGAGTATAATTATTGGCTTCCTTTAGGGATTTCTTTCTATACATTTCAGGTTATTGGATACCTGGTCGATATTTATAGATCCGAAGTGGAAGTCGAAAAAGACTTTATCGTATTTGGAGTATTTAAGTGTTTCTATGCTCAATTAATTGCAGGGCCAATAGTGAGGGCTAAAGAGTTTTTACCACAACTAAAGAAAGTAAATACTTTTGATCCAGATAAGTTTAAAATAGGGATTTATTATATTCTTGCAGGACTTTGTATAAAAATTGTCATAGCAGATACTGTTGCTCAATTTGTAGACTTCGGATTTACTTCGCCAGAAAAGTTAAACCTCGTAAATTCCTGGGTCATTCTCTATGGTTTCGCTGTGCAAATTCTTTCTGACTTCTGGGGGTATTCCACTATTGCAATTGGCATAGGGTATATGTATGGAATTGAGCTTCCCCTAAATTTTAACAATCCGTATATTTCAAGCTCTATTAGAGAGTTTTGGAGAAGATGGCATATAACTTTAAGCTTTTGGCTTAGAGACTATTTATACATCTCACTTGGAGGTAATAGGGCCCACCGACTAAGAAACTTAATGGCAACTATGACTTTAGGTGGACTATGGCATGGAGCTAGTTGGAACTTTATCTTTTGGGGAATAGGGCATGGGCTTTGGTTGGTCTTGGAAAGAGTAATTCCTTTTAAATTACCTCGTAATAAATTTAGTAAGTTATTTAATCAATTAGTTGTCTTTCATGGAGTCTGTCTTTTGTGGGTCTTTTTTCGAGCCGATGACTTTAAAAACGCCTTTGAATATTTTAAGTCCTTAATAGGGATGAACGTCTCTTCAATAAAAGTTTCAGATACTTTGCTATTTCAATTAGCTCTTTTTATTTTATTTATTATCTGTTTTGAAAAGTCGCTTAAAGATCAAAGATTTTTAAAATGGAGTCTTCTTAAGCAAGTCTCTGTAAGCCTTCTATTTATCTTCTTAATTAACTCGTATGCAAATGCGAAGCTTGATTTCATTTATTTTGTCTTTTAATAAAATCAAATGTTATAAACAAGTATGAACTTTGATTTTCATAAATATAGTGCCAATGGGAATGATTTTATTATTGTAGATTCTTTGAATAAAGATCTTTTCTTGGCTCCCAAGTTTTGTAAAAAATTATGTGATCGTCATCATGGAATAGGAGCTGATGGAGTGATGCTAATTAAGCCATCTGAAAAAGCTGACTTTTTTATGGAAATTTTTAACAGTGATGGATCAAGGGCCAATATGTGCTCGAATGGTTTAAGGTCATGCCTTCATTTTTATCATCATAAAATGAATTTAAAGAAAGTTTATAATGTTGAGCTGGCAGGGAAGATTTACAAAGGTCAGGTAGATAATGATATCTCTTCATTGTTTTTAAACACTTCAAATACTAACTTTTCAATAATTCAAAATTTAGAGTTTTGCAAAGAATATAAATCTCACGCTTTTATAGATACCGGTGTTCCTCATTTATGTTTAGAGTCAAGTTCTGTGAAATCACTAGATGTGAATAGCTTGGGGAAAAGTCTAAGAAATAATCCCTACTTTGACAGTGGAGCAAATATAAATTTTTTTGAGATCCTGGATGGCGATATTTATATCAGGACTTTTGAGAGAGGAATAGAGGCCGAAACTCTAAGCTGTGGCTCAGGTGTTCTTGCAGTAGCAGTCTTCTTAAGATCAAAGTTTGATAAAGATGAGTTTAAATTTAGCTCTCCTGGAGGAGAGTCTACTGTAATGTTTTCGGATCAAGGTTATGAGTACGCAGGAATTGTGAATCATGTTTTTTCCGGTCAATATTTTCATTAGTAAACTCAACCGCAATTTTTCTATAGTGAAGAAGAGGTTTTTCAAAATATTCCCATGCAATATCTTGCACAGGTATTGCTTTTAATCTTAAAGAATTTCTAAGAGATAAGAGTTCAGGGTTAACAACTCGATAAAGTTTCCATGCTGATTTCTGATAATTTACTCTCACATTTATAGCTCTTGCAGCAAACTTTCCATCTTTGAAAATTTTAATATGCTCTCTGTCTACAATATGATCGATCCTTCCAAGATTTATCCAAACCACATTTTCTGGGCCAATGCTCAAAATTTTAAAATTTTGTTCTTCATTAATTTCTAGGGCAAACACAGCTTGAGACGTGATTAGAAGTGATAGAAAAAGAATTTTCATGTATTTTATTCTACGCGAAGTAGAGAGATATATTTTGCTAGGTCCTTAATTTCCTTGTCCTCAAGCCCTTTGTGAGCATCAGCGACAGTAGAAGGACGAGAACCACTTGCTAATTGATTAATATGATCAACTATATACCAGCTATGTTGACCAGCAATGAGCGGAGATTTTTCACTTTCATTCCCTTCACCCTGAGGACCATGGCAGCCCATACAGTTTTTGCCTTCAGTATAAAGAGCATGTGAAGCAGCAATTACAGGATCATTCATATCAAGACCCTCTTCTTTTTTTTCTTCAGTTTTCGTATTACCAGCTAGTTTTGCTGCAGCTTCTTTTTTGTGATCATCAATAGTTTTTAATAAGTGTGAACGATTTAATACTACTTTATCATCATGAACTTTTTTATAATCTGATAGATTTAGAAAAAAAGTGCATAGACATAAAAATAATGTAAAAAGAATAATTCGTGTCATGTAGCGTAGTATAAGTGAATTTACTTAATATTCAAACACAGATTTTATTGGAATCTCGGAATTTCTAAGATCATTAAGGAAAGTTAAATCAATTAAGGCCAAACATCCCTGAATATCTAAATTGGCTTTATTGCAAAGCTTAATTGAAGCTTTTAATGTCCCACCTGTAGCGATGACATCATCAACTATAATTATTTTTTGTTTGTTATAAAGAGTGGAAACCTCAAGTGTATCTTCTCCGTATTCTAAAGAATAAGACTCGCTGATGACCGGAGGAGGTAGTTTTCCTTTTTTTCTAATTGGAATAAATCCTATGTCTAATTTTTGAGCAATGGCTGCTGCAAAAATAAATCCTCGTGACTCTATACCAGCAATAGCCTCAATCCCATCCCAATTGATAAGTGATATGACCTCATCAATTGTTTCTGAAAAATGATGGCTAAGAAGTGGAGTGATATCTTTAAAAATAATTCCTTTTTTTGGAAAATCAGGAACGTCTCTAATAAGTCTTTCTAATTCAGATTTATTCATGTAGTAGAGAATAAATTACATCTGGTGATAAGTATATAAAAGACAATCTAGAGGGCCATGAGAAAAAGGGTTTTTATGCTCTGCTCGAAGGCGTATCTTCCCAAGCAATTGTTTATCAGAGCTCATAATAGAAAATCGTGAGTTTTTATAATTTTGTTTAAAGTTCTCACCCATCTCATGATATAGAGTTGCAACTTTTTCATCTATGGCATCAAGTCGTTGACCAAAGGGTGGATTAGAAAATAGAAGATTTTTATCATCTGTGAATTGATCAAATTTATAGGCATTCTTACTAGAAAAACTCACAAGATGATGCCAACCAATTCTTTGAAAACCTGTTTGAGTTTGATCTAGTGTTTTTCGACTAAAGTCATTACCGTGAATAATTGGATCGATCTTTGCTTCAATTTTTTCTTTATAGTGGCGCTTAGCTGCTCTTAATTTGTTATTAAACTGATTGCTTTTAGAAATGGAATCTAGAAATTTATATTTTTGAAAATTCCATTTTTGATCACCGTTTAAGATATCATCTAATTGATTAAATCTTGGAGAGATAGCAAGCTTTTTTATAATTGCTTCAAATAAAAAAGTTCCAGAACCACAGGTTAAATCAATGAAGTTTTCTGTTTCATGATTCCATTTAGATAAATCTATCAGTCCGGCTGCCAGATTTTCTCTAACAGGAGCTTCTTGGTTTCTTAACCTATATCCTCTATGACCCAGGGTTGATCCGAGAAGATCTACCATCAATGTTAATCGCTCTTTTTTCCCTTCTTTAATATCTTTAGGACTTAAGTGACAGGTAATTGAGACATCTGGATTTTTAGTATCAATATAGGGCCTTTTTCCGAGTTCAGAGTTAAAGCGATCACAGAGAGCATCTTTTCCTAACATTGCTAGATAAAGAGTATTTTTAAACTGAGATTTTTTCTTCAAAGTTTCTGAAACACCTTGAGTAAAGTTAAATTTGAAAGTTTGGTTTAAATTAAAAAATCTGGGCCAATTAATACTTTTCAAACCAACATAAATATCTTTTTCTTTTTTAACGTCAAAATCAAATAAGATGATTTGCAATCGACTTGCTATTCTACAATAGAGAATAATGTCTATTATACTTTCTTTAGAGATTTTAAAATGAACTCCTCGCGAACTCATTTTAGTAGATGTTGCTCCTAACTTTTTAAGCTCTTGATCTAAAACACCTTCGAGACCTTTAGGGCAAGTTGCATAATAAGCGTTTATATATTTTTTAAGAACTATGCTCATATTTAATACTTCTGTTAATTAATTGTTGATAAGATAATTTTCTTTGAGGGTCTAAGTCCCCAATTAAAAATCGCTGAATCCTCCAAAGGGCCACTGAGAAAAGACCGACATGAATAAAGTCATCTATGGATTGATATTCCTGTTTAGTAAGAGTCAATTGATTTTGATAACTATTAATATATAATTTCACGAGTTCATGATCGATTTGATCATCACGCAAGCAAGTCCCTGAAATACTTATTCCTATATCAAGAACTCTGCGACCAACTCCAGCTTGTTCAAAGTCAATCATCTTCTTTAAGATAAAATCTTTAGAAAACAAGCAATTATCATAATAAAGATCACCGTGGATTATAGTTCTAGGGAAGCTTCGGTTGATTCTTTTAATCCTCTCTGGAGAAAAGATTTCTTTGTAAGCAGCTTTAAAATCCTGAGGGCATTTTGGGTGAGCAAGTGAAAGAGAGATTTGATCAAAGTTTTGTCCGATATCTTTATAGTCTCGAATTGAAGATAGTTCTTGAGTTGAAAATTTTAGGCAATGTAGCTTAGCAAGAGCTAAGGCTATTTCTGAAACGGTTCCTGCTGAGATCTTCTTTACTGTCGCATTAATGAATGGAAATAAAGCTCCACATGAGTTACCAAACTGAAAAATATTTTTCCCAGCTAAGGTTTTCAATGGAGTTAAAGAGAGTGGAAAATTTTTATTGCTCAGGGCGTCAAGGATAGATAGCTCTCTATTTAGTTGATCGTGAGATTTGTCATTAGATATTTTAAGCAAAAACTTACTATTTGCTCCTGTTTGAACGGAGTAATTTGAGTTTGAGATCCCATGGCTTTGTGGAGTAATGCTTAAGACGTCCTTTATCCCATAATTACTTAAGATTTCCTTAATTTGAAGATCTGTGAATTTTGAATAATCTGCCATAGATAATCTTTTAACCGCTCTATTAATTGTGTGTGTAGCTATGCTAGATTATTAGCGTAAATATCATATTAATTAAAGCAAAAGGAAATTAATACATGGAAATGCAAACAGAAGGAACACCTATGAAGACAACTTATCCAAATATGAGTGGATTTGATAATTTAACTTATAAAGTTAAAGACATCTCACTTGCTGATTGGGGAAGAAAAGAGATCACTCTAGCTGAAGCAGAAATGCCAGGACTAATGAGCTTGAGAGAAGAGTTTAAAGGTAAATTTCCTCTTAAGGGTTCAAGAATAGCAGGTTGCCTTCACATGACTATTCAAACTGCAGTTTTAATTGAAACTCTAGTTGATCTAGGAGCTGAGGTAACTTGGTCAAGCTGTAATATTTTCTCTACTCAAGATCACGCAGCTGCAGCCATTGCTAAAGCTGGAGTACCAGTTTTTGCTTGGAAAGGGATGAATGAAGAAGAATTTGAATGGTGTATCGAAAAAACTCTTTGCGGATTTGAAGGTGGAAAAGCGCTTAACATGATCCTTGATGATGGTGGAGATTTAACTAATATGGTTCTTGATAAGTACCCTGAATTAACTTCAGCTATTAAAGGTTTATCAGAAGAAACGACAACTGGTGTTCATAGACTTTATGAAAGAGTAAAAAACGGAACACTTTCTATTCCAGCTATAAATATTAATGATTCTGTAACTAAGTCTAAGTTTGATAATAAATATGGATGTAAAGAGTCTTGTGTTGATGCAATTAGAAGAGCAACAGATGTGATGATTGCTGGTAAGGTTGCAGTTGTTGCTGGATATGGAGATGTCGGTAAAGGTTCAGCAGCTTCGCTTAAGGGAGCTGGAGCAAGAGTTATCATTACTGAAATCGATCCAATTTGTGCTCTACAAGCAGCAATGGATGGTTTCAAAGTTGCTAAAATGGACAATGCAATTAAAGAAGCAAATATAGTTGTAACTGCTACAGGAAATAAGGATATTTTAACTGGTAAGCATTTTGAAATGATGAATGATAAAACAATTGTTTGTAATATTGGTCACTTTGATAATGAAATAGATGTTGCATGGTTAAATACTAAACATGGTAATACAAAGCAAGAGATTAAGCCTCAAGTTGATCTTTATAATATAGATGGAAAAGATATTATTCTTCTAGCAGAAGGAAGGTTAGTAAATCTTGGTTGTGCTACAGGGCATCCATCATTTGTTATGTCTAATTCTTTTACAAACCAAGTTTTAGCTCAGCTAGAGCTTTGGAACAATTCAGATAAATATGAAAATAATGTTTATATGCTACCGAAGCATCTTGATGAAAAAGTTGCTAGACTTCACCTTAAAAAAATTGGTGTTGAGTTAGAAGAATTATCAAAAGAGCAAGCTGAGTATATTGGCGTAACAGTTGCTGGTCCTTATAAGCCAGATTATTACAGATACTAAATGAATATTTATATTGGTTCTGATCATGCTGCCTTTGATGAAAAGGCAGCACTGATTAAACATTTATCAAAACTTACTACTAAAGATTTAGGAACAGATTCTAAAGAGTCTTGTAACTATCCTGATTTTGCAAAAGCTGTTTCAAAAGCTGTTCAAGCAGATAAGGAGGGTTTAGGGATCCTACTTTGTGGAAGTGGCATAGGTGTTTCTATGGTGGCCAATAGATATAAAAATGTTAGAGCAGCTCGTTGCTTAAGTGTTGAAGATGCTAAGTTAAGCCGGCAGCATAATAATTCAAATGTCCTATGCCTGGCTGCTAGAATGAATTCTTTTGAAGAAATTAAGTTAATTGTAGAGACATGGTTAGATACTAAGTTTGAAGGAGGCCGACACCTTACTCGTGTCGACCTCTTTAATGAATTAGGCTGTTAGAAACGCAATCCAAAGCCTAGTGCTGGTGAAATAGCTAATTCTCCTTTGCTAAGATTTGATGTCGCACCAAGATTAAACGTATAATTTTTCTTTTTTCCAAACAACCATTGATAACCAAAACCAAGATCTAGACTGACTCTTGATTTTTGATTTTTTTGAAGTTCTAAAACTGGAGATGCAAGGGCATAAAAGGAGTTTTGTTGTATTCCTTTTAAGTAGTATTTATTTTGTATTTTTAGATCAGTAGATATGTTTTTATCTTTATTGGCATAATGAAAGATTGAATTTAGCCCAAGTGAATATTTATCTGAGAGGTGCCTTTCATAATTTATTCCGAGTGAATAGCGATCACCAGATACAGAAGAAGTTCCATAGCCTGGATCAATTAAAGAAAACGAATTTAGAGTTTGAGTTGAATATTGTTTTTCTATGATTGGATAAGTCAAAGCAAGGAATGGAAAAATAAGAACAAATAAAAAGTAATGCATAAAACTCCTTTAATGTTTTTAAGAGTTTTATTCAATTTAGAATTAAAAGATAGGCAGTTAACTTTTTCTTAACCTACTTAACGAAATATTTACAGTGCATTAACTTACTCTAGACGATAAGAACTTTTTTGATATCGAGCAGAGATAGTTGAAAAAATTTGACTACTACTAGAGCGTATTGCAGCTTTGGATGTAATGTTTTGTGCAATCTCTCTTGTAAGATTTACCCCACCTTTTGAAGGAGCTTGTTTCTTCATGCTGTTTAAGTAGCTTGAAAAAGGGTTACTATTATTTGATTTCTTAGAAGAAGATAGACTTCTTGACCTTGAGCCGATCCTATAATTATTGCTTTTACGGAAAGATGAATTTGTAAGATTCTCTTTCTTGGCATTGTCTGGGTTGATTTGTGATAGAAGGCTTGCAATATTATTGGGAATACCTGCAGCTTTTGCCTGGTTAAAAGAACTGGCACTTTTAACATCAGTAGATTTTTTAAGTAAGGAGTTAAACTTTTTTGTTTGCTTGTTCGCAAATTTTTGATCTCTAACATAGCTTGCATCAGTTTTAGAATATGTTCCTTCTGAAATATCAGAGATGTCTTTATAAAGTTTCTTCTTTATGTGAGCAGGTACTACACCGTCATCTAGAGAAGAAATAAAAGTTTGAATCCGAGAATTAAAACATGTATTGGTTTTTCTACATTGGCACTGCTTATCTATTTTTCCACTTGCATCAATGCAAGTACTTTCGTTTCCTTCAGAGTTAGAAGCGAAATTAATATCAAGACAGAAATTTGCATAATCAGGATGGTCTTTCATGGAAGGTGAACATGTACAATTTGAGTTTTGTTGGCAGACAGTCTTTATTCCAAGCTGACTTGCAGCACTTAAAGAAGCATCTCTTAACTTTGCTCTCCCTTTTTCTTGTTTGTTATAAGCAATAGAGAGTGCACTTGATAATGCAACTCTTATCCCAGCTTGAGCAGCTTCTTGAAAATTAAATTGAGGCCAAATAGCTAAAGCCATTGCAACTCCATAACAAACAGCACCAGATACAAAAATTGTTTTTTGAGTTTTGTGATCCTTTCTTTTCCCTTCATTTAATCTAGCATGGCTATAAAATCCTTCAGCGTGTATTGATTTTCTTGGAGCTCTTTTAAATTTTTGTTCAATATCGTTTTCTCTACCTGATTGAATTAAACCAACTCCCATATTAGCGACGGTCATGGCAATGTCACAAATTTTTGTTAGGGTTTGAGATTGCTTGGCTCCCTTAGCTTTTTGTGCCGCAGCTTCACTTGCTGCCGCATCTGTAGCTGCTTGTGTTGCAGCTTTTGTTGACTCTTCAGCTGCATCAGTAGCTGCTTGTGTTACAGAGTCTGATACTAGCTCTCTACTCTGATTTATTGACTCTCTAGCCGCAGTAGATGCTGCTTTCTTTGCAGCTGCATCTGCAGCTTTTTTACTTGCTTCAGCGGTTGCTTTTTTGGCAGTTGCATCAGCAGCGACATCTACTGCACCTTTTGAAAATAACTTAGCAAAATTAGCAAAGTTTAATAGGCCCATTGTTATCATGTTGAAGGCCATACTTAGATAAGGAAGAGACTTTTCTCCGCCTGTTTGTTCATCTTGGTTGCAATCTCCATTGAAGACATCACCTCCACATAGCTGTTCAGCCATGTTTTTATTTTTTTCATCAAAGTTTAATTGTTCCTCTGAAAATCCTAAAGGGATAGCTAAGTTAAAAATTAGAACAAAATTAATGATGTGTTTCATAATATGATTATATAAGAGTAATAAACAAAATCTGAGCTTTTGCTTCTTCCTCTAATCTCAATGGTTTGAGTAAATAAGAGTGCCTAGGATTGTTGGCAGTATAGGTTTTAAGGGCTGTTTACAAAAGTCATGAATTTTGCGAAAACTAGCTATGGATAAAAAGATTCACCACACTCATGAAAATGAATTAACTCACTCAATGGTTCATTATCTCTTAACTATTCATAAACTAAAAGAAGTGAATGGTTATGCAAGAGTTACAGATATAGCTAAAGACCTGAATTTAACTAAAGGTAGCGTTTCTACTGCTGTAAATAATTTAAAAAAAAGAAGCTTAATCCAGGAAAATGAGAGTAAGTTTTTACTTCTTTCAGAAAAAGGTCATGAGGAAGTTCACAAGATTCTAAGTTCTAGAACTTTATTGTTTTATTTCCTAAAAGACTTTATAGGGGTTAGTGAAGAATATGCTCACAAGGACTCATGTTTAATGGAGCACTTGTTGAGCAATGAAACAAGGGCTGGGCTCTTTAACTTCATGAAAAAGATTCTTGAAGGCAAAGCTGCTGATTTCTCATCTAGTATCAATTTAGCAAAATACTCATCTATAAATGAATTTCTTGAAGATCAAAAAGGTGATACATATTTAAAGTAACATTTTAAGGAGAAGTAACCATGGAAGCGTTATTAAAACTATCAAATCAAGATCATAATGCGATCGAATTTCAACATATCAAAGAACTAGATTATTTGCCTGCTTTAAAAGAATCGATTGAAAAAACTAATCAATCAATCAAAAATTATAAATCTAATAATGAAATAAACTTTAAGTCGGTGATAGAAGATCTTGATTCTATTAGTGAAGATGTCGATTATATATCAAGTATTTTTTATTCAATGTATTCAGCTCATGCTACCGATGCTTTAAGAGCAAAATCACAAGAATTCAGTGCATGTCTTACCGAATTTAGCAATAGCATCAGTCTTGACGAAGAAATATTTGAAAAGATTAAGGCCTTGTATTTAGATAAAGAAAATCAAGAGTTAAGCCTAGAGCAAAACAAAGTATTAGAGAAATATTACTCTGACCTTGTTCGAAATGGAGCAATGTTAAAAGGTGAAAAAAAAGATAGGTTAAAGGAAATAAATAAGAAGCTTTCTGAATTATCTTTGAAGTTTTCTGATAATGTATTGCAGTCATCAAATGCTCTTACCTGTGAAGTTCAAAATGAATCTGAGCTGGATGGAGTTCCAAAGCAAGTCATTGACCAAGCAAGAAAGAAAGCTGAAGAACTCGGTAAGGAAGGATTTGTCTTAACGATGGATTATCCAGTTATTTTACCGGTACTAAAGTATTGTAAAAAGAGAGAGACAAGGAAAAAACTAAATACGATATTTAAGCAACGCGGCAGAACAAAAGACTTTAATAATAAAGAAATAATCAAAGAAGAGATTTCATTGAGAAATGAAAGAGCGAAGCTTTTAGGTTTTGAATCTCATGTTGATTACACTCTAAAAAAGAGAATGGCTCAAGATGAGCAAACAGTTTTGAACTTCATAGAAGAAGTTATCTCTAAAGCGATGGAGCCAGCAAAGAAAGAATTTCAAGAATTAGAAGCGTTGGCATTAGAAGATGGAGTTTCTGATTATAGTCCTTGGGATCACAATTATTATTCTGAGATTCTTAAAAAGAAAAAATTAAATTTCAATGATGAGGTCTTAAGACCATATTTTTCTGTTGAAAAATCACTGGCAGGAATGTTTGAAGTTGCTAATAAACTTTATGACCTAGAATTTAAACTACGAGATGATTTACCTAAGTATCATGAAGAAGTTTTGATTTATGAAGTTTTTGAAAAGTCGGAATACTTAGGGCTTTTCTATGTTGATTTATATCCAAGAGCAACGAAGAAACAAGGTGCTTGGATGACAAATTTATTTGATCAAGGCCTATTTAAAGGAAAAGTTCATCGACCACATGTTGCAATAGTATGTAATTTTACTAAGCCAACAGAGTCTAAGCCGTCGCTCTTAACCTTTAACGAAGTTTTGACTCTATATCATGAGTTTGGTCATGCTTTACATGGCTTACTTAGTAAATGTAAATATAGAGCAGTAAGTGGAACTAGTGTTTATTGGGACTTTGTAGAACTGCCTTCTCAGATTATGGAAAACTGGGTTAAAGAAAAAGAATGTCTTGATCTATTTGCAAAGCATCATGAAACTGGAGAAAACATTCCTGAGGATATAGTAGAGAAAATTAAACAATCAAATCAATTTCTTGAAGGGCTAGCTACTTTAAGACAAATGAGTTTTTCTTACTTAGATATTAAGCTTCATTCAATGGATGAAGCAGAAATAGAAAAATTAGACATCGAGCAATTTGAAAAAAATCTTATGGATAGATTTAATTTCTATAAGAATAAAGATTTAAATTCACCTATGTCATTTTCCTTTTCTCATCTATTCGCTGGTGGGTATTCTTCAGGGTATTATAGCTATAAGTGGGCAGAGGTATTAGATGCTGATGCCTTTGAAGAGTTCTTAAAAGTAGGGATCTTTAATAAAGAAAAAGCCTCAAGTTTTAAAGAAAACATTCTAGAAAAAGGTGGCTCTGAGGATCCACTTATCCTTTATAAAAGGTTTAAAGGAGCAATGCCTGATTCAAGTGCTCTGTTTAAAAGAGCAGGACTGTAAGATTCTATTAGTGTCCAAAGAATTAAATTAATTGAGATAATTTTTTTACGAAAAATAATTAGAAAGGAGTTCTAATGAATGTAATCAAAGGATTGATATTATCTTTATTAATGACAACAGCACTTGCTGGTGTTGATTCAAACAAAATTATCTATGGTGAAGATCATAGGCAAGATCTTAACGGGGATGTTCCTGCTGAATGGGTAGAGTGGTCTAAAGCTACTGCAGCGATGGTTCAATCAAAGGACTTAGTTAAAGTTCCAGGTGAAGACTATTATTCTTTTGGAGATGATAAGTTAAGTGATAATGTTTGTGCTGATGAGAGATTTGCTGATCAACCATCACTTGCATTTTGTTCAGGTTTTTTAGTTGGTAAAAATCTGCTTTTAACTGCTGGGCATTGTATAACCAAAGAAACGGACTGTACAGAAAAGTATAAATGGGTTTTTGATTATAGCGTAAATGAAACAACTGGTGAGTTGAATAAAATAGTTGATGAGAATATCTATTCTTGTAAGAAAATTGTTTCTAGAGAATTAGGAACAGTAGATAACATTTTATTAAGAAAAGGTTTGAAAGTTTCACTAAAGGCTTTAACTAATAAAATGGCTAGCAAGAAACTAGACTACGCTTTAGTAGAATTAACTAGAAATGCTGAAGGAAGGACCCCTTTAAAATTTAGAAAGAAAGCAAGAAGTGGAATCTTCGGTCTGAATAGATTAAGAGAAGGCGATAAACTTGTTATGATAGGCCATCCTTCAGGCTTACCTACTAAAATTGCTGATGGTGCAGAAGTTATAGCTAAAACTGGTGGTTATTTTCATGCTAACCTTGATGCCTTTGGTGGAAACTCTGGGTCAGCTGTTATCAATGAAGAAAGTGGAGAAGTCGAAGGAATATTAGTTCGAGGAAAGAGAGATTATAAATACGATTCATCGGCGAAATGCTATAGACCAAACCAAATCAGTGATAATCAAACTTTAGCAGAAGAATCAACTTTTGTTACTGATGTAGAAGGTCTTGCAAATATTGATCAATAGATTTGTTTTCTTAGAAAATGTATCTAGTCTAAGTTAACAGTAAAGAATAAAGGCGCTTAGAAGTAAGCGCCTTTTTTATAAGAGGAAGAAAATTAGAGTTTATTTTATAAAGGCTCTAATCTAACCTTAATATCTTTAATTTTACCATCATATTTTTTTACTTTTACTTTTACTCTATCTCCTATCTTTTTTCTTTTTAAGACATGATAAATATCATTCATATTTTTCACTGCAGTACCATCTATACTCATGATTAAATCTCCCATGAAGACTTCACCACTTTTAGTCTGTCTAATACCTACAAGACCAGCCTCATCTGCACCGCTTCCTTTTCTGACTCCTTTAATCATGACTCCATTATCAAGGTCTTTGTAATATCTTTTAAAGTAGCCAATGAGGTGATCTTCTAACAAAAAGACACCAAGAGCTGGAGTGATCATTTTTCCATATTTAATAATATCGGGAACAGCTCTAGTTATGGAATCCACAGGAACTGAAAAGCCTAGCCCTGAGCTTGAGCCAGATCTAGAGTAGATAAGAGTGTTCATGCCAATTAACTTCCCTTGTGAGTTTAAAAGTGGTCCCCCTGAGTTTCCAGGGTTAATAGAGGCATCTGTTTGAATCATTCCGTGAATATCAACCCCTCCAACTCCTTTGATCTTTCTTCCTAGTGCTGAAATAACTCCAACAGACATTGAGTAATCAAGCTCAAATGGGTTACCAATAGCAATGGCCATCTGGCCAACTTTTAGGTTATTTGAAGTTCCAGGATTTATAGGAGTAATACCTGGAGGAAGAAACTTCACTTTCAAAACTGCAATATCTAACTTTTCAGCATGTCCGATAAGTTTGGCTTCGATTTTGTCTTTATGATTATAAAATGAAACATAATATTTTGATCTTTTATCAGCGACAACATGATAATTCGTAACAATATGGCCTTGTCCATCCCAAACAAATCCAGTTCCCATCCCAGTTTGCATTTCTTCAACGTTTCTCGAGAAAATTCCACCGACAGGAATTTTTGCAAGATTTGTTATGTTCACAACTGAAGGAACGACATTTTCATAGACCTGAATTTTTCTTTTTTCAGATTCTAATAAAAATTTATTTTCATTTGAGTTAAATAAAGCATAACTAGGTGTTGCTACTAAAAAACTTGAAATTAAAAAAAAGTATAGAGTTTTCACTTTTTGTTCTCCTTTATTCGTGATTAGATTAACACTGTAAAATAATACTTCTACATGCTTTCAGTAAAGTATTTGTCAAAACAATGTTAATTTAGAGAGTTTTATTATGTCAGCAGAAATAAAGTATTTTGATAGATTTGATCAGAAAGAGAAAATAGAAAAAATATATGGTGATGGAGCAGTGCGTTTCTTCTATGAAAATCCAATAGGAAAAATTTTATCTTTTATAATTAGTTTAAAGTTTGTTTCATATTTTTATGGATTGACTCAAGATTCAAGTGCGTCAGCTAAGAAGGTTCCAAGTTTTATAAAAAAATTTAAAATTAATTTAAATGAATATTTAGGTGGGTCGCTTTCTAGCAATGAAAAAGAAAATTCTTATAAAAGCTTCAATGAGTTTTTTATTCGAAAGTTTACTGAGGGAGCAAGGAAATTTAATCAAGAAGAAAATGAGATGCCGGCTTTTTGTGAAGCTAGGTATTTCGGCTATAACCAATTAGGTGAAGATACTCTATTCCCAGTAAAAGGAAATCTTTGGGATGCAAGATCAGTATTAAAAAATAGTAAATATAGTAAAGTGTTTGAAGGAGGCCCTGCTTTAATTGCAAGGCTTTGTCCTGTTGATTATCACAGATATCATTATCCCGATGATGGAAAGAACCTTGATTCATACTTTATTCATGGCCCATTACATTCTGTAAATCCTCTAGCTCTAAATGTGAAACCTAAGATTTTAAAAGAAAACGAGAGAAGGATTAGCATTCTAGAAACGAAGAATTTTGGAAAACTAGCTTTTGTTGAAGTTGGAGCTACTTGTGTTGGAAAGATAGTCCAAAGCCATGACGAAAACAATCCTTTTAAAAGAGGACAAGAAAAAGGATATTTTTTATTTGGAGGATCTACAGTGATTGTTTTTGGACAAGCAGGTAGATGGGATATCTCTGATGACATTAGAACCAATACTTTAAATGGAAGAGAAGTATTGGTCCGATTGGGTGATACTTTAGCTATTGCTAAGAATTAAGAAAATTTAGAACATCAGAATAAGTTTGATTTCCCCAGTAAAAAATATATTTAGATTGAATACTTTTAGATTTTGAATTAGATGATTTTTTTGAGAGAAAAGACTTTAATTGTCTAAATAATGATTGGGTCATTTCAAGATCATCTTGGCTTAAATAAACTTTTGAAATGTTTAATCCATCTTCTGTATTGATAAAACGATTTCTTGCACTATCAAGGATTGATTTAAGCTCGTAGTTTTTAGATGTTTTTTGAGTTAATAGTTTTTTTATCTCATGAACATTTGAGGAGTTGATAAAATATTCATTCTCTTGAAAAAATAAGAGATTACTTTTAATGAGTTTAGAAAGAGTATTTTTTAAATAACTTGATTCAAGCTTCAGATCTTCTGATAAATCATGGAAGTTTTTACTTGAACTATTTAAACTCTCAATAATATATCTCTCGATAGGTGTAAGGCTCATAAGGCAACCTCTGTTTTTGTTGTCTTACATTTGAGCTGAAAGTTCATTTCATCAATAAGTGTGTTTATTTTTGTCTCATTAAGACTCTTGAAGCATAGATTAGTAAGATTAAAGAATTCTTTATAATAATTTTGTGCATTGTTTTCTCGTAAAATTTTATCAATCTTTTCATATTCTGAAATTTTCATTTCATAACCATTTAAAAGTCTAAAAACTCTCGATGGATGAATCTTTGTTGTGATTGCAACTTCTTTTATCGTTTGATTGGGAAAAATAGTTTTATATTCATCTAAAACCTTTCTTTGTAATAATGATTGATACATTACCTTGCTCCTTGTTTAAATTCTTAAACATAGCTAAGCAAAAGTGGTGCCAATTTATTGTTGCGTGTTGTTATTGATGATTCTGTAATAAGAAGAATTTGAAATTTTTAGAGTTTTTATTACTTCTGTTGCTTTACCTTTGCACAACTTGTGAGCATTAGTAATTGCCTCTTTTTCAACTTCACTAATAAATGATTTAAGCCCAAATTGGTTAATATAATTCAATTGCTTATTCGACAGCACTGTATTGGTATTATTTGTTTTAATCTTAAGGTTTTGAATAATTGGGTGAGTATTTGTAATAATCCCTTCTTTAGACAGAGATAAGTTTGAGATTAATTTTTTTAACTCTCTTGTATTACCAGGCCATGAATAATGAAGTAAGGACTGAATAACATCTTGCTCTATAAAGAACTTTCTAGATGTCTTTGATAAAAAATGATAAATCTGTAATTCGACATCTTCAGGTCTTGTTTGTAGAGAAGGAATAGTTATTTCAAAGCCATTGATTCGATAATATAAGTCCTGCCTAAACTGCTTGAGATCTATTTTTTCTTGAATATCTTCACAGGTGGCACTTATTAAAGTGAAGTTTACTTTGATAGGTTTTGTTGCTCCTATAGGAGTGAACTCTTTCTCTTCTAAGACCTTTAAGAGCTTTTGTTGAGTATAAAGAGGCATAGTAGCGATTTCATCTAAGAATAGAGTGCCATTATCAGCAAGCTCTAAAAGCCCTTTCTTAGAACTCTGAGCACCTGTGAATGCACCTTTTTTATATCCAAAAAGTTCTGATTCAATCAGATTTTCTGGAACTTCGCTGCAATTAAAGTGAAAAAAGTTTTTATTGTCATAGTTTAATTCGTGAATGAGTTTTGCAAGATGAGTTTTTCCAGAGCCAGTTGGACCAAATAGTAAGATAGCACTGTTTTGCAGATTCATTTCTGCTAAGTTTTGGATATTTTGAATCAAAGCTGAATTTTGAGTAATAAATTTTTGAGAAAAATATTCATTCCAATTTATTTTTTTCTGAACTCTTAGATAGCTCTCTAGATATTTATTTAGAGAGTCCCTGAATGTTGATTTCCTGAGAAAATGATCACAGCCAAGTTTATAAGCTTCTCTTGTGGTTTCATCGTCTTCATTATTACTTAGGATAATTGAATAAATATTTTTAGACTTAGTCTTCTTAAGTACGGCTAACCCTGCAGGAGAAGAAGAACTATCCAGGTTGAGGTCTATAATGGCCAAATCATAGCTATTCTTGTCTAACAAAGCTTGGGCTTGATTCAAGTTTGAGCAAAGATCAAAATGACCGAACAGAGATAAGGTTTTGCCGAGTTCAAATGAAAAATATTTATCATCTTCAACAAGTAAAATTGAAAGAGATTCCTTCTTGTGCATACTGCTATTTAGTATAAATATTCTAGAAGTAGAATATATAAATTCTATTTTCAGAATATTGTAAGAAAATATTTTAGCCCCCTGCAATAAAGTGCTTATTAGAAATTTCATAATAATTGCAAGAATATTGTTAGAAAGACAGATTCTCATTTAATAAATAAATTTATCAATATATGATTTATGGATAGATAAATTTTAACTCTAAAGGCGTTATCATGATGATTCGAGCTCTGCTTTCCATATTACTTCTCTCTTGTGCACTTGGAGAAAAACAAACTAGCGGCGAATATGTTAACCAATTAAATTTTAAAGATAAACTTTATCAAGAAGAAGAAAAATTCTTGAAGAATAGAAAACCAGCTACAGCTGGAAGTATTGTTCATAGTTCTGATCATACAGTTAATGAGCAGTCTCAAAAAGAAAGACTAGAGACCGGAAATCAAAATTTTCATCTACCAGCATGTTCTGGATGTATAATTGGAAGTTCTGCTTCTAATCCAAATTTTTCTAATGGCCAGACCTATGTTCTTGAAAATGCTGATGAACTAGGGCTTGAAAATATCGCATTTGATATACCCGTTGTTTATAATAAACATGTAAAAAAATGGATTAATTACTTTCAAGGCAATGGAAAAGGTTGGTTTAAAAGAGCAGCCGAAAGAGCTGGAAGATATGCTCCAATTTTGAGTGACATTTTACATGAAAATAATATGCCAAGAGATCTCATCTACTTAGCATTTGCTGAATCAGGTTATCAAAACGCAGTACGGTCTTGGGCTGCTGCTGTTGGTCCATGGCAATTTATTAAAGCAACTGGGAAAAGATATGGTTTACATGTTGGATGGTATGTTGACGAGAGAATGGATCCTATAAAATCCAGCTTAGCCGCTTCAAAATATTTAAGAGATCTTCACAATTTGTTTGGAGATTGGTCTTTAGCCATGGCTGGATATAATGCAGGAGAAGGGAAAGTAAAAAGAGCAATCAAAAAGTATGGTGGTGATTTTTGGAATATAAGAAATGGTCGATATTTAAGACAAGAAACGAAAGACTATGTGCCTAAAATTATGGCCCTTGCTATTATTGGAAAAAACTTAAGAACTTTTGGTTTTGAAAGAGAGATTTCATTTCAAAAAGAACTAGAATACGAAGTAGTCGATGTTCCTTCAAACTCTGATATGTATAAACTTTCAGAAGCATTAGACATGGATTTTACTGAACTTAAGACTTGGAACCCTGAACTATTGAGATGGCAGACTCCCTCGTGGAGAGAGAATTATCCTTTAAGATTACCAGTAGGCTTAAAAAGTGATTTTGAACAATGTTGTTCTCAAGCAAATTTCAAAGCAGATGACTTTAAAACTTTACCGATAAAAAAATCTGCTTCAATTAAGTGGTTATCTTCTAAATATAAGGTGCCTTCAAAAGTTCTAGCAAATTTAAATGGAGTAAGAGAATCAAAAACTTTTTATAAGGGAGAGGTTGTAAAACTTCCTTTTAAAAGCTCTCATGATAGATTTGGAGGTCTGTATAAAGATTTGTACTTTAAGAAAAGAAGGCGAGGCAGAAAAAGAAAAAATCAGATGTCTATGAAAAGACAAATTCAAATGGCCATAAGGAAAGGTAAAACTATATCTAACCCATCGTCATTTTATACAGTAAAGAAGGGTGATAACCTTTGGGTTATTGCAAGAAAAACAGGGACATCTATACATACAATCATTAAAAGTAACTTATCTACAATTCGAAAGGGTCGAGTTTATCCTGGGCAAAAGATTATTGTTAAATAGGTATGAAAATGAGTTCAAATAGACTTTTACACTTAAAGAAAAAAGCTGGCATTCAAGAGTTTAATAAAATCATTGAAAAAGAATGTGTTTTAATTCCTTCTGATATTTCAACTCATTTAATTGCAGGAGAACTTAAGAAAAAATATAATGAAAATTTCATTACTATTGCACGATCATCTTCAACTCCACTAAAAGCAATAAGAAACTTTGAAAAACATTTTTTACTTGTACGATCTGACGAAACCTTCAATGATTTGAAAAATTCTTTCCCAGATGTTTCAGGAAAAATGTTTGAAGATGAGCCACTTTTTTATAAAGACCAAGACTATAGGTCTTTTACAGGAAGAGCAAAACCTCACAAATTACTTGATTTTGAATCTTTTTTTATCGAAAGACCTTTTATAGTTCAATTTAATACTGGTTTAGATATTGAAGAACAAACTAGTCTCGACTTGGCAATAGTCTCTATTCAAAAAGAAAGTGATCGTTGGGAGCTCCACTTATCTGATGAGTCAAAAGTTATTACTAAAAACTTGTTCTGGGGGCGAGGTAGAAAAGAATATTATGATCTTTTAAGTATTCCATCTCGAGAACAACTTAACGAAGATGAATTAAAATTTCTTCTAAATGTTCAAGAAAACTCTTTGCTTAGTGTATACTTCGAATTTGATAAATGTCTTCATAGTACTTCTAGAACATTATTTATCCCTCAAAGTCAGACTTACGATAGAGGTCATTATATCTTAGACTTTAACAGACCTAATAATGATCTTAATAAGCAAGAAATGACAGCAAGTATTGTTATTCACAATAGAGATGCAGATGAACATGAACTAGGTGAAAAAATAAAAAAGATGAAAAGGAAATTAAATAAATTATTTCCTGGGTTTATAAAATCGATGAAAATGGAAGAAATCAATTATTTCCCACAATTATTATCAAAGATTAATAGTATCGAATCTAGTGAAAACTTAAATGGACTTCCAGAGTTTATTGGAACTCAGGCATTAAACTTAAAAGAAAATTCTTCAATTATTAGCAATGCGTTTAAGTCTTATGAGTATTCTAAAAATATTTAAGATTATTTCTTCAATTCTCTTTATTCATTATATCTTATTAATTTTAATTTCTGGCTTTTATAAAAACTTCAACTCATATTTTAAGAAAACAAAAGAAGGGGTTTCATTTTACTCTGAAGTTCCAAAGGACTGGGTAGAAATTGATAAGATTAGTTTGAAGTTGAAAGATACAATTAGGATAAGCGAAGATTGGGCTTTCTTTGATCACAATGGAGTAGACCTGAGGCAAATCAAGCAAGCAATTCAAGACAGATTAATCAATAAGAAAAAGTTAAGAGGAGCAAGTACAATTACTCAACAGGTGATTAAAAATTTATTTTTAAATAATCAAAGGTCCATGTTTAGAAAGTATAATGAATTATTATTAACATTAACTTTAGAACTCTTTTCATCCAAAGAAAAAATATTTGAGAAATATTTAAACTTAGTTCAATTAGGAGAGAAATTATATGGCCTAAAGCCTGGATCTAAGTACTATTTTTCAAAACTACCGAGTAATATCAATTACAGAGAAGCTGCCTTTTTAGCGATGTTACTGCCCAGTCCTATTAGGTACTCTCAATCATTTAGAGATAAATCATTAACTGAGTATGGCTATACTCAAACTAATAAAATATTAAATAAGCTCATTCTTGCAAAATTGATTACGGAGCAAGAGTATGAAATGATTAAGCAAGAGAAATTTTCTTGGGAGAATTAAATTAAATGATTAGAAAGCTTGATAGATACATATTTGCTGATGTGGTTATAGTGAGCTTTGTAACGATGTTTTTTTTGATTTCTTTTTTAATGACTTTTGATTTAATTAAAATCATAGATGTTTTATTTGTTCAAGATAAAGACATGATCTTTGTTTTGAAGTTTATTTTTAGATTAACATGGGTTGTTGTTCCACTTGCTGTTCCGATTGCTTTAGTCGTCGGAGTCATCTATGCCATTAATAAGTTATGTAAGTCATCTGAATTTACAATATTAAAATCATCTGGGATTTCAAATTTCAGAATCTATCTTCCCATTTTTCTTTTTACTTCGATCATGTCTGTTTGGATGTATTATTTGCAAAAGGAAACTATTCCATCTTCAAAGAGAGCATTTCGTGAAGAGAAGTATTACTTAATTAAGACTGCTTTTAAAAGTAGGTTAAAAGAGAAAGAGTTTTTTACTGAAATTCCTAATCTTGTTTTATTTGTTGATAAGTATGATAAAGAAAACTCAGTACTAGAGAATATTTTCTTTAAAATGACTGAGAATAAGAATCAAAAAATAGTGTCTGCTAAAAAAGCTATCGTGAAATTTAAAGATGGTCTGGCTGCAAGCAAGGACAGTATGTCTATGGATTTTTTTGATGGAGTAATATTAGATTTCATACAAGAAGAAAATATTATAAAGAAAATCAAATTTAGTAGATATAATTACGAACCAGAACCAACTAATATGAAAAAGAGAAATACAGGTAATGCTGGAACTCTATCATCTAAAGACTTATTAGAGCTTCGTGAGGTTTATCGAGGACAGAACAAGATAAAGAAAGCAAGAGGGCTCTCTTTGGAATATTATCAGAGAATACTAACTCCTTTGATGTGTTTGTTTTTGCCTTTAATTGGATTCTTTTTAGGCATGTCTGAAATGAGGAGCCATAAAACGAACATTGTTTTACGATCATTTGGCTTTTTGGCCGTCTATTACATTTCCTTTTTTGGACTTTCTGGAGTTGCTAAAAGTGGTCAAATTCCAGAACTAGCAGCATTTTATGTTCCGCTATTAGTCATGATTTTGATGAGTCTTTATTTAAATTTAAAATCAAAGTGGCTAAATTGATTAAGAATGGCTAATATAGGCTTCTATTAGGGAGTATATATGAAAGCATCTTTAAAATTAAGGTCACAAACATCGAAATCTAGTCTTAAGCTTGTAGCGGCTTATAATAGTGGAAAAAAAATACAGATAGAAGTCTCAGATAAATCTGAAGGCAAGGAGTTAAGCTCATCAAAATTTGTCAGTGAATTCAAAGCGAAGTTCGGAGAGAACTTATATGTAAATACTAATGAGCAAAGATATTTACTTGTCGGACTCGGTGATTCTAAAAAAATTGAAACAGAGAAGTTTAGACGAAATATTGCTAAGACTATTAAGTCGATAAAGAATGAAAAAGTGGAAGTAGACTTTGATGGTTTTTCTAAAAAGTTAGGAGCAGATAAAACATTAGATATTTTTTTAGAATGTCTGTATTTATGTGACTACTCTTTTAACAAATATAAGTCTAAAAGCTCTGATAAGAAGAGTGAGTATCTATTTAATTCTAAAAAAATAACGAAAGCGAAGTTTGATAAAAGCAATGATAAAAATCAATCTATCTCTAGCTCAGTAAATATTTGTAGAGATTATGTAAATGAAACTCCTAATCATTTAAATTCTGAAGTTTATGCTGCTTCAATTGAAAAAGATATTAAGAAGAACTTAAAAGGGAAAAGAGTAAAAGTTAAAATTCTAAAAAAATCAGAGATAAAAAAAGAAAAAATGGATTTGTTTTTATCTGTTAATGCTGGTTCTGCATATGAACCAAGGTTAGTTCATTTAACTTATACGCCTAAAAAATCTAATAAAAACACTAAGCATATTGCCTTAGTTGGGAAAGGAATTACATTTGATACTGGTGGTTACAGCTTAAAGCCAAGTGGATCTATGATGGGGATGAAGTTTGACATGGGTGGATCTGCAACGCTTTACGGAGCATTTAGAGCTGCTGTCTTGCAAGAGTCTAAAAACAAAATAACATGTATTTTAGCCATGACTGACAACGCTGTTAACTCTAAAGCAACAATGCCTGACTCTATTGTAAAGGGTAGAAATGGGAAAACAGTTGAAATTCTTAATACTGATGCCGAAGGAAGATTAATCTTAGCGGATGCTTTAGATTATGCTTGTGACTTGAAACCTGATGCTATCATTGATGCTGCAACATTAACTGGTGCTTGCTTAGTTGCTTTCGGAACAGAAGTTTGTGCAATCCTAGGAAATGACCAAAAGTTAGTTGATTCTATTATGAAGTCATCAAAAAATGTAAATGAGTACTTATGGCAATTACCAATTATTGATGAGTATAGAAATCATATGAAATCTAAAATAGCAGATTTAAAAAATATTGGTAAAGCTCGTATGGCAGGAACAGCAACTGCAGCTGCATTTTTAGAAAATTTTATTAAAAATGATATTTCATGGGCACATTTAGATATCGCCGGAGTTTGTGATTCACAATCTCACCTCCCATATTGTCCAGCGAGTGGAGCTTCCGGCTTAATGGTTAGAACG
Source organism: uncultured Bacteriovoracaceae bacterium (assembly GCA_938034385.1). Taxonomy (GTDB): domain Bacteria; phylum Bdellovibrionota; class Bacteriovoracia; order Bacteriovoracales; family Bacteriovoracaceae; genus JAHDHG01. The sequence continues at coordinate 65,453 of CALHLC010000009.1, forward strand.
GTTTCTGATTACTTAATGAATTAAGTTTGGATTTAAACTTTAAAGTCGTTTTATTTCAGCCAGAAATTCCAGGTAATACTGGCAGCATAGGAAGAACCTGTGTGGCCTTAAATATCGAGTTGATTCTAATTAAGCCTTATGGGTTTGATATTACAGAAAAAGCTGTTAGAAGAGCAGGACTTGATTATTGGAAGCATCTCAGTCTTAAAGAGTACGATGATTGGGATCAATTTGTTGCTCTTGAAGATCCCAAAAGCCTTTTGTTTTTTGATAATTTTACTGAGCAATTATATGACGATGCTCCATATGAGGATAATTCGTATTTAGTTTTCGGAAGTGAAACAAAAGGATTTCCGGAAGTTTTAATGAACAGATATAAAGAATCGATTTATAAACTACCTATGTATTCTGATATTATTAGATCATTGAACTTATCAAATAGTGTTACCGCAATAACCTATGAGTGCTTAAGACAATTAAGGTGAGTTCATTAACATTTCATAATCCATATAAAAGTATGTTTTCTTTTTATGATTTATAAAGAGAGGTCTTTTGTGATCAGAGTATTCGCTGATGGGAAAAATTAAACGTCTAAACTCTTGAGAGCTAGATGACTCTATCAATCTATTATTATAATAAACGCTAATAGCATTGAAATTTCCTGTGGTGATATAGAAGGAACTTCCTTTGAGATATATATTAGCACCGTTTTTTAGGTTTCTTGTAACTATATCATCGCCGTCGACTTTGTATCTTATCCAAGATGGTCCTCCATCAGCGTTAATATAAATAGTATTAAACCCATCATTTCGATGTCTAAACTTTCTAGGAATAAAGTCTGTTGATCTTTGACCAAGGTAATAAGATGGCTTGGCAAGATTTTTAAAAAGCTTGAAGGGAAGGTCTTCATCAGTAAGGTTAATTTTATTAATTAAGGTCGAAGAAGTTGTTGGTTGTATTATCTTTGATGTTGTTGTCGAGGTAATAACAGGTTGAATTTCTTCAACAGGGGGGGGAGTTGAAGCTTTAACTTCAGTCGTTGTTGTGGAGCTTTCTACTAGGGTTGGAAGAGTTGTTTTACTACTATTGGTTTGAACTAGCTTATCTTGTGAGCTTGAATTAAAAATAAAATATAGCAATCCCGAAATTGGAATCAAAAAGATTAGAAAAGAAAGCAGCTTTTTATTACTCCACAAACTCTTCTGGCTTAATTTTGTACTTTCAAGCTCTTTGTTGTTTTCTAGGTTTACTTTATTAATATTGGTCTGGGTTGAACCAATACTTTGATAATCATTATCTAATATCTCTAGTGACTCTGAAGGTTCAACTTTAAGTATGGCACAATAAGATTTTACAAAACCTTGGACGTAAGTTTTTGAAGGTAATTCTTCTAATAAGCCGGACTCCAGTTTTTTTAAAACTTTTAAGCTGATTTTAGATTTATTAGCAATGGAGTCTAAGTCAATACCAGATTCATCTCTAAGTTTTTTAAGATGATTGCCAATGTTGATGTTCAAGTTACTCTCTTGCATCAGATCTATTGATTTATTTCATCTGAAGATTTTTTTGAATAAATAAAGTTCGAGTCAGTACTTGATCCCATTGACACTAATCTTTTCTTAGCTAGGGGAGAATACTTACTATTAGGGAACTTTTTTATAAATCGGCTAAAAGTCTTTGAAGCTAATGTGGTATCACCTGACTTTTGATAACTAAGACCTAGGTAATATTGGTTAGGCTCAGATGTATAACATGGACCATTTGTTCCTTGATTAAAACTACTGATAGCTTGTGTGTAATCTTCTCTCTTTAGAGACAATATCCCTAGTTGATATAAGGCGTTACAACTATACTCGTTTTCAGTAACAGATTGATTAAAATATTTAATAGCTTGTGAAGTGTTTTTTTGCTTTAAAGAAATTACTCCTAAATTGTAATAAGTTTGGAAGTGTTTATCATAAGTGAGATCAGCCAGAGTGGCTTTATAAAGCTTCTTAGCTTTGTTGTGTTTGCCGGCCTCTAAGTAAATTGAAGCTAAATTACTTTTAGCTTCAGTGTTTTTACTATCTAATTTAATTGCGTGTTTAATATGTTTAAAAGCATTTCTTTTACTTCTCTTAAAGTAATAAGCCATACCTAAGTTGTTATGAATATCACTTCTTTCAGGATCAATTTTAGATGCTTTAGTTAAAAACCTTAAAGCAGATGTAAAGTCTCCTTTCATTAATGCATTAGTCCCTTTACCAAATAAAAGGTCAGCTTTTTTCATTCTTGGTGATCTTTCTCCACTTGCACATCCTACAAATAAAACTATTAGTAAAAGCTTTCTAAATACATTCGCCATCATTATCTATCTCCTTTAGAGTAATTCTTCTTAGATTCTATTAAAGAAGATGATTTGAATCAAATCTCAAAAGACTTTGTTGACAGAACGTTTGCTTGAAGGAACTCTCAAAAGTAGATGAAAAAGTACTTTCCTAGTATAGGGGCGAGCTTAGACCTAATTGCGAGTGTTGGGTATATCGTTTTATATTTTTTTAATTATCATGTTGACGAGGCGCCAAAGGCTTGGATGTCGAAGACATTGCCATTACTTGTCTACATTACTCCGGTAATTATCCTGCTTTCTTCTTTTTTTAGTTTTCCGAAGTTCAAAAATATTACTGATTTTATGAGGGCAAAAGTTCATCTTTTCATCATTATTCCTGCTCTTTTTATTGTGTGGGGAGATCAAGAATTCACCTTTTGGTTGATAATTTTTCATGTGTTCGCTTCGATCATATTTAGATACGTACAAAATCAAGAAGTAAGAGAAGTTGAAAAGTTACAATATCAAGTAGGCTTATTAGAAAAGATAAAACTTAATCCCGCTCAACTCGTTATTTTAACTTTTATTGGTCTTATATTATTTGGTGCAATGTTGATTTCATTGCCTTTTGCTCATCAAGAAGGATTTGAGCTTAGTTATATAGATGCATTCTTTATGGCAACTTCTGCAGCTTGTGTTACGGGGTTAGCACCTTTTTCGATAGGTGAAAACTTTACGATTATTGGTCAAATCTTCATGCTTTTCTTGATTCAGGTTGGGGGCTTAGGAATTATGACTCTTACCACTTCAATGACTATTCTCTTAGGAAAGTCTTTTGGAATGAAAGAGCAAGTTCTTATGAAAGGTCTTTTAGATATTTCAAGTTTTGAAGAACTTATTGATATGATCATTGAAATTATTAAGCTGACTTTGCTAATTGAACTATGGGGAGCAATCCTACTAGCTTCAGCTTTTGTGTATGAAGGTCAAGATTTAGGAGAGGCAATGTTTAATGGTCTTTTCCATTCTGTTTCAGCTTTTTGTAATGCTGGCTTTGCATTATTTTCAGATTCTTTAATGCAATATAATACAAATTACTTTGTAAACGCAGTCATTATGATTTTAATTTTACTAGGTGGTTTAGGTTTTTTCGTGATGAAAGATATTAAAGTGAATTTTTATGCAAAAAGAAAATTTAGAAATTTAACATTACATTCAAAAATTGTTCTTTATACAAACCTTGCCCTTGTCTTAGTTGGTTCTTTTTCATTTTTCTTTAGTGAATTCCTGAATACTCTTGATTCATACTCTTTAATTGATAAAGTAGTTATTTCTGTTTTCCAATCAGTTACAACAAGAACTGCAGGTTTCAACACTATCGATTTTTCTAACCTTCATATGCATACAATTTACTTTATGTGTATTTTAATGTTTATCGGAGCATCTCCTGGCTCAACAGGAGGAGGATTAAAAACAACAACCTTTGCAATTTTAATTCAATCGGTTAAAGCGACGCTTCAGGGAAGAAGTGAAATAGAATTTTTTAATAGGAGAATTCCTAACTCTCTTTATGTTAGATCAGTGGCCTTATTTATTATTGCCATGAGTATTTTTACAGTCTTTTTTATTATTTTATTAAAAGTAGAACCTAATATGGCATTTGGTAGTCTTTTTTTTGAAACGGTTAGTGCTTTTGGTACTGTAGGATTAAGCTTAGGAATTACTGCAGATTTTACTCCAGCAGGTAAGTTCTTTATTATACTTTTAATGTTTATAGGAAGAGTAGGACCTTTCACTCTTGTATTAGCATTTAATCAAATGAAAACCCTTCCTTCTAAGGTGCAATATTCTGAAGGAAGAGTTATGATAGGCTAAAGGGATTTAGTAGTATGTTAGTTTCAGTAATTGGTTTAGGAAATTTTGGTGCGAAAGTTGCAACTAAACTTGCAGATAAAGGAATTGAAGTTATTGCAATTGATAGTAACTCTGAACTAGTTGAGAAAATTAAAGATCTTGTTACACATGCTATTACAGTTGATGTTACAGATGAGAAGGCGTTAAGAGCCGTGAATATTTCAGACATCGATGTAGCAATTGTAGCAATAGGAGATAATATTCAAATGAGTATTATGGCCGTTGCAATGCTTAGAAAATTGGGTGTTGGTAGAATTATTGCTAGGGCGACGAACCAATTACATGAAAATGTTTTAATTGAGATAGGTGCAAGTGAGATTGTAAAAGTTGAAGAGCAAATGGGAAATATCATAGCATCTAAAATCGTAGCTCCTTATATTATTCAACAATATAGTTTTGCTAGCGGCTTCTCGTTAGTCCAGCTCAAGCTTGGAAAGAAGTTTCATAAAAAAACTATTGCAGAAACTCAGATTAAAACAAATTATTCATTAAACATCGTAGCATTGGAAAAGAAAGTCCCCTATGTTGCTCAAGATGGAAAATCATCATTTAGAGTTGAGATCAATGAAGCTCCACTTCCAATGGATGAAATTCACGCTGATGATATAATTGCAATAGTGGGAAGTGATAAAAACTTTGATCGATTATTTAAAGATCTTTCAAAGTAAAAGGTTATAAGATGAATTTTTCATTAAAAAGAAGAATACAAGTTGCATTTATGTGCTCTTTTATAATTGTTCTTGTAATGGGGCTTTCATCGTTTTATTTTTTAGACAAATTAAATGACGATATTCAAGATAAAATGGCGAGCCTAAATGTTGAATCTTCTTTGTCAGATGCACTAAGAACTTCAACGCTGGATATTTTAAAAATTCAAAGAAATTTTACTAATATGAAAGCCACTGATTCAGATGTGAAAAACTTACAAAATACTTTAAGTACTCTCTCTTCTCAACTGACAAGAATGAGTACCGTCTATAAGAAATCTGAAATGAAAGAAACGATAACTCAGACTTCCATAATCGTTAAGAAATTCACTGACTTTGTTGAAAAGTCAGATAACTTAAATCAAAATGAAAATCCTCTCGTTGTTGATACCATTAGAGATTATTCTGATGATATCCTAAATTCTTATTCTAATATAGTTGATAAAAAATTTAATATAGCTCAAGAAAAAGAAGCTCAGATTAGAACAAGAGTAAAGCAAACTAAAAACCATATGTTGTGGACTTTATTGTTAACAGCTTTAGGAACTTTGTTAATTAGTTTAATTATTCCACAAAGGGTTTCTCTTCCTTTTAGGAAAATATCAGAAGCAATACGAGAACTTCAAGAATGTAATTTTGATGTTTCAATCTATTATAAGCAAGATGATGAAATTGGAGCCTTGTCTAAAGATATAAATAAAATGATTAGAAACTTAAAGCGCTTTGAAGAATTAAGAGCTGATCGAATTTCGGTGGAACTTAGAAAATTTGATATTCTAGCAAACTTAGTTAAGAAAAATGTAATTGTTTCTAATGCTGAAGGAGAGCTAGTTTATCTAAATAATTCACTGTATTCATTGTTAAATATTAAGTCTGATGATGTACTTCAAAAGAACATTAAAGAGACTATTCTTCCTGAGAGTGTAAAAAATGTTTACGAGATTGCTTTAAAAAGAAAGACAAAAATTGAAAATGAAGAGGTTGAATTCATCACTAAGAAGATAGTGGATGACGAGCTTAAAGAAGATGAATTTAAGGGCTTTGCTAATATTATTCCGATTAGAGGGAAGGAGAGCGTTCTAGATTATTATATTATGATTATCTCTAAAGAGATGTTCACTTAAAAATACCTATAAATTAGCATGAAAATCTTGTAAGCTAAGGCACAATGGATCCTTCTAAAATTAGAAATTTTTCGATTATTGCTCATATTGACCATGGTAAGTCTACCTTGGCCGATAGAATGATTGAGATTACTCAAACTCTTTCTCAGCGAGAGATGTCTGATCAATTCTTAGATAATATGGATCTTGAAAAAGAACGTGGAATTACTATTAAGGCCCAGACAGTCAGGATTAAATATAAAGCAAAAGATGGAGAGGATTACTTTTTTAATTTAATTGATACTCCAGGACATGTTGATTTTACTTATGAGGTAAGCAGGTCTTTAGCCTCATGTGAAGGAGCGTTACTAGTTGTTGATTCTTCTCAAGGAGTTGAAGCACAAACTTTAGCAAATGTTTATCTTGCTCTTGATAATGATTTAGAAATTATTCCTGTTTTGAATAAAATAGACCTACCTCATGCAGATTGTGAAAGAGTATCCAAAGAAATAGAAGATGTTATTGGAATTGAGGCGATGAATGCTTGTCAGATAAGTGCTAAAACAGGTCTGGGAGTAGAAGAAGTTTTTGAAAAGATTGTGAAAGAAGTGCCTCATCCGAAAGGATTAAAGACTAATGACCTTCAAGCTTTAATTTTTGATTCTTGGTTTGATCCTTATAGAGGTGTTGTTATTTTAGTAAGAGTTTTTGAAGGTGAATTAAAATTAAAAGAGAAAATATATTTTAAAGAATCAGAAGGTTCTTATGAGGTTTTAAAACTTGCAGTTAACGAACCATATTATAGTGATGTTAAGTCATTGAGTGCAGGAGAGGTTGGGTTAGTTATTTGCGGGATTAAGACCATTCGGGATGTAAAAGTCGGTGATACTATTGTACATGCAAATAAAAAAGAAACTCCAAGTCTTGCTGGCTATGAAGAAATTAAACCAATGGTCTTTTGTGGAGTTTATCCAGTAATTAGTGATGATTATGAAAACTTAAAAGATGCTCTAGAAAAACTGGCCTTAAATGATTCATCATTTACCTATGAGCCAGAGACATCTAAAGCTTTGGGGTTTGGGTTCAGATGCGGTTTTCTTGGGTTATTACATATGAGCATTATTCAAGAACGACTTGAGAGAGAGCATGACCTAACTCTCATTTCTACTGCTCCAAGTTGTAATTATGAAGTATTGACGGCTAAGCAGGAGACTTTATATATAGATAATCCATCTGAGCTTCCTGACGTTGGAGATATTGAAAGTATCAGTGAACCTTATGTTGAGATCTCAATTCATGTTCCTAATGATTATGTTGGAAAAATTATTAAACTTTGTCAGGATAAACGTGGAGTTCAAAAAGATTTGAAATACCTTACTGAAGATAGGGTGCAAATTGTTTATGAAATGCCATTAAGTGAAATGGTTTTTGATTTTTACGACCAATTAAAAAGTATAACTAAAGGTTATGCGAGTATGGATTATGAATTTGTAGGGTATAAGCAATCTAATCTTGTTAGATTAGATATTATGCTAAATGGAGAGAAAGTAGATGCATTATCACTCATTTGTCATAAAGATAATGCCTTTTATAAAGGTAGGGATCTTACGCAAAAACTTAGAAAAATAATTGATAGGCAACAATTTGAAATAGCAATTCAAGCCGCAGTTGGTTCCAAGGTAATTGCCCGGGAAACTTTGAAGGCCCTTAGGAAAAATGTCTTAGCAAAATGTTATGGTGGAGACGTCTCTAGAAAGAGAAAATTATTAGAGAAGCAAAAAGAAGGTAAAAAGAGAATGAAAATGGTTGGAAATGTAGAAGTTCCTCAAGAAGCATTCTTAGCAGTTCTTAAAGTTGATTAGTTTTCTCTTCAAAAGCTTCGAAAATTTTTAATACATATTTGTCTTTTAAAATTTTTCCATCATCCAAGTTTTCTTTCATGTTCTCTTTTAAATAAGAATAATTATTATATGCTTGCGAGGAACCTCGGTAGAGATAAAGTCCATAACCAGCTTCAATCATATTTTCTCCAAGCCATTGACCTTCCCCCATTGACTAGTCCAGTCGTTATGTCGTAAGCATTGCGTTATCTGGACGCAACAAATGGAGAAGAAAATGGGAAGAAAAAACTTTAAACCAGAACAAATTATTAAGATTTTAAGAGGTATTGAATCCTT
>CALHLC010000010.1 GCA_938034385.1 uncultured Bacteriovoracaceae bacterium
CTAACTGAAAATTTGGTTTTAAAAAAGTTGATGAATCATCAATGATTACGAAATGTTAGAGTTAAGTTCCACTACTAAGCGAGTATATTCGGTACTTACATTACTAACTGAAAATTTGGTTTTAAAAAAGTTGATGAATCATCAATGATTACGAAATGTTAGAGTTAAGTTCCACTACTAAGCGAGTATATTCGAATTATTAATTGATGAGAATACTTAAATCCTATCACCCAACTTAAAAAATACTGAATATAACTTTGATCATCGGCCCATATATAAGAGCCTCGCGAATATAAGAAATGTTCGAAACCGTGATAAATTCTATGCAATGATTCATACATAACTCCATAATCAAAGGCCTGTAATCGACCTTCATAATAAATTCGAAGAGGTCCCCAAAAAAATAAAGGTGCGAAAAGCAACACTACAACAATTAATTCAATTCTTATTTTTCTGATCATCCACATTATTCTAACAAAGAGTTTAAGACTTTTAATAATGACCGAGTTTTGTATTTTATGTTGAAAAAATGGCTGGGGTGGCAGGGATCGAACCTGCGCATAACTGGATCAAAACCAGTTGACTTACCACTTGTCGACACCCCAGTAGATAAAATGCTATTTCAATTTATATCTAATTCTTCTTCTTTTTGTCCAGAACTATAGCAATTAAGTGACCTTAACTTTTTTCCACTTCTTAAAACATAGTCTTGAAAGACCTTAAACGCCCCTCTAGAACCCGAAAGTTCGAGTTTCTTACCTCTTCGGTCTCCTTCTAGCCCTACCCAAAGGATTTTTATTTTTTCATCATCCAGAGTTAAAAACCAGTTATCTAGCGAATTATTACTGGTCCCAGTTTTCCCAAAGAAATCAAGCTCTTGGATTTGGGCCTTCACTACTGCACTTAACGTATTTTGATTAGGATTGTTTAAAATTGAATATATTTTCTTTTCTCCGCGACATTCATAATTTTTAAAGACTTTATACCCGTTATAAATCTCTTCAAAATTAAGCTCTATAGAACCCAAAAGCTGTGAAGGAAATTCTCTAAGTGGCTTTTTCAACATAGGTAAATAACTATTTAGACTTTTTTCCATTCTATCCATTCCATATCTTTTAATTAAATGAAACATAGGGATGTTTCGAGACTTTCTTAAAGAATCACTCATCGTAATTTCAGAGCTATTAAAATCTCTATCCCTTGGTTTCCAAACTCCAGAGTTTAATGAAAAGCTTATTGGACCTGTGCTTGTTATTGTATCTTCCTCATAGCCCTCTTTACTGAAAACCTGATAAACAAAAGGCTTCAATAAACTTCCAACCTGAAGTTTCACTTGCAGGTTAGAGATCGCATCTTTTTCAAGTTTTGAATAATAGTTAAAATCACAAAACCTTTCACCACACCTAAATACATTTTCATAATATTTAATTGCAATATCTTCCTCTCGGTGACCTTTTAAAAACTTTAAACTTACATCATTGATTATAAAGTTCTTGTAAAATTCTTTCTCTTTCAGAGCAAAAGCTAAAGACTTATACTTAGTATCAAGATTTTCTTTTTTTAACTTTTCAACCCATAAGCTCCAAGTTTTATCGTTCCACTTCACCTCATCAACATTACTTAAAAATTTATTTTTCTTTAACTTCACAAAAAGGCTATTTGTTCTATCAACAAGCTTCTTAACATTTTTCAAAGGATGATAGGAATTTGGTCCTTTAAGCATAGAGCTCAGGATAATAGATTCGTAGTCAGTAAGTTCATGCAGCTCTTTTTTAAAGTAGAACTTACTTGCAGCATAAATTCCTTTTATTCGAACACCACCTAGATTCCCCCAAAACATTTCATTAAAATAAGATTGTAGTATTTGTTCTTTAGAATAATTTTTTTCTATATAAACTGATAAAATCATTTCTTCAAGTTTTCTAAAAAAACTCTTCTCATTATTTAAAAAGATGTTTTTAACTAATTGCTGAGTAAGAGTTGAGCCCCCTTGAACAAATGAACCCGCTTTCAAATCTGCAATTGCTGCCCTTAATATAGATCTAAAATCAATCCCCTTGTGATCCAAGAATCTTAAATCCTCAATTCCAATTAAACCTCTCCATAAAACAGAAGGGATGTTTGAAAAGTCTACTTTTCTTTGAAAGCAATAAGGGTTAAGGCAACTATTCCCAATGGTGATATAAAATGTTTGTGGTGTGTTAAATTTTAAATACTTGCCCTGTTCAGAAAAGTTTGAAAAATATTTCTGATCTTCTATCCACTTCTTATAACTTTGTTCATTCTCTAGATAATCAAAAACAAACTCAAGGTCTGATTTTAAAACAAATGAATCTCTCTCTATGACTATTTCAGTATTTTTAATTTCCGCTTTAGCTCGATTTAATGAGAAGGTTTCTGACTTACCAAGATCATCCACTAAGATGAAAAGATAGCCTACTGCTATAAAAAGCCCAATAAATAGGCAGGATAAAAAAAGTTTCAAAAGCTTTACAATAACGCGCATCATTATTTCATTGCCAGTAGGGCCTACATTCCTTAATATCTGTCTTAATTGGTAAACTATTAATTATTAGGAGACAACCTTGAAATACTCAATTGCTATCCTTGTCCTAGCTGCAGCTTTTAACACTTTTGCTACTTCTGCAAATTTTAAAGGATCACTTGGATTTGAAACAACTAGAATTCAAAAATACAGAAGAACGAATGCAAATACGGCAAGTGCAAGTTTGTTTAATAATGGCGAAGCAATTCCTGGTTCAATTGAAGATGCAGGGATTCAAACTTATATTTTTAGATTAAATCCTGAAATCATTGTAAATGATCATGTAAGTGTTTTTTCTGAATTAAGTTCAGGTCATGCTCGTGGTGGAAATATTGGAGGCCAAGGAAATACTAATAATCAAGGAACAGGTTTTGGTGGAAAGTTTTATCAATCAGCTCCATCTTCAAGCGATATAATTCACGTCAATCAAGCTTATATGGATATTTATGCTGACATTGCTACATTTAAGGTTGGCCGATTCTCAAAGCATTGGGGACTAGGTGCTGTCATTAACGATGGTAAAAGAGCTGGAGATAGATTCGTAAGTCGATATGATGGTATAGAAGGAAACTTCAACGTAGGAAAGCTTTATATCACTCCATATTGGGCAAAGATTGATACCAGCATACATCATCTTCAAGGTTCTATCAGAGATATCGGTGTTTCAGTTTTATACGATGATCCAAATAATGATATGAAAGGTGGACTTTTATGGAGCATGAGAAAATCTGGTAGTAAGTCTAACGCAATGGTTGTTCCAAATACAACAGGAACAGGAAGCAATAATTTGTCTGAGTCGAGCATTAGAATGTTTAACCTTTTTTACCAAAAAGATTGGAAGAACTTTGGATTTGGATTAGAAATTCCATTTATTGATGGAGATGGTGCTAAAAATATTTATGGGACTAATTCTAATACAGGAGTAAAATCTATTTCTTATCTTGGAGAAGCTCACTTAAATCTTAGTTCAAACTTTTCATTATTTTTAAATGGTGGATATATTACTGGAGACAGTAATGATAATACAGAATTTAGCGCAATGTACCTTAACCCAAATTATAATATTGCAGAAATCATGTTTAATTATAATCTATTCGCAGTCGAAAACCCGAATTTAAATGTTCATGATGCTGCAATAACAAATGCTACTTATGCTAAACTTGCTCTTCATTACAAAAGATCTCAATGGACATGGAAGCTTGGGCTTTTATGGGCACAAGCAAATGAAACTGCAACTGCAGGATCTCAAGCATGGCAACATGATCTAGGATATGGATACATCGCTGCAGCAAATCAAGAAAGCGATCTTGGTTATGAAGCTGATTTATCATTTGATTATCAATGGAATCCAAATCTGATCCTTACAGGATTTTTAAGTTATTATGCTGTTGGTGAATACTACGCATTTAATAACACGGCTTCACCATTAAATCTTGAAGATGTTATTGCAGGTGGAATGAAATTAAATCTTAATTTCTAGAAACCGGGTCTAGATTGACCAAAGTTATTATAATTATTCATGAAAGTCGGATTATAGCTACTCCCATTATACACTCCAGGAGGAGTATATAGATTGAATTGACTTGCAGGAGACGGATTAACGACATTATTTATCGTCTGCCAAAAACCACTTCCAAGAGGACTATTATTACTCATCGTATTGGTTTGTACTAATGGATTCATTATTCCCATCATTTCAAAATTTGATTGCATAATAGATTGATTGTGTAGAGTCTGCTGCCCAAGGTTTATGTTATACATCATAAGATCAAACATATTATTTTGATTATTATTTTGGTTGGGTCTGTTAAGCAATTCTGCTAAAAGTCTATTTGTTAAACTGTTTGGATCATTACTTGCCCCAGTTTCACTGCTTGTGTTACTTGCATCTTCAAGGGCCTGCTCTTTAATTGCTTCATCAATATTCTTTTGAGACTCTTTAATAGATTCATAGTCATCTGTCTCTTTCCAATCCACTTCTTTTTTCCTACATCGCTTTTCATAGTCTTTATTATCTTCATTCTCTGCAAAGTAATTAGCTCTCATGTTTAATATTGCAATCTTATCTTGCATGGCTTTATAAGGATGCTCAGAATAGTCAGATTCGAAATAGCTCAAGTCCTTTAAGGTCTCATAAGAGTTTAAGTCTAAATCTTCTGTAATTGAACTCTCATAATCTTTTAGATTTTTTAAATCTTCTTTATCTTCATCTGTCGTGCTTGCAACTCCATTTTCAAGATAATCTTTTGAAGCTTTTTCAAGTTCATCTTTCATTTTCTCAGCAAACTTTTTTGTTTTCTTACATGTTAAAATATCACCCAATGCTTTACAGTTTTCATCGTTACTTTCAGCCAATTTATCATCCAAGGCATTTTGCAAAGCATCTGAATCTAGCTCTGAATCTTCATCATCAAGATCAGTAATCGTTTCAAACATCGCAACAGCATTTTTTAGATTCTTTGCATTTTCTTTAGATCGAAGATTTCCTTCCTTACCCTTAACTCCAAGATATTTAATATAGTTTTTAAGTGGTCCAAAGCCAGTATATTTTAATTTCACTACATTAACTAATCTCTTATACTTCTTACAAGAAAGATCTGCTTGCTCATCGTCTTCACTACATTTCTCTCCATGTTTAGAAATATAATCCCAATACTTATTAGCATTTTTTAAAACTTTCTTTGCAAATTTATTCACTTCATCGTTCGTATTGTTTTTTGGTTTAAATTTTTTGAGATCATTAATAGGGTTTTTTGTATATTTTAAAGTGTCCTCTGAATCAAGCTTACACATATACTCACCATCATCGGCACCTTCACCAAAGTTCAAAGTTACTAAGTCTGAACTTCCATTTTCGGTCACATCATCATAAATCAAATATTTATCTTTAAGCTTAACCGCAATGTTTGCAAGATCAGATGAAAAATCATCAACTCCCGGTAACCTCATTTGACAAGAGCTAAAAGGAAAGCTCTCTTCCATTTCTAATTTAGTATCAAATACTCCAAATCGTTTCTGATTCTCTAGGCAAATGTTCAAGTTCTGATTATCCGGGTCCTGGCTATCAAACTGAGAATCATTAACCAAGATTGAGTCATCACTCATCCCTGGTATTTCTATTTCTTTAGTTGGGCTATATTTTTTCTTATAATTATTTAATCTTTCAGAAAACTTTTCATTGTCCTCAAATAAGTCCTTTCCTGCTTTAAAATTTTTATATGCTTTTTCGATTGAACTTTTAAGTTTTCCGTTTCTCCATTTTTTAAATATCTTTCCACTTGTCAGTTCTTCTTCTGCCTTTTCAAAACTCTCCCCTATACATTTTTCCAGAGATGAACTACTATCAGACTTTAAGTTTATAGCTTTATCAGTTGAAAATGCTTTCTTTGCATCATAGCCTTCATTAAATTCAACGTAAGCTGAATACACTTCTGAAATCTGACTGTAATCTTTACCTTCTGGATTTCCTCCAGCTCTTTTTATTTTCATCCCTTTAAGGCAATTATTTGTTATTCCACCTAGTTCTAAATACCACTTCCCATCTTTTTTCTTATATTTCCCTCTCGGTCCATAATCTTTAAAAAAATCTAATTCTAATAATCTGTCTACAAAAGGTTTTAAACTATTCCCTTCTGACCCTAGAAGTTTTCCAAATGCTTTTTCAAAATGCTTGTGCCTTGTAGATAAGTTTGCACCTTTATAATGACCTTCACTATGCTCATTTAATTTGTTAAGCCAGGTATCAAAATCTCCTAAAGAACGTTTGTTCTTTGAATTCTTCACACAATATCTTTCAAATTCTTCGTCACTTGTAGCTTGAGATTTTCCTTTCTTAAGTAATTCATCATTACCCACACAAATTGGAGTATCAGAATTACCACGGAACACTCTATGTTCAGTGTCACTACTACATTCAGTTGTCCCTAAAAATTTCTTTCTTAAGTTATTTAAACTTTGAAACAATGATTTTTTTTCTATCGTTCCATCTGAATCTTCAACTTGATTTGCTGATTGTTCAGCATTATCAAAATCATCACCATCATCCTCTACAGTCAATTCATCAGTCCCAGGATCTACATCACTAGGGATTTCATTAGTTCCAATAGAAGTTGCTCCTTCTATCTCTGGTATCGTCCTTGCCGGAACAGGTACTTCACTCGGTGACATTGGAGGTAAACCTTCGACAGCAGGTATTGTCTCTCCTGGAGTAGTTGGCGTTACTTCTGCTGGGCCTGGTATCACTCTTCCAGGAACCGGTATCGCATTCGGTAAGTTTGGTGAAACTTCAGCTAGAGGTGGAGTTACTCCTACTTGATCAGATGTACTGCCTGCACTAAATTTCGGTTCAAATTCTTTACTTGGATCCAAAAGAAGGTCAGTAATATTGTCTGCTTCAAACTTATATTTTGTCCTATCTCCCTTTCGGTGAACTAAAGACCTAGCATCTTCTACGCCCGCTCTCTTTCCTACTTGAACTCTCCCGTCACTTCCTCTTTTTATTTCAAATCCATCTTTGATCTGATAAGCATATTCATAAAGTTTTACTAAATTATTTTCTCTAACTTTTCTTTGTTCTTGAGTTAAATTATTTTCTGAATTTAAATTCTTTTTAAGTTCCTCTATTTTCTTTAGGGCCATCCAATGCTTTGTTAATCGAGGACAGTCTTTAACTGTTACATTTTCTGTACTACATCGATCTGAATCAGATTGAATTATTTGTCCTTCAAACGAGGTACTTGAAGCATTCTTTAAACTATCTACTTGGCGAGCTTGAGCACCTGCTGCTAATTTTTTCAGACAATTAATGTATTGTCTCTCAGCATAAAGTCCTCTTTTCTTCCCATATACTCTTTCACAATATTGTTGTGAACCTTTTATATTATCTCCAAACCTAGGTGAGCCTACAGTACTTGCAATCCCTCTAGAATTTTCTATATTGCCAGATTCAAGACATTCAAATCTTGCATCTAGGTTTTCAATTTCAAGATTATCTAAAGAATATTTTGAGTCACATCTAAGCTGACGCTCAAACGCACTTTCACTAAAACCAAGTCCATGAAAACCAATGGTTAAAATTAGGGATAAATATAAATGTATTCGCTTCACCACGATAATCTTATCGATAGAAAACCTTAATTCTTTAACATTTAACTTGGAATTAAGACCTTTATGGGTCTACGTTATAACGAATATCTAAGCCCTTAAAATTATTATCAATTTTAAATCTCTGATCTTTGACCAATAAGTGATAGTGGTACTTATTTCCGATCTTTCTAATCAGGCCGGGAGCCGGGCCTAAGATTTCTTTATTTTCAAAGGTTTCTTTTAAAGACTTCTTTACTCTAGTTAATTCATGATAGAGATCATTTTCTCTATGGGACTTACCTTCAATTTTTATAAGTTTTGAAAAAGGAGGAAAATTTAACTTTTCTCTTACTTTTAACTCATCATTATAAAAAGAGTCAAAATCATGATTAACAATAAATTCAAAAAACTTAGGTCTCAAATCAGATTGTAGATAAACACTTGCATCTTCTCCAAAACGACCGGCCCTTCCTGAGACTTGTCTGATTTGTTGAAACATTCGTTCAGCCGATCTAAAGTCTGGGATATGGAGATAACTATCTATTCCTAAAATCACGACACTATCAACATTTTTAAAATTATGACCTTTAGAGATCATTTGAGTTCCAACTAAAATATTTATTTCTCTTTTTTCAAACTTCTCAAGCACTTCTTCAACGTCCGAGAGATTTTTTAGATTATCTCTATCAAACTTTTCTACAACTTTATCACTGAAAATTTTCTTTAAAACTTTCTCAACTTTTTCTGTTCCAAATCCTCCGTTGTACAAATCTATACATCCACAAGTCGGACATTGCTTTGGAACACTATCTTTATACTCACAAGCATAACACTCCAAAGCATTTCTACTTTTAAAGTTGGTAAGTCTAATATCACAGTTTGGACAATCAAAGCTTTGTCCACATGAGTGACATTGTATATATTTTGAAAACCCAAGCTTATTAACAAAAACAATGGATTGAAACCCAGCATCCAAGCTTATTCTTAATTTCTCAATAACCTCTTTAGAAATGGGATAAGTATCATCTTCTTCAGACGGACAATTGACCAACTTAATAGTAGGAAGTTTTGAATCATTAAATCTCTCTTTTAAAGTATAATAATGTAAACTTTCATTATTTTTAAATCTATAGAAATTCTCAAGTGTTGGAGTTGCACTACCAAGAACAATTGGAAAAGCTCCAAGTTGTGCTTTTTTAATAGCTACATCACGAGCATGAAACCTACATCTATCATCTTGTTTAAAAGATTTATCATGCTCTTCATCTATAACAATTAGTCCTAGATTATTAACAGGTAAAAAAACAGAACTCCTTACTCCAATAATTAAAACGGGTTCATCTAGAGTTTTTAAATATCTCCATAGATTAAATTTTTGAGAGTTTTTGATTGAACTATGATAAGTAAATATTTTGCATCCAAGAAATTCTGAAAAGAACTTTATAAACTGAGTCGTTAAGTTGATTTCAGGTAATAAGTATTGAACGGACTTTCCACTATCAATAACATTTTTCATCATAGATAAAAAAACCAAGCTCTTTCCACTACCGGTAACTCCATGAATTAAGCTTTGTGAAAATCCAGATTTTTTTTCAAAAGATGAAATGATTTTTTTTTGATCATCATTTAACTCAAAAGGAAATGAATCTCCTTTTCCTTCAATAAACTCAGGCTCTTTAAGTCTCTTCATATATTTTGGTAAAGAATCAAAAATGAGTTTACCCAGTGAATACATATAATAACTGGCACACCACTTATATAGTTCAAGCTCATCAAGAGATAGATTAAAATCACTATACTCAGGCCGAGTGATTTCTTTATATTTTATGGACTTATCCACATCAGATTCATTTTTAAACCCAACTATACAGCCTAATTCTTTTCGGCGGCCAAGAGGAACTTCAACTAAATCACCAATATTAGCTCCTATACCTGTTGAGTTCTTATAGGTAAGGATAGAGTTATTCCTTGGATAGTTTACAGCTACGTCACAATACATTTTGTTTTTTTAATTCCTTTTAGTTCTATTTCCCATGATAATAAGTACTGTCTATACTTAAGGCCATGAAAACATTATTACTTTTTTTATTATTTTCTCAAATGGCACTGACTTCTACTAGAGAGTTTCAAAGTACAAGTTCATTCTCGGCAGGTGGAACTGGAGTCGCTTCTATTGAATCAATTGATGCAACAGTTTTAAATCCAGCTGGTGGTGCTTTTGCTCAAGATTCTAAGTTTTATGCTGGTTATACCGGGGCTTCGTTTCTTGGAGACTCTAAAGACTCTACCTCCAATGATGATAATCTAAATGGTTTTATGGCCGCAGTTTATGACTCTACTGATAAAGCTCGAGGTGGATTCTTATACCAAAGATATACTGATGATGGAATAAGACGAAATAGAATTGGTACAAGTATGGCAATGCCGGTAGGGAAACTTACTAGTCTTGGTTCAAGTTATTTTTATAATATGGATAAAGATCTCTCAAAAAATAAAACGAAGAAGTTTCACCAAGTCAATTTAGGTATGACATCTATCATATCTCAAAGAATGGTTTTAGGTATCGTCGCTAATGATATTTTAAATACTTATGATAAAGAAAAAACTGTTGGAACTGTTGGTTTAAAGTATGCCTTATCAGATACTATTCAAGCCATGTCAGATGTCGGATATAACTATAGAGGAAAATTTAAAACTTCAAGCTTTTATAAATTTGGAACTCAAATTAATTTCATGGATCAGTTTGCATTACGAGGTGGTTATAAGGTTGATAAATATGAAAATGCTAAAGGCTTTAGCGCAGGACTTGCTTGGAATGCCGGAAAACTAGCTATTAACATTGGATACTCTGACCTAAAAAGAAATGATCAATTATCAACTTCTTTTATAAATAAAGATGAGAGTCTAAAAGAAATAAATTCATCATTAGTAATTGCAATTAAATAAATGTCTAAATTAAGTCGTTTTCTTTTTTTTAAATGGCTTAAATTATTTTTTTATATTTTCATAGCGATGTTTTTTATAGGTTGCCTAGGTGACTTTATTAGTTTCGCTCTTAAAGACAAAGTTACTACCAGTGAAATGTTCTCAAATTTATTTTTTAAAACAAATATAGTTATAGAAAAAGTTCTTCCTATTTCTTGTCTCTTCTCTTCAATGTTTTTATTCGTAAACCTAAAAAACCACAGTGAATTGACAGCTTTGCTTTCATCAAGCTTTAACAAAAGAAGAATTGCTCATGTATTATTTCTAGGAGGATTAATTACTTTTTCTATACAATTATTAAACAGAGGATATTACGAAGCTTATTTATTTGACTTAAATCAGCAAAGAGAAAAAAAAGCATCTTTTAAATTCAAAAGAAAAATATCTAAAGATGGAACTATTTGGTTTAAAGGAAAAGATTACTTTGGATCTTTTTTATTTTTTGATGAAACTAAAAATGTTATTGTTAAACCAACTCTATATTTAACCAATAAAAATGTTGTTGAAAAAGTCATTCAAGGTGAATCAGCAACCATTGATGAATCTAATACTTGGAACTTTAAAAATGTTGAAATTTTTAATCAACTCTCAACTCCAACTTTCCCTCAATCTCAAAAACTTGAAACATATAGCACTTCTCTTGATCGATCAATTTCCGACTTTAAAAAATATCAAGCAGGGATTTACTCTCTTGGATTAGTCAGTTTACGTCAATTCATTGGAAAACTAAGAGATGCTGGAGTCAATGTTAGAACTTACTTTGTTCTTTATTATGAAAAAATAGCATCTTCAATCGCATGTCTTCTATTTACTATCTTCCCCATTTTTAGCATTCATCAAGTTGGAAAAAGAAATTCCTCATTATCTGGAGGACTTTTTTTAACATTATTGTTTACTCTCAGTTTTTGGTTTGTTTCAGGTGCCCTTATATCCATTGGGAATAATTATATGATTAACCCCTTGATATCAGTTTTTAGCCTACATGTTTTAATGACATTTTTTTGCCTTTATCACTACTTTAAGCTGGAAAAGCTCCAATAAAATTGGTAATTCTTGAGTATGAATATCACTTCTTCAGATCCTAAATTTCCGGCCAATGCAAACCCCTATAAGATTATTCTCTACCCTGATCCGGTCCTTAAGGTTAAAGGTCAAGAAATTACTGAGTTTGATGAATCAATTAAAAAATTAGCTGAAGATATGCTTTTAACAATGTACCAAGCTCCAGGTATTGGCCTAGCTGGTCCTCAAATTGGGGTTAGTAAGAGAATCTTCGTCTTAGATGTTGATTATGAAAGAGATTGTATAGATGAAGATCAAGAGCTTTATCAAGTTTCTAATCTGAATCCAACTGTTTTTATCAATCCTGTATTAAGAGACCTTGAAGGCGAAACAACTTATCAAGAAGGTTGCCTTTCTCTTCCTGAAATTTTTGATGATGTAAAAAGATTTGAAACCTTAGTTGTTGATTTCTTTGATATTAATGGAAAAAAACAAACCATGAGTGCTGACGGGCTTTTATCTATTTGCATCCAACATGAAAACGATCATCTTGATGGGGTTATGTTTATAGAAAAACTTTCTACCTTAAAATATAACTTCTATAAAAAGAAAATGATTAAAGAGAAAAAACGAATTGAGTCTGAAAAAAACTCATAAATAAATGAAAAAACTTCGAACTATTTTCCTAGGCACTCCAGAATTTTCCGTCCCTACCCTAAAGTCAATATGCAATAATGAATCAATAGAGCTCCTTGCTACTATTTCAAACCCTGATAAAAAACAAAACAGAGGACAAAAAATACAATCTCCTCCCGTTGTTACTTTTGCAAAAGAAAACAACCTTAAATTCTTTCAGACCGACAGAATAAATAAGGACGATGAGATTTTAGAATTTTTAAAAAAATCTGAGATTGATCTCATTATCGTATTAGCTTTTTCTCAATTTATCTCTCAGGAAATTTTAGATTTACCAAAAATTGGATGTTTTAATATCCATACTTCCATACTCCCTAAATATCGTGGGGCTGCTCCTGTACAATATGCTCTTTTAAATGGAGATAAATCAACCGGAGTAAGTATTCAAAAAATGGTAAAAAAAATGGATGCTGGAGATATTTGCTTTTTTAAATCTACAAAAATTGAAGATGAAGATACGGCCCTAAGCCTATTTGAAAAATTAAAAATTGAAGCTGCTGAGTGCATCACACCTTTTATTAGCTTAATAACAAATAATGAATTAACTTTTAATGCTCAAGATCAAAGTGCTATTAGCTTTGCTCCTTTAATAAAGAAAGAAGATGCTAAAATTAAATTAGCAGAGCATAGTGTTAAAAAAATTCAAAATATGATCAGAGGATATTTTGTTTGGCCCAAAGCCTATTTATATCTAAATGAGAAAATACTGAAAATTCATGAAGTCGAAGTTTCTGGACACGACCTAGCTCCAGGATGCTTTAAAATACATATGGGCCAAATGCTTGTTGGTGCTCAAGATGGATCCATCAGACTCAAAAAAATACAACTTCAAGGGAAAAAGGCCATGACTGATATAGACTTTCTAAATGGCTACAATCAAGAAATAATTATTACATGAATAATATAACTATTGCTCCTAGCTTATTATCTGCAGATTTTTTTAACCTATCCGATGAATTAAATTCTCTCAATGCACTCTACAAGGTTCAGAAAAACTTATGGCTTCATCTTGATATAATGGATGGACACTTTGTACCAAATTTAACTTTTGGAACTCCAGTTCTCAAAAAAATATCCAATAAATGCCATATGCCATTAGATGCTCACTTTATGGTTTCAAACCCTAAAGATTATATTAATTGGTTCAAAGATTTAAATATTCATAACTTCACTTTTCACATAGAAGCAACTGATGATCCCATGGCCCTTAGCCGTGAGATTAAAAAGATTTATCCAAGTGCAGGAATTTCTGTTAACCCTGGTACAAATTTAGAATTTTTAACGCCAGAGCTTATTAAAAATATAGATCTATTACTAATTATGACCGTAGAACCTGGCTTTGGAGGGCAAGGCTTTATAGACTCAACTCTTGATAAAGTCTCCCTAGCTCTAGAGATGAAAAAGAAATTTAATCCCAACTTAACTATCCAAGTAGATGGTGGAATCAATGGTGAGACATCAAAAAAAGTCATCGAAGCTGGAGCTGATAATTTAGTCAGTGGTTCATACTTTTTTAAAACTGATTCAAGTATGTCACAAAAGTACTCTAGCTTAATTCATTGACACTATATATCAAAAATGTAACTCATGAGTTATGAAAATTATTCTTGATGGATCTAGCTTAAATGCAGATATAGTTTCTGAAATTGCTCTCTCGAAAGAAACAATTACTTTCGAAATCCCTGATCAGTGGAAGCAAAAAATTCTTGAGTCTCAAGAATATATTCAAAACGTTATAAAGCGTGGAGATACTGTTTATGGAATAAACACAGGTTTTGGTGCTCTTTCAAATAAAAATATAGATACTTCTGATTTGGAAAAGCTCCAAATAAACCTTGTGAGATCACATTGCACAGGAGTCGGAGAACCTTTTGATCGTCAAACAACTAGAGCAATTATGCTTATTAGAGCAAATTGTTTGATTAAAGGTTTCTCTGGAATCTCTTTAGAAACTTTAAACTTATTATTTAAATTCTTAGAGCTAGATATTTGCCCTCATATTCCATCTCAAGGTTCTGTCGGAGCTTCTGGAGACCTTGCACCTTTAGCTCACATGGCACTGACTCTTATCGGTGAAGGAAGAGTTTATTATAAAGATGAATTGAGAGCTACAAGTGAAGTCCTTAAACAATTAAATTTAGAACCTGTTATCTTAGGACCTAAGGAAGGACTTGCATTAATCAATGGTACTACGGTGATGAACGCTATCGGTGCTATCAGTTTAATTAGAGCTAAGAAAATTTTTAAACTCGTAGATATTTCGGCTTCTATGACTATTGAGGGATTACAAGGATCTAGTAAACCATTTGATTTAGACTTAATAAATCTTAAGCCTCATCAAGGAATGATTGATGTTGCTACTAACTTAAATAAACTTTTAAAGAATTCTGATATTTCTGAGTCCCATGAAAATTGTGGAAAAGTTCAAGATCCCTACTCTCTAAGATGTTTACCTCAAATTCATGGAGCATGTAGACAAACTCTTTATCATACTGAAGAAATAATTAACACTGAGATTAACTCAATCACTGATAATCCATTAATCTTTGTAAAAGAAAATAAAGTTTTATCTGGAGGGAATTTTCATGGAGAGGCCCTGGCCTTAACTATGGACTATCTGGCAATGGGGCTAAGTGAATTATCGAGTGTACTTGAAAGAAGAATAGAGAAAATGATGAATCCTACATTTTCAGATCTTCCTGCATTTTTAATTGAATCATCGGGACTAAATAGTGGACTAATGATAGCCCATGTTACCGTTGCTGCTCTTGCTTCAGAGAATAAGACTTATTGTTTTCCAGCCTCAGTTGATTCAATACCAACATCAACAGATAAAGAAGACCACGTTTCTATGGGTATTACATCTGGATTGAAACTATCTAAAATTTTAAATAATCTCGAATATTGCTTGGCCATAGAATTTTTATGTAACACTCAAGCCCTTGATTTTCTAGATCATAAAACTTCACCCGTCTTGCAAGCTGTACATTTATTAATTCGATCTCAAGTGCCACCCATAGTCGAAGATAGAGTCTTTAGTATTGACATCGAAAACATCAATAATATGATTAAGTCTGATTTAATTTTAAATACAATAAAAGATCAAATAGATCTTAAATAGGAGTAATTATGAAGATTCTTTTTTTATTAATGTCATTTAGCCTTTTTGCAAAAATTCACCCAGCACCTGATTTTAAAATCACTGATAAAATCTCTTTATCAAATTATTCTAACGATACAGTTGTCCTTGAATGGTTTAATAAAGACTGTCCGTTTGTAAAAAAGCATTATGATTCAGGAAACATGCAAGCTTTAAAGAAGAAATATACAGCAAAAGGAATTAAATGGATTTCTATTTTATCTTCAGCTGAAGGTAAACAAGGATTTTTCGATAGTGATGCTGTAGCTAAAAAATTTATGAAAGATAATAAATTTGCGTCGACTCATTTAATTAGAGACATTAGTGGTAAAATCGGAAGAGCTTATAAGGCAAAAACAACTCCTCATATGTTTGTTGTTCATAAAGGTAAGGTTGTTTATGAAGGTGCTATCGACAGTATCTCTAGTGCTGACAAAGAAGATGCTTTGAAAGCTAAGAATTATGTATCTATGACTCTTGATAAAATCATCGATAAAAAGCCTGTTGCTTATTCAAAAACACAAGCTTACGGATGTTCAGTTAAATATTAATTTTCAAAAAAAAAAGGGAGAACAATCGTTCTCCCTTAATACTTATAAATCGTTTTGAATAATTTATTTTTTTAGAGCGTCTCTAATTTCAACTAATAAATCATTATCAGATGGTCCTGCAGCCGCTTCTTCTTTTTTCTTTGCACTGTTAATTAGTTTTACAACTAAGAAAATAGCAAAAGCAATAATGATAAAATCTAAAATACTTTGAATAAAAGCACCATAACCTAGAACTACTGGCTTTGCTCCAGCTGCAACTTCATCAGGATTTAATACAGATCCTAACTTAGAAAAATCAACTCCACCCATTGCCATTCCAATTGGAGGTGTAACTAAATGATTAACTAATGCAGTAACAATCTTTCCGAATGCTCCACCAATAACCATACCAACAGCTAGATCAACAACATTTCCCTTAATCGCAAAATCTTTAAATTCTTGTAACATTTTTTTCTCCTTGTTTAACAAAACTTATACAAAAATTTTAGTAAACTTTAGAGTGTATGAAAAATTATTGAATAGTTTTTTTCAAGTCAGATAGAACTTTGTCATGTTTGTAGTCTTTAGTATTATTGCTAAAGTGAACAACTTTACCTTTGTGATAAATTATAATCGCGGGAACATGACTTAGATTAAATTTACTAAGAATATTAGCTTCTGGATCTAGCACAGATTTAAAATTTAGTTTATTTTTGTTTACAAATTTCTTATATTCTTTAATGCTTAGATTTGACCTCTCATCAACATTTACACCTAAAACCTTTATCTTTTCACCAAATTCAGATTGAAGTTTTTTTATAGATTTAAATTTTTTCAAACAAGGAATACACCAAGTTGCCCAAAAATTTAGCATAACTAAAGGTTCTTTTATCTCACTAAGCTTTATTGTTTCACCTTCAAATATTTTAAGACTCTCTTTTGCAAAAAGACCTTCATATTGAGTTTTTTGTGGAGCACTTAATTTGAAGGTTTTGGCATTTACGTCAAATCCAAAAAATATAAATTTAATAATTAATGCTGTTGACAAAAACGCAGTACAAACAGTTAGGAATGGAAATATTTTACTCTTCATATAAATTCACCTTAATTCTAGTATAATTATCCTATGAAACTAAGATTAATGAAATCTTTAAAGAAAAGATTGCCAATTCTTAACAAAAAAGGTCAGTCTTTGATTGAATATCTTATGCTAATGCTTGTTATTACAGGTTTATCTACACTCTTTATAACTCAAGTTAATTCAAAGCTTGCTGGAGCATGGGTAAATATGATTGATACTATCGCTGATGAACCTCAAAAGTTAACCAAAAACGATCTTAAGTAATAATTTCAAATTCAAATATTCTTAAGATAATATTTTATCAATGAATACTTACTGCTTAGCTATTGATCAAGGTACAACTGGAACCACTGCTATGATCTTTGATGTGACAAAAAAAACTATCATTGGTCATAGTAATATTGAGTTCAAACAATATTATCCCAAAAGTTCTTGGGTAGAACATGACCTCAATGAAATCTGGTCAACCGTCAAAGATTCTATTCAAAATCTCCTTAAGCAATACAATATAGAGACTAAAGATATAAAATGTATAGGCATTACTAATCAACGAGAAACAACATGTGCTTTTAATATTGATGGAAAACCCTTAGAAAAAGCAATCGTATGGCAAGATAAAAGAACAAGTTCATTTTGTGAAAGTTCAAAAGGTTCTTATCAAAGCTTAAAAGAAAAAACTGGTTTACCTCTTGATCCATACTTCAGCGGCACAAAAATGAAATGGTTTTTAGAAAACTCTATAAATGTTTCATCTGCTCTTGAAAATAACTCTTTAAGATTTGGTACAATAGACACTTTTTTATTATACAAGTTAACGAGTGGAAACTCATTTTACACAGAGCCATCTAATGCTTCGAGAACTCTTTTGTTTAATTTAAAAACATCAAATTGGGATAGTGACCTTTTAAACTTTTTTAATATTCCTAAAAACACGTTACCAGAAATTCTTAATACTTTTGATAATTTCGGGAAAACCAAAGGTTTAGACTTTCTGCCAGATGGTATTCCAATTACATGCCTATTTGGAGATCAACAATCTGCTCTTTTTGGTCAGGCCTGTATCCAAGCAGGAGATTTAAAGTGTACTTATGGAACTGGTGGATTTTTATTATTAAATACTGGAGAGAAAATTATCCATTCTCAAAATGGTCTTTTAACTACTGTTGCCTATAAAAACAAGGATAAGTCTGTTTATGCTCTCGAAGGGAGTACATTTATTGCTGGGGCAGCCGTACAATTTTTAAGAGATAATTTGGGATTACTAGATAGCTCTGCAGACATTGAAAGCTTAGCTAAAAGCAGTAAAGAAGAAGATATAGAAGAGCTCTTTTTCTTTCCTTTCTTCACTGGAATTGGTTCTCCTTATTGGAAACCAGAAGCCAAGGGTTGTATTTACGGGATGACTCGAAACACTTCTAAAGAGGACCTAAGTCGTGCTTGTTTGGAAGGAATAAGTCAGTCTATCACTGATCTTGTTGAAGCCTTTGAATCTGATACATCGTCAAAGATTACCCAAATACGTGTAGATGGCGGAGCAAGTAATAATAATTATCTGATGCAGCTACAGTCTAAGTTTTCGAATAAATCGATCATCCGTCCCAAAGTGGTAGAAACAACAGCTCTAGGTGCTATTTTAGGATCGTTGATTGGTATTGGAGATATACAACTTGAATCAGTTAGTGATTTTTGGCAAAAGGATATGGAGTTTTCAGAAAAATCATCATCATACTTTACTAAAAAAAGAGAACAGTGGAAAAAACTCACAAAAAAAATATTTTTATAAAAGGTTCTAAATATCCTTTACCGCCCCTTGATGAAATAAATCTTGAGGATGGGAATTTTCTTATTATTGATTTAGATCATTATAATTATTCAAATCTAAGCCTTTTTGTAGAATTGTCTCCTCCGGAGTCTGCAAGCTACTGCTTAGATAGTAAACGCGAAAAGATTTTTCATTATGACTATAGCTATAAAAAGTCTCCTTCTCTATTTGATGGTTTAAGCTATTCAGGTCTTATTAAAACTAACAACCCTCAAAGTTTTATTTTTGATAGATTATCTCTTTTTCCATTGCCGAAAAAAAGTGGAGATAAAAAAATTATTTTTCTTGATAGAGATGGAGTTTTAAATATAAATACTGGTTACCCACATATTCCTGACGAACTTATTATTAACCAAGAGATTATCCCAGCTCTAAAAAAGGCCCAAGAAAAAGGATATGAGTTTATAGTGATTACCAATCAATCTGGAATTGCTCGAGGACTATTTTTAGAACAAGACTATCAAAAATGTACTGAGTATTTATCAAGTTACTTTCATAACCATGGTATTTCTATCCTTGACTGGTTTCATTGCCCCTACCACAAAGATGGTATAATTGATGAATTTACTCACCTGAGTATTGATAGAAAACCACTCCCTGGTATGATTCTCAAGGCGACTGAGAAGCACCTTATAGACCTCAAAAGCTCAATAATGATAGGAGATAATGAAAGTGATAATGTTTTATTGCCCTATTTAGATTTCAAATTAGTAGGCCCAGGAAATTATTATGTTTTTATTTAGAAGTTTTTGCCCCTACAAGAACATAAACATAAAACATTGTAAAATTAAGATTGGATTTATCAAAGGAGAAGATAATGAAAAGACTATTTACTTTATTGTTTATTAGCCTAGGTTTTTTTGCATGTTCAATGATTAAGACAAGAGATCATAGTGAAGCATTTGAAAGATTTGAAAAGAAGTTTCCAGTCACTACTAAAAGATCTTCAAACGGCCCAATTAGAGATTAAAAAATTTTTCTTTTAAGTCGTTAATTTTTTCTAAGGCAGAAATTTTAAAATTAAACTTCTGCCTTAGCTCATCTTTATTTTCAATACCTATTACCAAGTCTTTATAATTTAAAATTTCTAAATCCTTAAGGATAGAATCAAGAAAGCTCGCACCTCGAATCTCTCCGCTTAATCCGACTTCACCTAAGAAAACTTTTTCTCCCTCAACTGTTATTTTAAAATATGAACTCAATATACTTGCAACAATAGCCAAATCAATCTCCTTATTATCTACTTTAAACCCTCCAACCACATTAATATAAACATCTTGGTTTATTAAAGAAATTCCAGCATATTTTTCAATAATCGCAATCAACATAGAAAGCCTTGAATTATCTATACCTTGAGTTATACGTTTTGGATTTGAGAATTTGTTCTCATTAACTAATGCTTGAATCTCTAAGAAGAGAACTCTCCTTCCTTCCAGAATACATGTCCTAGTTCTTCCTGGTCCATTTATCGTGCTTTTTATAAAAGATTTAGATGTATCACTTATTTCAATGAGCCCCTCTTCTTCCATTTCAAAAAGTCCCACTTCAAATGTATTTCCAAATCTATTTTTTATAGACTTTAGTATTCTATGATTGTGTTCTCCTAGACCTTCAAAGTATAAGACAGTATCAACCATATGCTCCAAAACCTTTGGCCCTGAAATCGATCCATCCTTTGTAATATGACCAACAATAATAGAAGAAATTTTTTTATCTTTACAATAGTTTAAAATCTCATAAGTAATTTCTTTAATTTGAGATACGGATCCCGGAGAAGCCGACATATCCTTTATAACAGTTGTTTGAATTGAATCTAAAATAAAGACTATAGGTCTTAATTGATCTATTGCGAGCTTTATCTTTTCCCAATCATTTTCATTAAGTAAGTATATATTTTCTTCACAAATATTTAGTCTTTTTGCTCTCAGTGAAATTTGACCTTCACTTTCTTCACCACTTATATATAAGACTCTCTTATTTTCATTCAGCCTTACCAACTTAGCTGCTGCTTCTAATAAAAGAGTCGATTTCCCAACTCCTGGTTGGCCCCCAATTAGAGTAAGTGAACCTTGTACAATTCCACCTCCCAATACTCTATCAAGCTCTCCAATTCCCGTACAAATCCTATAAATGCTCTCATTCCC
The DNA here is from genome assembly GCA_938034385.1 of uncultured Bacteriovoracaceae bacterium. Lineage (GTDB taxonomy): Bacteria > Bdellovibrionota > Bacteriovoracia > Bacteriovoracales > Bacteriovoracaceae > JAHDHG01. The sequence goes on from CALHLC010000010.1 coordinate 21,030, forward strand.
AACTTCTGAAAGATTTTTTAAATCTATTTTTTTAATTGTTTTGGATTTTTTACTATACTTGGAGTTCGTTTCAATAAAGCTATTCCAGGAATTACATTTTATACAATGACCTAACCATTTTGGAACAAGGTACAAGCAATTAGAACATTCAAATTTTATTTTCTCCAAATATAAGCTCCTCAAACTCTTGTTCTGTAATTATTTTAATCTCTAAAGACTGAGCTTTTTTAAATTTACTCGACTTAGAGTTTTCCTCATTACAAATCAGAAAGTCTGTCTTACTACTTATACTTGATATGCTTTTTCCACCATTCTCTTTTATATCTTTTTCGATTTCAGAACGCCCCCTAGAGAGTTTTCCTGTAATGCAAAAGCTCTGGCCCTTCAAGCGATTTCCCTTACTCTCTTGTTTTCTGAACTTAAACCCTAGGCTCAGAAGCTCTTTGACTAGTTCCTTTTTGCTATCTAGTGACTCTATTAAACTCTCCGAAGATTTTTTAGCAAAACCTTCTATCTCAATAAGTTCTTCACTTGTTAATCTCAAGAAGCTATCAACACTTTCATAACCAGCATCAACTATTTTCTGACACTTATTCTCTCCTCCTCCAGTGAGGCCCAAAGCCGTTATAAACTTAACCGTGTTAGTGTTAAGTGAATTATTTATATTATATAAAAGCTTAGTCGCAAGAGTTTCTTTTGTTTTATCTAAAGTTAAAAGATCTTCTTTTGTTAAACTATAAAGATCTGGAATATTTTTAACTAATTTCGTTTTAAGCATCTCCTCTAATCTTTTAACACTAAGATCTTCAATATCCATAACTTTAATAAAGTGAAGAATAGACTCTAGTTTTTTAGCAAAACAATCCTCATTATTACAAATTAATCTAATCTCAACTTTATCTACCTTGCCATTACAGCTTGGACATTTTTTTGGGTACGAAAATTTAAATTTTGATTCCTTAACTGTTTTTAAATATTTGGGAATGACTTCCCCCGACCTAATAATCTCTATTTCATCACCTGGCTTAATAAAGTTTTCAAAAACTATTCCAAAGTTATGAAGAGTAACTCTAGATATTTTAGCTCCGCTAAGCTCCACAGGAACAATTTCTGCCACAGGAGTCAATACTCCATTCCTAGAAACTTGCCATGTTATATCTTCTATAATGGCTCTTGCAGTTTCTCCTCTTAGCTTAAATGCCATTTTATATTTTGGATGGTGAGAGGTTGCCCCAAGTTTCTCATGAAGTGCTACCTCATTAAACGTAAAAACAAGACCATCAACCAAAAAACTTCCATTTTTACTAAAAACTTCATATTCTGAAATTTTTTCTACAATTTCTTTCTCTTCTTTGATTTTAAATACTTCAGGAGATTTAAATCCAAGTTTATTAACAAATTTATTCTTCTCAACTTCTGTTTTAAATCCAATTTTATTGATCACTTCAAACGCAAAGAAACTTAAATATTTTGAGAGATAAATTTTCTCTTTTCTTCCAAGTAACCCAGCGACTATATTTCTCATTGATTGAGGTCTATCTAGTCCTGCAAGCTCCATCTCATCACTTAATTCTTTGAATCTTTTTTCTTCGCAATATATCTCTCCTCGAATCTCTATCTCATTTCTATGATCAATCGCTTTGGGAATGGAGTCTATATATATAGCTTTACTGGTGATATCTTCTCCAAATACTCCATCACCTCTTGTCTTAGCAACCTCTAATTTCCCTGACTTATAAACAAGAGAGCAGCTAGAACCATCAATTTTGTACATCCCTACAATATCGTGATCTTTCTTCCACTTTAATAATTCTTCAACTTCATAACACTTATCTAGTGATAGCATTTTTGTATCATGAGCAACTTTATTTTTAGACTTAACAGGAGATCCTATGATTTCCAGAGTTATATTTTGAGGATCCAACAATCTTAAACTCTCTTCTAGATCATCATATTCAGAATCGCTTAATATTGCTTTCCCTTTATAATACAACTCTTTATGTTTTAAGATTTCTTTTTCAAGTTTTTGGATTTTTTTTGGAGACATAACTCATTTAATATAACAAATTCAATGCTTCTAAACTAGTATTAAAGATTCTCTATTATTCTCTCATTTAGGCAATTTGCATTAATATAATCTGAGCTAAAGTCATCATAATTCAATTTTAGGTGCAACTCTCCTAGGCCTTCAAAGTAATAGTAAAACTTTGAACTATTTCTGCTTAATTCTTTATTAATTCCAAATTGATCAACTGCTAAAAAAACTGCTTCTAATTGTTCTATTCTCAAATCATCCTTTCTAGTACTCAGTTTTGCTTGAAGTCCATACTCTATAAACTCAAGTCCTTTCTTAACATCAACCTCAACCAAGCAACTTAGCTTATTCCATTTTACTTCCATCTTTTTTAATATTTTTGTATATTGTTCTCTCGATGTTAGCGTGACCTCATTAATTCTTTGAGGCCATTGTGAAATTTTTATTCTGTTTTTTCCATCAAAGAGATAAAACTTATATTTCTCATTTTTGATATAATTACTATTTTCAAAAGAGTAGATATTCAAACCCTTTTTGATTGGTTTCTTTCTAGTTAGCCAATTCAAGAAGCTCTTTTCTTGAGTGTTTAGATATGACCCATCGTGAAACTTTGCAACGGTGTGAATACTTTTCTTTTTCGTTTCAAAGGGAATATAGGTGACACTATCTTCACTTATAAATGTATTAAAGTTTATTTGATCTTTGTTTTTCTCTATCTTGCTGGTCCTTAATCCATTTTTCAGACAAATCAAGGCATATTTCGCATTCTTTATATTAGATGTTTTCTTTAGCCTTTTATTAAAATAAAAACGACATTTTTCTTTCGATTCCAAGCTCAGCCTAGAAATATTTTCATCCTTGAGCTCTAAAAACATATAACCAATTTCATAGTTTAAATCATATTCTTCTAAAAACTTTCTAAAAGAGATCAAATCCAATACCGGGATAGTAATCTTCTTACTTTTTCCTTTTTCTATTGAAAGTTTTATATTTAAAGGTAAGCCTTCAAAAGATTTAACTAAATAACTTCTTTGAGAATTTTTGGATTTCAAAGTAAACCCTAAATCAAGCTCTCCCACTGCATTTGGGTCAAATGTTTCTTTAGAGTCTAAAGTTTCTAAATAGTAGTTTTTAAGAGTTTTTTTACTATGAGACATAAGGTTTATTAACTCAGCTCTTATTTTTAACTTTGCATTAACTTTTACTTTTTTTTCTTTCTTGCGATTCTTTAATTCTTCTATTAGATCAGAAATAGCATTTTTATCAGTTGCTTCTTTATTTAAATCAATAAAAGTAATACCATCATTTTTATTTGCTTTAGGATTTATAATAATTTCGTTATTCTTATTTTTTGTATTTATAAGAAATGGCTTCTTTTCCTCTGGAGCTTTTTTAAATAAATTTACTCCTTGTGAAAACCTTCCCTTGCTATATTTATGGATCATTCGATCTTCTTCACTCATCTTTTGTGAAAATGCCGAAATGCAGAAAATAGATAAATAGATTAAGAACTTCATATTGCTTACTATAAAGTCTAATATAACCTCTATCGTAATGAAAATGCTGACTGTTCATTTTGTCTTATTAATAAGCTGTTTTTGCTCCCTTGGCAGTGAAAACTGCCTAGATAACATAGAACAATCCTTATCAAGATTAAGTCATACTCCTGAAAAGCAAAAAATCTACTTAGGCTCTGTTTTTGATGACTTTGAGTATTCCAAAAACATTTGGAATCTTTTTGGTTTTTTTAATCATTTTCAGGGGATTTTGTACGAACCTGAATTAGATAGATTTATTCTTACTGGTGGTGATAGGTGGTACCTCAAAGCTCACTTAATTTTTATTAATAATATTAACGGTAAATATATTTTTACAAAAAAACTTGAAATTAACTCTAATCCTAAAAATTGGCATCCAGGAGCTCCAGTTAAATATAAAGACACTTATATTATTCCTATTGAGGAATTTTGGTTGGATAGGAAATCAGAAATATTGATTACAAATTTTAAAAAACAAAGAACTTTGGATGGAATTCCAATTGCAACTGGAGCAGTAAGCCTCTATGAGTTTGACGGGAAAGACTTCTTAATTGGCTTTGATATGTATGGAACAAATTTTTATGAAATTAAAAATGACGAGTTTCCCTCTCTTAAAGTAGCTCACAAAAGTAAAGATGTTACATTCAATGGCTCTAACTCAGTTGTAATTAATCAATGTGATAAAAAGAAATTTATTATCAGTTTTGGTAATTCAAACTCTCTTGCTCCAATCATTTCTGGAAAAGATTTCATCAAACTTTATTCTTTTGAGCCATCACAATATAAAGCTCAACTGCTTAAAGTTTTTGATATTGATTGTAAATCTATGTGTCATTTTAGAGGGGCAGTTAATGCTCAAATAGTAGATAAGAAGCTTGAAATAATCGCTACTGAAACTAATAAATCAAGAAGTAGAGATTTCTTGTATTTATTGAGTTTTAAAGAAAGGTAAAATTCTAGTTTTAAATGGCGGAAACGGCGAGATTCGAACTCGCGGAACCCGAAGGCTCGACGCCTTAGCAAGGCGTTGGTTTCAGCCACTCACCCACGTTTCCGTCTTTTAAATGCTGATTTGCTGTGCTCAGATTATAGTGAAAGTATAATGGAATATTAAGTCTTTTCTTGCTTGAAATTTATTATTTATTTACTATTCCTCGTCAATTATGCCTTCTAGGCCAAATATCGTTGAATCATTGTTTTCGAAATCAAACTCATTTTCTATTTCGAGCTCTTCATCTTCATAATCTCCTCCAATTGGGGAAATCTCTTCTTCTGTCTCATATTTTTCACCATCTATAAAGACTACACAATATGCTTTAAACTTCTTCCTCTTTCCAGGGCATAAGCTCCTCGAACACTCCTTTGCCTCTTTTAATGATTCTTCTGAGGTGCAAATATACTCCTCGACACCATCTGCTTGGGCCTTCCCACATGTACTCCTACATTCATAATTATCTCTAAAAGTTGGCTCGAAGCTATATAAATTGAACATTATTAACGAACAAAATATGGCGAAAATTTGCTTCATTGATCCTCCCGAGATTTCTATAAAGTACTTATACATTGTACCAACGTGGTCAACTTTAATACTTATAGGGGATAAAGCAAGAATCAGCGATGGCGGGAGCCTATAAAGTGAAAACTTTAGTTCTCACATTTTTGTAATATGTCTAATCAAGCTAGATTGGAAGCTATCTAGATCATGATCTTTTATTTTCCCTACAATGATAGAAACCTTTGAAAATGGATATGGAAGAATTGATTTATCCCAAGATCCAGAGAAAATATAATATTTACTCGCCTTAATTGTTAATGGGACAATTGGTCGTTTAGTTTCCTGAGACATTCGAATAATCCCGTCTTTAGGAACAAAAGCTGGTCCTCTTGGACCATCAACAGCAATCCCTATTGAGTACCCATTTTTTACTTCTTCAATACTATTTAAAAGCGCCATTTTAGGATTTTTGTTTGAAGAACCTCTGATGAGTCGCATTCCAAAATAATCTAAAATTGTTGCCAATATTTCACCATCTCTTGATGGAGAAACTAAAACAGTGAGTTTTTTCTTCTCAAAGTATGAGACTAGACCAATTTGTGCTTGGTGAAAAAAGCCAAAGATTAAATTTTTCTCATGAGGTCTTTTCCCATAAACATCTCTAAAAAAAATCTCTCTATCATTTTCATCTTCAAAAACTAGTTCATAGCGAAATGTCGACGCATACACCTGATAAAAAAATGAAATTAATAAGCCAATGATTTTTTGTTTGATCATAAAAAAACCGCTCCCATCAGGAAGCGGTCACAAAGTATTTAAGATAAAAGTGATTTAAATTCTTCTTTAAGAATAGGAACAACCTTAAAAAGATCTCCAACTATTCCATAATCTGCTTTAGTAAAGATTGGTGCATCAGGATCAGTATTAATTGCAACAATGACTTTTGAAGTTCTCATTCCTGCAAGATGCTGAATTGCTCCTGAAATACCACAAGCAATATATAATGAAGGGGCCACTGTTTTACCAGTTTGTCCAACTTGCATAGAGTGTGGAGCATAACCTGAATCAACTGCTGCTCTTGAAGCTCCAACTGTTGCTCCTATCGCATCAGCAAGCTCGTCTAAAATCTTAAAGTTTTCAGCATTTTTCATTGCTCTACCACCAGAGACAATTATATTTGCTTCCGTTAGATCAACTTTCTCACTTGCACCTTTAATAATCTCTTTAATAGCTGCTCTAATATTTCCAGCTTCTGAATTTGCTTCAGCAAGAGTTCCACCTTTTGCATTTTCACTATCAGGCATCCCTAGTGCATTTGGTCTAATTGTAACAAAGCGAGGTTTAGCATCACTAAAGCTAACCTTAGTTAAAGCTTTACCAGCAAACATTGGCTTAGTTCCAGAAAACTCATCACCTTCAAAAACAAAGTTTACAACATCACTCGCGCATCCTGAATTAAACGCTCCAGCTAATCTTGGAAAAAAGTCTTTTCCCATAGAAGTTGCACCAGTGAAAACATAATCATAGCTTTTAGAATCGATTAAAGATTTTAAAGCATTGCTAAATCCTTCAGGAGAATACTTATCTAAACCAGCTCCATTTATTTTATGAATATTTTCAGCTCCATACTTTGCAAGGCTAGCACTTGATTCTGCATCAATACCACCAATACAAGCTACATCTACATTATGACCATTAAGTTTCCCTAAGATCTCATAAGCAACTGGTTTTGCCTTTTCATTATTTGTCTCTGCGAATACTAATATATTTGCCATGTTTTATTCCTTTTATATAACTTTTGCTTCTGTTCTTAATAATCCAACCACTTCTTTTACTACTCCACCGATAGCTCCATCATCCATAGCTTCGTATTTTTTCCCTGGTGGTTTTTCTGGAGGTAATTGAAAATTACTATACTTAACTTTTTGGTCAGCATCACTTACGCCAACATCAGCAAGACTAAGAGTTGTTAATGGTTTTTTCTTTGCTTTCATAATCCCTGGAAGAGAAGCATATCTAGGAGTATTAAGTCCTTTATTACATGCAATCAAAGCAGGAGTACTAACTTCATAAACTTCTATAGCACCACCATCAATTTCTCGTTTTATTGTTAAAGCATTTCCATTTTGCTCAAAGCCAACGGCTACACTAACAGATGGAATATCTAACATTTGTCCTAATAATTGTGGAACCTGAAGTGCATCAGTATCAATAGCTTGCTTTCCACAAAAAATTAAATCAGCAGATTTTCCTGATTTTTCTATAGCACCTTTAAGCGCTTTGGCTGTCATATATGAATCTAAATGATCTGGAGCATCTACTAAAAAAGAATCATCAGCACCCATTGCCATTGCTGTTCTTAAGGCCTCTGTATCTTTTACTCCACCAACTCTTAAAACTGTAACAGTACTATCTGGATTTGCTGCTTTAACAACTAAAGCTTGTTCAACTGCAAATTCATCATATGGATTCATGATCCATTTAATAGAACTTGTTTCAATAAAACTTCCATCTCCAGTAGGTTGTACTTTAGTTTCAGTGTCAGGTACTTGTTTTACACAAACAAAAATATTCATATTAATCTCCCTCATTTTTATCTTCACTAAGTATATAACTTTATTTTCATTTCTAAAACATCAACAAAGCTCTTACGGCAAACATGTCTAATTTGTTCGGTCGGATATCTATCGAAATTTTTTCTACTCGATAGAATATTCCCAGGGAAAAGTATTCCCCGCACTGAGTCATATTAAATTATTGTTTAATATTAATCGATAAGTTTTAAAAGGTTTTTTACTGGGAGGAAAAATTGAAACACCTATTTTATTTGATGCTAGCTTTTACAATTAGTTGTTCAAACATTGATGATGAACTCAACGGAGATTCTAATACATCTTTTGATGACGATGAAATAACTTTCATTGAAGGTAGTGAAGACGGAAATGTTGAAATTGTTGATGCTGAAAATATCGATGATAGCTCAGATCTTAGCGATTTTGAGGAAGATGTAGATGTTTCTGATTACGATACTACTACTGTTGTTTCAACAACGGCTTCTAATGATAGCTCTGATGATTTTGATGAAATTTCGGAAGATTTTAACTCTGATGTTGATTTAACAATTGATAGTCAAGGTAGTGATTCTTTAGAAAACGATGATGACGTTGAAATTGCTCTTTTAGAAGATGAAGAGAATTTTAATGATGAAGATGGATGGGATGATGAGTTCAACGAAGATAGTGATTTTGAAATAGCAAGTAGCGATTCAGAGTTTGATTCAGAAACGATTGCAGCAAACACAGTTGTTAATGAAACTGTAGTTGCTAGTGATGATAATTTATCTTTAGATAACTTTGAAGAAAGTTCAGCTGTTATTACTGCTGATGGTTCTATGGCAGAAAGTGGAATTGTTTCAAATGTTCAAGTTCAAGATGCAATGATTCAAGGTGATACAGGACTTACATCACAAACAATTATAACTGCTCCAGTTGAGCAAGTTTTTGAAACAAGTGTTGAAGGAAAAGGAATTGCTGGTGTTGATAACTATGTTCCAACTCAAGAAGTTGTTGCTTATACAAATACTTGTGAAGAAACTCCTTTTAGTACTGACTATGTTGACTTTGTAGATAGATTAGCTTTAAACCAAGAATGTGGTTTAGGTGTATGTGAAGGAAGACCAGTCCCAACACAAAGATATAGTAAAATTGTTCCTTCTAAGAAAGTTCAAACTCCAAGTTCAAGATCAGGACATAATAGATACTACTACGTAAGAAGTTGTGACACGACTCCTGAAGTTATCGCTCAAACTATTTTTGGTGACCCTTCAAGAGTTCATGAACTAGGTAGAAATATTGCTAGTGTTAGCACTGTAAAGCCAGGTAAAAGAATTACTTATAAATCAATAATTGATCCAAATGACCCAGTTATGAAATCATTTTATGATGAAAACCCAGGAGTAATTAAGAAGTATAGAGTTAAGCGAGGTGAAAACCTAGCTTCTATAGCTTATAAAGTTTATGGAGATTCAAGAAGTTGGAAAGAGATTGCTCTTTTAAACAACTTAAATAATCCAGATCAACTTGAAGTTGGTCAAGATTTAACTCTTACTTATAAACAATAATTTTAAAAGACTTTATTTTTAAACTAGGCCCATCTTTATGATGGGCTTTTTTTATGCTTGCTCTTGAGGGTTATGATCTTGATCTTTATCATTTTGAGGAAAATTTTCCGCTTGAACTCTTTCTTTTTCCATTTGTTCTAACTCTTTCTTCTCGGCCTTTAGCATCTGCTCATAACTATCGTCTTCATTACTTAAGCTTCTTCCATAAGATTCGTTATTATTAGCAGAAGTAAACTTCATTTTACTTCCTTTAAATGGACCATTTACTAAAGTTACAGAGTAAGCACTATTTCCAGATTGATAGATTAATCCTGAATATAAGTGACCTTCATGATCGTAAGTAAAAACGTTTCCGTTCATTTCTGAAAACTGCCCTACGATTTCTTCTCCATTTGGCAAAGAGACTTCAAAAGTTTCAATAACACCATCTCTAGCAGCGAGAGAACCAATCGCTTGATCTGACTTTAAAACTTTCTTATATAGTTTTGGATTAAAAAACTCTTTTAAGCTTAAATTTAATTCATGTTGAATATGAGCTTTTTGATGTGAAGAAGAAATTTCGGCTCTAGAGTTTTCTACAGCTTTTCTTACTATCTTCTTTCTCTTTTTAGAATAACCAGCTCTTGCTACAACTCTTTTCTTAGAATATTTCTTTCGAGCTCTTTTTACTACTCTTTGCTTCTTTAGTTTAAAGTTATGATTATCAAAAGCTGATGTTTCTACACTAAAATCTACATAGAGTGCATTGTAAATCCCAGAGACTAAAACCATCGCTAATCCTAAGATCATTAATCGTTTTGAATACTTTAATGTTAATTCTTTCATGTTCTACCTTGCTAATTAAATAATTAAATTCGTATAACTAATAAGCAAAAGACATGCCAAAAACCTGGACGAGTTTACAGCTGTTTAGAGAGTAATGTTTAAAAATATTGTCTATGTTTTAGACAGGTGAAAATAAATGACTACTTTTTTGTATACAATTTTTAATCTAGAGTTGGAGCAACTCTCATATAGTCAGCATGGGAGGACTCATATCTCTTAAGTGCTATAACCACTATATCAGCAGCGCTTAAACCAGAGGTTTTGGCCATAATGCCTAGATTTTCAACAATTTTTTTATCAATTTGAAGCTTTAGCTCTGCTAGTTCTCCATCATTATATTTTTGATCTTTCATAAACCCTCTTTTTATATCTCTACATTTTCTAATAGTTTCTTAATGACCTCTTCATAAGGAGTAGATATGCTCGCATCTAGCTTTTCTTGAGCCATCACTGGTACTCCACTATCTCCTGCACTAGCAATACTATGCTTCATTGGTATAGAACCTAAGAAATTTATATCTAAAGATTCACTCGTCTTTTGAAGATTAGAGTTTCCAAAGATATGGTGTTCTTTATCACAATTGTCACAAATAAATGAGCTCATGTTCTCTACTATTCCTAGAATTGGAAGTTCCATTTTTTTAAACATTTCAAGAGCACGACGTGCATCTAAAAAGGCAAGGTCTTGAGGCGTTGAAACTATAATAGCACCATCTGTTTCAATTTTTTGAACCATAGATAACTGAACATCTCCAGTTCCTGGTGGAAGATCTATTAAGATAACATCAAGGTCACCCCAGACAACATCAAAGAAAAATTGATTTAAAACTTTTCCTAGCATAGGACCTCTCCAAATTACAGGAGCTTCTGTGTCTATAAATAGTCCAAAACTTATAAATTTAATTCCGTGAGCTTCTAGTGGGAGCATTTTATTGTCATCATTTGCTAAAGGCTGAGCCCCCATCATTCCTAAAGTCATAGGAATACTTGGACCATAAATATCAGCATCAATAATTCCAACTTTTTTTCCTGCGTTTTTTAGAGTCATTGCAAGGTTTACAGTTAAAGTAGATTTCCCTACTCCACCTTTTCCTGAGCCGATAGCAATAATTTTTTTAACACCTGCAATTCTTTTTTTAGCAGGTATTCCTGCAGGGTTTTGAATACCCGCCGGTTTAGCTTCTGGTTTTTGAGTAGATACTGATTTCAAAACAACTTTATTCGTATCAATATGTTTATCAAGTCTGGACAATATTTCATTCTCAATAACTTTTTTCTCTTTAGCAGCAATCCCATCTCTTTTATATTTAATAAAAAGCTCATCGTCTTTCATTCCAACTGATTCAATTCTTGACTCATCTTTAAGGGTTTTTCCAGATATTGGATTAATCACTTGAGCAATTTGTTCTTTTACCAACTCAATATTCATCATAACTTTTCCCTCTATTTTTCTAAAAATTTATATAGCGTATAATATATAAAAATATCCAAGATTACGAATATGACCAAAAAGAAGTATAAAAGAAAATATCTAATAATTGACCCTGCGTTTCAAATCAGAACGACGGCTATTATATGTGCCACTACAGCAATATTTTTTATTCTTCTAGACATAGTTATCATCTCTGCAACCAAGAGCCACCTTTTAGCGATGAATCTTCCCCCTGGGTCATTTGAACCTTTTTTGAGGAAACTCATTATATTTCAAATAATTATTTTACTTCTTTTTATTTGTATCCAGTTTTTTGGATTATTAATGTTTACACATAAAATTGCAGGACCAATGGTTAAAGTAAAGAATATCTTAAGAAACACTTTAAGTGGTACAAAAAATACAAATACTAGATTTAGAGATGGGGATTTCTTTTTTGATGTCGCTGAGTTAATTACAGCGGTAGACCAAAGGCTTCTAGAAAGAGATGAAGAGGTAAACAAGCTAACAAAACAAATCGATCAGGTATTTAACAAGCTTCCTAGTGATCTTCAGGATGAAGGGCACATAATTAAGAACCAAGTACAAAAACTCAAAATATTTGATAAAATATAGACTAGGTAAGCACGGAGGCTTGAATTCTATTGAAAAAGATCTGCATCTTCTTTTTTCTCATCTTTTCTTATACAGGCTTTTGCTCGTCGGGTGAATTTTATAATGATTTATCTAAACTATATAATCTCAACCTAGATAAACTAAATTCAAGAAAAATTAGTCAAACTATAAAAAAAGTTGAAAAAGATAAGCTTTTTGAACCTTATAAAGAATGGTTACTCACTTTATCAAGGTTTGCCACTTCAAAGAAATTTTCTCATTTAAAAGACATCTGTCTCAATTATTCAAATCCAAAAGGATTAGAGTTTTTAAACAATGACATTGAAAAAAAATGTGCTCTGCATTTTAAAAAGAATCTTTTCCGTTTAAAAAAGGACGACTTTCAAAAGTCAGCTGCTTTATTTTTAAAGCATTCTTCAATTTTTTCTCACAAAGCTGGAGAGAATGAAAAAAAGTTTCTTAATAAAATATCTTCATTTCCTGAAGGGACTAGTTTGTATAATCTTCTATTAGAGAAGTATTTAAAAACTACAAATCTCCCTTCTAAGAGTTTTTCTTCTTTGTTTATGAAAGATCAAAGATTTAAGGCCCTTTATGATCTCTATGGTTTTAATTCTCTTTCAAAAAAGAATGGGAAATTAAAAAAGCTAAAAAGACTTATAAAGCCTCTTTATAACCTCGGGGGGAAAAAAGAATTTGCAAGTCAGTATAAAGCACACTTTGATAAAATCTTTAGAAATATTCAAAAAAATGGGCAGTTCTTAAATAATCCAAAATCAATAAAAGAAATGTTTTATTTTACTTCTTTTTTAGGAAGAAATAAAAAAACTAATGAGATTCGAACTCTCCTGGATTATTTATATATTAAGTATTCTGCTATTTCATTATTAAAAAATGATTATTACTTTTATTATCTTTGGAGTTATTACTTAGATGGAAACACTAAAGATGCAAACGCTTTTATTAAGCAAAATCGTTTACTTGCAGACTATACAACTTTCCCATCAAAACTTCAGTATTGGATTAGCCAATCTCTCAAGGGCCAATTAGAGGAAATTAAAATTCAAAAATTGTTACTCGGAATAGTGAAATCAAATCCTATTTCTTATTATGCCAGTGTTGCTACTCAAGAATTAAAGGATTCAAATAAGTTTTTACACAAGCAGGCAATTGATTATTATTTAAGGGCTCCTACTCTTTCTTTTAGTGATGCAGAATATATTCAATTCAGTAAAGCTTTTTCAAAGAGCCTAGAACGAGCTCAAATTTTCTCTAATAGAAATATACATAATTTATTTTTTAGAGAAATCTCTGAACTAAAAAAAGAAAGTGTTCTTAAGCAATATAAGGCCCACACAAAGCTTGCTAGTGTAAAAATGCAAGAATATGGTCTATTTCTCCCCACTTTCAGGTTATTTTATCAGGAATTAGAGTCTGGTAATCTTGAATATGATAAAGAAATTCTTCTGACTTTATTTCCGTCTCCATATAAAACAGATATTAAGAAATTAACAATGGCAATTGATCACAAACTAGTTTTATCATTAATAAGACAAGAATCTAGTTTTAATCCTTCTGCCCTATCTCCTGTAGGAGCAATGGGATTGATGCAGTTAATGCCATATACTGCCAAAAGATTTGATAAAAAAATAAAGAAAAAAGAATTATTAGAATACTCTAAAAATATCAAGCTTGGCGTTTCTTATCTTCTTGAGCTTAATGAAAGATACGATAAAAACATTATGGAGATGCTCTCTGCTTATAATGCTGGAGAAAGAAGGATTGATAAGTGGAAAAAAACTTATCTTGTTGAAAAAAACCCTCTTGTTAATATTGAACACATCCCTTTTAATGAAACTAGAAAATATGTAAAACTGATTAAAAGAAATATGTTTTTTTACGGAATTATAGAAAAAGAAAAGAAAAGAAGTGTCGCTGCTGCAACTGAGTAGGACCTAGCAAAACCTAAGTCCTACCTCGTGCTAACTTTATCTAAAGATCATCTATGGCAAATCTATACCAACATGAAAAGGCCCAGCTCATTGCATAATCGTAACCATCGGTAAAAAAGCCATTATCTGGTTGTCCACCAAAAGATGGATACATCGTATTGTGATACGAATTCCAATTTAGACCTCCTGCTGATGCACTTGTATTTCTTGCTTGAGGATCTATGAAATATTTAAACTCATCAGGACATCTTCTTGAGTTTCTTCCACCCATACTAATAATTTGATTAAATGTTTTTAAACCAGTTGTTGGAACAGAACCATTATACTCATTTCCTGTATGGTGAAGTCCAAAACTATGAGCAAACTCATGAGTAACAACTGTGAAACTATTTTGTTGGAATGGATACTTATATTCTGCCATTGTTACGGAGAATGAATCTTTTGGAAAAACCCATAACCACGAAACTCCCGCACAACTTCCTTGAAGATCGTTTACAAATAACATCACCATTGAATCACTAGAGCTGTATTTACTTGAAACACTACTTAAAGCATTACAAGTTGTATTGTGATATTGATCATCTTTTACTTCTATTGCTTCTTTAATTTTAAATTGAATATACTCATGACCAAGATGTGAAAATTGCTCGTTCATATTATCCAATGCTTTTTGAGCATCTGCCTGAGGGTCTTGGCTTAAAGTTTTAGAACTTGATCCTACGAAGACAAAAGTAATAGGAATAAGTTTTCCTTTTCCACAATGTCCTCCCGTAGCAATATCCCCAACTGTATGATTTCCAGTAGCGCATCCTTCTCCGTCATCAATGGGATCATCGCCTCCATCAGATCCACCTGTATCTCCTCCTGAATCTTCTCCTCCATCGCTGTTTCCATCATCTCCTCCTGGTGGGCAATAGCCATATTTCTTACATAATTCTTTTTGGTAATTATCCTTATCATCAGGGTTAAGACTTGAAGTATCACTAAATGAACTGCTTAAAGATGAGACAGGATTCTTGGCACAACTAATGAACAGTTGCGTCGCTAAAAATAATGTCGTCACCAAACTCACGTACCTCATTAATCCTCCTAGAGTTGGTTGTTATATAAAGTGTACCCAACTGAATCGGTCGGATTTGAGAAAACTTAACAAAGACTAGTGATTTTAATTACTTACCGATAATTGAATAAACTAGTTTGAATTTGATTAATTAATCTCACCTGCCAATAATTATTGTACTTTTTAAAGGCTTCGAACTTTGTGAGATTCTTTGAAAAATACTATTATATGGCAAAATAGGAGAAAAATATGGAAAACATTCATGAATCAGTTCAAGACTATTACGGGAAAGAGCTTCAACATACTAATGATTTAAAAACAAATGCCTGTTGCACTATCACTGATATTCCCGATTATATAAAAAAAGGGCTTTCAAATGTTCACGATGAAGTACTTGCAAAGTATTACGGTTGTGGAATTGCTATCCCTCATCAAATACAAGCAGCAAAAATTTTAGACCTTGGTTCAGGTTCAGGAAGAGATTGTTATTTATTATCTCAACTTGTTGGACAAGAGGGCGAAGTTATTGGTGTAGACATGACAGATGAACAACTTAATGTAGCAAACAAGCACCTTGATTATCATAAAGATAAATTTAATTTTTCTAAAAACAATGTTCAGTTTTTAAAAGGAAATATTGAAGAACTAGAAAAATTAAATTTAAAAAATAATTATTTTGATATCATTGTTTCTAATTGTGTTATCAATCTTGCAAAAAATAAATTAAGTGTATTAAAGTCTTCTTATGACCTTCTAAAAGAAGGTGGTGAAATGTATTTCTCTGATATTTATGTTGATAGAAGAATTCCAAAACATTTACAAAACGACCCGGTTTTATATGGAGAATGCTTATCAGGATCTTTATATTGGAATGACTTTATTGATTTATCAAAAGAAGTTGGCTTTAATGACCCTAGAGTCGTAGAGGTAAAGCCCGTAACTATCGAAAATGCAAAAATTCAAAAACAATTGCAGGGATATAATTTCTATTCCGTAACGGTACGTCTGTTTAAAATCCCAAAGCTTGAATACAGATGTGAAGACTTCGGACAAGCAGTCATTTATAAAGGAAATATCAAAAACTCTGAAAAGTTTTTTGATCTTGACGAACATCACAGATTTTTCAAAGGAAAAGTAAAAGAGGTTTGTGGTAATACGTACAGGATGTTAAATGATACTCGTTTCTCAAATAGCTTTGACTTTATTGGGAATTGGGATACTCATTACGGAATTTTTACGGGATGTGGTGGTGACATGCCATTTAGCGAAAGTGCTGCTTCACCAAACACAAGTACCGATATTGGTTGCTGTTAGTGGAGAAAAAATTTTCTAATCCTAAAATAACTCTCAAGGGAGAAAATAGAGCATCTGTCTCTTTAACTGAATTGAAATCGCTTTGGTTCAACACTGGAACAAGGTGTAATCTTGAGTGTGAAAATTGCTATATTGAATCTTCCCCTACTAATGATCGCTTATCCTATATTTCAACAAAAGACGTTTCTACATACTTAGAAGAAATTAAACTTAATAAACTAGCGACAGAATATATTAATTTTACCGGAGGAGAACCTTTTTTAAATCCTCAAATGATCGATATTCTTGACCTTGTTTTATCTCAAGGATTTAAAACCATTGTTCTTACGAATGCATATAATATTATTAATCGCCACAAAGATGCTCTATTAGACCTTAACCAAAGATATCCAAATTATCTAAAAATTAGAGTTTCTCTTGATCACTACACTTTAGATGTCCACGAAAAAGAGCGAGGAAAAAACACCTTTATTAAAACAGTTCAAAACATAAAATGGTTAGGTGATAATAATTTTGAAGTCTCTATCGCTGGAAGATCTTTAGTTCACGAAAGTAACAAAGAAGCTATTGATGGCTATAAAAAACTCTTTTCAGACCATCAAATTAAGTTAGAAATATCTTCCGAGAACTTAATTATTTTCCCTGAAATGATCTCACAAGAAGACGTTCCAGAAATCACTACAAAATGCTGGGACGTCTTAGGCATATCTCCAAGATCTATGATGTGCTCTACTGAAAGAATGATAGTCAAAAAAAAAGGCGAGGAAACTCCTGTTGTTCTTCCTTGCACTTTACTTGCTTATGACAAACAGTTTGAACTTGGAAGTTCTCTGATGAAAAGTGAGAAGGAAGTTTATTTAAATCATGAATATTGTGCGAAATTTTGTGTTCTTGGTGGAGCATCTTGTTCTGGATAGTTTATTTTCCCTTTATCAACTAAGTTACAGGATCAAACGTAGAGAAGTTTTTACAACAAGTTCTTCTTCTTTTTTTTCTCATTTTTTATTTTCTTTTTCTCTTTTGTTGTTAGTTTCTTCTTTTCTTTATTTTTCACTTTATCTTTATTTCCTTTATTCCTTTTCCCCACCTTATCTCCTTGTATTTAAGTCTTCTTTCTCTACATTCGTTAAAGTTTTTGTGTAAGTATGAATATATCCACTAAAGTCTTCCTGATTATCAGTACTTTCAGGTTTTACTCGTTCATGAGTATAGTTCAGTTTTTCCATCTCAAGATTAAATTTCCCTTGATAACCTCTATTGGGCAACACAAGCACGACTTCAGTATTCTCCTTACTGTGTTTATTAATAAAAGAAGAAAGCAGCTCTGAATGATCTCTTTCATAAAGAACATCGCTTCCAATAATTAAATCAAACTTTCCAAGAGATGTTTCCTCGTCGCTCCAGTTGCAAAGATGAAAATCAATGTTTTTTGCACGGTTTAATTTTACATTTTCCTCTAAAAAAACTTTAGATTCAGGATGATAATCAGTTGCAGTAATATTAGCTTCTCTTTTATTTAGCACAAGACTACTAAGAGCAACGCCACAACCAAGCTCAAGTATTGCTTTATTCTCTATATCATAAGTACACATCAAGTTTGCCATAATTTCACCTGACTCCCACAAGATCCCAAAGATAGGCCATAATGTAGAATTAATTCCACGTTTTTCGGAAACCTTATTATCATCAGAAAATTGCTGCTTGTTTTTTAAAGCTCTTAAGTGAATGTCAAAGTCAGGAAATTCTTTTGTAACATAACGTAGTTGAATCTCTGCAATCTAATCCGCCTTATTATTGAAGAGAAAGTCTTTCTCTTACTTCACCCTAGCACAGATTTCCTAATAGGTAAGAATACTTACTACCCTTGAATTTAATGTCTTATAAAAAATATCTTTAAAAGTTGTGAAGTACCCATAGAATGGAGTTCACTAGATATTATTAGTCTAAACCTCTATTATCTAAAAGATATTTATCTCTATCGGGACCACTGTCAAATCCTTATACACATTTTGAAAAATATTCTTTGCAACAACCTTATGAAAAAACAAAAGTATAAAATAGTACTTTAACAAGGAAAATTATTGTGAAAAGCATCATACAAATCATGATCTTAACATTTTTAGCATTTGGACATGCTCAAGAAATAACTGATCACCAAGGAAATTTTAAAAATCTATCTGAAGATCATATTCACTTGACTCAAGCCTTATTTGAAAATGGAAGAGCAACATTAAAAAGTTTTATTAAAAACTATAGAAATTCTTCAGAAGAAGAAAAGAAAATCATTAAAAAATCAATATATACTATTTTAGATCTATCAAATTATAAGACAATTCCACTAACTGACAAAGACGGCAACACCTTAGTGTTAGCAACAGGAAAAAAATCATACCTCTACAATGTCATTCTATTAGAAGATCATAGCCACAAATACAAAAATGCAAGAGTGGAAGATCTAGTCTTTAACAAAAAATTCATGAAACAATATATCCAAGGAAATATTTCATTGGTAACTGTACCCTATGGTAACCCCGTTCTTTCTTCGTCTTATCGAATTTTCAAAGAAGAACTTGAACTTCGTAAAAAGGAACAAATCAAAGAAAAAGAACTCACTCAAGAAAGATTAAATCAAGAAGAGCTTCAACTTTGCGAACTTCAAACAACAAGCGATACTTTACCTGTTATTATAAAAAACAACATAGAAGAAACAGAAGTAAAAAAAGAGCTCAATAATTACAAAGTGTACATGGGATATGGATTAAAGTATGGAACTAAAAATTTCAGTCTAGATCATGACGAAAGCGCGAGTTATTTCTATCTTGAGGCAGGAGGAATACTATGGAAAGGAATCTCTCCAATTATTGGCGGACAATTTGAAATAGGATTAAACCCTCTAAAAGCTGGTTCTCAGGCCCATGGAACTTTTGAATTCAAACCCTTATTGGGAATAGCCTATAGTAATGGAGATAAACTTTACTCACTAGCTTATCAACCTCAACTATATCCTAAAAATGAACAGGGCGGAATTAAGCTTGATAATCATCAATTAAAGGCTTCCGCTATCATAAAAACAATTAAAAGAGATTATGGAGCAATGTCTATAAAGATAGAGTTAAATACTAATTTAAATGGAAAAATCACATCATGCGGAATTGGTGCAATGATGAGATTCAAAAATAAATATCATAATTAAAACAGAGTTGTGATGATTAATTTTTCAAAAATATTTTAATATAAAAAATGGCGGAGAACGAGGGATTCGAACCCCTTGATTTCTCAGCTATTATTATTTCAAAGTAAAACAAAAAGAAAAGAGAAGCAACTTTTCATCATTTGTGTTCTATTTTTATGGATAAAGATTTATTGTTATTAGTTTTAGCCCCATATCAGCCCCACAATTTTTCATTCCCTCTAAAATAAGTAAAGGGATTATATCCTTAAAAATGTAAGACTCTATTACTATGCCCAGATATTTAATCATGAGAATATATATATTATATTTAGGAGAAATCAATGGAAGATACAAAATTTAAAAAAGGTAACAAGTTCGGAAAAGGTCGCCCAAAACTCTCTGACCTAACCAAACAAGTTAGATCTCAGTGTATGAAAGAAACAGCTCAAATTATAGAAGCATTAAGCTTACCTCACGATGAAGCAAAAAAGGTGATGACTTCAGCTAGTGCATCTATGTTAATGAACTCGGTGTTTAAGTCCATTGAAAAGGGTGATCGAAAGATTATCATGGATCTATTGAATAGATTTCTTCCAAAGCCAAAAGAAGAAAAAGAGGAAAGCACTTCATCATCTAAAATTATTCAATTGGCTTATAAACTTTAATAACGACTGCTCTATAAGGCTTTTCAAAATCTATCTAAAGTCGTAACCAATATTTACTAATTCACTTAATTCATTCTTATTGGTTCACAGATAAATTTGATTTTCATGAGTGATAGTTGCCAGAATTTCTTTTTCATTTTTAATTAAGCTTAAATCCTCAAATTGAGAGTTTAGCCAAGACAAATATGACCTTAGTAAGACAAGGTCTTTAACCTAACTAGATAATTCATACCTATAACAAGTTCCACTTGAGTACATTTTTCCTTTTTTTATCTTTATGAACAAGGTATTTGTTTAACGCAAGAATTTCCGAGTTTAGTTTTTTTTCATTATAGAGTGTGTTAAATTCTATAAATTCGGCTTCTTTGAATTTACGCTTAAGCAAAACATGCCACTTTTCATCTGATAAACTTGAATTGCAAAGAAAGTACTTCATCTTTGTCTCCCTCTTTATTTACATTTTATTTTAAGCATTCCTTGTCACAAAAGTTTTCACCCTGTTCATTTTTCTTTAAACAATTTGAATAACATTTAGAATATTCATTCCATTCTTTATCAGACATTTCATCAAGACTATTAGTCATTAACAATAAATTACTAACCAAGCTGAGCACAACAAGTGAAACAAGGAGTGATATTAACTTACGATGAAATGGCTTAACTCTCAACCTAGGCTCTAGAAACAAATCAACCAATCTCATAAATATAAGAGATGGGAAAAGGAGTATAATTGCAGAGAGAATCATTCCAGAAACCATATTTTCACCTTAGCTTAAGTTTTTTTCACATATATATCTTATTGAAAGTAAGTAATCTAAAGAGAATGGACCCAGTTATGTTTATCATATCTCATTAAAGCCTTTGATTTTAACCTATTTACAAATAGCACTACTTTTTCACCACCCATTGAACCTTGAGAAGAATTTGCCCATTTTTCTTCAATTGTAAAAAAATCATCAACGATCAAATTGCTAACTTCAACTAAATCTTTATATAAGTCCAAAGATTTCTTATTGTTAATTTTGAGATTGTGCCCAGAAATTATTTCTTTAAAGTCTTTTGAATCAAATTCAAAGTAACATTCAAACCAATTATTATTAGTTCTTCCTTTACACTGCAAGTTCTTAATTTTTTCCATTGAAAAAGAGTATCCGTTCATTAAAATTTTGAAGCGAACAGAGTTCTTCTCATCCTTGTAAACAAAGTCAGCCAAAGGTGTTGCTATAATGCTCAGAGAAAGCAAAAACAGCCAAAAAGGAATTATCTTATATTTTATATAATACTTATTCTTTTGATCCACGGAGTTTTTGTTGTAATTATTCAAAGATTGATAAAGAAAACATGCCGCCAAAATAACAACTACTAAACCAAACCCCCGTTGAAAAAAAGTTGAGGTTTCATTCATTGAAAGCTCAAGCCATATAAAGCTAGCAAGAGAAAAAACGAACTCTCCAGACAATACGTAAAAAGGTATAAAAAAAAGGAAGTTTAAATCTTCTGACTTTATCATTGCAGTAAAAGGGAAAACAAAGGAAATAAAAAGTATAAAAGCACTATAATCTATCATCTGTCCTTTTTCTCGAAAATTTCTCTCTAGTTTTGATCATTTCATAAGTTCGTAATTTCTATCCTTATTAATAGAACTAAAGTATTTAAAAAATTAACTTTTTAATCATATAAATCATAATTAAACTTTATAGTAGTACGTTACTTTTCTTTAAAGGTTTCAAGGAAAACTCATTAAAAAAATAACGCATTGCCTTAATGGTTTAACGGAAAAATAACGAAAATTTGTCTCTTAAGTTCAAAAGTCGGTCTTCTCGCTTAATGGTGGAAACTTCTCAATAAATCCTTCTGACACATCTCGTAAATCATTACAAAATTCATAAAAAAACAGACATAGTCTTCAACTTATTCAAAATTAAATTGCTGCTTAACATTTAACAAGGAGAA
>CALHLC010000011.1 GCA_938034385.1 uncultured Bacteriovoracaceae bacterium
AGGATTCAATACCTCTTAAAATCTTAATAATTTGTTCTGGTTTAAAGTTTTTTCTTCCCATTTTCTTCTCCATTTGTTGCGTCCAGATAACGCAATGCTTACGACATAACGACTGGACTAGTCAATGGGGGAAGGTCAATCTGTAAAGAGAGATTAAAGATATCCTCTTTTGGCTTGATCTCTTTCAATGGCATCAAATAAGGCCTGGAAGTTTCCTTCCCCAAATCCCCAGTGTTTTTTTCTTTGAATGAATTCAAAAAACAATGGCCCGATATAAGTATCAGTAAAGATTTGTAAGAGGTATCCTTCGGCATCACCATCTACTAAAATAGTATTTTTCTTTAACTTTTCAATATCTTCAGTGACGTGAAATGGTCTTTCTGGAATTGCTTCGTAATATGTATCTGGAACATCTAGGAACTTAAATTCTCTTGATCTAAGGTCAGCAACAGTTGAGATAATATCTGGAGTCATGAGAGCAATATGTTGAACTCCGGCTCCATTATGTCTATCAAGGTATTCTTGAATTTGTGATTTTCCATTCTCTTCAGCTGGTTCATTAATTGGAACGATGACTGAGTTATCAGCAAGCTGGACAACTCTTGATTGAAGCCCAGTTTTTGAACCTTTGATATCAAAGTATCTTGTCTCAACAAAACCGTAGATTTTTTTATAAAAATCGGCCCAGTGATCCATTTCACCTTTTGGAACATTATTTGTGAAGTGATCAATTCTAGAAACTCGAGTTGCTAGTGGGTTCGCAAGATCATCAGTTAACATAGGTTCGAGATTTGATCTAAATACTTCGTTAGGTCTTTGAACGAATTCATTTAAGACGTCACCAAAGCCTTGTATAGAAGCTCTCTTGATTGGACCGAATTTTGTTTCTTTAACCTTTAGCTCTTCTACTAGAGTAGCTCCTCTTTTTAGAGCAGCATCAAGAGATCTTTGAGCATCATCAACTCGAAAAGAAATTTTGCAAACTCCTTCTCCATGATTTTTAAAGTATTGTCTTGCTTGAGAACTAGAATCTGAATCAGCGTTAATGATAAAGTTAATTTGGGCCTGTTTAAAATGAATCGAAGTATCATTTCTATTTGTTCTAACAAAACCAAGATTGCTAAAGTGAGCAGCTGTTTTAGTGTTTAGAGTGTCAGCACAAAACTCAAGGCAATCTACACCTTTTAGTCCAATGGGATTTTTTTCATTTATCATAATTTATCCTTAGTAATTCTAGGGTTATAATAATGAATTTCTAGCCGATCGATAAGAAACTTTTAAGATGATTAAAGATGTGAGTTGCTGCCATTTCAGGTAAGTTGTGAGCTAGGCGCTTAGGCTTAATCAAATGGACTTCATTATGAACTTTTAACTTTTTAGCTAAATTATCAGCTCCTTGTGGTCCAACAACAACATCGTCTTGGCCAGAGATTAAACAAATTTTTTCGTTTTTAGTATCTATCAATTGCTTTTGGTCTTTAATCCACTGAAAGACTATATCTGGATCAAGATGCTTACTAACTAGTTGCTTTCTAATATTAAGAGTCTTTCTGAAAAAATCTGTAGCAAAGAAGTGAGTTGTGTCTTGCTCGTTTACTCCAAAACCAACTAGAAAGAGTTGTTTTTCTATATCAAAGAGCTTTGTAGCATGAAGCGAAAGAAGAGCTCCTAGAGAGTGACCACCAATGATGAGTTTTTCAGGAGTTGTTTTGAGTATATTTTGTTGAAAGAGCTGAGCCTTCATAAAAAGCTCTGGAGCTTCATTTGTAAAAGTAGAAAAATCTTCAAAATCATTAAATCCACCGAGGTAATGGCCTGGCAAATCAAAAATAGTAACAGGAATTCCAGCCAGGCTTAATCGACTTCCCCAGCTTAAAATAGAGCTTTTATGAGAGGTATAACCATGAGTAAAAATAGCTCTAAAATTAGCTTTAAGTTTATCTTGAGCAGGAATAAAGGTTAAAGAATTAACATTTAGTCCCTTGGTTTCAAGCACATGGGGGATTAGGTTAACATCAGTATTATCTATAGGAGATGCGATATTAAGTTTCATAACAATATAGTAAAGACTTAATTTTTAATTGACTATCAAAGAGCAACGCCATAATCTTTTCGGACAGATGACATTGTGCCCTCTTAGCTCAGTCGGTAGAGCAAGGGACTGAAAATCCCTGTGTCCGTGGTTCGATCCCGCGAGAGGGCACCATTAAAAAACCTTTAAAATAAGCCACTTAGAAAGTTTTCGATAAAATTTTTTAAGTGGCTTTTTTTGTGCTGTAACAAATAGGTAACAAAACCGATTCTTACATTTAGTGGCGACAGGGATTTTGAATACCTGTTGCGGGATAAGCTATCCAACTTTTTCTAGTATTTTTTCATCACCAGAAAAACTACTTATGAGTTTTTGAACAACCCCTGTATTCAGTTCGGCTTTACCACAATAGTGGTTCTCATTTACAGTTCTACCATGGCCTAGTATTAACGCCCTATCATCTAAAGACATTCCTGCATTTTTTGCAGCTAGGTTAAACCCTCTTCGCATATCATGTCTCGTAAATGGAATCACTATTTTTTCAGAGCCGTTTATTGATACAGATTGAAAAAGACCGACTGAAGTAAAGAGGTTTTTCCAAGCTTTGTCGATTCTATCAACCCTACGGTAAACCTCTAGTCCTTCATCTTTACTTAATTTCTTGTCCAGCATTGTAAAAAGAAACTTTGCTTCTTTGGGAACCATGTTGCCATTTTCATCAGGAGTGTATCCAACAACTTTAAATTGATTAACTCTTGTAACTAATGGTTTTAGTAAATTTAATACGTCCTGAGGAATAATAGCTTTTCTAGCTTTTCCGTACTTTGGTGACCAATGTGTTCCATGTTTATTAGGACACTGCTTGGGTTTGATCGTCCATAGTCCTGATTCCCAATCAACATCATCTAATTCTAAATATAGAAGTTCCTCCATTCTTGCTCCTGTTCTGAAGAGTCCGTAGGCGAACTCTTTGATAGGAAACTTAAAAGGGTGTTCATACTCTGAAAGCAGGAGCTTGGTGATAACTTCCTGACTTGGAGCTTCACTTCTTGCTCTAGATTCTTTTGGTACGCTAATTGCTTCAATTTCGAGCCAGGGGTTCGTTCTGATTTTTTTTCTTCGCTTTAGCCATTTGAAAAGCCTTTTAACATCATTAAGTAATCTGAAGGCTGTTACCTTTTTTAGTTCATCTTTTTTAACACGTCTAAGAAGATGATTTCTAAAACTATAAGCATGCTCTTCAGTTAATTTATGGATTTGATCAACCTTGTACTTTTCTTTAAAAGTCTTAGAGATCGTTGTTAAATCATTTTTTAGTTTTAAAAAATAATTTGGAGAGGCTCCTTCCAAAATTAAATACTCAATGTATTGAGTAATCGCACTTTCGAATGTCGTTATCGTACTTGAAGTTTCTTGGATTTTTTTTATTTCCTTTTGAGTAAAAAGACCTTTGGAAAGCTCTCTCTCTTTTTTAGTGGCATTTCTTTTAACAGTTTTTTCGTCACTGCCAGGTGCTTTCCCAGTAAAAAATTTTCCATTAGGCAATTTGAACTTCCAATACCAACCAGAGCTTCTTTTATAAGGGTAAACTTTAGGTTGATACTCAAAGGAAACATCTATTTTTACTAAGTTATTCATGATTTTTCTCCTTTAGCCCTGAAATCCTTCCTTGCGAGTTCGCATTAAGAATGAATCCAAGTCTTGCTTGAGAAAGACCAAGCCTTCCTTAGTAAAATCACAAAATGTCAGCTTCCTTGATCGAAGTGCGTGATAACGAATACTATCAACGCTACATCGACAATAGAAAGCAGCTTCTCTTTCATTAAACACATGATGGTTTAATGCAATCAATTCGGTTATTCGGTTGTCAAAGAGCTTTTTGGAAATAGGGGGCTGAACCCCCTGATTCCTATTCAAATCCTACCTTTCTTTCCTCTGAAGATGAAGTTGGTGGTATGGTTTTTTCAATGTTCTTTCTTATGCGTTTTGGACGCTCTTTTAAGGCACTTTTACGCTTTTTTATGACCTCTCTGATCCTCTTATTTACCTCCTCGAGAGGCATTCCTTCTTTAAGAAGGCTTTGGGTAATGAGTGTCTCATCTAGAAACCTGTAGTAGATTTCATTGATTTTTTTGGTGGATATGGACTTAGAATAATCTTCAATAATCCAGTTAATTAGACTTGCAATGTCGATTTTGCAGTGCTCTCCATTCTCTTTGATTTTACTTAGTAATCCATTAAGCTTTTGATTACTGTTTAAATCAAGGGTGACTTTGTTTGCTCTGGTCTTACTTATGACGACCTCTTTTTGCTCTTTTTAAATAATCACTTTGTGGAAAGAAGTAATTGCTTGATTCAGGTTGTTCAAAACTTGGGTTTGTTACGCCAAAATTCTCTAAGTTAAAGAGTGTTTCTTTTCTAACTTTTGCATCTCTTTTTTCTAGACCTTTGTGAATAAAGTAACTCACAATTCCACCTAATATTGCGCCACTTGCAGCAGCAACTTTAGCTTTCTTGTCTCGCTGCGTGTGCGAAAGTGTTTTCCCTCCCACTGCACCTGCAACAGAACCAGTTATAACTCCAAGAGTTATAGAGTCTTTTGTTGTACTACAAGAGCTGCAAACGAGAGCAGAACTTATGCAAAGTGTTTTTAATAAATGTTTCATAATGTACCTCCTTATGGTTGAAACGTTGAATCTGTTGAAAATGTCCAAAATGGACATATAGTAAATAATTGAGAAGAGAGAATGTGTTCATGATTCTCATCACTTAAAAGTGATTTTTATCCTTTTTGATCTCCTTCAGAGGACGTCTGAAGGGCAGTATTCGGACATGTCTTGGCACTATTATTTGTAGAGAATATTACTAACCTTTTTCCCAGTATATTTGTGAAAACTGGATCTCCAGAATTGTTCAAGAAGAGATCTACTGTCGAGTAATAGATTCTTCCTTGTCCTGATGTATTAATTACTTTTTCAATTTTTATTAATGCATTTTTGATGGACTTGTTTTTACAGATATAAATAACTGCATCAATCTCTTCAGAACTATAATATCGAACGAATTTATCCTTAACCCTTGCTTTTAACTTCATACTTGCTTCGTATTCAATTGCAATGTGAAGCTTCTCGTTATTCCAGTCAACGAGAATAGCGGAGTCACTTCTTAGGTCTTTCAGTTGATCCATTGCAGAATTGTATTCAAACTCAGACGTGATGATGATTTCGTTTTCACTCCATATTTTTTCAACATTTTTTAGAGATTTAAGGCGATGTCTTATCTTACTTAACATGAAGTCATGTTGAGTTTTATCACTTTTTAGTTTGATGTTTTTTACATCGGATAGGTGTGGGAAAACTTCTTTCAGTCCTTTTTGTGTTAAGTGGTAAACAGTGATAGACCTTAGCTCTTTGCTTGGTATCCAAGATCTTGTGATCAACCCTTGATTAACAAGTAAGCTTAGATATCTCCGAACGGATCGATTTGCCATATTGGGGAATAGGTTTTCGTTAATAGTCTTACATGTTGTTATTTTATTCTTTAGTAAAAAATCTAGAATTGATCCTGCTTTACTATTGAGATGAAATTTTCTTTTATCCATCTATCTCTTTGTCTTTCTGAGTTTTTCTAATCGCAGAATTATCTATTAACCCAGGTTGAAACAATGTTCTTAATCCTTCCGCAAAATCTTTCTTCGTCTCTGAAACCACATCTTCAATGTCTTTATCAGTTAAAAGAGGTGCTTGAAACTCCTCAAAAGTATTTCCGAAGTTAAAGATTGCTCTACCTGCAACAGCTGGAAGATTGGCCGCCATATTATTACCTAGAACAGTTCTTGAGGCCTCATTATCGTTTGCTTTGAAACTAACCCGGCCAGACATGTTCTCTCTGATATGGGTATCAAGAGTTTCTTTGGTAACTTTCTGAGTAGCAATAATTAAATTAATTCCTGCTGCTCTTGCAAGTTTGGCCAGATCATCAGTAATTTGTCTTGCTTTTTGGGCCTTCATTCCTTCATCAGAACGTGAGTATTTCTTCATATAAAGAACACTGGCCTCATCAATAGCGACGATAATTCGATCCTTTTTATCTCTTTTTGGTAATAACTTGTTAAAGCCTTTGTCATAAAGAAACTGAAACCTACTATCCATTTCTTTTTTAATGGAGCTTAGTGTTGATAAAGCTTGGTCAATGTCTTTAATAAAGTTCACATTTGGAAGATCAGCAAAGGCCCTCATCTCAAGACCTCCTTTTAAATCAATTAGGTGCATTTGAAGATGATCTGTATTCTTTAAAAGAGTAGTGAGAACTTGTTTAAAGAAGTTAGACTTCCCAAAATTAGTCGTTCCAGCAATTAACATGTGCGGAAGTTCTCTGATGTCTTGAGTTAAAAGGCCTGAGTTTGTTTCCCCAAGAATAAAATGATTTGGCTTATCACATTCATCTTTAACCGCAGAATACGAAAACTTCTTAGGAAGCTTCTTCGTATTGAGGTAGATGTGAACGTATCTTGGAGAGGATCCTTTGACGATCCTTTCGATTTGTTGATCAAACCCTGCTTCAAGATTGTTTTGTTCTTTAACAAATGCATCAACTCCAACATAAGGTGATTCAACGACAATTTTCGTTCTGTAAGAGTTAACCTTGTTCATTTCAATTACTCTCGGGTAAGTTTGATCGTTACCCTTACTTAGAATTTTCACTGCATTTTTGATTCGCTTTTCTCTTAAAATCTCAGTTCTTCCAATGAGGGCGTAGTATAAAAATACCGAAGCCCCAAAGAAAGTAAGAGAGTAAAGCATCTCTCCAATGAAAGTTTTGTACCAAAAAAGAATGTTTTCGAAGATCTCTGGCATCCAATACGGCCAGTGATCATGAAAAAAATCTACCTTTGATACAGTAAATGATGCAATTAAAACTAAAGTGAGAATTCCGATGTCTTCTTTAAACTTACTTGCATTTTTCTTTAGTCCATTTAGAAAGTACCAAGTCATCAGTAGTGAGAACTTGATAAATTCAAAAGCTGTTGTGAATACAACATCTAGGATGTTGTCGTTTCTTGATGTTTGTTTTTTATTAACTGTTATAATTATCTCCCTCTGGTTGATTTAGTTAACATGACGATAAGATCCTTTCCTGCCCTTACAGTGAGGTGATCATTATCAGATTCAATTTGTGAACGCTTTGAGTTTGCCTCATCTTTTGCTGTACTACTTGCTCCAGCGAGTAGGGCATCTTCGGCATTAAACTCAGGAACTTGGGCACCTGTGGTGCCCATAGCTCTTTGGCTTGTTACTCCTGCAGCTACCGAAATCACGTTGAGTGCAACGGAGCTAACTGCTTTGAGTGTTTTGTTTGAGTGAACCTTTCCAACCAGTCCCGTTGAAAAATCCTTGGAATCAAGCGCATGGGCATGAATAGGTTTTTCTTCTCCCTGGGGAGAGATAATGGTAAAGAAGTTCACATAAACTCTATCGTTTCCTTGGATATAAGTTGCCTTACCCAATAAGATTGAGTGTTTTTTGAAAACAACTCTAGAGTTTGATTTGAGATCATAAACGAGCCTAACTCGTACAAGACCAGCTGGATCTCTTGAGTCAATGGTGTTTAGAAGCTCACCAACGGCACTTGATCCCGTTGGTGCATCTCCAATAATAGGAGCTTCGTTTATGAGAACTTGTTTTGCTTTGAGTTTAAGTTTGGTTCGTTTAGACTTGAATCCTTTATTCGAAGACTTTGTGGACTTTTGATCCCTTAAATCTTCTCCAGATCCAAAAACCTTTCTTTTGGTCGCGATTGTGACTGTGCCATCTCTACTTATTGTTTTGACCTTAACTTCAACACTCGTTGTGTCTGGTTTTTCTTTAAAGTGCCAACTAATAAGAGAAAAGCTGATAATAGAAACAATCATAAGACTAATGAGTGCTTCCTTTCTGATTACAGATTTATCGCCACTTCTTTTGAAAAAAATATTTTTAAGCTTTTTTATAATAACCTCCTTGGTACGATTAGCTTTAACTTGGATTTTCCAATCTTAAAGTGAGTGGTAAATCCTTTTTTCTTTTTGAGCCTCAAGATGAGTCTCAACCTCGTTGCCATACCTGAAGAGATAACCTCTTTTTTGATAACTTTCTCTAAAAGAGGAAGCATTCTATCGTTTCTTGTTATCCAAATCTTTGTTGGAGAGATTCGGATCTTTCTTTTAGTAAAGTTTTGGACTTCAAGATCGACAAAATAGAGGTCACTTCTAGAATTAAAGCTCACATTGGTTAAGACAATTCTTTTGTCTCGTCTTCTTGTTGAAATAAGCTCTTTCATCTTTTTCTTTTTTTGTTTGCTTCTAGGTTCTTTCCACTTGAGATAAACCAGATCATCGTACCTTTTTGGATTTCCTGGTTTAAGGATGACTCCGTAACGGTATTTGTCAGTGTAGATAAATAGGTTGCTCTCAACATTACTTAATGGCTGGATAGTGACATCAATTCCGGTAAACTCAGCATTGAAGTAATTGGAGTTACCAAGAATGATTTTTTTAGGAGGGGTCTTTAAAGATAGAACAGTTGATCTACCTGTAGAAAGGTAAATTGTTCCCATCTTATTTGGCCCTACTGTGATTGTCTTAATTTTTCCAGCAAAAAGATTAAAGGAAAGTACAAAGCCTAGATACAAACATAATCTAGATAGCTTCATATTGAACAAGGTTGTTGATGTAGATACCTAGTGGATTGAGATAATTACTCTTACCCTCCATCATAAGAAACTCAATCTCAATAGGTGTAACCAAAGGAAGTCCTTCGACCTTTAAGATCCTATCAAAGCTAATGACAATCTTATCCATTGATACATTGGACTTAAGATTTGCAATGCTTTGAGAGATAATCTTGACCTTCCCCCATTGACTAGTCCAGTCGTTATGTCGTAAGCATTGCGTTATCTGGACGCAACAAATGGAGAAGAAAATGGGAAGAAAAAACTTTAAACCAGAACAAATTATTAAGATTTTAAGAGGTATTGAATCC
>CALHLC010000012.1 GCA_938034385.1 uncultured Bacteriovoracaceae bacterium
ATACCTCTTAAAATCTTAATAATTTGTTCTGGTTTAAAGTTTTTTCTTCCCATTTTCTTCTCCATTTGTTGCGTCCAGATAACGCAATGCTTACGACATAACGACTGGACTAGTCAATGGGGGAAGGTCAAGAGCTAGAACAAGAACCATTGATATCATATTGACCCGGAGCGTTGATATGACTAATACTATTTAAATCAACTGACGAAGAGCCAGATATGACATTTGTACTTTTTTTGTCTCCACATGAAAGAAGTAGGCCTAATAGAAGACACAAGAATAAAGGTTTCAACATTTTAAACATTATTACTTATTAAGTTGACTTTTACAATTTATAATTAAGTTTAAAATTTAGTTTGAGTTATTGAGGAGCTAAAAATTAGAAGTTATTCATATTCAAATGAGTCCAGAAATTTATCTTTTTCGTTTTTAACAAAAAAGGGAGCTCTATCATCATTGACATGAAGACATCTTCCAATTTTAAAAATATGAGCCTTGTTCTCATTTCCACTTTTTAAAGACTCTAAATTCTTCAAATGCTTAGTATGCATAGAGCTAAATGAATCAAGAGATTTATTTTTTTAAACATTATCAATAATACTTTTACCTCCGTTATAAGCAGCAGCTAAAAGTTGAAGTGCACGAAACCTATCAAGGTCATTATTGATGAGTGAATCTATATTATCGAGAATTTCTTGATGCTCAAAACCAGTCTCGAGAAATTTCTTTCCTCTGTAGTACAAAAAACCATCTATCTTAGTGGTCAAAGAAAAAAGATGAAAAGAAGATAGAAGAATATTATGTTGATAAAAGTATGGATAGATTTGCTTACTCATAATATCACTCATATCCAAAACTTTTTTCCAATTTAGTGTATCTGGAATAATTAGTGTTAAAGGATTACGATCATAAAAGTATTCTTTTGCAAAAGTCGTATATTTTTCAGCTCTATAGACCTTTCTAAAAATGTTTGAACACCACTCAATGGCTTTAGAGCACTCTTTTAGTACTTTCGAATCAGCAGGGTCACATTGGAACTTTGAGAGGAATCTTTGGTATGTATTATCTTCTCCAAAAAGTGGGATTATTTCACGACATCTTGTGTATTTTCCTTCTTCTAAGCTTTCATATTTTACATCTTTCATTTGCTCGGTAATAGATACTTTACTAATTTGAGCAATTCCATGAGCAGGGGAGCTGTTTTCACTCTCATTAAATCGCGACTCAACAAACATATTACAAGTATTAAATTTCCATGGAATACCCGTGATTTCTTCTACTTGTTTTGATTTTTCAATAATTGAATCTATATAATCTTCAAAATTATTATGTAGAAAACTCTGCGAAGTTTTATCTTTATATTTGATTAGATAATCTCGTAGTTGATCTTCGCTTTTTAGATAGATATTAGGCTCTTGAAATTTACTTAAAAAAACAGTGGTTTCTCTAGCTTCTTCAATATCAGTAATGGTCTTTTTTGAGACATATTCAGGTGGCTCAGAACGAACAATTTGTTTCTTGCTGCAAGAGAAGAAAATGGCTAATAGTAGGTATATTTTCACTTAGATTATTTTATCATATTTGGCTGATTGAAAGGGCCTCAAGAAGATTTTTACAATTATGATTAAATTTTAGTCATATTTTGAAATTTTGATAGAGCGGGAGCTAAACTCGAAATATGAGCAGTAAGATAATAGACTATGAACAAAGTCATTATTGTTTTTATTACACTCTTATCGCTGTCTATGAGCTCTCAAGACGTAGGAATAGGTATTTCTTCAAAAGGTTTTCAAAAAGCTTTAAAAGCATCATTGACCAATCTACTTGGTACTAAAAAAATACTTTCTTTGGATAAAGAGCAAGTCAAATTTGGAGTAAATTTAGGAATTTTGAATAAAGAAAAAGTGGCAAAAACGGACTTTTTACTAGTTTATGGAAAGCATATGTTAAATATCAACTTTGATGAAGCCTTCAGACTAGGGTTTGTTCTTTCAGGATTAAATGCGAATATAGAAATCAAAAATGTAGATCTAAACTTAGGCAAGTCTCAAGAAATCTCATCAGGGGTTCTTATTCCTATTTCTGGGACAATTGATCTAAAAAATATAGGAATAGATATTAATAAGGTAGAGCTAGATAAGGCTACTTTAACGGATAAAAACGTATCTAAGCAAAGGCTACTTATCAAGAAGCTTCATGACTTAGGAAGTATAGAAACTTTTAGTGTTGAGGAAAAGCTTGAGTTAAAGAAGTCTCTACAAATAGATGCTTGTATCAAAAAAGACTTTAAATCATCTCGAAATCATATAAACGTAGTCTCTGGAAATCATAATGTAGAAATACAAAACCTAAAACTCAGATTTCAAGCTAATGCTCAGATCATTTATAAAGATAAAGCTGGGCTAGTAACTTTTCAGAACTTTAAAATCGAAGATAACCTAACAACTGAGAACTATAATAAACATATGAAAGTTGATTTTAATACTACCGGTTTCAAGTTGTATGAAAATAAGGCCGTTACAGACTCTGGAGATTCAAGTTTAAAAGTAAATTGCTATAATTTAAAGAATACGCAAACAGGAATGAGACAAAAACTCATTTCAGGAATGCTTATTCCTAAAGTTCAAGAGGTTCTCTCAGTTCAAGTAGCAGACCTCCTTGAACAAAAAGCATATCCTGAGTTATTAAAATCAGTAGAGAAAAAAGAAATAAGTTTTAAAAGAGCTTTTGATATTAAGTTTAGTCCAAAGAAATCAATTGAAAAAGAAGGTAAGGAAATTGAAAATCTTCTTTCTCAAAGTTTTAATGAGCTAGTTATGAATCCCAAAATTAATAAGATGAACACTAATGCTAATAATGTCTTTATTGGTCTTGAAAATGTAATAGAAATTGATGATAAAAGAATTACATGTGATTACTCAAATGAAGAAAATAGTGAGAATTGTGAAAGATTTTCAAGCTCTCCAATTGCTAGTGAATTTAAGACTGATTCTCAAGTTAGTTTTAATGGCACATTATTAACGAGTGTAATCAATAAATTTGATGATTTATTATTAAACCATTACTCAGGCAAAGTTGATTTATTAAATGATGAAGAAGGGAGGCCTCTTCTTACTCTTAGAAATCATGATCTCTTAGTAAGTCCAGTAAGTGAAAACATAATTGATATTTCTTTATTATTAAATATTGAGACAAATTCATTGAAAAAAATTCTTAAGCTAGCACTTTTTAATAAATTTAAAATTAAAAAAACTTATTGGGGATTTAAAAACAAATTCTGTAAGTTGGTTACTAGGGTTCATTGGATTAATGCCTATCTTTTGCCAACGTGTATTGATGAAGCACCAGAGTTTGAAGAGAGTGAAGACCTAGAGTTGGCCCTTGATTTTAGATTAGAGCTAAAAGAAAACAAGGGAGAATACAAATTTAATATTTACCTTCCAAATGCAGAAGATATTTTTAAGAGTAGATACTCAGAAACAAACTTTGAAGATTTTTATGTTTTAAAGCTAGTACGCAACTTATTAAATGAAAAAGATATTTCAATAGATTTGAAAAGCAAGTTACCTTTTGGAAAAATAACGATTTTTAAATTTCCTGGTCTTTATAAAAAAGTTCTAAACAAGATAGAAGACAAAACCAAGTTAAAGTTTTCTTATCTTGATAAAACTCCTTATATTACTGTTCCGATTGATTTAAGTAAGGTTAATGAGAAGTCACCTGTAGTAATAAAGAAGATACACTTAGACAAAGTAGGACATTTTCACTTTGATCTAGACTTTACAAAGAAGATATTTAATAAAGTTCCTTTAAAAAACGAAGTGAGAATTAAATGAGATACTTGTTTTTAATTTTTTTATTGACGTCAGCATTCTCACAAGATCTTGTGAAGAAACATCTTGGAAATGAAAAAGCACCTCATGTTTTGTTTCAAATTAAATCAGGAGAAGTTGCCAGGAATTACTTAATTGAACAAATTTATGCTTTTTTGAGTGAGAATAAGAATGGGACCAATTTATACAAAAGTAATGTAAAACTAGAAAACAGTGAAATACCAATTTTATTAATGATGAAAGGAATGAAAGATAATCTCTCTGAGATTCTTAATCAATCATTGCTTTTAAACTTTGGATCAGCTGATAAGTTTACTCCTGAAGAGATGGAGACTATTTCAAAAGGAAAACTTCCTGAAACTTTAGATGATAGATTCTTAAATAGAATGATGCTGAATTTAAAACTTAAGAAGCTCTCATATGAAATTGACCCTGCAGGCCTTGAGCTTAAAGAGTTTAGTACCAGAATTGAAGGAGATGAACTTAAAGTCGATCTTAGGATTGATTTTTCAAAGATCAAGGTAAATGCTGACGATATATGCATTAACATAAATACTTTTAAGAAAATTAATGGCACTGTAAAAAAAGTAAAGTCGAATTATGACTGTAATAAAGAAAATAAAACAATTGAAGATCAAGTCGATGACTTCTTAGAAAGCTATTTAGAAACTAGGAAGATTGAAGCAAAAGTAATTGATACAGAGTCTCCAGATTATCTAACAGATATAGGAGCGACTTTAAAAGACATCGTTTTAAAAATCTCTAATGAAGCTCCAATGTTTTTGAAGTTAAGTTATTCTTTAAAATCCACTCCTGAAGGAATTGTAGGCAAGATAGAAAGTGGATCCATTGATAAAATAATGCAGCACTTAACAGAGGTTGGATTACAAGAGAATATCGACCTTGAATTCAACAATGATAAAGTAGTTCATATAAATGGTCTTTCAGGATTTTCAATACAAGGATCACCTCTTCTTTTTTCTGACAAAGATTTAAATGAAGCATTGCAAACGAGAAAGAAAGAATTAATGAACTTAATTCTAACTCCTATTGAAAAAACTTTACAAAAAGCTATCTCTGAAAATCAAGAAAATGGTGCTTTGAACAAAGAAATATTACTTGCGGGAAAAATCAAAACAGGTAAAGAGTCCTCAAATATTAATTATAGTGTTGATCAACTTTCATTTTTAGGTCATGAAGGAAATAATGAATATATTGGTGCTGGAATTAATTTTGATTTTGGAACTAAAGATCAACGGTTTTCTCAAGTAGGGTATAGCTGGGATCAAGAAAAGATTAATCAATATATTGGAGATGACCTAGATTTACAAAAAGGTCATATGGTTTTAAGTATTAGTGAAGAGTTTTTTAATGAGTTAATTGACTTTTCTTTAGAAAAATTTGGAAAGCAAATTGAAGGAACTCCTTTTAAGCCAGAAAATATTAAATTTCATATTGATCAGTATTCTCAGAGTTCTTTAGATTTAAATAATTCAAAAAAAGTGGAATTCCCATATATTACAGGATGTGTAGGCTTTGCTCCACCTAAAGGAATTGCCAAATTGGGTGCAAAGTTAGTAGGTGGAAAAAACGGAGTTAAAATTCCTCTACTTGCATATAGTACTCTTTCTTTTGCAAATAATAGTGAAGATGTTCCAGAGTTGAGTTTTAATATTGATCACATAGAATCAGAGAAAGAATTTTTATTAAGTGATCAAAACTGTAAAGTTTCAAAGATTTTTAAAAAACTAGTTGCTAAAATGGCAAAGAAAAATATTGATAAAAGCTTTAATGGCTACTCTGATCATCCATTAGTAAAACTTGAAATCCCTGCTCTTAAAGGAATCAGTAAGAATATTGTAAACCTAGTATTTGATAAAGAAATGAAGCGAATTCATATAATAATCTCATTTTCTGACCTTCCTAATATTAAAGAACAAATCACGAAGAGATTTGAAAGTTCAAAGGAAAAAATCAGAGTTACATTTCCAAAGATCGAAAAATTAACTAAGAAATAATTTATCTTTCATGTCTATGACTATGTCCATCAGGACTATGTTTGTGACCATGATCTTCATAGTCGTGATCATGTCCATGGTGACCTTGCTCAGGCTCTTCTAGCATTTCAGGAATAGGATGGTCTGAGTGTTGTAAGACCGGCATAATCCCTTCAATCTGTTGAGTTTCATGACTATTATGCTCTAACTCCTCATCATGATGAGAATATCCATGCATTTGCATGAGAAATAGCATAAAGCCAGCAAAGATTAATAACCAATTTGCTAGTTTAGAAAACTTTTTAAAAGCTCCAGTGTTTCTGAAACCAGCAAGTAAACCAATCATTATAGTGAGAGCTACAATTTGACCAAGCTCTACTCCGACATTAAATGAAATAATCTTCATTAACATCGAGCTTCCCTTTGGTCCTAGAGGTAACTCTTGAAGTCTCGTTGATAATCCAAAACCATGAATAAGACCAAAAATAAAAACCATTCCAATTAAATTGGGAGACTTTTTAAAACCAAGATATTTTGTAAATCCATCAAGGTTATCAAAACCTTTATAACAAACAGTTAAAGCAATTACGGCATCTACTAACCAATAATTTGCACTAATTCCTAAAAAAGTTGCACATATTAGAGTAATACAATGACCTATAGTAAAAGCTGAAATAAATTGAACTATATCTTTAAAGGACTTTAAAAAGAAAAGTACTCCAAATAAAAATAAAAGATGATCATATCCTGTAAGCATGTGCTCAGCACCAAGCCAAATATATTTTAAATACCCACCTTCGAGCATCGCAGTTTTTGCATGATCACTGATACCATGGGCCAGTAAGTTATTACTAAAAATGAAAAAGATGCTTGCTAATAATTTATTCATACTATTTCCTATTTAAGTGACTTTTTTTAAGAAGTTCGATACGAGAACAATTTGTGAGCCATTAACTTTACCTTCTATATGCAAAGGATTATTTGTGAGTCGTATATTTTTAACTAAAGTTCCTCTTTTCGCTGTAAAGCCTGCTCCTTTTACAACAAGATCTTTTATAAGAGTAACACTATCTCCTTCATTCAAGGTCGCACCATTTGAGTCTTTGGTTGTACTCTGATTTGTTTCTTCAACCTCTAGAACACTAAGCTCATCAACCATCGATTGGGCTAGATCATCTAAGTATAATTGTTCTTTTAAACTGGAGGCCCATGATTGCTCTTTCAAGAAGTTTAAGATTTTCCAACTAAGTGCTTGTACTTCAGGAAATTCACTCCACATGGAATTACTCAAACATCTAAAGTGATTAGGTTCAAGTGACTCTGGGGTATTAATTTGATTGCAGCATATCTCACAAAGAAGGACTGCTTGGTCACTTATACTAAATTCGCTCAAAGACTCAGTTTGAGCGCATAACTCACATTGATTATTGGCCCTTTGGGCAAGCTTAGGTGAAATATCCATAAATGACCTCGATCTATAGTATTGTATGGTTTATGCTAAGCTATGTCTCACTATGATGCTATTATTGTTGGTGCCGGAGCGGCGGGGTTGTTTTGTGCAGCTAATATAAAATCTGACAAAAAAGTTCTAATTTTAGAAAAAAATAAGAAAGTAGGACTAAAAATTCAAATATCAGGTGGAGGGCGATGTAACTTTACAAATTTATCAGTCAGTCATAAGGACTTTATCTCTAAAAACCTGCACTTCAGTAAATCTGCATTATCTCAATACAACTCAAGTGAATTCATTGATCTTGTAGAGAAAAACGAAATTGATTTTTACGAAAAAAAGTTGGGACAACTCTTTTGTAAAAAAAACTCTCTAGAAATTATTAATATGCTCTTAAAGCTTTGCAAAAAAAACTCTCACCATATTAAAACTGAAGTAGAAGTTAGATCTTGTACCTATAAAGAGAAATTTTTTGAAATTAAAACAGATAAAGATTCATACACTGCTTTAAATATAGTTATTGCTTCTGGAGGATTATCTTTTCCTAAGCTTGGAGTCAGTGATATTGGTTACCGAATAGCTAGTAAGTTTGGAATGGATTTGGAAGAAAATTATCCTAGCCTGGTTCCTTTTCTTTATTCTGGTTATAAGGGTTTAAGTGGGATTTCTTTACCAGTTGATATCAAAGTAAATAAGAAAAAAATCTCAGATGATTTATTATTTACCCATAGAGGATTTTCAGGACCAGCTGTCTTAAAAATTAGTCTATACTGGAATCCTGGAGATGAAATCTTCGTAGATTTTCTACCAGAGTTTAACCTTGAGGAACATTTACATAAATTGAAAAAAACAAAACAAAACTCAAAAGTAAAAAAAGCATTAATTGAATATCTGCCAGAGAGATTGGTGCAACATTGGTTTAAAGACTTGGATAAAACATTCCAAGAAACATCTTTTAAAGAAATAATTAGAATTTGTGAAAAATTAAAAAATTGGAGCTTTATCCCAGAAGGAA
This sequence comes from uncultured Bacteriovoracaceae bacterium, assembly GCA_938034385.1. GTDB lineage: Bacteria > Bdellovibrionota > Bacteriovoracia > Bacteriovoracales > Bacteriovoracaceae > JAHDHG01. The sequence goes on from CALHLC010000012.1 coordinate 8,296, forward strand.
CAGAAGGTTATAAAAAGGCTGAAGTCACTAAAGGTGGAGTTTCTACAAAAGATTTAAACTCTAAATCAATGGAGTCTAAGAAAATGGAAGGGCTATATTTTATTGGAGAAGTCGTTGATGTTACTGGACTTCTTGGAGGATATAACTTTCAATGGGCCTGGTCATCAGCATATAGTTGTGCAAAGGATATTAATAATGGGTGATTACGTATGGGGAAATACTAAAACCCAGTTCTTTTTTAATTTAACTCCGGAAACTATATTAAATGCTATTGAAAATACTGGATTTAAAGTTACCGGAAGATGCTTAAGCTTAAACTCTATGGAAAACAGAGTATTTGAAGTAGAGATTGATATAGATGATAAAGATGTACATGTTCCAAGTGATAGATTTTTAGTTGCAAAGTTTTATAGACCTGGAAGGTGGACTAAAGAGCAAATCTTAGATGAACATAACTTCTTATTAGATTTAAAGGACAATGAAATTCCGGTCATTGCACCTCTTCAAATAAATAATGAAACCTTATTCACCGATAAAGAAACAAATTTATATTATTGTTTATTTCCTAAAAGAGGAGGAAGAATTCCTCAAGAAATGAGTGATGAACAATTGGAAATCACTGGACGATTATTAGCAAGAATCCATAACGTTGGTTCCATAAAAAAAGCAGAACATAGAATTATCTTAAACCCAACTAGCTTTGGTAGGAATAATTTAAAATTCATTCTAGATCAAAAAATTATTCCAACCCATCTTGAATCATCGTATCAAGATTTAGTAGAAGAAATTTGTGAAATAGGTGAACCCTTATTTAAGAAAACTGAACAAATACGAATCCATGGAGATTGTCACTGGGGAAATCTAATTGTTAGAGATGAGGAGATTTCATTTATTGATTTTGATGACATGCTAATGGGACCGCCTGTCCAAGATATTTGGTTAGTCACTCCCGGAAAAGATGCTGAAAATACTCGCCAAAGAAATATCTTACTAGCAGCTTATGAAACGATGAGAGACTTTGATAACTCTAGTCTAAAGCTTGTAGAGGTTTTGCGTGCCTTTCGTTATATTCATTTTTCTGCCTGGATAGCAAAAAGATGGGATGATCCTTCTTTTAAGAATGCTTTTGCTCACTTTGAAGACCAGAATTATTGGGAAGTTCAAACAAATGACTTAAGAGTTCAGCTAAGGGATATTAAAACAATTACTTCCCCATATCCGTTATATTAGATACTCTGGTTGCGTGAATTTAATTAAATTTTTTCAGAAGCAAAAACTCTTTATTCATTATAGTTCAATTTTAATTGTTATTTTGGGCGGCTATATCATGATGAATATGCAAAGAGAAGCTCGTCCTAATGTAAATTTCAATAGATTAAATGTTAGTGTAGCTTATCCAGGAGCTGCTCCAGGAGATATAGAGGAATTAGTGATTGATCCTATTGAGGATAAAATCTCAGAAGTTGATGGAGTAAAAAAATTTCGATCAGTTTCTTTCACTGGAGCTGGATCTATCTCGGTTGAAATTGATGATACTTATCCAAATCCTGAAGATATTGTAGATGAACTTAGAAGAAAAATTTCAGAAGTTAGAAATCTTCCAAGTGATGTCCTTGATCCAGTTATTTCTGAAGCAAAAGCTAGTTCTATTCCAGTTTTAAGCTTAGCTCTCTATGGAGATGCTGATCCTTTTACTTTTAAACTTGAAACAGAAAAGCTTAAAGATTTTTTAAAAAACCAAAAAGGAATTCAAAGCGTTAGCTCGAGTGGAATCTCAGAGCTGCAGCTAAAAATCTTAGCTGATGCTAAAAAACTTGAACAAGAAGATATCACCTTAGATGAGTTGATGGGGCAGTTAAGGTCTTGGGCCAAGCAAAGACCAGGAGGGTTATTTGAAAATGAGAATGAGGTAGGTAGCTTAACAATAGGTGAAGACTTTAATGATCTTGAAGAGTTACAAAACTTTGTTATTAGAAGCAATTATTCGGGGAATTCCGTCCTTTTATCGGATGTTGCAGAAGTTGAATTTAATTTAAAAAAACTACAAAATGCAAAATTATTTAAGGATAAAGAATCGGTTCTTTTGACTATAATAAAAAAACCATTTTATGATTCAGTAAAAGCCGTTGATAACTTAAAAATTGCTTTGGATAAGTATATAGTGAACCTTCCAAAGTCTTTATCTATTAAGCAGTATAAAGATCAATCTATTCGAATACGAGATAAATTAAAAATTGTAACTTCTAATGCTCTTACAGGCCTATTATTAGTTTTAATTATTCTTCTAATCTTTCTAGATTGGAGATCGGCAATTGTTACTTCTATAGGGATTCCTATCGCGATATTAGGAGGAATCATTCTCCTTGCCTGGATGGGAAATACAATGAACTCCCTTGTGGTCGTTGGGATTATTATAGTTCTTGGGATGTTAGTCGATGACGCCATTGTTGTTTGTGAGAATATTTATTCTTATGTTGAAAAAGGTTTTAGTGCTCATGAAGCAGCTTATCTTGGAACTAAAGAAGTTGCTAAGCCTGTTATTGCTTCTGTTTTAACAACTGTTTTTGCTTTTTTACCAATTGTGTTAATGCAAGGAATAATGGGACAGTTTATAAAAGTCATTCCTATTACAGTTATTACATTACTGGCTGTTTCGCTGATTGAAGCTTTAGGGATATTACCAATTCACGCTGAAGAGTTAATGAAACCTAAGAAAAAAAAGAAGCGATTTTTTGCAAAGATTGAAAATGCTTACAGAGCATTTGTGAGCTTTAGTATAAGATTTAAATGGATAATGGTCTTAATTCTTATCGGGATCTTTGCTTTTTCTGGCTTGCAAGGAAAGAAAATTTTTGAAAAATTCAGTCTTTTTCCTGCTGAAGGTTTAGATGGGTTAAGTGTCCGAATAGAGCTCGATAAAAACACTCCTTTGAATAAAACAAAAGAAAAAGTGAAGCTATTAAGCTCACAGCTTTTAAAAGTGAGTGATGGGACCTTTGATACCCTGACTTCCGATATAGGACAAGTCATCACTGGAGGGATGTCAGGGAGTCGACAAAATGGTCCTAACCTTGCCATGATAAATGTTAACTTTGTTTCAGATTCAAACTTCATTTATAAAGAACAAGAAATCTTAAAAAATATTAGAAAAACAGTTAAGGACTTTCAAAGTAATCATCAAGTGAAAACTTCGATTACTCTCGATAGACCAGGTCCACCAATAGGCAAGCCAATTCAATTCCAAGTAACCTCAAGAGACTTTGATCTTGGTGAATCTATTGTTACTCAAATAAAAGCTAAGTTGGAACAAATTAAAGGAGTAAACTCCGTTGAATCAGACCTTGATGGAAATACTTTAAGTTATAGAGTTAGAATAAATAATAAAAAAGCAATTATAGCAGGGATAGATCCTTCTAAAATCTCAAGTACAATTTTCTCAGCTACAACCGGGCTAGTTGCAACAGAGATTTTAAAAAACAATGAAAAAGTGGAAGTTCTAGTAAGTCTACTAGATAGTTCAAAAAGTTCAGTAGATGAAATATTAAATTTAAAAGTTAGAAATAAACGAGGGATTGCAGTCCCTTTAAAATCTTTTTCAACTTTAGAGGAACAGAGAGGCCCATCATCTATACAAAGATTAAATGGTTTGAGGACAATTACTCTCTTTGGAGAAGTTGATGATAAAATAATCACTGGAAAAGAGGCCAATAAGATTATTGCTCCTTTTGTAAAAGAAGTTCGTCAAAAAAATCCATCAATTAATATCGCTGTCGGAGGTGGAGAAAAAGATAGAATGAATGCACTTAAAGATACAATGAGATTATATATCTTAGCTATTTTAATGATTTTCATGGTTATTAGTTTAAGCTTTAATTCTGTTCTTTATCCATTCCTAGTTTTAAGCGCAATCCCAATGGGATTGAGCGGAGTGATTTGGTCATTAGTAGTTCATGGAAAATCTTTAACCTTAATGGGAATTATAGGAATTGTTGGTTTGAGTGGAGTCGTAGTAAATGTCTCCATTTTATTTTTAAAATTCATTCAAGATAAAATTCAAAGTGGTTCTGGTTTTGAAGATGCTATTATAGAAGCAGGTGCTTCTAGACTTAGACCAATAATTATGACAACTCTCTCTACCCTTATAGGACTTCTTCCAACTATTTATGGAATAGGAGGAGTAGATACATTTGTTCAGCCCATCGCTCTTGTTTTAGGATGGGGTCTATTTGTTGCTACAAGTTTAAGTTTACTTTTTCTACCGGCTTTAGTTTCTTGCTTTAAATTTTTTATTTTTAAACCTACATCTTAAATACATATAGATGGCTTGAGAGAAAAAACTAACACTGAATTTATTATTAATAGATTGAGAAATAATATCAATATCTGATTTATCTAATTCACAAAATCCAGACTCTATGTAGCAACCTGGATGTTGTGAATAAGCAATCTTTTTAACTTTTGAACATCTTGAAACTCTATCGTTAACAAGCTTCTGAGAAAGTTTATTTATTAAACACTTCTCCGTTTTTTTACTCCAAGTAAGACCTTGTGGACTTAATTGATCATTAATCTCCGATCTAAACTTAGTACAATACTTATATCCATAGCTTTTAGGGTAATGAGATCGTTTACACTCAAGATCTTCATGAATCTGTAAGTACTCATCACAAGGAAGTGCTGATAAGCTAAAAAGTAATAATGAGAGCCAAACTTTCATAGTTTTTATTTATTAAAAAAATACCGTCTTGAAAAGTCATTTCCTACCTTATTACTAGGCCATATTCGAGTACATAACTTTTTCCAATAGATGCTTAATATGTGTAGCTAAGGTATGATAACAAAATGCTAAGTATCTCAAATGTTTCAAAAATTCTCGGTGGTAAAACACTTTATGAAAACGCTAGCTTTCAAATAAATCCTGGGGAGAAGGTAGGATTAGTAGGGCCTAATGGAGCCGGGAAATCAACATTTTTTCGCATGATTATTGGAGAGGATAAACCTAACTCAGGAGAAATTTCTTATCCTGAAAAATTAAGAATTGCCTATTTTTCTCAAAGTGTAGGCGAGATGCATGGCAAGACGGCACTTCAAGAAGTTGTAGAAGGTGATGCTAAAATTGCAGAACTCCAAAAACAATTAAAGTCTTTTGAAGATCAAATGAGTGATTTTGAAAATATCTCGGAATCTGAAATGAATGATTTGCTTATAAAGATGGGAGATGTTCAAACCGAATTTGAAAAAAGAGGTGGTTACGATTTAGAGGCAAGAGCGGAAGAGATTCTAACTGGCCTTGGGATTATGCCAGAAGATCACCATAAATTAACTCAAGACTTCAGTGGTGGATGGAAAATGAGAATCGCTCTCGCTAAGGTTCTTGTGATGAAGCCAGATCTTATTTTAATGGATGAGCCTACAAATTACCTTGATATGGAAACTATTTTATGGTTAGAAGTTTGGTTGAAAACTTATGAAGGTGCAGTCTTCATGACTACTCACGATAGGTTTTTTATGAATAATATTGTGAAAAAGATAGTAGAAGTAAATCATAGCACTGTCACAACCTATTCAGGCGACTATGATTTTTATGAAAAAGAAAGGGAATTAAGACTTGATCAATTAAAAGCTCAACACTCTAGACAAATGGCCATGCTAAAAAAAGAAGAAGAGTTTATTGCAAAGTTTAAAGCAAGGGCCTCTCACGCTGCTCAAGTTCAATCACGTGTGAAGAAAATCGAGAAGATTCAAAGAATCGAAGTACCGACTGAACAAGCAGAAATTAAATTTTCTTTTGATTCTCCTCCAAGAGGCAGTGATGAAGTGGTGGTGTTAAAAAATCTCTCTAAAACTTATAAAAAATCAGATGGATCTGATTTAAATGTTTTTCAAGACTTAAGCGTAACTGTGAAGAGGTTAGAGAAAATCGCCGTCGTAGGAGTAAATGGAGCTGGTAAATCAACACTTATGAAAATTATTGCTGATCATTCTGAACCAACTTCGGGATCATCAACATTAGGAGCCAGTACTAAACTTGGATATTTTTCCCAATTTAGTTTTGATGTACTAAACCCTGAAAGTACTGTGTTTGAAGAGGTGAGATCAACTTTAGTAAATGCTAGTGACGGTTTCTTAAGAAATCTTCTCGCTGCTTTCTTATTTCGTGGAGATGATGTTGATAAGAAGGTTAAATTCTTGTCTGGAGGGGAGAAGTCCAGATTAATACTCGCAACATTATTAGCTCAAAAAAATAATTTCTTAGTTTTAGATGAGCCAACAAATCACCTTGATATTAAGTCTCGTGAAGTTCTTTTGAAAGCTCTTCAAAACTTTGAAGGAACTGTAATGATTGTAAGTCACGATAGGCATTTCCTTGAAAGATTAGCTGATAAAATTTATGAGGTTGATAAGGGTGAAATAAGAATTCACCCTATGAGTTATTCTGAATATATAAATCGTTAATGGTGGTGACCACCTGGGCCATGAACATGCCTATGAGCAACTTCTTCATCTGTTGCTTTTCTTATTTTCATGACTTCAACATCAAAACTTAATTTCATTCCGGCCATAGGATGATTTCCATCTAAAACAATTTTATCATCTTGAACTTCAGTAACTACTAAAAGAATTGGTCCACCTGGAGAGTCCATTTCAAAATGAGTTCCTACTTTAATATTATCAGCATCAGGAAATTCAGACTTTGGAACGGCTTGTACTAATTGCTCATTTCTAGTTCCATAAGCTTTTTCAGGTTCTATATCAACACTTATCTTGTCACCTGTAGACTTACCTTCTAATGCTTCTTCAAGACCAGGGATAATATTTTTATGCCCTTGGAGATATACCAAAGGTTGTTCCCCAACAGAGCTTTCTAATTGCTTACCTGAAGAGTCTTTCAAAGTGTAATGAATACTCACAACATGATCTTTTGTAATGTTCAATTTTATCCTTTGGTCAAGAGTAATATATTTTATCTCTTATCGATTAAAGTTTTTCTTTTCGTTTGGATTTCTACTCTTAGAATTATTATTAGGTCTCTTGCCTTTACCAGCTGAGTTTGCTTCTTTTTTTAAGTTTCTAGTTGGCCCATAATATCTTCTATATTTATTTTGTGTCGCAAAGTCACTTTGATCAGTGACTCTAAAGTCATCATGAATTTCATTCTTATCAGCACAATTAACACAAATCCATTTGGCGTCAATTAATCTATTTCTATGATTAAACTTTTCAACATCTGGCTGAGTACTTTGGCAAACCTCACAATAGTTACGAGCAAATTGGTGCTTTTCACTATTTTTTTTCTCTCGCTTTGGTTTGAAGTCTCTTTCGTTTTCTGATTTAGTAGGCTTTAAGCCGGCTTTCAATAAAGCATCTTTTAGTGACATACTTCCTCTCCTGTCCCTCCATTTTAATCACAGATCTATAAAAATCAACTATTTAGAGTGATTTTATGCTCAAATCCCACCGAAACCTTTCTTAAAACTAACCGTATATTTATATATCAGGCAATTCTTTGGAGGATAAGATGGCTAAGTTATTATTATTATGTATTTTTCTTCTATCTCTGCTTTCTTGTGAGGGAGTATATTACGAAGTAGATGTTGAAGTTGAGTCTCCTTATACTTATGAAATATGTGACACAACTTGGGTTAGCCATTATGACGTCATAGAAGAGGAATGTGTTGCTGTTTATACAGAAAATGATATCGATTATTGTGTGGATCTTATTGATGAATATGTAACTACTTATCCAGAGATAGAATGTGTAGTTGGAGACTCATCTGGTTATAGCTATACAGGCCTTCATTTAACAGTTGATCACCTTTATACTATTCGTGAAGACTTAGTAGCCAATCGAGAAGAATTCTAAAATTCACGACTAGATTAACAATAATTTCTATCTTTTTAATTATCACTAAAAAATGAGTACTTTTCTTGGCATCTCTTTCTAGTCGCCTAATAGCACTTAACCTGGCTTCAAATAATTAGACGATTTTCAACTAATGTTAAAATTATATCTTATATAACCGAGAAGTTCTCTGAGGTATCTTAATGGTAAAGAGTACAATATTTATTTTAAATATTATGTTTTTTTGAATTCTTGTATAAACAAAAATGTAAATGTGTTTACAAGTACGCAGATGGGCAAGGTTACATTTATTGAAAATGACTTAAACTCTTCCCCTGATTGTCCAATTGATTATCAAAATAGAACTTTTAATATGACTCAATACGGGGGAAGTGCTAATCATATCTTTGCTGACGAACAAGAATTTGAAAACTTCTTTGAGGCTGCAACGGATAAAGATTGGGTTTTTGATTCAACTAACTGTTCTTGGAGTGCACTCCATTACTCTAATGAAACGATTTCTTTAGGTTTACCAATTTGTAAAAGTTGTGATCTTGATTATGATGATGCTGCAAGGACTTTGCGCTTTGATGATTTAATCTCAAATCCAAGCAATAGTGGACATTTTGTTTCTTCCGTTTATGACCTAGAAGATAATTTAATCGCAAAATTTGCAAGTGGAAGCTTATACAAAGTTTCGGAGCATTACTCTACAGGGGAGTCCATCCCCTTAATGCCAGGCAATTATAAAGTTAAAAGTTATAGTAAAAAATGTGTTTGTGAAAATGACTTAGTAATATCTCCATATAATATTTGCACTGACTTTATTCGACAAAAGTATAATGGACCAACGGCAGGGCCAGGAGCAAATCCGAGCTATAAAATTCCAGTGAGCTCAAATATGACTAACCTGGACTTGTGGTGGGCAACTCAGCATACGCCAGATAGGATAATTTTAAAGTATAATGGGAATATTATCCATGATTCAGGACTTGTTTCTACTGGCTTAAGTGCAGATTACAATAGAATTCCATTTAGCTATATTTCAGGTGTAGAGTGGATTGAAGTTGAAGTTTTAGCTAACCCTTTAGCTGGAGCAGACACAATATGGACCTTTGGACTTGGGTGTTGCCCAACAAGAAGTTGTAGTGCCCCTATACCTAAAAGAGATCTTTTGGTAAATAAGGTTCTTTCGGGTACAAACGGAACCGTTCAATGGCATACGCAAATGCCTTACACAGGTAAATCGGTATATTATAGTTCTGTTTCAGGGAGTTTCAGTATAAGAAAAACAGGCGGTCCAGAAAATAGTTATACACAAAAAATCTCTGACCCTGACTTTGCAGGATGTGTAGCCGGTTCAAATAACTTTGCAGCTACAAAAGAACTTTCTTGGATTTATCAATCATCAACTCCTAAGTTTTTATATTTACCTGGTGGATGCAATACGGTTACAAAATTTACCGATTACACTTGTTTTGACGTTGCTGATGGATCAAATCCAATGAATGCTTACGAAACTGCTCCAGGATCTAAAATTGTTCACTTAGATTTTGGAAACTCTTCATATTACAATACATTTAAAAATAAGTTGAAACCACAAATTGATTCATTTTTGGCAACAGAATTAATTAGCTTTAATCCAAGGATTAAGCGAGAAGTTTGTTCAAGTGATCAACCGGTTGGCTATGCTCACTTGATAGGCTTTTATAAAGACTGGATTAATTTTGATGATACTAACAATAGGGTTGTTATAGATTATTCAAGCTATACTTTTGATCCTACCTCATGTGAGAAAACTCTTTATCCTTCTTCTGGATCTACAGAAAGTATTGTTAATTGGCAGATTGAAAGATGGAAAACATATTCTAGTGCAAAAGGTAATTTTAGTTATGGTTTATCGACGAAATATCCTCTTCCATATGTTAGATCAAAGCAAACCTTAGTTATGAGAAGTGATTGTGGTGGAAGCTTTGAACAAGAATATAATTTGTACTTTAACTCTTCTGACCCTGAAAACACTTGGGAACTTTATAGAGGTGATAACCTTTCAGGGACAAAAATCCAAGATTATGCAACATTTAACCCTGAGTTAACTCAGAATGTAAATGTAGGAATAGTAAATAGAACAAATTATATAGCAGTCCAAAACATGAACGGTTGGAATATAGATTGCACTGATATTGATTTTAGCAAACCCTTTAATCTTACAGGAATTGATTCTCTGGCGACGCAAACAAGTTTCACTGATGGAATTTCGATAGCAACTTATTTAACTAGCATCACAGGTAAAACATGGAAATGGGATATCAACTTTTGCATGCCTTATGAAACAACCACTGTCCTTCCATTTGATGCAAATTCTATTCATCCTATAAATTGAAGAGAAGAACTATCTAGCACTTGCAATTCTTCTTTGAACTGATTTCTTTTGAATTCTTTTCAATCTAGAGTTAACCACTGAATAATTCTTTTTAGAAAACGAGAGGCTTTCTCGTGTCGTTGCAATGATCTTACTTAGTTTTGGATCCTTTAAGTAAAAAGTTAATGCAGTAATCTTTTTAGTAGAAACATCTTTGAATAAGTAAAGATTCTTAAGCTTAGCAAGTTCAAGATTGAACTCTTTTGAGTGAGTATTTGAATACTTTGTATAATTTGAAATAGCATCAAGTTTTTTAGACGAAACTTTATTTAGGTTTACTCTCATAAGAAAGTGTTCGAGTTTTTTATCATATAAAGAATCAGCTCTCTTTTTTAAAGTGTTTTTAACAATAGAGCTCCTGAAGTACTTTGATAGTTTCTTTTTTTGAGAATCATCTAATGAATGATAATTTTTTATAATAGATTCAATTTTAACTCTCTGGGAATCAAGGTTGTTTTTTTGAAACCCCATTAATTGTTTTTTTAGGAACTCTTTACCCTTATTGTTTAAGTGAGAGCTTTTTTGAATATTTTGAAAAAGCTGATTAGTGTAAACCTGTAAAGTTGAAAACTTCTTAATTTGTCTATCTAGCGTCTTTATTCCCAACTTGGACGTCCCAAAAGAGTTGAGAGAGAAGATGAATATAAAGCCTATTATTTTTATCATACTAATATTCTAATTCGAAAATATCTTCGAGGTGAGAAAAGTATGAGTTTTTAGGTACTTAGCAAATTTTATTTTCAATATTATGCCGACTTTTAGTGGCAAATGTACTTAAATTAGACTCCTTAGCAGACAAGAGATTTGCATGAAGAGTAACCATCTTTTATTTAAGGATAATCTTACTATCTTGAAGGATATAAGCTATATATGTCAAAATAGACTAATCATAAATTTAGAGAGAAAGGTGTTGGAAATGGATAAGATTTGGACCGAGCATTATGAAGCTGGAGTAAGAAGAGAGATTAACGTTAACGAATATAGTTCGATAACGGAGATTCTAGATCATTCTTTTGCTAATTTTTCTGAAAAAAAATCCTTTCATAATATGGGAACTGATTTAACTTATGGAGAGTTAAAGGAAAAGAGTTATAAGTTTGGTCAATACCTTCAAAGCCTTGGGTTAAAAAAAGGAGATAGGGTTGCTTTAATGATGCCTAATATTCTTCAGTATCCAGTTGCGCTTTTTGGGATCTTACAAGCTGGGATGATTGCTGTTAATGTAAACCCTCTATATACAGCAAGAGAATTAGAGCATCAGCTCAAAGACTCTGGGGCTAAGGGGATTATCATTTTTGAAAATTCAGCTCACAACTTAGAGAAAATTTTATCTAATACAAATGTTGAGCATGTAATCGTGACAGCTGTAGGTGATTTATTAAAATTTCCAAAATCTATGCTTGTTAACTTTGTTTTAAAGTACGTTAAGAAAATGGTTCCTGCATGGAATATAAAAAGTGCAGTGAGTTTTAAAGAGGCCCTAGCAAAAGGTGATAGTTCAAAATTTGAAAAAGCTAGTTTAAATCATGATGACATTGCATTTTTGCAATATACTGGGGGAACAACAGGTGTCTCTAAAGGAGCGATGCTTACTCATAAAAATATTATTTCTAATGTTTTACAAGCAAAAGAATGGATCAAAAATGCAATTGTTGATGGACAAGAAATTGTTATAACTCCTTTGCCTCTTTATCATATCTTTTCATTAACAGCTAATTGCTTAGTGTTTTCTTCAGTAGGAGCGACTAATATTTTGATTACAAATCCTAGAGATATTAAGGGGTTTGTTAAAGAATTGAGTAAGTGGAAATTTACGGCTCTAACAGGAGTAAATACATTATTTAATTCTCTTATCAATAATGCTGAGTTTAGAAAGCTAGACTTTAGTCACCTTAAAGTGACTCTTGGTGGAGGAATGGCCGTTCAAAAAGCTGTTGCTCTTAAATGGCAAGATATTACAAAAATGCCTCTAATTGAGGCCTATGGATTAACCGAAACTTCGCCTGCAGCTTGTATCAATCCTATGACTCTTGATGGTTTTAATGGCTATATTGGGCTTCCTATTCCATCGACCATGATTGCTATCAAAGATGACTTAGGAGCTGACCTTGCTCATGATGAAGTTGGTGAAATATGTATTAAGGGACCTCAGGTGATGAAAGGGTATTGGCAAAGACCTAAAGAGACTTCTGATATTATGACGACTGATGGTTTCTTAAGAACTGGCGATATAGGCTTTATGACTAAAGATGGATATTTTAAAATCGTTGACCGAAAGAAAGACATGATCTTAGTTTCAGGGTTTAACGTATTTCCAAATGAGATTGAAGATGTTGTTGCTCAGCATGATATGGTTCTGGAATGTGCTGCTATAGGTGTGGCTGATGAGAAAAGTGGAGAAGTTGTAAAAGTTTTTGTTGTTAAAAAAGATGAAGGTTTAACTGCTGCTGATCTGAAAGCTTTTTGTAAAGAAAATCTTACTGGATATAAAGTTCCTAGGCATATTGAATTTCGAGATGATCTTCCAAAATCTAATGTTGGTAAGATATTAAGAAAAGACTTAAGGGCCTAGAAACTGTCTAAACTTTTTACATATTTTTAAATACTATGCACATTTTTACACTTTGATAGTACAAACCATTGAAATTACTTCTTTCTAAGTTGGTATGTTCATTGCAATGAAGTAGTTGAATCTTTTATAAGGAGACAACGACTATGAAATTACTTATCAGTCTAACACTTTTATTTTTTGTATCTTGTGGACATAAAGTCCCTGAAGTAACAGAAGGTAAGCTAGAAACTACAACGACTACTACTGGACCTGTTCAACCTATTGCCCCAGCAGTTAGGAATCATCAAGTAGTGGGAATCATTTTAAATGATGAGAATGATTTTAGTTCAACTCTTAACCTTGGATCTTTAGGAGTAGAGACATTATCTTATCAGATTTTACCTCAAACTCTTCATGGAGACATTGTTGATAATGGAAATGGAGAACTTGAATATAACTTTGATCAAGTCTTGTTAACTCAAATAGATCAATTCGAAGATGGTCGTTTTCAAGATGTTATTGAAGTTTTTGCAACAGACTCTGAAGGAAAAACTCTTCAACATAGAATTGCTATCTCAGGAATTATTATTACAGACTTTGATGGTTCAGATGTTTCTGGTAGCGATGGTGGTTCAGATGATAGTGGTTCAACAAATGCAGGAAGTGATGATGGTGGAGTTGATAATGGAGGTGATGAAGATTCATTTGAAGCTCAAATTAATAGTGATAGATTTACGATTCATAAAGATGTTTTAAGTAATGGAGAAGCTAGGTTTATTGATGTTCTTGATAATGATGAGTTAAGAGGTTTTAGTGTTACTGGAATCGCTGTAAATAACGTAAGTCCTTTTGATACAGTAAGTATTAGTACTTTAGATAATCAAGGGGTTATCGTTAGAGGACTAGATACTATTAAGCCTCAAGGTTTTTCTGTTAAATATACTGTTTTTGGAAGAAATAATGTTACAGGTATTGCTGGCGAGTTAGGATCAGCGACTTTATCTATTATCGTTGAAGGGCTGCCTAGCGGAGGTGATGACAATGGCGATGACAATGGTGATGACAATGGTGATGACCAAGATGATGATCAAGATGATGATCAAGGTCAAGTAACACCAATAGAATCACCAGAGCATGAAGATATTTGTAATGCGTTTGCTCAATCTGAAAATACGAAACTTGAAGGTGTATATACTCATAAAGGTCATTTCGGTGAGAACGCGAAACCAGCTTGCTCTATTTCAAAGTGTTTTGGGCAAGGTGATAAATTAAAAGATCAAATCTTTAGAAATAACGCCGTTCATATTGATGGTAAGAGATATAGATTAAGAGTAGAGGATTTCGATGGAGTTGAGATCGCAAGACTTTGCTATGCTCCTTTGGATAAAGATAATCAGTTATCTATTCATAATGAAGATTTAGATTTCTTAAAAGGAACAGAAGGGTTTGAGAAAACGATTACAGTTATTGAAACTAAAGGAGAAATGCCTCTTGAAATAAATGGATTGAGCACAACTAAGACTATCATTAAAGGAAGTTTAAGTAATGTTCCTGGGACTCACCTTAGAGTATTAAGTGAAAGTGTTCTTGAAAATGGTAATACTCTTAATTTTAGATATGATATCGAAGACTTAAATATTATTGCTAACTTAGATAAGAATATTTTTTATCACGATAGTTACACTGTTGAGATAAAGGATAATGCAAGAGTTATCTATACAGTTAAAGTTAATGTGAGTTTTAGAATTAAAGGAGTTCAAGAGTTTGTTTTAAGAGATCAGATTACTGAACACAAAATTGATGTATTTACTTTCTTTGGAAGTAATAACCCTGATAAGATCTTAGACGAAGAAGTTAAACTTGAAGGTCTTGCAACAGTATTCTTAGAAGACGAACATACGATTATTAGCCTTGATTGTTTAGCTGATGATAAATACGACCTTCAAGAAAATGATGACTCAGAAGGAGAAAGCTCTTTTCACTTTGTTTGGAGAGACCCTGATCTTGGAAACTTTCCTGCCGGGGATGCAGCTGTAAGTGTTACTTGTACTGGAAGTTTTTTAAATGAGCGAACTGGTAATATCATAAAAGCAAATGATGAGAATCCACTAAGAATAAAGTTTGATTAATTATTAGGACTAAAGGCCTCGAAAGAGGCCTTTTTTAATAAGGTGTTTTCTTCTTCCAGACAACATTATTAAATCTAAATTTTACATACTTTTTATCTAATCCAAAGTCAGCAAGTTCTACATTTAAAGGTTGTGACCATGTTGAATAACTTCCATTTTTTTTCAACATTAAAGACATTTTGAAATTTGAAAACTCTGTTCTAAGGTTTTCTACTCCTAAAGAATTTGTTGTTGTATGAAATACTTTATCGATTTTTCTTCCAGGCTGGTCAACTTGGAATCTTATATAGTAAGCATCAGGTTTGAAATCTCTCCAATAAAAATACGTTCGAGAAAAAGAAGGAAGAGATAAAAGTGTAATAAAAATAATAAATGCTTTCATGCATCTATTATAGATTGAGCTTTATGAGTTTTGCCACTTGTTGAAGAAATTTCTCCAATAACTTTTAAAGAAAGTCTTAGCATTAAATAAAAGACCTATGACTTGGCTACTAATAGGAATGCCTTTTCTTCTCATTTGTATGATTGATTCATCTTCAATAAGTTCGTATTCCCGATCATTTATGTCGGCAAAGTATGAAATATTAATACTACTTTTATCACTTAAGCTGCAGGCCGTAGAAGCGTCTACTATTCCTACTTTGAGATTAAAATCATCTAGAGCAAAGTGGGGAAGGTCTTTGATCATGTCACAAGTAAGAGTAAATTCTTTGGTATTGCTAGTACATTTTAAATAAAACCTTGGATATAATCTTCCGGGAAGATCAGTGGAGTTGGGCAGAGGTCTTAGTCGAATCTTTAAAATACTAATTAATGTATCTTTCTTCTTAACTTCTTTTACAACATTGGATTCAATCATATCCATAGTATTCATTTTTATAACGTTTAGGAATCTATGTTCATAACCTAAACCATCTATAGTGTGGTATTGATTAAACTTTGAAAATTTATTTACAAGTGATTTTTTATCTTTTTTTACACATTCAGATAATTCCTCCGAAATAGTCAGAGACAATGAGATATTAGCAATTAAAACAATTAATAGAAATTTCATTATTGGTCTTCCTTCTTACTTTCTTCTTCGTCGTCAGATTCTTCTTCGTCGTCAGACTCTTCTTCGTCGTCAAACTCTTCTTCGTCTAAAACTATATCTTCAATATTTATTTCATCCGGATCTTCTTCATCTTCAGATCTAGTGAGTTCGGCTTGCTTTGTCGCCGTTAACATTAATTTCAATTCAGTCATTAATTCCTTTGCTTCAGGAAGAAAGCCTTCTAATTGGTCATTAAGACGTTTCATTTCTTGGGCCATAGATCCAGTTTCTTTAGCCATGGTTTCAGTATCGTTTTTATAACCACATGAAGTGAGTAAAAGACCTAAGAAAAGAATATAAAATTTATTTTTCATTTGACGCAATATAGCCAAAAAGAAAGGCCCCGTCTAATAGACAGGGCCCTACATTCATTAGACAGATATTATTTATATCTTTTTTGAATTTATTTGAGATAAAAGTGCTTATTTTCTCTTAGTTTTTCTTCTAGAAGTCTTTCTAGCGCTCTTTTTAACCTTCTTTTTTGTTTTTCGTATAACCTTTTTAGCTCTCTTCTTTGTGCTTTTAGTCTTCTTTCTAACTTTTTTAGCCTTTTTAACTACTTTCTTTTTAGTTTTCCTAACTACTTTTTTAGCTTTTCTCTTTGTCTTTCTTACTTTTTTCTTCGCTTTCTTTTTTGTCTTTTTGACTGCTTTCTTAGCTTTTAAGATTGATTTCTCAAGGTTTTTTTGAAGAGAATACAAATCATCAACAGCTTCATTCATAAAGGACTTTGCAGTAGCAATTTCTGTTTTTAATTTCTTATTAATAACTTTCTCAATTTTCTTTTTCTCTGAAAGAAACCTTTTCTTTAGATCATCTAAGTCATTATCAACATAAGAATTAATTTCTTTCGTTGTTTGTTTTACAAGACCATCTAAGTTTTTCTTGAGATCATTTAGATCTCCACTTGAGATAAGTTTGTTTACTCCTTTTTGTAGCTTTTTAAATCTTTTTGCTAACCCTTTACTTTTTTTCTTTGCCATTTTTTCTCCTAATCGAAATAAAATCCAGTATGTTTATTTATCGGTATTCTGTATCCAAAACCAAAGCTTTTTGTCTTTAATTTTATTATCGGACAAAACTGCATTCTCTTAAATTCTGACCTTGCATAAAGTTTAAGTACTAGGTCTATGTCACGGGCCTCAAAGCCCATTTCAATCAGGTCAGATCTATCATATCTGTAGGATAAGAGACATTCTAAAATAGCATCTAAGATAGGATAGGGTGGTAGAGAGTCTGTATCAAACTGATTTTCTCTAAGCTCAGCGGTCGGTTTTCTCTTAATAATCCCTTCTGGGATAATATTATCGTGAACTTCATTAATATAGTCACACAGATCAAAGGCCTCTGTTTTATATAGGTCCCCGATAATACTAAATGCTCCAACACTATCTCCATAAAGAGTAGAATAACCCACTGCAATTTCAGATTTATTTGAAGTATTGATAACTAAAGAGCCAGATTGATTAGATCTAGCAAAGATAAGTGCTCCCCTGAGCCTGGCTTGAATATTCTCATCTGGTAGACCTTCAAATGGTTCTTCAAAGTAGTCAGTGAAAGTCTCTCTCACCATAGTATGAATAGACTTTATCGGTAATACTTTAAAGGGAACATTAAGACTTTTGCATAACTGTTCAGATAACTCCAAGCTTTGAGTACTAGAGTATTGACTAGGCATATAGATGGCCTCAACTGACATATCGTCTTTAAGAGCTAGCTTAATTAATGTTAATGCTAAACTTGAGTCAAGTCCGCCAGATAAAGCGAGTTGGAATTTATTGAATCCATTTTGTTTTGCATACTCTCGAATAGCAAAAGTTGTCGCTTTTAAAATATGATCTTTCTGATCATTCGTAAGAGAGATTAGTTCAGCACTCTCTTTTGAGATATTTACTCTTGGCTGAAATAGGCTCTCCCATGAATGAGTAATCTCTAATCCTTCGTTATCATAAGTAGTCTTTTTTAGATCTTGAATTTGAAGCTCTAATTGATCTGCTTGGAAAAATTTAGCTTGAGCTGTGATTTCATTACCATTAACAAGAAAGCTTCCTCCATCAAAGAGAACTTCATCTTGTTCAGCAACCATATTTACGTAGGCAAAAGGAGCTTTAAGCATATTTGAGATATCTTGAGCTTGAGCAATTCTGCTTTCATTTTTTGTGATTCCAAAAGGACTAGCACTAATATTAACGATGAGATCATAGTTATCGCTTGATTCTATTAAATCAGCGACTGGATTTGCTTTATAATGAACTGATTGCCACATATCTTCACAAATTAAAAGGCCTATATTTAAACCATCCCACTGAATTGATTTTGAAGTTTCACCTGGAGTGAAATATTTCCTTTCATCAAAAATGTCATAATTAGGGAGAAGTCGCTTTGAATAGATCTTCTTTAAAGGAGATCCTGGTGAGAGTGCATAGATTGAGTTTTGAATCTTCTGGGTTATACCTGATTCAGAAAATTCATAGTGGAGCCCTCCTATTAGATGAAGTGACTCGCTTGGTTTCAAACTTGAGCTATATTCATTGATCTTTTTAAGAAAATTTTGATAAGTTTCAAAAAATGATTTTTGAAGACATAAATCTTGAAGAGGATATCCGCTTAAAAACAGCTCTGGGTAGATATGTAGGGCCTTATCCTTATTTTGAAGATTTGACTCTAAGACATTGAAAATAGATTCAAAATCTGCAATTTTTTCATGGCATTGGTGGATTATAATTTTACTCATTTGCTCTTCTCCGCTATGAATGAATTGTAGAATATTTCTAAACATTTGTAAGGGGTAATAATGAGTCAAGTTTTTGCTAAGCGAGTTGCTGTCATAGGAGCAGGTTTGGCCGGAGTTGAGAGTGCTATGTACCTAGCTTCCAGAGGAATTAAAGTTTTTCTCTTTGAAAGTAAGTCTATTCAAAAAACACCAGCTCAAAAGACTCAAGATTTTGCTGAACTTGTTTGTACTAATTCCCTTAAATCAAAAGACCCTAATTCAGCTCATGGAATATTAAAGTCTGAAATGAATGCTCTAGGATCTCTAGTTTTAAAAGTCGCTGCTGAATGTGCTGTTCCTGCTGGAAATGCATTGAGTGTTGATAGAGAAAAATTTGCAAGTCTAATTACTAAAGAAGTGAGCAATCATGAATTTATTGAAGTGATTCATGAAGTTGTAGAAGACCCTGAAAAGATTAAAGAAGAATATGATGTTGATTTTGTTGTTATTGCTACAGGACCATTAACTCTTGAGGGACTTGAGAAATGGATAAAAACTGAAATAGCTGACGATAATTTATACTTTTATGATGCTATTGCTCCAATTGTTGATGCTGATAGTTTAAATATGGATATCCTTTATTTTAAAAATAGATATGATGATGAAGGAGTGAATGCCGATTATTTAAATGTACCTCTTAATCAAGATCAATATTTAGAGTTTGTTGATGATTTAGTGGGTGCTGAAATCGTTGAGCCTCAAAACTTTGAAGATCCAAAGTTTTTTGAATCTTGTTTGCCAATAGACGTGATGGCAAGTAGAGGAGTTGATACATTAAGGTTTTCATGTATGAAGCCTGTTGGGTTAGAGCAAAATGGAGAGATGGCCTACGCTGTAATTCAACTTAGAAAGGAAAATCTTTTAGGTTCTTCATTTAATATGGTCGGTTTCCAAAATAGACTAAAGTATAAAGAGCAATTGAGAGTTTTTAGAAAACTCCCGGGATTTGAAGAGGCGGTTTTTCATCATCTTGGATCAGTTCATAGAAATACTTATCTTCATGCAGCTCAAGTATTAAATGCTGATTTGAGTTCAAAGAAAAATGATACTCTCTTTTTTGCAGGACAAATTTCAGGGGTTGAAGGTTATACGGAAAGTGCTGCCATGGGGTTATTTGTTGCTCATCAAATTTGTAGACGTTATGAAGGATTAACTCCTTGTGTGTGGCCTAAGGAATTAGCAATCGGTGCTCTTATTAATTATATTATGACGAGCAAAAAACCTCGACCTTCAAATATTAATTTTGGATTATTGCCTTCAGTTAATCTTACTAGAGAACAAAGAAGAAATAAGTTTAGAAAAAGTATCAAAAAAGAACTAGTTGCAAAAAGAGCAATAGAGAAGCTTTCAAGTTTTAAAGAAACGAATCTATGAATTCACTCTATATCATTTTTGCCTGTCTATTATGGGCAGGCGATAGCCTAATTAGATATCCGCTTGTAGGAAAAGGAATCTCTAGTACTCAAATCGTATTTTATGAACACTTAATTGCAATCAGCTTATTGAGTCTCTTTTTTTACAAATCTATTTCAAAAGTTTTAAAGAGCAAATATAGAGTTTCATTTTTTATTATAGGAGCTATGGGCTCAGCACTTGCAACACTTTGCTTTACTGAAGCTTTCAGCTTAATGAATCCATCAGTTGTTATTCTTATTCAAAAACTGCAACCTATAGTAGCTATTATATTGGCCAGTAT
The DNA here is from genome assembly GCA_938034385.1 of uncultured Bacteriovoracaceae bacterium. Lineage (GTDB taxonomy): Bacteria > Bdellovibrionota > Bacteriovoracia > Bacteriovoracales > Bacteriovoracaceae > JAHDHG01. Next base: position 28,803 of record CALHLC010000012.1, read on the forward strand.
TATATTAAAAGAGAAAATTCCTCCCCATTTTATGATTGCTGCGCTTGTAGCTATAACAGGTGCGATTTTTTTAAATGCCAATTATTTAGATCAAATAGTCTTTGATTTTAATATTAAAGGAATCATTTTTTCTCTAATAGCGGTAATGGGCTGGGCCGGAGCAACAGTCTTTGGAAGAAAGTTATCTGTTGAAGGCTTGAGTGAAATAGAGATTATGATGGGCCGATTTATTTGGGGAACGATTATGCTCATTCCCTTTTTAGGAATTGCTCAAATAAATAACACAATCGTAAATATTGATTCTATAGATGCAATGAAAATTTTTAGTTTAGTTCTCATCTCAGGCCTAATTGCAATGTACGCTTATTACAAAGGTCTTAGAGTTACAGAAGCTAAAATTGCAACTATTCTTGAATTGTTTTTTCCCTTTTTCGCTGTCATTATAAATTGGGTGTTCTTAGATCAGGCTCTTAATAGTATCCAGATTGTTGGAGGAATTATATTGATCCTAAGCTCAACTTATATGCAATTAAAAAGAGTTTAATGAAAGTAGTTATAGTAAATGATTATATTGAAAAATATGATTCTTCGAGATTAATTCTTGAAAGTCTTGTGGGAATTGGTGAAGAAGTTGAAGTGGCTACGCTTTATCTGAACGAAGAGAATTTAGAAATTCCATTGTCGCTATCAAGAATACATTCAACTGCATTATCGAAGATCTTCAAAAATGCTCACTCATTATTTAAATGGCCAATTTTTACTACTCAGGTGGCAAAAAAGTTCAAACTTCCTGAAGCTGATTTTTATATTATCTTATCTTTAGGATTTGCTCATAATGTAAAGGTTCCAGCAAATTCTTTGGTCTATATTTATGATCGACCATATAGAACGAATTCTTTTTTTCAAAAAGGCTTAGATAGGAGATATTTTAGGAGCATTCAAGAACTTGATGGGAGAGTTTATTTCTCAACACATACTCTTGCAAAAGAACTTGGTTATGAAAAAGAATATGAAATTTTAACTAGGCCATTTGCCAGTCAAGATTTTAAAAGTATTGATAATTATAAAGCACATCAAAAGATAGTAATAAACATAGATGAGTTTTCTGATAGTTTTCATGAATTTGTAAAAACACTCGGTCCAGACCGAGAGTTAGTCGTTATTACTAATAAGAAATGTGCCAAGAAAATAAAGAAAGAATACCCATTTCTTGATGTCCTCACAGGTGTAAATAATTATGAACTCTTTGTTGAACTTATTAAATCCCATATTTATATAGATCTTAGGAGAGTTTTTCCTGAAAGAATTTTCTGCTCATTAGCAACAGGTGTTCCTTGTATCGTTCTAGATTCTGATCTTAATAGAGAGGTTTTTGGAGATGGAGCGGTAAAATTTGTAAATTCGATGGAAGACTTAGTTTCCGGGTTTGATTCTTTGATTAAAAATACGATTGATGGAGAGACCTTACGACGCTTCTCTCTAAGGTATAATGAAAGAGTTTTTAAAAATAAAATTTTGAATATTTTAAGGAAATTAAAAGCATGATTAGATTTAATAACTTTGATAGCTCAGAGTTTAAAACTAAGATTTTTTGCGGAATGACTCATAAGGAATATAAAGAATACAAAAAAAGTTCTTTTCATCTACCGGAGAGTTATACGCAAGAGAGATTTATACATTGTTGTAAATTTGATCAGCTCACACATGTAAGTGAAAAACATTTTGATGAAGATCAATACTTCTTACTCGTTATGAATGAATCTTTAGGAGAAAAGTTGAAATATGAAGGGGAGAATGAATTATTCCCTCATTTGTATAGAAAGATTGATAGCAGTGAGGTTTTAAATATTCTTCATATAGATAGAATAGATCAGAAAACATTCGAAGTGAGTAAAATAGAGGGAATGGATGTTTGACTTACCCATCTACTGTGAAAATAATACTTCTTTTCTTTTTAATGAACCATTTAATATAATAACAAACTTAACTTTTTTTGTGAGTGCTTTTTTTCTTTTTAAGAGAAAGAGTTTTTTTAAGGAGATGAAAGATCCTTTAGTATGTCTGTTTTTTTTGATGATTATAGCAACGGGTTTAGGAAGTACTCTCTTTCATTCTTTTAGATCTACATTGACGCATGCGCTTGACTTTGTACCAATATATATTCTATTTATTACTCTTTTTTATGGCTCCATTCGAGCAATGAGTAATGGAGTGATTTGTGTTCTTAGTACATTGATATTTATAACTGTAGAGGTTTTAATCGCACAGAATGTAACAAGAGAAACCCTTTCTTTAAACGGTAGTATTAATCATTTATTTACTATCTTTGTGTTCTCTATCATTATTTTCTTGTTAAAAGGTAATGTAAAAACACAAAGTGGGCAAAGAGCATTGAAGTTATTTTTTATGGCTCTTATGTTTAGAATTATTGACCTTAGAGTTTGTGAAACAGTAAATGTTGGTACTCATTTTCTTTGGCACTTACTTTGTGGAACAGCCGTTTATTTTTCTTATCTTTTCTTATTGGAATGCCGCAGAGGTGTTAAATGAAAAAATTAAAAAACTTAGATCTTATACATATTGAGCAGCGCTTAAATAGCTTGAAAAATCAAGACTTAGTTGCAAGGCCCCCTCGAGGTTGGATTAGATTTATTCGAGAAGCTCTTAATATGAGTTCGAAGGCATTGGCCAAGAGAGTCGGGATTTCTCCCAATACAATGAGCGAAACAGAAAAGGCTGAAATAGAAGAAGCAATAACCTTAAGAAAATTAAAAAGGGTAGCTGATAGTTTAAATTGTGATTTTGTATATTACTTTCTTCCAAGAAAGCCTATTCAGACAATGATGGATGATAGACTACGATATATTACAGAACAAAAAATTAGAAACTCAAACCTTGAATTATCAGAAGATGAAATAGAAAAATTAGTTCAAGGTGAAGTAAATGAATTACTATATAATAAAAAAATGTGGGATAATATTTAAGATGAAATATCTATTAATTATAATTTCATTAACTTGTTATGCTTCTGAAGACTCTTTTCTTTTAAAGAAATTCAAGGACTTAGGTGTAAAGTTAAGACTTGGAGCTATTTTTTCTGAACATGAATTGAAAGCAGAAGGTGTAAAGCTTAAGGAAGCTAAATTTGATGGAAAAGCAAAGTTTCCTATTATTCCAGTCTTTAAGTCTAAGGATGGTCGTAATAGTTATACTCAAACATTTTTCGATTATGAGTTTCCCTCCAAAAGTTCTAACCAAAAACCCCTAAGTGCAACAAACCGATCTATTATTCAATCAAAATATTTAGAGGGAAGTGCTCTGAACTTTACTAATAATAATCCTGATTGGAATTTAAGTGGAGATGTTAGTACATGGTCGTTTGCGGTTGGTTATCAGTGGGGCTGGTTCATTCGGTTAAGTGAGGCATCTAGATTATTTAAAGTGGGGCTTGGACCAATACTAGGCTATATGAGCTATATATATTCTTTGAATTTATGTTCAGAGTATATAGAAAATCCAAAAATAATAAGTGTAAATAAGATTAGCTCTGGAGACTGTCGAGATAAGACAAAGCTTGATGAACTCAAGTTTTCTGGGTTTGGTTATGGATTAGCCTTAAATTTTACAATCTTTGAAATCGTAAAAAAGAAGTGGAGTTTGGGGCTATTAAATTTTGAAGTAGGCGTTTTGATTCCCTTCAAGGGGAAGAGATTAAATGGTTCTTTAGAGGCCATTAAACTCTCAAATGAAAAGTTTAACTTAAATACTCAATACGGATCAGTTGATCTTTTAAATTTTTCTTATTTTTTTAATTAGCCTGTTGTTTTAGAAACTCTTCAATTTTAATAAGACTATTTTTAATGATTTCATTTTTATCAAATCCGGGGGGGATTTCAAAAGCGGTTGCAGCACTATGAGCGTGTCCTCCGCCGCCTAGCTCTTCAGCTATTTCAGCAACATCTATATCGCCATGGCTTCTCATGCTCAGTCGTATGATCCTGCCATCCTCTCTAAACATGCAAGCAACTTTAATATTTTCAAGAATAAGAAGATTATTTATATAGGAATGGGTATCTTCTACTGTCGAGTTAAATTGATCGAGATCTTTTTTGTGAATTTCGATCCATGCAATATTATTAGACTTATTGGTTTTACAATTATTTAAAATATGACCAAGTAAGTGCATATTACATAATTTCTTTGTCCCGTATATGTCGTTATAGGCATCTGTTGTTTTCATACCTGTTTTTAATAATTCAGCTATTAGAAGATGGGTCTCATGAGTGACTGAAGGATAACGAAATGTATTAGTATCAATTAAGATCGCAGTATATAGCGCTCTTGCAATTGTTGGAGTGTAGGGGATTTTCATATCCTTTAGAAGGTGGCCGATAATTTGTCCAGTAGCAGCGGCATGAGTGTCTATATAATGTTTGCTCTCGATTGGTTTTTCAAAAGGGTGATGATCGATAAAGATCATACTACTGAACATGGATAAAAATTGTTTCATTTTTATACCAGTTCTTGAGATTTTATTTGTATCAATGATGATGATTAATTCGGGGTTAAAGTTTTTCTTTAAGTTTAAAAACTCTTCAAGAGATAAAATTGCTTTATTACTATTTAAGTATTCATATCTTCTATCGAGAGGTTCTTCATTAACACAAAGTACAGATTTTCCAATTGAGCTCAAGGCCTCATGAAGAGCAAGTTGACTTCCTATTCCATCAGCATCTGGGATGACATGAGTAGTAATAAGAATATTATCAAACTTCAAGATATGTTTTTTAAGAAATTTGTAAAAATTAGGGTCCATTCCCTTTATTATAGCCTGTTTTCTCTCTGAATGAAGTTTTCAATTCAAGACTGAGTTTGCTACTATGTTATTTAAGTCATGAAGTTCATTGAATATAAAAATGTGTATAAATACTATGAGTCCTTTTGTGCTCTAGTAAATGTTAGTCTGAAGATTAAGAGTAATGGGGTTCATGCACTTCTGGGACCTAATGGGGCCGGTAAAACATCAACTATAAATTGTTTGATTAGGAAAGAATTTCAGGACACCGGTCATATTGATTCTATTATACCTACTAGTTCTATAAACTATCTTCCTGAAAACCCTCCATTAATAGAAGATGTAAAAGTCATAGATTATCTGAAGTTCTGTCGAAGTTTAAAAAGTGGAAAAGAGTTCATTGGAATGCAAGAGCTTATTGGGCGTTTAGAGTTAAAAGAATTTGAAAATAAAATTATTTCAACTTTGTCGAAGGGAAATAAGCAAAAGGTTAATTTGGTTCAAGCATTTTTGGGAAATCCGAAGTTAATAATTTTAGATGAGCCCAATACTAATATTGACCCTAAAATTATTAGAGTTGTTCGTCATATAATTTCTGAATTAAAATCAGAAGTTTCCTTTTTAATTTCAAGTCATCAACTTTTAGAAGTTGATGCTATTGCCGATGATATTACAATTTTAAATGATGGAGCGGTTCTCTTTACGGGCTCTAAGAATGAACTTTTAGGAAATAAAAGACAAATTCGTTTTTTAATCGAAGAACAAGTTGATCCAGAGAAAGTCATGAGTTTTTTCAAAGACAATCAAATTGAAGAGTTTTCTCAAAAAGAAAATTGGTTTCAGATAGGTGAGATCAAAGAAGATGAAACCTCTTCTTTAATTAAAGAGATTTCGTCAAAGATACCTGTTTGTGAAATTTATTCTCAGACAAGATCTCTAGAGCAAGCTTACTTTAAGGAATTTCCACTATGAAATATTTAAAGTTCGAATTATCTCGTTTTCTTAGTAGGCCAGTTATTTTTTTACTAGGCGGTGTTTTTAGTATTTTAAGTGGACTTGTTTATATTTCATTAAAAATGAATGTTTTGGGTATGACACAAAGCCTTGATTCTCCTATCACTACTTTATTGATAAGTTTTATTTCCAATTTAAATATTTATGTCCTGCTTTTATGTTCACTTGTTTGTGGTTACTGTTTTTCTAATGAGAACAAGAGTTTCTTTACTCTCTTGAAATTATCAAGTTTAAAGACGAGAGATTATATTTTGGTGAAATTTATTTTAGCTTTTAGTATCTCATTTGTTTGTATCAGTGGTTTAGCTTTTTATGGGATCTTGTTTTCATCATTTGGCTTAGCTGATATGAATTATTTAATGTTTAATTATACCGCTCTGACTTTAAACGCTATTTTATATTGTGCAGTTGGAGTATTTAGCGGATCTGTTTTTCAAGGATCTATACTTTTAAGTTTTTTCTTTTCTATGACGACTTGTTTGTTAATTAATTTCCTTCCTCAATTATTTTCAGGAATAGGGAATTCTTATATTCATGAATTAATCACTTATCTTTCTGTTAATTCTCATTTTTATAATATTCAAAGAGGTTTTCTAAGTACTAGTGACATAATTTATTATGGAAGTATGATATTCACCTTTCTATTTCTCTCATTTAAAACCTTTGAATTTAGAGAGAGAGCATAATGAAGATATTATCAATGTGGGCTGTTTTTTTGTTATCATTGACCTTTGTTTTTATTACTTACCTCAGTGAAGTATACTTTTTCCCAAAACAAATAGAGGTATCACTGAGTGTTTTGTTTGTTCTTGGACTATTTATTACTTACTTCAGTTTTTTTCACAAAAAGAAAAATAGGTATATACAAAAGAAATTAGGGATAATCTTTAATGTTTTTTTAGTATTGAGTATTTGTGGAGTGTTGAATTACCTCGGCTATAAGAATGCAAAACGATTTGATCTTACGAATAATAGAAAGAATTCGATTTCTCAATATTCAAAACAATTATCTCAAAAAATGAGCTCTCCATTAAGTGTTACTATTGTAAGTCCACAGAAGCTATGGGCCCAATCATTTGAATTTCTATCACTTTATAAGAATTCAATGGATCTAAAAGTGATAGCTCTAGATCCTGACAGAGACTTTGTTGAAGTCTCAAAACTTAATTTATCTCAACAACCTGCTTTTATTTTTGATTATGAAAAAAGCAGGAGAGTGCTATATTCTGACCTTTCTGAGAAAAAGATGGCAATTATCCTAAAAAAAATCATGAAACCCTCGGAGGAGAAAATTTGTTGGTTACAAGGACATGGAGAGCTAGATCCAGCTCAAAACTCTAAAGATGGAGCAAACTTACTTCTTAAAAGATTAAGAGATGGTGGATATAAAGTTTCTACGGTAGAGACACTTGATAAGACTTGTTCGTTAAATTTAATATTGGGTCCTCGTTTAGACTTTACAAATGATGAGTTAGATAAAATAAAAAACACTAAAACGATTTTAGCCATTGATCCTAGTTTGAATACGAATAGTCTGAGTGGACTTAGAAATGTTTTCAGTCCAGAAGGGATAAAGATTAGAAATGATGTTATTGTTGATGCTCAATTATCAAAAAATACGGGCAATGCAACTGTTATAGAGCTAGTAGATAATATCCATAAAGATTTTAATAAGAGTTTAGATTCAAGGTATACTCTTAGTTATACTAGCTCTTTGGAACTAGGAAAAAATGCAAGTCCTATCTTTAAATCATCAGGGTTTCCTAAAAGTTGGTCTGTAAAAAGCTTTGATTCTAAATCTTCAAATATTAAATACCAAGACACTGATATTAAAGGTCCTAATACTATAGCCGCAACAGCGCAAAAGCTTGGAAAACCACATATTGTTGTTTTTGGTTCGAGTAGATTTTTAAGAAATTCAGAGATCTTAAAGACTCAAAACTTTTCTCTTTTGCTCAATTCTATTGATTGGTTATTAGGTATGAAAAAACTTAGCATCAAAAGACCAGAGAGCTTAAATGAAGTCTTATCTGTGAACTCTAGTGAGCTAAAAAGAACAATTTTTGTCATTTTGATAATTATTCCATTATTCTTTTTCATAGTGAGTTTTTATTTTTACAGAAGAAGGTTATGAAAAAAAATGTAGTATTATTATTATCTTTAACTTTATTGCTAGTATTTACTTTCTATTTTCAGGAAAAAAAAGAAATATTTCAAACAACTAAATTTAATTTTATCTCTAACGAACTTCCAGATAGTTTAGTCATTGATGATTCAATTCTTCAAAGATTTCCTGAAGGCTATCTTTACAGAAAGCACCTTATAAATGATGAAAGTATAAAAAAATGGTTGAGCTTGTTTCAGGATCTTGAGGTTGTTGGAGAAGTAGAAAAACCTTTTGGGGGAGTTGTTTCAAGACTGAAACTTGATGAACACTTAGTACGAATTTATGAATTAAATCAAATGAGCGGTAATTTTTGTATTCAAGCCAATGGAAAGTTATATCTAGTTGCTTCCAAACATGAATTTAATGGCTTTTATAAAAATGAAATAGAACGAAAAGCTAGATCTTATGAATTTTTTGTTCATCAATTAAAAAATTTAAAAAGCAATATTTTTTCTCCTGTTTTTTCAAAAGTTAAATCTTTTAAAAGAATAGTAGGAGATGTTGAGAAGGTTGTATCATTTAATGATTTCTCTACAAGCCCAGCTCCACTTAAACCTTTGGGAATTGATAAAACATCATTTAATAGTTTCAAAAAAAAGATCGAGACCTTAACTCCTATTAATGTTCAAGACTTAAGTACTGAAGAGCTTGAAGAAATGGCTACCTTTGAAGTTGATGACTCTCAAGGAGTAAGGAAGTTCAAGTTTTATCAGTTTGGAGAGGAAAATTATTTAAAAGACTTAGAAACCCAAGCCTATCTTGAGTTCAAAGAATCTGATTTAGACTTTTTATTTTTACCAATGAAAGAGTTCTGGAATAAAAAAATTATAGATTTAAGTATTGTTGATAAATTAGATATTTTGATTAAGGGAGAAAGTGAGCATAAGTTTAAAGTTGATAGGCAGTTAAATATTTTTAGTGATAGTGGGAAAAGAAACAAGCTACTAGAGCAGTCATTAAAAGAAATTTTATGTTATATGAGTCATTGTCGAAAAAACTATAGCTATTTAGATGTGACGACTCTAGATAATAGCTTTGATAATGGAAAAAATATGAATATTTTAGGGCAATCATATTCACTGGAACTTAAGCACAATATTTTGCATATTAATGATAAAAAAAATAATCTTCAATTTAAATATTTATGGCCACTTGCCAATAAAGAAAACCCATTTTTAAATCTCTAATGGAGTTGGTAAAAAAATATTTTAAAAATCTAGTCGTTCCAGAAGAGAATTTCTTTACTCCTAATATTAATTTTAAAAGGGCCCTGTTTTTATCATGGCCATTTTATATTTTTTCAAAGGTTGTTTTTTTAATTTGTATTGTTATGTTCTTACAAACCTTTATGAATTATATAGGAAATTTCCCAGAAGAGATGGGCCTTGGATTTTTAAGTAAGTTTTTTAATTATTCAGCTATTTTTAAAATGTTTTTTATATCTTCACTTATTGGTATTATCTTTTTTCCTCTCATTGCATTGATGGACTATATCTTTTGGAAAATTTTATTAAAGTGGTTATTACAAAAGACCGGTCGGATAGTAACTGATGAAAATTTGAAATTAATAGTGACCTCAAGCTTTAGCTCGTATATTTTTTTAATATTTCCATTTATAGGACATTCATTAAAAACCATATCTCAACTATATTTATTAACAAGATCTTTGGGGAAAACTCAGAATATTTCTACATCTCTAAGTTTATTCATTGTGTGCTTTCCGATGATTTTACAATTTTGTCTTTTTATTTCATTGGTAATGGCAGCTTATGTTGCAGGGATTTAAAGCTTAGCTCTTAAAGGCATTGAGGGTTATTTCAGGGCCTTTGCGTTGCGAAAACCGACATCTTAATATTTTCTCACAATTGATTTGTTCCTCTTATCAGAGACTATCCTTTGATATATTCTTGAGCACTATGAATCACCACTCTATATATTTTCAAGGTCAAATTGAAGTTGTTTGCGGTCCAATGTTCTCTGGGAAAACAGAAGAATTAATTAGGCGGGTTAGAAGGTCTCAAATCGCAAGGCAAAAAGTCCAAATTTTTAAGCCATCTATTGATGTTCGATATGATGAGGAAAAAGTAGTAAGTCATTCTGATCAAAGAATACCAAGTGAGCCAGTGGATAATGCTCTTGAGATTTTAGATAAAATTAAAGACTCAACTAGAGTTGTTGCTATAGATGAAGTTCAATTTTTTGATGTTGAAATTGTAAAAGTTGTTAAAAAGCTTGCAGATCGAGGATATAGAGTTATTTGTGCTGGCTTAGATCTAGATTACTTAGCCAAACCTTTTGGACCTATGCCAGATCTATTGGCCATCGCAGATGAAGTTTCTAAGATAAAGGCTATTTGTACGATTTGTGGTGCTCCGGCTTCTAGAAGTCAAAGAGTTATTAATAGTAATGACCAAGTCTTATTAGGTGAAACTGACCATTATCAAGCCAGATGTAGGGCCCATTATGAGGAGCTAGCTCATCAAGGTTTTATGAGACCTAATTCTCATACTGAGAAAAATCAACTAACATAGACAGGTATGTATTACCAAGAAGATTATATTTCTTCAGAGTCTAGTCATAGGCTCCCAAAGAATATTCATATTTTTCAAAATGATCCATTGATGCAAATGCTTCTAGCTAAGCTTGGTCATGCTGATACATTTCAACCTAAATTGAATCGTTATTTTCAATACGCTTATGAATACTTATTAAATAAATCACTAAATTTGATGGTAGAGGTTCAAGAAAAAAGTTCAGAAACAAGAATGAAGCAAACTCACGACCAAGGAGTTGTTAGATATAAGTCACTTGATCCTCAAAGTGAATTTAGTGTTCTTGATCTGGCTAGAGCTGGGACTTGGCCTAGTCATATATGTTTTGATTATTTAAATCACCATTTTTCTCATCGAAATATTAGGCAGGATCATATTTATATAAATAGAAAAGTTGATGAATCCGGCAAAGTCATAGGAGTTAATTTCACAGGTTCTAAAATTGGTGGAGACTTTAATAATAAGTACATTGTTATTCCTGATCCAATGGGAGCTACTGGTAGTACTATCTCACATGTTGTGAATATGATTAGAGAATCTAAGGATAATTTTAAAAAGATTATTGTTCTCCATTTAATAATGACTCCTGAGTATGTAAAAAGAATGGAGAAAGATTTCCCTGAAGTTGAAGTTTTCTGTCTTAGGTATGATAGAGGGCTAAGTGCAGAAGAGATACTATCAACTCCTTACGGAGAAAGTTTTGATAAAGAAAGAGGCCTAAGCGATATTGATTATATTCTTCCTGGAGCAGGAGGAATTGGAGAAGTTTTAAATAATTCATATGTGTAGGAAGTTATTATGAGTAATATTTCAGTTTTTATTAGTGAAGAGAAATTACAAAGTAGAATCACAGAGCTTGGAAGAGAAATTCGAGCCAATTATGGTGATGAAGAGATTATCTTAATTTGTATTTTAAAAGGTGCCATCATATTTTGCTCGGATCTTTTAAGGGCCATTGGTGGAAAAACTCAATTAGAGTTCTTAAGTGCTGCTTCTTACGGAAATGCTACAGAGTCTTCTGGAAAAGTTGATATTAGTTATAAGTTATCTCAATCTTTAAAAGATAAGCATGTTCTTATTATTGAAGACATTGTTGATACTGGATTAACTCTTAGTAGAGTTTTAGAGAAACTCTCAGAAGAAGAAAAACCTAAATCAATGAAGCTTGCAAGTTTATTATCTAAGCCATCAAGACGAGAGATAGAAGTTCAAATTGATTATTTAGGTTTTGAAATTGAAGATAAATTTGTGATTGGGTATGGATTAGATCTTGCTCAAAACTATAGAGAATTACCTTATATAGGATTAATGAATGGCTAATACAATCGGTTATCCACGTGTTGATTTAGTAGGTGGTACGCTTGATATTTTTCCTATAAATTTCTTATTCAAAGATGTCTTAACAATTAATTTGGCCCTTGATCTTCCAACTCTTGTAACTATAGAAGAAAATAATACTGACTTTATCAAGGTTGTTTCAAAAAATTATAATAATACAAAGAAAATAAAGTTTTCTGAATTAAATGAGGATATTTTCTTTTCAGACAATGAATTTAGTACAGATCAGTTTGAAGAACTAAGCTTTGTTTTTTTGATTATTAGTTATTTTAAATTAAAGACTGGAGTGACGATAGAGATTGATGCTCAGGCACCTCATGGAGCAGGCCTTGGAGGTTCTTCAACTTTAGGGGTTACACTCTATAAGGCCCTCGCGAATTTTACTGGTTCTCGTTTCGAGAAGCTTCAAGCGATTAAAATTGTTCAAAAGTTTGAAGCTTTGATTTTAAATCAAGGAATGCCGGGATACCAAGATTATTATCCTGCCTTGTTTGGTGGAATCCTTGCATTGAAATCAAATATTACCGAAATTGAAGTTCAGCAGCTCTATTGCTCTGAGTTTGAAGACTACTTATTAGAAAACGTTACTCTTGGCTTCACAGGTAAGAATAGAAGTAGTGGTATTAATAATTGGGGAATGTATAAGAATTTCTTTGATGGAGATCGGTCAGTTAAACAGGGATTAAAAAAAATCAATGAAGTTTCAAAAAGTTGCTATGAAGCTATCATTAATAAGAAATATGAAAAATCTTTAGAGTTTGTAGCTCAAGAGGGCCTTTTAAGAGAAAGTCTTTTTCCTGGGATTTTGACTAGTGAGCAAGAGAAATTAAAAACTGATTTGATGAAAATTGGGGCAAATCTTAAAATTTGTGGGGCAGGTGGAGGCGGATGTTTCATCATCATTGGAAATAATAAAAATGAAATTCGCTCTTTATTAGAGCAACACCAGATGCGTAAATTAGAGTTTAAAGTCCAAGGACCTCTACAATGAAAAAGTCGATTGCTGGAATAGGTGTTGGAAGCGGGAGAAAAGAGAGCTTTTATTTTAGTGTTTTAGAGTTTTTTGAAAAAGAAAACAGATGGTTTTTGAAAACTTGTCAGCAATTAAGAGAGTTTGAATATCCTGAAACAGAAGATAGTCTTCTTGCTTGGATTAATGATTTTGATCTCTCTACTGTGATTGTAGACTTTCCTCTTAGCATGCCGCCATGCTTTGATTGTAAACTAGATTGTCCAGGATCAGTAAAATGTCCAGAGCCTGAAGTGATTGCAAAAAGAAAAACCATTGAAGATCTTTTAAGAGATGATCAAGATAAAATAGAAAACAATCCTAAGAAATATGAAAAAGAGAGACTCAATAACTCTTCACTACTTCTGTCTAAATCTTTGAAAAGAAAATTAAGAAAAGGCTTTGTTCCTTATTGGAATAGAGTAGAGGATGTTGACTTATGGATTGACTATCATGATGATTTGATGAGTTTTTTCAAAAAAGGGCTTTCATCTTTTGGAAATGAGAACTCTATTCAGGTCTTAAGGTTTAAGTATCTTGAAAGGCACTTTCCTAAAAGCGTAAAAGTTTTAGAGACGAACTATGAAGTTGCATTGATAGAGTTAAAAAGACATAAGGTTATAAGTTCTAAAGACTTAGCATTACTAGGAACATTTGATTCTTCTGATTTAGCTCGAGAGAGCATAGTAAAGAAGATAGAAAAAAAGTTTGATCTCTTTATCTATGAAAAGGATAGAGAAACATTGATTAAGCGCCCTAGGGCCTTTAAAAGCCTCTTGTTAACGTTGGCAGGGCTTGAAACACAAACGCTTCAGGATAAAGATTTCTTTATTTCTAATTTTGATTATTCAAATACTTGAAGTCTTTCAAATGAGACCTGAATGGAATCTTCACTTAATCCACCTTCTTCAGGTTTTTTAAGGGTTTGTGTGAAGTCAGTTCCACCAATACCATTAGAAATATCTTCCTCTGTAGTGTTATTTAGAACAACACCAGTAAGTTCTACTAAACTATTTGCACTAACTTCGAAGGACTCGTTAATATGTACTCTAAGCCCAGAGTAGGCGATAGGTTTATTTCCTGTTGAAATAGTGACATTTTTTATGAAGTATCTTGGAAAATATGTTTCAGATTCTTTATCTGTATCCTCGTAGATCTCAAGTGAAATAGTGATATCTTTTAAAGAAGCTTGAGTATATGTTAGTTCTACTTTTTTACCTGTTAGTTCTCGTTCATCTTCTGGGTCAAGGCGAGTCGTTATATCTTCAGTACTGGATGATATTTTCATTAAAGCAGAAACAACACCTTGAGGTTTAAATGATCTCTTATCAAGCTTTGGTTCCCATTTCTTTAGAGCTTCAAGGATATTTTGTGCTACTTCAGGACAACCAAAAGATTCACAATTATGTTTATCAGCTGCTGATCTTAAATGAAGTCTTGAGTTGTCTATTTTGGCGATATTTACTTTTCCTTGTGAAATAATAGAATCATGGCTTCTAGCAATCTTAGCATCTGCAAAATAGGGACTAGCAGGTGTCTCAGCATTTGAGTTATGACATTCTATACAATAATTCCTAAGTACTGGATGAACATGTTCCTGAAAAGCTAGAACAGACTCTATGTAAGTATTATCAGAACCTTCAGGAATATCATCTACCGTAGGTTCATCAACTCCACCATTGCTTCCACCAGTATCAGTAACAGTCAAATCGGTTTCAGGTTTACAAGAAACAAATCCAAAAAGTAATGAAAAAATAATTAAAAATTTCATCGATTTTAAGCATGTTCCTTAACAACTAATACGGAATTTAAAGTTGCTGGATCTGAGAAAGGATTAGTTAGACCTAACCTTTTTAGAACCGCATCTAATTGATTTATTTTACCATGCATATTTAAATAATTAGCGGCCATTGCAATGCTTTTAGTTGTTTGGTTATTACTAATTGCATTAGCTCCAAGCTCAATTGCACCGGCTTCTGTAAATCCACCAATTTGATGAGTCGTAAATTCTTCTTTATAACCTTTAGGGTGGTAAGTTGCGAGGATTTCTCCTCCTACACTGGCATCTTCAACTCTATTTGCATAAAAACCAGCTCCAGAAATATCAGAGTTTCCACTTAATGCTCCACCTCTACAAGAAGCAGAACCATCAGTTGTTATTTGCATAGTGAAGCTTTTTCCTTCTTTGACTGCTGCAGCGATTATTTTACCAACTAATAAAGCTGCTTCATATCGCTTATTATGCCCACTTCGATCATTTCCGGCGTTAGCACCATTGTGATAATCATATCCACCTAAGACTATTCCTCCTGCTCTTGCATTGCCTTTTAATACTAATTTGGTAATTGCAGCTTTTTGAAAGTCATTCCCAAAGGCCGTTGTATAGATTGCATCTCCAGCTGGACTAATTTGAGTAATATCATTTCCAAAAACAGTTGAGTTTGCTTTGTAATAGCCACATTCAATCAAGGTTTTCAATTGATCTGAAACTGTTTGTTTTTTAAATGATGCTAATCTTCTTGCACTCATTTTCTCAGCTGCTTGTAAAATTTTCTTGGCTTCATCTTCACTAAGGTTTTGAGCAATAACTCCTAGGTCTACGAGCCCATTAACTGAAGATGGATTGTTTGAAATCGGAGTAGAGGAGTATTTATTAATATTTCCTGCAGACTTTGATCTAATTCCATTGACTGTACTTCCTGTACCAATTAATTCGGTAAGTTTTCCTGCACCTGTTATTTCTCGAATAATATTATTACATGAACTCTGACTGTTTGAGTTGTCATTTTCAGATCTAGCAACAATGGAAATAAATTTTAATTTTCCTTTCAAGTCAGCTACGTCTATTCCATTATCTTGAAAAGCTTTAAGTAGGCCCTTGTAAAATGAAGAGTCTGTATGGATATCAGCACCAAAGTCAGAAGTCGTATTGTCCTTAGAAGGAATAATTCCTGGTGAAAATCCAAATTTAGCATAACCGGCTGCTGATAATGGAGCACCATTTTTTCTATAAGGAACAAAGGCTCCTCCTAGACAAGCACCACCTGCTAATTCAATATGAAAATTTCCTGCAAACTCATCAGTTGCTGGAGTATTACCATTATCTCCACATTTTTTTTCCATGTCTTGAGCATTGGCTTTATTAGAAATCAAAGATAGGATTCCAGGAAGAGCAAGCATTGAATATCCACCAAGGACACTCACTCCCATAAAGTCTCTTCTTGAGTACATCTTTTCATGTTCGCGAATGAACTCATATTGTTCCTTGTCTTCTTTACGAAGTCTTTCGAGTTCTTGCTTAATTAAAAACTTTTCAAATTTTGTTAATTTATTGCTCATACGTTCTCCGAGTTATTTTTTATAACATCCAAATTGGCAAACTAGATAAAGTACCTAGGCATGTTGAAAAAACTAT
Source organism: uncultured Bacteriovoracaceae bacterium (assembly GCA_938034385.1). Lineage (GTDB taxonomy): Bacteria > Bdellovibrionota > Bacteriovoracia > Bacteriovoracales > Bacteriovoracaceae > JAHDHG01. Next base: position 45,093 of record CALHLC010000012.1, read on the forward strand.
TTTATTTAATTTTTGAGTATTATTACCGGCTCCAGAATTAATTGAATTAATAGTAATTAGAAATTCTTTTATTGCCTCATTTTGAAAAGCAATATCTTCACGACCCCAGAAATTTCGAACAAAACCTTCAGCAATGGCCTGAGGATTAATTGAGCTTGCACTAAGTCCTGGCACGATTTCTTGATACCTTGCTGGAGTATTTTTAAATTCATTGCAATACTCAGCTGCTAAAAGAGCGACTGCTTTTTGAGCAGAAGCGTTATACTTATTTAGTTCATTTGCATTTGGTAGTGATGATTTTAAGTCAGCGTAAGCAGCTTGGATTCTAGGATTTGTACTAGCAATTCCTGTTAAATTACTCATCGTCTGATTAAGAGCTGAATAAGTTTTCATTCCTACACTGGAAACGAATCGATCTGGATCGTGAGCATCTCCAATTTTTGGGTGAGTGGTCGGAGTTGTTGTTGGGGGAGTACTTTTTCCATCTACAACTTCTTCAATACCAGTTTCACCTTGAACACCTCTAACTTTTCCTAAACAAGACATAAGTAAAAGTACTAAAATTGTGTGTGATAACATTTTCATATATAAATCCTTACTCTTGATAACAAGTTACTGTAGCTGCCATTTTTTGAAATAAATTTTTCATATTATAATTATTATTTGTAAACTCTACTCCAAGCGTTGATACAATGCTTCTCTCTTTGGCAGAAACAGGCTTGTGAAGACAAATTTTTTCAAATACTTTTTGACTCATACATTTTGAAAAGATAGATGAGTTTGTTAATGATTTCCCAAGAGATTTTAGGCCATTACCAGATTGATTTCCTTTAAAGTTAAAATCTTTAGTAACACCTTTTGAGTAATAATTAATCCAAGAATCATTTACAGTTTTAAAACCTGTTCTATTATTTTCTGGGTTAATATTGTATTTCTCATGAACACTATTAGGAGTATATGCAAGTTGATTATTATCAAAAGAATAGTGAGCAAAGGCTCCTCTCATTGCATCCATAGCCGTATGACATGACATACAATATGTTTGGTGTAGATCTGGTACTGATTCATTTGGAATTAAGAAAACATCTCTTCCAATTTTTTGACCTGGTCTAGTACTATCTCCAGTTTGCTCCATTTCTGAACAAAACAAGTGGTTATTTATGAATTTTATTGCAGCTCTATTTGTTCCTGCTTCTAAGAAGCTTTGAGCAAAGCCTCGTGTTGTAAAAATTCCTGCAGTTGCATCTGGTGCAATTCCATAAACGTTTGAAATCGTATCAGGTTCTAATTTTTGAGCGAGGTTAACATTGTCGGTAGTTGCTCTAACATAGTGAGCATTATTATTTCTTCTGATAGCGGCTACGCCATCTACTTTGTAAAGAAGGTCAGCAGTGAAGATTTTGTTAAATGGTTCATCATCTCTAATCATACCAATTAAAGTTGCAGAGGCATCAGTTAATTCTCCGTCTATACTATTTGCATTTTCAGGGTCAAAAAACTTTTTTGACCACTCTAGAAGAGTAATATTGTAAAACGAATCTACTTTTGTAGCTTCAGCAGCAGCGCCAGCTTTATTGCCTTGGTCTAATAATGTTTTCATTTTTACGATGACAGGGTCATTGGTTCTGGTTTGAGCTCCAGCGATTCTTTCATACATCTCCATTGCTAATTGCAAATTTGTTAAGCTATAAGCTGATGGTATAAAAATAATAAACATGGCTAAAAAAAGTTTCATAAGTTTTCCTCTTAAGGATAATTTTATCATCTTATCAATTTCCTATCGGTGAAATAGTTAAAAACTTTAGTGATTTTAGCTAATTAGCAAATCTATCAAGTTTAGAAAGCGGCAATTTTTCTGGGCATAAAATGGTATCAAACTAAAATGGGCACAAATTTCGTTGGCATAAATTATAAGGCAAAATTTCTGGGCATTACTTGAGAGTATTAAGCGGTAATTGAGAGGAAAATATCACATGATAGATATTAAGCTGTTTTATCGTATAATTTTATCAATGAAGATTTTAATAATACTCTTATTTACCTTTTCCTGTAAGCCAATAAGAAACTCATCTGAAGAATATGGTAGAGGTCCTTCAACTGTACCTGGCGAAGAAAGTCCTGAGTTTCTTGCAGCTAAAGAGTTAATTGATTCGAAGTGTGTAAGTTGTCATACAAGTTATCACAACTCATGGAAGAACTCTTCTGAGAAAAGCTTGATCGACTCGAGATATATTGTTGCTGGAAAACCAGTCGAGTCAAAATTATATCAAAGTTTATTTAATGGCGGGATTAATACTGGAAGCTTAATGCCTAAAGAAGATAGTGAATTCTCTGAAGAGGAAAAGAAAGTTATTTTAGATTGGATTGTTTCAATAAAAGAAGAAGAAGCTCCTCCTACAACGACGCCTACAACACCGACAACAAAACCAGGTGTTGTTTCATCAGTAGAAGGGACAGAAGAATTTAAAAAATTCTTTAACTTAGTAGAACAAAAATGTATTTGGTGCCATGATACAAATGATAAGTATGAAACAAGTCCTAGCTTCAGGTTAACAACTGCTCAACAATGGTTAGAAGCAACAGTTGATGGTGCTGCATTAATAGTAGATGGTGATAAAGATTCATCTCAGTTTTATGATTCTATTGCTGACGGAGGAAATTCTAGAATGCCACCAGAGGGACTTCCTAAATTAACTTCTTCACAAGTAAAGATTGTTGAAGATTTTATTGCAAGTGCGAGTGTAACGACAACGACGACTTCAACTTCAACGACAACAACCTCAACTACTGAGCCAGGTCAGACAACCTCAACCACCTTAGCTAATAATGCTCGGTGGATCGCTGCAAGGGATGTAATAAATCAAAACTGTACAGGTTGTCACCACGCTACTAGTAATGGTTTTAGGACTGCCGGTGTAAATCAATTATTAAACTTAACAGAAGCTGAATTTATCGACCTTGAAAATAATGACAATTTTATAAATCAAGGAAATGCTGCTGCGTCTATTTTCTATATTCGAACTAAGATCGCGGGAAAAACTCCAGCTGGTAATACAAATATGCCGAGAAATGGAGGATCATCTGATGGTTCTGAATTATCAGAAGCTGATGGCAAGATTTTAGCTGACTGGATAAACGGACTTTAATTATTCTTTCTTTACAGACCTCTTAAACATTCGAAATAATAAGCTTAGTGCTAAAGTTAATTATTACACTCATTTTATTTATAAGTTCAAGTGCGTATTCATATGCTAATTTCATAGGCTATGGATATGGGAGCTGTTTAACTTGTCATTATAATGCATTTGGAAATGGTCCATTAAATGATTATGGGCGGGCCCTTGGTGCAACCATGGTGGCCGGGAGATTGTTTACTTCTAATTCGACAGATGAAGAAAAGCTTGCTTCCAGATCTGGCTTCTTTTTTAATACACCAAAACAAACTTGGTTAAGGCCATCTATTGATTATAGAGGTTTATATCTTCCATCAAGCGGTGGTAGTGAAGCTCGTTATCTTCACATGCAAACAGATTTAAATGTGGTTTTAAAGTTTTCAGAAGATAAGTTATGGATGTCAGGAACTATAGGTTTGGCTCCAGCCGCAAGTTCACCAGGAGTTCCTCCAGGAGAGCAAACTTTATATTCTAGGGAGCATTACCTAGCTTATGCTCTTGGCGATCGTCACAGAATTTACCTTGGAAAAACTGATCCTCTTTATGGCCTACGGATTCCAGATCACACTGTAACCGCAAAACGAGGAATAGGATTAGCTGAAAATGATCAAACCTATGGACTTACATATCACTGGTACTCAAATAAAATAGAAGGTGGAATACAGATTTTTGCAGGAGATGTTTTAGTAAATGAAGCAGGAAACTTTTTAGGAGCTTCAACTAAGCATGAATTTTCTCTTTCTGAAAAAGCAAGAATAGGAGCATCTGTTTATTATGGTACTCATGATACATCTACTAAATTAATGGCGGCACTTCATTCAAAGCTAGGTTTCAGAAAGGGATCAAGTTTATTAGCTGAATTTGGAATGATGATAAAAACAGATTCATTGACCTCCGGAGCGACACAAGATACACAGCTGATGTATGGATTTGTACAAAATTCAATAAACTTATTTCGAGGCTTTAACTTATTACAAACATTTGATTACGGAAATACGACTTTTACAAGTAGTACTGGAGCTGCAGCAAGTTCTCTGCCTTTTTCTAATTGGCAAGTTTTACTAGGTTTTCAATTTTTTCCAATTCAAAGAATGGAGTGGAGAGCTGAGATAGGTTTATTGCGAAGGTATGGAGAAGATCAAGGAAAAGGAAATAAAGAGGATAGTAAGCAAATACTCTTACAGACACATATATGGTTATAAGATTTTTTATTTTATTTTTACTCTTTTCGCTTCAGGCATATTCTGGAATAGAGAAGATTTACGAAGTAAGAAAAAAAATAACACTAACTTATCAAGAACATGAACTTTATCGGCCTAAATTAGAAATAAGAGATTATGTTCAACATGTTCAACAATATGGTGATAGTTTTGAATTCTCTGATTTTCAATTAAAGCTTTGGTATTTTCTTGGAAAAATTGAAGCTTATATTTATCTGAAGCAAAGAAAAAGAGAGAATTTAGTAATTTCTAGAAATGCATTTTATCTTTGTAAGTATTTTGGTTACGAAGAAAATAATTCTAATAAATTCTTGAAACTTTTGGGAGTAAAAGGGAAGAATTTAACCTTTTCTAAGAAATCAAGAACTCAAACTCAACAAGACATCCAGAAAGAAGAAGAGAGTTATACTTACCAAAAGGATACCTCGATAGATGAGGCAATGGATGCATCATTAAGTTGGGAAGAAGAAACTGGTGATGGTGAAAGTGAAGTAGACCAGTCCTCAGAAGTGAGTACCGAAGAAATAGGTGGAGAAAATATTGATGATATAGATAAAGAGTGGGAGGACACCGGGGGAGATGATATAGAGCTTCCAGATGATGGTGATGATATGGAACTTCCAGATGATGGTGATGTTAGCGATAGATTAGAAGATAATGATGAACCTGAACAAGTTGGAAAATTAGGGAAAAAGTTTGCTTTTGGTTATAGTTATATCAGTTGGCAGGAATTAATAAGCTTGGTCAATCAAGGCAATCTTAATAGTTCTGCAGTTTTAAACTTTCGAGGTCATAGTTTAGGGATTAATTTTGAATTTTTAGATCTTGGTCGTTTTCATATTCATACTCATGCTCACTTTGTCTACGGTATTAGTAATACTGAAACTGAACCAAATTCAAGTTTTGACTTTTTTGAAGCCAATACTCCATCTATAGGAGCTACCTTTGGACTTGGATTAAAGTATGATATTGAAAAAAATAAGTTAAGTTTGGGGTTAGGAGTAGATGCTCTTTATAGGCAATCTTCCTTTCAAACCCTGGGAACTGGTAATACTTATACAACTGATAGAGAAACATTTTTAGGTATTTCACCATACCTAGATATTGAAAATCGTTTTGGAAATTTCGCTTTTTTTACAAGAACAGGTTATGCAGATCAGAGTTTATATTGGCAACTAGGTATGCATTTATACGTATTTTAAAAGAACTTTCTCGTTCCGAAAAAAATAATAATATAAATAGGAATTAAGGCAATAAATACAAATGCCCAAAATATTGAAATAGAAAAAGCTTCAAGAACCGTAACAACACTAAAGAGTATACCGAATAAAGCAGTTCCAGATTTAACAAAGTCAATTCCCCATTTTTTTTCTTTATAAAATAAGAAGTAGAAAAAAAGAGCGATGATTAAATAGATAATAATGAATACATTTAGAGATAAAACTATAAGTTTCAAGATTTCGAGTTTAGATGTCTCTGGAAGATTTTGGATTCGACTAATCTTATCGATCCATGAGTATTCTTGCAGAAAATTATTGAAATTTTCAGGGATCAACACAGCAGTTTTATAAAAAAGAATAAATAGAAGATCACCTAGGAAACACCCGAGTATACTAAACCATTTAAAAGACTTCTTACTAAACTTATTAAGTATTGAAGATAAAATACTTTTCATAGATAATAAATTATACTTAATAAATAGTTGTGTCGAGATATTATTAAAGGAGCTATTGTGAACCATTTTCTAATTTTTGTTGTATCTTTGATAGGACTCTTATTAAGTTCCAACTTTGTTTTAGAAAGCTCCGAAAAAATTGGTAAAAAATTAGGCTTTTCACCTCTTACGATAGGTATATTTTTTATAGGTTTTGGAACATCTTTGCCTGAGTTAATAGTATCTCACCTTGCCTGTTTAGAAGGTAGACAAGCAATCTCTCTTGGAAATATTTTAGGATCAAATATTTCAAATACGGCTTTGATTTTAGGGATTGCTGCATTAGTTCAAAATGTAAATTTAAAAGGAACAATTCAGAAAAAACAAATTCTTTTTCACCTTTTTATCACATTAGTGCTTGCAGGATTCTACTTCTTTTTAAAGACCTTTAATCCAATAACAGGGACAATCTTTTTAGTTTTATTTGTTTTATATATGTGGAAAGTTATTTTTGCTGATTCTGGGCTAGATGAAAATGTAGAAGTTGGCAGTGATGAAAACATGATTAAAGCTGGGGGAGTTTTATTTGTTGCATTAGTTTTAATGTTTATCTCTGGGAAATACTTAGTCAGCTCAATCTCGGATCTTGGAAAAATGCTTGGGATTTCAGATTATATTATTTCGGCAATAGTTCTTGCCTTTGGAACCTCCGCTCCAGAACTCTTTACAACAATCATCGCTACTGTAAAGAATAAAGATGTAAATTTAATTTTAGGAAATATCCTTGGCTCAAATGTTTTTAATTTGTGTCTTGTTTTAGGAACAACTTCCTTTTATAAATACCAAATAACACAGCCTTTAGATTTTGAAATTGGAGTTTTAGTTATAATGAGTTTGTATATATTGGCGATGAATTTCTTTAAAGGATACTTGGCCCGAAAATCAGGCTTCGTTTTAATTTCGATTTATGCTTATTCAATTTTTCATTGGTTGAACTAAATTTAAGCCGCTTTATCAGTTTCTTCATTGTTTTGTTTTTTTCTTGGCAATTGAATGACCTCAGTCTGAATATTTTTCTTCTTGAGACTGAAGATTAAAAAAACGGGAAGAATCAATACTAATAAAATGATATAGTTCATATGGTATGTTTTTCGGACGTTTAAGGTGAAAATATTACCTTCTCAGAGAACTCGAGTATTTTTCCTATTTTAAAAGCAGGGTAGTTTTGTTAGGTAATACTATGAAGATTTTATCAACAACAAGCCTTTGTTATGACGATGTACTTATTTTACCTAATTTCTCAGAAGTAGTACCTGGAGAGGTAAAAACTGAATCTAGATTTTCAAAAAACATAACTTTAGAAATTCCTATAGCTTCTAGTGCGATGGATACAGTGACTGATGGAGCGATGGCCTCACAAATGGCTAAACTTGGTGGAATAGGAGTGATTCACAAAAACTATTCAATTGAAGATCAAGTTCTTGAAGTTGTGAATGCAAAAATGAATGAGAACTTAAAGGTTGTTGCAGCTACTGGAGTAGGAGAGCAAGAATTTTTAAGAGCTCAGTCCTTAATAAGGGCAGGAGTTGATGCTTTAGTTATAGATACAGCTCATGGGCATTCAGTAGGTGTCATTGAACAAGTTAAAAAGTACAAAGAAGCTTTTGAAGTGGATATTATAGCAGGAAATGTTGCAACTGAGCAGGGAGCTAAGGCACTTGTTGAAGCAGGTGCAGATGCTGTTAAGATAGGAATAGGTCCTGGATCAATTTGTACGACTAGAGTGGTCGCAGGTATTGGAGTTCCGCAATTTCAAGCATTAGTAAATTGTTCTGAATATTTAAAATCAGTGAATATTCCATTTATTGCAGATGGGGGAATTAGGCATTCCGGAGATATCGTTAAAGCTCTCGCTACAGGTGCAAGTTGCGTGATGTTAGGATCATTATTAGCTGGTTGTGATGAAGCGGCCTCTGAGACTGTTATTCATGAAGGTGTTAAGTATAAAAGATATAGAGGGATGGGTTCTCTCACTGCGATGAGTATGGGATCGAAAGATAGATACGGCCAAAGTGAAGTTCAGGAAAAGAAAAAACTTGTTCCTGAAGGGATTGAAGGGTTGATCGATTCTAAAGGACCATTGGGTGATTTTATTTATCAATTAGTAGGGGGACTGAGATCTGGAATGGGATATGTCGGTGCAGCTAATTTAAAAGAATTATCTCAAAAAGCTCAGTTTATTAAAATCTCTTCAGCAAGTTTAAAGGAAAATCACCCACACAATATTTTAATTGATGTAGGTGCTCCTAATTATTAATATTACTTTGATGTTTTTATAAGGTCTGCTTCACTCATTTCGACAGAACCATTAGTCATCCTCTTCTCGAAAATTCTAAGAACAGATCGACCTGTTTGATTTTTTTCATTTTCATAAACAAAAAATCTCATTTTATCATCGCCGTAAAAAACATTTATATCTTCAACTTTTACCTCATAACAGTTTTGTTGAGTAAATGGTCTATATTCAACATGCTTAACTGTGTATTTATGCGGCTTCAATCCAGGGATAGATTGATTATCTAACATAGGAGAAGTATTTAATTTTATTTCTTGAGCATTATTAACATTATCAAAGTCTGAATCAACTGTTGCTGCAGGAGGAGTTGGATTATTTTCATCATTCCTGGCCGTAGAAGGTAGAGCAAACTTATGTAATAGATGATCTGGAATACTATTCCCGTTTGAGTCCCACTTATATTCATTTGTTGAGTATAGTCTTTCTTCACAGTCTGGAATTAAATCATTATCTGTATCTAATATTCCAACTTTATTAACTCCATCTTCCCAGCATCCAGTGAACTCAAAAGCATTCTCAGGATCACAAGCTTTATCTTTACATGGAAAGCCATCAGCACTAACTGCAGCCTCAGCCCCATCACTAATACCATTTTCATCACTATCAGCTTTGAGTGGATTTGATCCAAGTAAAATTTCCCACTTATCAGATAATAAATCACCATCAAGGTCTGAAACTAATTGTTTAGATTCAAGGTCCCAAATTGAGTTTACGTTTTCTAAAGTTACATCTAATAAAGTAGTTGAAACTTTCTTGAAAAAGACTCTTGTTAACTGATCATAATCAATGGTTCCACTTCCTGTATCAAATGCGTAAAATTCACCTTTCCCAACATTAGCAAGTTCTTCTAATAAATCTCTTGCAATAGGTAAATCTTGATTTTTATAATAGTAACCAGTATTTACATTTAATGATTCAATTGCCTCTCCAACAATAGGGTTTACTGGTAAAGTCATAATTTGGTTTTGTAATTTATTAAAAATTTGTGAATATGGAGGACCATCATCAGTTGGAACTCCATCAGATAATACAACGACAACATACTTTGAAGTAATTAATGGAATTTCTTTAGCTTCCGCTTCTTCAATTGCTTTTTGAGCATCAGCTTCAATAATATTTAAAACGGCATCTTCCCACTTTAAATATGGAGTTCCTCCACCATCACTTGTAGCTCCTTTTTGTGTTGAAACAACATTAGCAAAGTCAGCATTTGTTTTAACAAAAGGTGCATCAGGTCCATTTAAAGCTCCTGGGGCAACGTCAGCTGAGTCTCCAGCAAATTCAATTAAACTAAAATATTCATAGGGATTATCATCTCTATCATTTAACCAATTTACTAGAGAGTCATATCTTTGAGATCTATCGGGGTCTGTAGCATCACGATTATTTGATGGTCCAGCATTAGATCCTGAAATATCTAAAACAAATAAAAACTTAACTTTTTGTTCTATTAATGAGGGATCCAGTGTACAGAAATCAAAGACTGCTTCACCTACTTTTGGTTCTATAGGCTTTTGAGCATCTATAGTAGCATCTAGACTTCTTTGGCCACAGGCCAACACGAAGGTCATTAAAAAGAGTGCATAAATTATTTTCATAATAACTTCCTTTTGTACTGACTTAATCGGTCGGATAAATAAATACTTAAATGCGCGCAGAGATTTCTTCGATTTTTGAGATGATTGAGACAACATATTCTAACCTTTTTGCCCGATAACTTTAATCTGCAAGGGCGTTGTAAGTTATAGGTATTAAATCACAGTCTAAGAAAATTTAAGGAAAGACTGACTTTTACTAATAATTTAAACTACTTAGAATCGAGTATGATTTAAAGTGAGTTTTTATGTATTGCCAATAATTTATTGCAAGGGGATGATTTACTAAAAAGGATGTAATTTTTATTGGAAAGAGCACATCTCTTGAGTTTTTGAACTAATATGGACGAAAATTTGAAGGAAAGTCATGAAAAACATAATTTTAATAATTTTAATTACTCTAGTAGCTTGTAAAAATACTCCATTTGATGACAAAAAAGGCAGTAGAGACGCTAGCGATAGAGGAAAAGGGATTACTACTAAAGTACCTGAGCCGATTAATTCAAATGAGCCTTCAAGTCCAACTACTACAAAGCCTGAAGTTGAAAAGTTGATAGATAAAAAAGATTTTGAAGGTATGGTAAGAGCCGAAAAAAATTATCTTTTAGATCAGAAAGTAAAACTTCATGAAGAAAAGAAGAAAAAATTGAATATCTGTGATATAGATACTGTAACTTTTGAAAAAGAGAGCTGTATTGCTTTATTAAACTCTCTCTTAATTACTACAAGAAATGTGAATATCGTTTCTGATCACCTTCTGAGTTTATTACTTGGAGATAGTCGTAGAAGTGAGATCGAAGAATTAAGTGATTCAACCTATACATTTTATAGAGAGTATAAAGAGAGATTAAAAATAGTCTCAGAGCTAAAACAAGAACAGTAATTCTTATTTTTTAGTATTAACCTTATTAAAAACAGCTTTCAAACTCCTCACTTTCAATGGAATAAAACTCTTAGGTTTTTTCATTGAATTTGTTGGTTTAAGAGTAGCTACTTTAACAGAAGCAGATTTTTTTGAGTTTTGTAATGTTGTATGTTGTTTTTTCATAATAATTTCCTTTAAAGCTCTTAAAACTTAAAAGAAATCTATTATGAGAGGCTCAGAAGTAGATTTAACTAAGTTTTAAGAATTGAATCCTTTTATAGTAATCAATATCTTCTCCTTTTAGGGTTTTCAAGCTCTTTTACATTTAGTAAAAAAACTCTGTATTAAGTACAATTATAACATATATCGGCATATTTGATAAATTCTTAAATAGTCGAAAAAAGGTTCAGGTTGAGTAAAAACCCTTATTCATTATTAAGATTTGATCAAGAAAAGCTATCTCTTGAGCAATACCTCGATTCTGGTAAAGAGCTCTCAAATATTCCTTTATGGCCTCTATACTTTATTATTAGAAATGGTACCTCTCAGGAAATCTCAAGAGCGATGCCCATGCTTAGTTCAAATCAAAGAGAGTTTTTAATTGATTTAGATTGTTGGGATAAACAAGATTACGACCTTGAGAGCTTTGAGAAATGGTTAGAAATTATTTATTCAACTCAAGATTTAAAACTTTGTGGAGAGTTTGTTACTAATGATAATTTTAAGCTCTATTTAAAAGGAAAGTTTAATATCTATTCCTTTGATAATGAACATCCCGTTTATCCTGATCATGATAACTTTTTTATTACAGATGATTTTTCTTTTCTTATTGAGTATGAAGAGAACTTTAAATTAGTCGATGAATTCAAATACTTAATGACAAATTTTTACGCTCAACTTGGAGTAGAGAAGAGTCAACTTGAGTTGATGACTATTATTTCTGATAGTTACTTTGATATTCAGGAAACTGAATATAATTTAAAAAGAGGTCGCTTGGATGATGTTGGTTATGTTGATTATTATGAAGCTCTTAAAGCAAATCAAATTCTCAGTCTTCAAAAAATAGAAAAACTCATTGATGCTAGATTAAAGAAATCTTATATCGCCACAGAGGTTGATGAACAAAGTAATTTCGAAGGTTATAAATTAGAAGCAACAAAGAAGTTTGATTCTATTGAAGATGAAATCAAAGCAGAGCTTATAAAAGTTGAGGATGAAAAAGTGTTAAAGTTTCTTCCTATTGATTATATTAGGACTCTCAATGCTAGATTCTCCTTGAATTCAAGTTTAAAAAAAGAAGATAAAGATTTGATGAATGACTCTCTTGAAACTCAAGGCCATATTGCTTTAGCATTTGATTACCTTAAAGATCATTTAAAGACTCAATTAAATGAAAAAAGCCTTTTTAAGTATTTTAGTTTCAAAGATCTCGCTCTGATTGGAAGGTCCTTAGTTGAACATCAAATTGTTTTGATTAAAAAAGTTTTGAAAAACTGTAACCTTTCAAGAGAAGATTATTTCCTTGGAGATTTCTTTATTATCTTTTTGCAAGATCTCTTTGATATGAATCGAAAGATAAAAATCCATGGTGAAATCCAAAATATTTCAACTTTAGAAAAATATAGATACTTTAAGAATAAGTCGGATTTACTTTTAGATCTTGCTCCTCTTATGAAAAATTTCAAAAGTGAACTAGCAAGCTTTAAAGACTTAGAATATTTAAATTATAGTTTTGATGAAATCGACTTTGAGGCCCTCTTTTTAACAAAGTATCTTAAGTTTCAATTGAAAATCGACTCTAAGAGCTATGGAATCAGTGTTGAGGAGTTTAAAAAGTTCATAAGTAATCCTGATCTAATAAATGATGAAGCAAGAAAGAACTTTATAACTAGTTATAAACTCGATATTGTTGATGAAATAGAGCTCTATCTAGAAGAAGTATTAAAAGATCACTTCACACATCTATTCAAAGAGAATGTCGACGATTCTGAACTCAAATTCACAAGTGGTGTTTTAATTAAAAAAGTTTAAATACCTTGAATAAACTCTACTGCTCTTCTCACATTTTCTTCAGGAGTTTTAGGTAATACACCATGCCCAAGTCCAGCAACCCATTTCTTTTTTAACTCAGGATGCTCTTGCATTTTAGTCGTAAAGGTCTGTAGATTCTTCTCTAAATCTTCCCATGGTAGATGTAACCAAACTGGATCAATATTACCTTGAACATAATAGTCCTTGCCTAGAGTCTTTAGAGCATCGACAAGGTCAATACGCCAATCAATTCCTAGAACATCAATTGATTTTGCCTGAAGGTTTTCTAAAAATCTAAGGTGAGTCTGCTTAGTATAATAAATAATTTTCTTATCAGGATGCTTTGCTTTCACGCTATCAGCAATTTGATTAATCACTGGTTTAATAAATCGCATATAATCTTCAAATCCAAGTTCACCCACTGCAGTATCGAATAAACAGATAGCATCAGCTCCAGCATTTAATTGCATAGAGATATTTTCTAAAAGGTTAGGGAGCAATATATCCAAGAATCTCTGCCACCTTCCATCATATAATCCAGTTTTTGAAGCAATGAGTGAACCTTTATGTCCACCTTCAGTGGCATAGGTATAAAGAGTAAACGGAGCACCAACAAATCCAAGAAGAGTCACATCTTTTGGAAGTTTTTCTTTTAATAATGAACAAGTATCAGATTGAAATTTATAAAAAGTATTAGCAGGCTCTATGATTTTAACTTTTTTGTATTGATCAGCATTGCTTAAATAAGTCTCAAGTTTTGGTGGCCCATCATTATAGTGAAGTCCAAGATTCATCTGCTCTAGAGGAAATAATAAATCAGAAAACATAATGGCAGCGTTAAACTTAAAATCCTCAATTGGACCAAGAGTTACTTCACAGGCAAGTTCTGGGTTCTTACAAAGCTCCATAAAGGAGTGTTTCTTTCTAAAGCCCTGATAATGCCAATGATATCTTCCGGCCTGTCTCATAAACCATACGGGTTGCATTCCATTTTCTCTTTGTTCAAAAATATTCATCGTCTATTCCTTAATTATTAATTTATATCCTATGGCCCTTATTGATTGTATCTCTAATACATTAGAATCATCCGTCTCAGCCCACTTTCTAAGTTTCACTATATAATTATCAACTGTTCTATTTGATGGATAACTATCTTCTCCCCAAACACTATTAATAATTTCATCCCTAGATAATACTCTATGTTTATTAATATAGAGAAGCTCTAATATCGCACATTCCTTTTGAGATAGGTCAATAAAAGTCCCGTCGGCGTCTTGAACTTGATAATTTGAAAAGAAAATCCTTAATTTACCAACACCAATTTCATCAGGTAGGTTTCTAAGTTTTTGATCTAATTTTAAAATTCTATTTAACCTAAGTTCAAGCTCTTTTAGTTCAAAAGGTTTAACGATATAATCTTGAGCTCCAAGTTCAAGCCCTTGAAGCCTAATTTGTGGATCATTTTGTGCTGATAAAAATAAGAATAAACATTCACTATTAATCGATCTCATCTCTTTAGCTAAATCAAGTCCACTTCCATCAGGAAGCCCAATGTCTAAAAGGCTTACCTTTATATCTTTATGGTTTTTAACAAAATAAGATTTGGCATCATTATAAGTTTTAAACAAATGAGATTCAAAACCTTTTGATTTTAAATAATCGTTAAGAATTTCACCTAAAGATTCTTCGTCTTCAACAATAACAACCTTATACATTTGAGGCCTGGTAACTTAATTCTATACTAAGCTCGTGTTCGTTATTCATTTTAAATAATCCATTCATTCGTTCAGTGAACTTTTTGACTAAGTATAACCCAATCCCTGTACCTTGATGAGAATTATGTTTATAAAATAATTGTCCTAACTTATGAGTTTCACCTGAAAATTGACCTCCATCACTATATTTGAGAGTGATAAAATCTTTACCTTGATAATTTAACTCATCTAAATCAATAGAGACCTGCTTATTCTTTGAATGCTTTAAAGTATTTTCGATTAAGTTTCTAAGAATAATTTTGAGTGCGTATTGATCAATTAAGACATCACTGGATTGAGTATTATCTTTGAGCACGCATTTTAATTCCTTGTCTGGATGTTTAGAGAAAATATTTTGTATAAATCTTTTAAGATTAATACATTCCATATTTAAATAGCCAGACAGTTCTAATTTTGAAAGTTGCAGCATATTATCAAAACGATCCTCTAATTCATAACTACCAGCATTTAAGAAATTTAAGCTTTTATTAACTTGGGGATTATTATTATCTTTTAATAAATCAAGTAAGAATTGAGTTTGAAGTCTTACATTTGCCAGGGGAGTTTTCAATTCATGTGTAAGTCCAGTGAAAAACTTTTGAAGACCGTCATTTTTTCTCTGATCTTTAAAGAATAAAAAAACGACTAAAGAAGTTGCGGCTACCAGAAGCAGCAAGAAAAAACTTCCTTCCCATTTGAGCATTCGATAGAGGTTTGAACTAAAAACCGATTCGATTTGTTGATCATTAAGAATACTAGCTAACTTATAAGCGACATATAACCACCATGAACCCATTGCTAAAACAATGAAGAGCCAAATGATGGTTGCACTATAGAGCCATTTTCTGTTTTTATTTAACTCCATAATCTTTTTTTCAATTCTTCAATCACCTCATCCGTATGGGCCTGACTGACAAAACCAACTTCATAAGCATTAGGCGAGAGATATATTCCTTTAGGAAGTAAAAGATTAGAGAGCTTATTAAACTTCTCTCCTAAATTTTGTGGTATTTTATCTACATTTGAGATCGCTTGATCAGAGCTAACAATCCAAAACAATGAACTGTGAGAAATAATTGAATGCTGAGTATTTTTATCTAACCATTCTTTAAAAGTAGAAACAATTTTTTGAGTCTGCTTTTCAAGATTTGGATAAAAGTCTTTTTGGGCCAAGATTTCTAAATTAGCAAGACCAGCACACATCGCAACAGGATTAGCACTTAATGTTCCTGCTTGGTAGACACCACCAAGTGGAGCAAGGTGGTCCATAATCTCTTTACTTGCAGCGATAGCTCCAACTGGCATCCCACCACCAATGACTTTTCCATAAGTAACGATATCAGGAGTAATCCCTGTAATCTCGGCCATTCCACCAAAAGCAACTCTAAATCCAGAGATGACTTCATCAAAAATTAAGAGAGCGTTATGTTTTTTTGTAATGTCCTTTAATTTTCTTAAAAAATCTTCGGTTTGAACTAAGAGTCCATAATTTGCTGGTAGGGGTTCTACTATAATAGCTGCAATATCATCATGATCCTGAAAGCACTTCTCTAAAGCATCAAGATCGCCCAGATCTACGACTAATGTATCTTTAGAGCAATTTTCAGTAACTCCTAAACTAGAAGCTGTAGAAGTTCCAGCTAAACCAGATCCTGATTTTATTAGCATCGAATCAACATGACCGTGGTAGCAGCCATTAAACTTTATAATCTTATTTTTTTTAGTATAACCTCTGGCAAGTCTTAATGCTGTCATAACTGCTTCAGTACCAGAACTTACAAATCTAATTTTATCTATAAAAGAAATTCTATCAATAATAAACTTTGCTAAATCAAGTGAGTACTTTTCACAAGCTCCATAAGTCCATCCTCGATTTACAGCATCAACTATTGCACTTTGAACCTTTGGATGTTTATGGCCAAGGATAAGTGGACCAAAGCTCATACAAAAATCTATAAAGTCTTTTCCTTCCTCATCGGTGATATAAGCTCCGTCAGATTTTTTAATAAACCTAGGACAAAAATCAAGTCCCTTGAAACTTCTTACTGGAGAGTGAACTCCACCCGGAATATAAATTTGTGCTTGTTCAAAAAATTGTTCATTATTCATAATTTCACTTTTAGTCTAAATAGGTATTTATTAAGACTTCATAACTAGCAATAGGCGTATGAGCAATTTTATTAAGCTCAAATTCTTTGTGTGTTTTTCCTATGCCTGTGAAATGTACAATATCATTTTGTGATAGAAATTCGAAGTGTTCTGAGTATTTTTGGTATTGAAAAAAGCTAGTCCAATAAAATACTTTACATGTCTTTAGCCTTTGTTCGAACTCAGCCGAAATAGGTGCAATTTTTCTATCATAACTAGAGACGATCTCACCAAGATCACTTTTTGATTGAGGATGAGTGAAGACTTTCCAAGGCGCATTAAAATCTGCCATTAGATTAAATGATTTCGAACTTTGGATCTCACTTAAGGTCTGCTCTCCTAAAGAATCCAAACTTCCATGACACCAATAGGAGTTACTTGCAAGAGCTCTCATTGAGTTTATACCAGAGCAGAAGATCAGACCTATATGCTTTGATTTTTTAAAGTTTTCAATGGAATGGCTTGTAGCTAATAAGCTATTGGAGCTCGTTGATTGTTCAGATAAAACAGAGTTCTTTTCAATCATTTGGTCATTTACAATATGTTCACTTAACTTTCTTGAGAGTCCTATGAAAATACTATTTTGTTTAGCCATTTGAGGAAGAGGTACTTGGCTTGAAACTGAATTAATTTCTATATCTTTTAGATTTTTTCCTGATTGATAAGTGATGTCGCTTTTAACATAAATCCCAAGTGGAAGATAACATGTTCCTCCATTTTCATTAAAGATCTTTTTTTCTTGATAGATCTCTTGTCTGGTTTGTTCGTGGTTTAAAGCATTAATCATTTTTTTTAAATCTTCATTTTTATCCAATGTTTCAATAATGAGTGCACCTTGAGCTGCAGCTGGCGTATGTGTTCTGATAGGTAAAATACTAAAACTTAAATCTTTCATAAGTTCTTTAAGAACAGCTTCTCCTTCTTTTAAATAACTAACTCGTTCAATTCCAGCACTAGCTAAAATAATTGCATCGTATTTATTATCCAAAAGTTTTTGTATTCTAGTATCAATATTTCCTCTTAAGTTTTCATGCTTTAGAGTTATCTGACTCATACCAGGTAGCAAATCTTTTAAATAAGGAATTTGAGCAATTCTGCGAGGAGAACTTGTTCCAACAACAAAGAAGTCTTTATCAAAAGAATTTTTTATCAATTGTTGCTGCGTTGATTTTTTTATAAAAAGAATGTCATTAGGAAGAGCTCTTTTAGGTACTGCAGCCGTGATTATTCCATCAGGTCTTTCACTCCCTAGATCTTTTCCAGAATGAATAACCAAGTCTACTTCATTTGTAAGAAGGGCGTAGTCTAATTCCTTGGTAAAGAAATCCTTACCTTCTAATTCTTGTAAGGGCCTATCTTGAATGATATCACCTTGAGTTTTTATAATTTCTAATTCAAAAGACTTATCAGGATAATTTTTTTCTAAGATGTTTTTTATATAACTAGCTTGCGACCTGGCCAGCAAGCTTCCGCGAGTTCCTATTTTCAAGGTTTTCATGTATTTGCCTTCTTTTGATATTCTCTTCTAGCCATTTGATTCTACGCTTACTCATTTGGAAAATTTCTCTTTGGGCATCATTAATTTTCTTCATTTTTTCGTTGCTCTCAATTGAGCCAAGTTTATAAATATCTTCAAGTTTTAAATAATTGTCTTTACCTGCACTTTCAGGATAAGCAATGCTGGGATCTCCAAGATCTACAAAGAAGTTTTCTGGAGTTTTCCAATTTATTAGAAATTCTTGGGTAAGAATAGGTTCACTTGTTCCAATGGTATTAATTATTGTTTGGAAATCTTCATAAGTATTAAAATCTTTCCAACTAATTTTTGAGATTTGATGCTTATTAATGAGTAAATCTAAGTTTTCAGTATTTCTTGCTGTTATAAAAACGTTATGAGATTTTTTAAATTGATTTATTAAATCTTCAGCTAACATTCCAGAACCAAGAATTAAAATGTTTTTATGAGTAGATTTTTTTAATATTTTCTTTGCTAGAGCAGCATAAGTTTTTTGTGAAATGCCTTTCAAAAACTTTGATCGAACGCTTTTTTGATCTTGAAGAATTTTTTGCAAGGTGGTCGTAATTTCATAAGATCTATGATGATGAGATAGATATTGTTCTATAGCTGTTTTAAATTGAGCTACAATTTCATTCTCAGCTATAAGTCTACTTTTTAGGCCACATATAACTTCTAATAAATAGATATAGGCCTTAGTATCCTTGTAGCATTCATAATGTTGTTGAATACCTTCTAAGCTTGATGTAGAAAGAACTAGGTTTCTTTGGCATGTATTTAGTGAAAAAGTTCCTTTAGGAAGGACTTGATTACTGGAAAGTTTATTATCAAAATTATATAAATAAAGCATAAATATCTCTAAAAATATTATAAATAGGAGAAGAGGTTATTTTGTCATAGAAATGTAGAAGCTAGAGGCAAATATATGTTTGATATATCAAACAACTAAGGTGAAAATAAGAACAATGGCCATCATAAACAAATTAAAGGGAGTATTTCTTAAAATAGACTCCAAAATAGAAAAAGAACTAAAGTTTTTTCTAAAGCATTGGGGCAAGAGTAAATTCATGATTGCCATGAGTAAAAAAGCTCAAATTCTAGGCATTGAAAAACTATACCAAAAAAGTCCAAAAGCATTTTTATATTTTTTCCTTTTTTATCTCATCAGAGATTCGATACTCTATATTATAATTCCCATCTTTTTTTCAAATATGATTGATTAAAAACGGGGCTGAAAGGTGAAGTAGTATTGGATAATTTTAATAATTATTTTTGGGAATATCCTAAGCTAGTTGAATATATCAATAATCATCCTGAAGAAAAAAACGATGTAAAGAAAAACTTCGAAGAGATACATGGTGTTTTTAGTGAGTCAGTTGTTCAAAAAATCTCTTTGGTTTTTGATAAAACTTTAAGAAAGCTTTATGACCAAGTTAACCTTGAGCTCCCCTATGATTTCGATCTGGATGAATTAGCAAAAAAACATCACATTATACTCGTTCCAAATCATCAATCTCATGCTGATTATGTAGCACTTACTTACTTATTTTATAAAACTTTTAAAAAGCCTCTCTATGTAGCAGGTGGAATCAATTTAAATATCTTCTTTTTTGGAAAGCTTTTTAAGAAAGCAGGAGCCTTCTTCTTAAGAAGATCGTTTGCAGGTAATCCCACTTATAAAGTGAGCTTTCATGCTTATATCTTTGCTTTATTAAAACAAGAAAGAATTGTTGAGTTTTTCTTTGAAGGTGGTCGATCAAGAACTGGAAAATTACTTTCTCCAAGATATGGATTATTTCAAATGCTTCTTGAGACTCACCAATATGTTAAAAGTGGCAAAACTCTTTTGTTTATTCCTGTATCTATTGCTCACGAATTTGTTCCAGAAGAGACTGCACATTCATCGGAACTAAAAGGGGCGAAGAAAAAGAAAGAACACATAACACAGGTTTTTAAAATTTATAAACTTTTTAATAAGCGCATGGGATCAATACACGTTACTTTGGGACAAGGAATAGAGGTAAGAGGGTATGATAATTTAAGAGCAAGTACACAGAAACTAGCTTTTTCATGCTTTAAAGCGGTAGGTAAAGGAATGCCAATTACGCCAACTTCTTTATTGTCTTTAATTTTATTAGATGCTCCTTCAGGAATAAACAATTGGGAGCTAATTGAGTTTAAAGCCAGAGAAATCCTTGCTTATTGTAAACGCTTTTCCATTCCCTTGACTCCTTCTTTATCTAGTGAATTTGATGTCTCAAAAAATAATATTCTTGAAGCCCTTAATATTTTAATAGGTAATAAGAAAGTGAAGGTTATTAAAAACCAACACTTAGGAGATATATATTATTCAGTGAGACCTAAAGAGAGAGTCCATCTTTTATATTTTAAAAATATGATTTTGCACCATTTTATTTTACCAGTGATGTTAAATACTGTGATCTATCACTTAAAAGAAAAAAAGTTTTCAACAGTTGATGATTTAAGAAGTTACCTAATCGATAAAAGAAGTGAGCTTTTATTTGAGTTTTACCTGCCAAGTACGGCGGAAATGTTTCAAGAGTTATTAGATACAATTTCTTATGCAACAGGAAAAAATATTGAGAGCTTAGAAGAAGTTTTAAATTTAACAGTTCAAGAACTAGATCAAGTAGCATTAAAGATTAGAGTGTTTTCTAATTCTTTATCTTATATAAGTGAGTGTTATTATATTGCGGCTAGAACTCTAGATCATTTAGCAGAAACTGAATTTAATCAAGATTCATTTATTAAAACATTCAAAGAAGTTTTTGGTCTAGAATATGAGCATGGAAGAATGGTTCAATTTCAAGAAAGCTTTTCAGTGGCCATGGTAAAGAGTGCTCTTCAGTTTTATCAGCATAAAGGATGTACTGAGTTGAATGAAGAGACCTACAAGGTAGTGGATCTTGATCAGGTATTTAAGCTTAAGAAGCGTTTTGCCGAGAACTTGAACGTAAATCTTATTATGAACTTAAGTCTTAATAGTGATGACCTGTAAACTCAATTTGTTGGGTTAATATGTCTTGAAAGAGAGAAGCCAAGTTGGTATTTTTTTAGTCAGTCACTTCAAAGTGGCATTTTATGGAGGTTAGATATTTCTAAAGGTTATCGAGGGAAAAAAGGCGGTCCGTCTAAATCTGGACCAAGAGTCAATCACAGAATTATTGCTACAGAAGTTAGGCTTCTCGGAGACGATGGACATCAATTTGGTGTTGTCTCTATCTCTGAAGCCAGAAGAATAGCTGATGATCAGGGCCTAGATTTAATTGAAATATCTCCAAATTCAAAACCACCAGTTGTAAAACTGATGGATTATGGAAAATATAAATATAAGCAACAAAAGCAGGCCAATGAGGCCAAGAAAAAACAAGTAACTGTTGCTGTTAAAGAAATCAAATTCAGACCTAATATCGATGTTCACGACCTAGATGTTAAGCTTAGAAAAGCTCAAGAGTTTCTAGACTCTGGAGATAAGATAAAGCTTCTCATGCAATTTAGAGGTCGAGAAATGGCCCATAAGCATATTGGAAAAGAGAAGTTTCAAAGTATTATTGAGAGGATTCTTGAGATGGGTGCCGTAGTTGAGTCTAATCAAAAAATGATGGGTAATCGTATTATTGCTATGGTTGGTCCGTCTAAGAAAAAATAACCGAGCTATTTCCTTGAGTTAAATTCTTCCTTTTTAAGCACTATATTAATCATTTTGCGATAATGAAATCAGTGAGAAAGTTATTTTATATTTTAATGCTAATTTCATTCAGTCTGAGTTCTGGAGAGAAAGGAAAGTGTGATATCCACTTAGAAAAAATCAAAAAGGATTATGAAGATCACCTTTTTTCAAAATATATTTTTCAGGAGAATTTTTATAGCAAAATTAGAAATTCAAAGTTTTTTAGAAGGTTAAGGCAATCTTGGATAGAAAAACTGGTTAGTTTGAATGGGAATTCATTTAAATATATATACTTAGACAAAGATCTTTCTTTTTTGGCAGATACATTTCAAGGAGTATCGTATAAGGCAGTCCAAGAGGTAGAGAACTTGAAGGCTAGGTTTATAAAGGAAGCTCCTAAGAGATATGAAGACTATAAAAAGTCCTCAGAAAATATTGATGAGTTGCTCATAAGGTATCAAAGTTTTAACACAGACTTAGATAATATATTTGAAAGAGTTGTAAATTTCAGATATCTGATTAGCCAAATTGATAATTTACCTAAGGATGTTACTTTTCCTTTTAAGTTGATGCACCCTGAATATAATACCATTGATGATAGTGTTAATGAAGTTCCTGAAATTTACTTTTCAAGAAAAGATTTATTGGCGAAAAGAAAATCATTAATAGAGAAGCTAAAAGAAAGAGAAAAGGGACTTAGTGAATTTTCACTTGAAGGTAGAGAAATTCTTCAATATAAGTTGAAAGAGAGGCTAGAGATTTACTTGCCCTACTTAGAGAATGTACTAGCTCGTCACCCTAACTTAATAGAGCTCGCAAAGCATAGGGATGAAATTGTAAAATTGTTGGATGATAAGTCTTTAACTGTAAATGAAATAGTTAAAAACTACATGGATAGACATGAGTTCTATGAAGAAATAAAATATTTTTTTCAAACGAAAGTAAAGACTCCAGATGATGTATTGGAAAAGATGGAGTTTCATTCTTTTGCCTCAGCTCCGACTACTGAGCTCTATATGCCGAAAATGAAAATAGTAGGACGAACAAAATTAATAGATTTTTTATTGAAGTATCGTTATAAAGTTTTAGGAGTGGCTAGTTTAGTTACTACTATTCAATTAAAAGGAACGAGTCTTTTTAATACTTTTGGCGTGTATTATTGGGATACAGAGTGGAATATTCACAGGTGCCTGAAAGATCATTTGGATAGTAGTAGAGTTGATGACTTTTATTCTTATAGTGAGAAAAAATATGAAATTTGCAAAGATCGTTTAATCCGTGAAAGGTTAACTCCTGAGGAGTATTTCGAATATACAGGAGTTAAGAGTAAAGCGAAGACAAATATTTTCTCTAGTACCTCAACTCCAGATCATGAAAAACTTCTTAAACTTTTGAATTCAATTCAAAAAATAGAAAGTGCTTGGGAGTTCACGATGAAAAAACGTAAAGAAACAAAGGCCAAGTGGGAAGAGAGAGCAAAAGAATTTGCTGCAGAGAGTTAAGTCTTCTGTCTCTTTGACAAATGGTCCCATAATTCATAAAAATATCAGACTAACTAATTAAGATTTCTAAGGATTTAGATATGCCAAAAATGAAGACAAAAAGATCAGCTGCGAAAAGATTTAAATTGACTGCTTCAGGTAAGATAAAAGTTAAAAGAGCTAATCTTAGACATATTCTAACGAAGAAATCGACTAGTTATAAAAGAAGCAAAAGAAAGGCGCTTTATTTAGCACCTGCTGATATGTCTAATGCACTTAAGTGTTTAGGTAAAAAATAAGTATTCAATAATAACTTTTACTTGGGAAATAGATAAGCAGACTTAAATGTCTCTCCAAGCTAAAGAAGGAGTAATAGATGTCTAGAGTAAGAAGAGGTTTTAAGGCCCGAAGAAGAAGAAACAAGATTTTAAAATTAGCTAAAGGTTACAAGTTCGATAGAAGAACTAAATTCAGACATGCTGCTCAGACTGTTGAAAAAGCATTATATAATCAATATAAAACAAGACGAATTTTCAAAAGAGATATTAGAAAACTTTGGATAGTTCGTATCAATGCTGCAGCAAGAATTTGTGGAACGAATTATTCTAGAATCATGAATTCATTAAAGAAAAACAATATCAGCTTAAATAGAAAGATGCTTTCTGAAATTGCTG
The DNA here is from genome assembly GCA_938034385.1 of uncultured Bacteriovoracaceae bacterium. Classification (GTDB taxonomy): domain Bacteria; phylum Bdellovibrionota; class Bacteriovoracia; order Bacteriovoracales; family Bacteriovoracaceae; genus JAHDHG01. The sequence continues at coordinate 69,251 of CALHLC010000012.1, forward strand.
CTACTGATTTTGATGGATTTAAAGCATTAGCTAAATCACTAAACTAGAGAACCTCTAGTTTCAGTTTAAATAAATGTATCGATTTTTTTGTATGAGTTAAGAGCTCTGAAGCTTTACTTAGTAATTCTAACTTCTTCTCATTCATATTTTTTAACTTTTTTACTGCATGTTGCTGAGCTTCAGTTAAGGCAGCATTATTTTGTTTAATAATCTCTAGTCTGGTTTCAGTGCTAATTTCTGGTTCTACTGCTTTTAGTATAGGTCTACTCTCTGAGTCAGTACTAGGTGCAATTGATTGTTCTGTAGGTGAGTCTGTTTGTTCACTTTTTACAAGTTCTAATGTTTCATATTCTCTCTCTTCTGGATATGAATCTAATTCAATTGTATTATCTTCAAAATCAGCTAGTTCAGTCTCCTCGACTTCTTCACTGATTGAGCTTGTTCCAAATAAATCAAATTCTTGAGAGATAAGGGACTTTGCTTTATAGAGAGATTGTTTCTCAACCATAAGAAGATGTTTCACTTTCTTGAGAATAGCGAGGTCACGTGGTGTATAAATTCTATTCCCATCATCAGAAATAAGTGGACCGAGTTCTTCAAACTCAGATTCCCAAAACCTTAGAAGGTAGGATTTGATACCAAGTATTCCAATAATTTCTTCTATTGAGTAATGAGATTGTGTCACTGAGTTCATTGATTCCCTTCTTGTTGATCTTGAAAAAATTTAATTGATTTTGAGATGATGTCTTCTGGTGAGATTGAAGTATCTTCACTGCCATCTTCTTTAATTCTATTTTTATACTTGCTTGTTATATCTTCTTTTAATAAATCAGAGGGCTTAAAAGTTAAAACTCTCTTTGATGGGATTTTCATTCTCTCACCTGTTTGGGGGTTTCTTCCCATTCGTTCGGCCTTATCTCTAATTGTGAAATTTCCAAAACCAGAGATCTTAATTTTTTCACCTTTAGAAAGAGTATCTTTCATAATATTAAAAACAAGATCAATAATATGAGCGGATTCTTTTTTAGAAAAACCTAATTGAGATTGGAGTCTATCAATCAGATCAGTTTTACTTAAACTCATATTTCCTCCGTGAAATTCACTAAATTACGCCACAAGAAAAGTTTAGCATCAAAAAAAAAGTTAATCTAGCAAGCCCAAGGGCTTTACTCGGGTACTAGCGCTTAGACATTTTTGGAGAGGAGAGTTTTCCATCGAGTTTTAATTTATACTCACCTTTAGAATTTTTATATTGTGCTAAGAACATGTCGGCCATAGCAAATTCTTCTTTGACTTCTTCTCCAATGAAAAGATCAAGTTCCAGGTCAGCGTTTGAACTTGAGAAATTTGAGTAATTAGCCAGAATTTCTCCTTTAGCAAGGAGATATAGTGGAGATGAATCATCGTCTCCGAAGTTCACTTCTTCTACGAGAATTTTTGTATCTTTGCCTTGTGCTTTTACTTTCAGTCTTTGGAGATCCATATCAGGAAGAGCAAAACCAACAATAGCTTGCTTGGGGAGATAAAAGTTTTTTGATTCTATATCAAGGTTAAAGGCCTTGAGCTTATTTTTCTTGATTTGAGCATTTAGGTTTACCTTTGCCATTCCCTCTAGAGAAAGATCAAAATTCGCTAATTTTTTTAGTAAAGCTGTAATTGTTGGAAGATCAATTTTTTGATCATCTATTTTAACCAAATGATCTTTACCATTTGAAGATGCCTTTATAGTAAATTCTGTTTTATTCATTTTCAAACCTAAATTTGCTACGGCTCCTAGAGGAGAGAAATTAATACCTCCAAAGCCAAGACTTAGCTTCTCTAAAGGTAAAACTTGCTGATCTTTACTTATACACCCTGCTGGAACAGAAACTTTATCAAAATTTATTTTTGGCATAAATAGTGAAAAATTATAATCATTATAAGAAAGATTACATTTAGCTGAACTGTGAAGAGTGGAAGCTAGAATATGGTCTGAAATCTTCTTAAATGGAAGACTTAAAATTAATGATAATGAAAATAGGAAAGATAGAAATAATAAAAATTTAAAACCACCAAATGGCCATTTATAATCACTATCAATTGTTACATTGTGAGCTCTTACTTCTTCCATGCGTAATTCCTTTACTTAGAAAAATGTACTATTTTAATTACACCACTTAATAAATCAGTCTCAGGATTTTTAGTGATCTTAGATCCTATAAATAACATCTTCTTTCTATTCACTAAATTTTCGATGAACTGAGCAAGGTTTCTATTATAAGCACCTTGGAATGTAATATTTGCTTGAACTTTTGATAAACCATCTGCTAATTCAACCATATCAAAATTTGTAATTTGAATTTTATTGCTCGGTAATTGTCCTGCCACAGATTTTACTTGGCTTAGAAGATCATTTTGATTATTAATCTTAGGGTTAGATAACACCGGTTTTAATATGCTTAAAGTCTTACTTTTTATAGCAAGAAACTTTTCAGCTTCTTGAGCTACTTCTTCTCTTTTGGAGATATCAGACTTAATTGAACTATTTTTTAAAAATAAGGCAAGAGTGATTGCTATAGGAATAAGGAAAAAAAGTGCACTTAATAAGAAATTAAAAAGGTCTCGACTATCGTGTTCAATGGAAGCATTAAAATCAGCCATCTTTTGATAGGTTGAATTTTTTTTAAAATCATCACATTTAGAAAAAATAAAACCATCTACTGATTTCATTGGGTTAAATAGACTCATATTTGAAACCCCGCTGTTAATCTTCCTTGGTTTGGATTCGAGCTGGAGCTTCCAGCATCATATAGCCCTTTAGATTTTAAAAGAGCTTCAAGGCGAAGAATGTCGTTGCTTTCACATTCAGAAAAGGTTGCTTGGGCTTGACCATCATAATCATCGGAATATTCAGTGAGTTCACATTTTGTATTTACTTCTGCTATTAGTTTAAATAATCCTTTTAAACCTTTAGCTTCAGTACTAGTTTTTATTTGTGAAATACCCTTATTATAATCTTTAATTTTATTTTGAATTCTTTTTAAAAGCTTTTCCGGTTTTTTTCTTATTCCAGATATTTCAGCTTTAGAAAAACCAAGTGCAGTATTTCCAAGAACAGCTTTAACACTTTTATTAACTTTCTTTTCTTGTTTAGTTAATTGAGAGGATTCAAATAAAAATCCAGCACAAAATAATAAACAAAGTATGGCTGTTCTTAATCCAACAAAGCTAATAGAGTGAACAGGGACATCTTCACTAGAAGTATTAGAATATTCTCCAGTCAAGAAGTTATTATTACCTGTTTTATTTAAATAAAAGCTCTTAAGTGCATTAATATTAGCAAAGCTTAAGTAATCAAATCTTTCTAAAGGAGTAGATTCAAAATTATTTTGATAATCTTGAAGGAAATCTACTGGCTTTTGAAATTGTTCTGATAAATAGTTTTCAATGTTTTTAACTTTAGCCGTTCCGCCACAAAGATAAATATTGCTAATATTGACTTGTTGATGGACTCTTAAAGCAAGTTCAGATCTTTTATAATCAGTTATAAATCCTTGAATACATCGAGTCATATTTTCAGAGAATTCTTTTTGCTTATCATCAACGTCATCTAATTGATTAGAAGTAAGAAAGAATGCATTTTGATGCTTAAATTCAATGGCCTTATCTACGTCAACATCATATTCGGACATAATCATTTCATTGATATCTTCACCACCAAAAAAAGTAACACTATAACTTACTAGCTCTTTATTTTTAAAAAAGTAAGCAACCGACTTTGAATGACCAAGGTCAATAATTGCAAAAGGTTCTTTCGTTGGAAATTTATTTGACTTAGAAATGAATTCATTCCAAGTAGAGACTTCAGTTGCCAGATAAGTAGGTAAGGCATTTTGATCTTTTAAATACTTATGAAAAAGTTCAAATGTTTTCTTATGAATATAACTCGAAATACTTTTAAAGCCATTTTCTGATTTCTTAGTAGAGGTACTCAGATGTACATCGTTTAAGCTATAAGGCATGTCCTCTTCGAGCTGAAAAGGAATCATAGCATCAGCTTTTTTTTTGCTTTTAACAGGAACTTCTAAAAATCGCGAACTACACAAATGAATAGGACATTGAAATAAAACTTTTGTATGTGGTGGAATGGCCTCTAAGTATTTTTTTACAGACTTAATTTGATATTTCAAATAAGGCATTTTTTCATAAAATTCTAACTCACCAGAACCTGAGTTTTTATTCTCATCTTCTTGAGCTTTAATTTCTTGAATGTTTTCAATCATTCGATCTTGATCTAAAACAAATTCAAATTTATTAATGTGTTTAATTTTCTTTTTTTCTAATCTCGATTCTACAACTTTGGTAGAGTAAGATCCTAAATCTATAGTTACTATTAACATATATAAAGGATATCAGATCTTTATTAATTTACGAATATTTCTAATACCTTAGGTCTAGCATATTCGAAGGTTGGTTTCTTGGGAGTATTGGTCCTTGTTGTTGTAGTTGTTGTCGGAGTACTTGATGCTTTTTGTTTCTTTTCAAGCCTAGGTATGGCCACAATTGCATTAATTATATATTTGGCATTTTGAAACTCACCTGTAGCAACAATTTTAAAGAGTTCAGACTCTATCCCAAAAACAATACCCGCGCTTTTCAGTACAGTAATTCTGTCTTCAAATTCTCCTTCGACTGCCCACTGCTGATCTACAAAGTACCTTTTTAGTTCTTCTTCATTTTGAAATTCTAGTTCTTCATTGGGATCATTTCTTCTTTTTAAGAATTCTTGAATATTTACTTCATCTATATCAGGAGCAAGAATTCTAATCCAAGCTGGAGAGATAGTATTTACATTGATTACCATTTTTCCATGAACTGTAATTTCATTTTTTATAAGGTCAACAAGTTCATCATTCCAAGCAGGAAGTAGACTCAGTTCTGAGAGGCTAGTCATGGGAGCATGTTTAGGAGTAATGCCAGCTTTTTCAAACTCAGATTGAACTTGAGTAGATAAAGGACCAATGTCTTCTCCTTCATCTAATAAGTAATATTTAATATTAGCAATTAGTTCATCAACATCTAGGCCACTATATTGACTTCTAAAATCTTCATCAGAGTCCATTTTTCCTTGAAGAGCATTGTCTAATAATTCTTTAAACCTCGCCTCTAATTCTTTAAATTTATCTTTAGCAGGAGGATTTTGTGCATTTGGATTAGTTGATGAGGTTGTTGTTTGGCCTCTATATCTACTCTTAAATAATTCATTATACTTGCTTGCTGAAGATAAAATTAAACTATTAACATTGATTTTATTCCCATAACTTTGTATGGTCGTATCCAACTTTCCTTCCATCATAAAATTTTCTTTAATCTCCTCCATGGCTTCTTTTTCTATTAAGCCTAAACCTTCAATAAGTTCGAGATTAAGTGGGATAGGCTGATTCCAAACCATATTGATTAATTCTGCGGGAGCCATTTGCTTCACATTAGGATTTTCTAACAAATAGTTTAAAATGCTTTGATAAATTTCTAATTGAATTAAAGCAAGATGTAATCCTGACTCAGCATTAAGTCTTGCTTGATACTTTCCTGTAGTATTAAAGGCCTTAATTTTATTAATCTGAGTTTCAAATTTAAAAGAGAACATTAATAGCGATAAAAGAGTAATGGTTGAAATAACCATTAACATTGCTACACCTTCATTGTTCATTTTCTTTTTATTTAAAATCATCTTTTTCTCTTAAATTGTATAAAGGCCAAAGTGGTCTAAAGATTCTTTCAATCTCTTCTTCTTGTCCATAAAGATTAGAATAAACAACAGTGATTTTCATTGCATCAATACGACCCTTTCCATCTCCAATTGATCTAAGGTCTGTAAACTTTGCTTTCTCGTCATTCCAAAAAGAAAACTCAAGGCTTTTCACATTCTCCATAATTACTTGAGGTCGAATTTTGTCAAAATCTATATCACCATCTGTATATGGATTTTTGGCCATAGAGTAGCGAACAAAATTACTTAATTGTTCAGGAGGATCTTCTGTTTGAGCATATTTTTCCTCATGATATTCAATATCCTTATCAGTCGGATCTTCTAGTGTATATACGACCCAATTAAAAACTGATTCTTTTGAATTTTCAATGACTCTTCTATGAGACGTCGTAAAAAATTCAATGGAACTTTTATTATCTTTAAATCTTGGAATTGGAATCCAGTCTTTATTAGGAGCGAAAAAGAGAGGGTTATTATAATATTTTTCATTAAGAACTCTTTGAAGCTTTTCATTAAGAGCAAAAATAGGATCATCTCTATCTTCAACTTTAATAGAAAGAGTTTGAATATCAAATTTATCTGAAAAGTATAATGGTGAATAAACTTGAGAGAAGTCCCATTCAAGCATATTTAAGGCCATGTAGATATTTAGTTTATCTCGGTCTTCACTGGTAACTTTTTCTTTAATCTCATGGCTATTTCTTGTCCCTCTGATAATTGAGATTGTGATGAGAGATAATAATGTTAAAGAAATAAGAACTTCTAATAAAGAAAATCCTTTTCTATTATGACTATGGACCATTACTGGGTCCTGATCCTGGTGCAGCAAATCCTGCAGGTATAGATGGAAATTGAAATTTTATTTGATATTGAGGATTTCTTAGGAAGCTCGCAAGATAATATTCCTGTCCTGTTTCTTTATTTCTAATAGTAACTCGAACTTGCCATAGAGCTTTTTTTAGGTTCTTTTGAAATTCTTTCATTAAAAGTTTTAATGCTTGTGTCTGAGGATTTTGAGCTTGCTCATCTTCTCCTGAATCTCCTCCTTCATCTTCACCAGAACCTCCTCCAAGACCAGCACTAAATTGCTTCATGACTCCATCTGGAATATCAAAAGGTTTAAATTCTAAGTCATATTCATAATCATCGAGTCCATCTTGTTCAAATTTTTTAGTTTCAGGTTTTGAAAGGCCACTTTCTTTTAAAGGAGGAGGGGAGATTAAAATATCATTAATTGTATTTTCAGCGAGGTTATGAAGAAATAATTCTTCTGACATATGTTGAGAGTCTAGTAAATTATCAGCTTGAGAAGAAACAAAAGCAGTAAAGAAAATAAAAAAGAGGGATGTTGCAATTAAGACCTCTAATAAAGATAGGCCTAAATGATTACTCCCTAGATTTTTTCCATTTTTCATAAATGTCTTTAGTTTTTTCATAAAGAGTGTTCTCATATTGCTCAGGTAAAATCTCTCCTATAGGAAAAAAGCTTTCGTATATTCTATCTCTAAAAGCTTCTACTTCTAGACTAACAACTTCTTCTATAGTTGATAATACTATTAATGCTTCATCTTGGTGACCTGTTGGATAAAAATATACAGAAGCTTCACCACTTACAATTAAATCTCTTGATAAGGTAGTTGAAACACCTGATAACTTTACATCTGGATTGATTTCTCTGACTTCATCTTGAAATTCTTCAACAGGTATGAAGCCTTTTTCTCTCTTTTCCTTTGAGGACTTTAATTTTTCTTTCTCTTTTCTATCTAATCTATCCTCATCTACATATTCAGGTAGAAGAAGATTTGCATTATCTGAATATTCGACTGTGTATTGAATTTTTTCATCATTAACAACGAGCTTTAGTCTAACAATCTTGTTTCGAATAACAGCTTCACTACGACAAAATCTAAGGGCCCTTGAAATATCTTCGACTGCTAGCTCGAGCTTTTCTCGTTCTCCGGTACTTGGATTAACAACTAAACCAATTGTTAATCCAAGTAATGCTACGGCGATAAGGATTTCTAATAAAGAAAACCCTAAATTAAATTTTCTATTCGTCGTTAGAAGAGATGTCTGCATCTACTCCATCCCCACCTTCAAACATATCTCCACCTAGAGATTTTATTTCATATTTTCGACCATCATCTGAGGTGTAGATAAATTCCTCTCCCCAAGCATCTTGTGGAATAGTCTCAGACCCTAAGTAACCACCAGGTCTATATTTTCTACATTCCAAGCCACCTGGTTTTGAGATTAATGCTTCAAGTCCTTGATCAGTGGTAGGATATCTATTACAATGTCTCTTAAAGTCATTTAGAGGACCTTTAAGTCCTATGATTTGATTCCTTGTTGTGTCGATTTTACCTTCATCTAGTTGACCCATTAAATTTTGTCCTACAAAACCTAATACCAGTCCAAGAATTGTAACGGCGATTAAGATCTCGAGTAAACTAAATCCTTTTTGATTTACCTGCATAACGTACTCCTTTATATTTTATTCAGTTCCATTAAGGGAATGACAATTGAAAATATTATTAATCCAACAGCTCCACCCATCCCAATCATCATAATTGGTTCAATGATAGATGTTAAGCCACTAAGTTTTGCTTCTACTTGATCTTCATAATTTGCTGAAATAATTTCTAGCATAGGTTCAAGTTCACCTGTTTTTTCTCCAAGAGAGATCATATAAGTAACCATTGTTGGAAAATAACCAGACTTCATTAATGGACCGGCCATTGAGGAACCTTCACTTATAGAAATTCTTGATTCTTCTACACTATCTTTCATCCAAACATTTGGAATTAAGTTTTTTACGATTTTCATGGAAGCTAAAATTGGAACACCTGAGTTCAATAAAGTTCCAAGAGTCGAACAAAACCTACTTACATTAATCATTTTGATAAGATTACCTACAATTGGTAGTTTTAATTGAACTGAATGCCATCTTCTTTGCCCGGATGGCGAATTTATATATGCCCTCACTAAAAAGACAAATAAAATCATACCTAGAATGACCATATACCAATAGTTTTGCAGAAAATCAGAGATTCCAATAACAATTTTTGTAAGGATTGGTAGTTCTTTTTTTGCCGATTTAAACATTTTAGCAATTTGAGGAATAACCAATAAAAAAATTAGCATCATCATTGCAAATCCAACAATGACAATAATAATAGGATAAGTCATTGCACCAACAACTTTATTTTTTAACTTCACCTGAGACTCTGTAAACTCAGCAAGTCTCAGCAATACAACATCAAGAGTACCTGATGCTTCTCCGGCTTCAACCATATTACAATAGACATTATTAAAAACTTTAGGGTGTTCACCTAATGCTTTTGCAAGAGAAACACCTTCATTAACTTGAGTTTTAACAGTAGCGAGAACAACTCTAAGAACATCACTTTCAACTTGATCGATAAGAGCTTGAAGAGAATCTACAATTTGGATTCTTGCTTTCACAAGTGTTGCAAGCTGCCTTGTCATCATTGCTAGTTCATTAACATTTACTTTTTTGGAAGTTAAGGAGAACGAAGAACCAGAGCTTTTAGAACCTGCTTTTTTTTCTTTTATAGAAACTAGCATCACTCCTTGGGACTTGATTCTCTGTTTGGCAACGGCTTCACTTTCACAATTAATTGTGTTTTTGACGTCTTGTCCTTGCTTATTAATACCTTTATAAGAGTAGATTGGCATAGCTAGTATTTTACGCATTAACCGCCAAAAATATAAGCAATTTTAAAATGATTTTTTTGTTAGAACAAAGTAATTTATTTATTAATGATCATCTTCGACGTTAATTGCCCTTACAACCTCGTCAATTGATGTTATTCCTGACAAAACTTTGCTTAAAGCATCCTTTCTGAGAGTAACCATGCCTTCCTCAACAGCTTTTCTCTTAATAACTGAGGAATCTGCTTTTTCCAGGATAAGAGATCTTATTGAATCACTAATCATTAAGAGCTCAGAAACACATGTTCTCCCACCAAAACCAGATCCATTACACTTAGGACATCCAACAGAGTTATAAATTTTAGTTCCAGCAGGGACGTGATCTACTCCTAAAAGGTCTTTTTGATAGTCGGTCATATCAGTAGGTTCTTTGCAATTATCACATAGAGTTCTAATTAGTCTTTGAGCAAGAACTCCAATGAGTGAAGAAGAAATTAAAAATGGCTGAACTCCCATATCAATAAGTCTTGTAGGAGCTGAAGATGAATCATTAGTGTGAAGAGTAGATAAAACAAAGTGACCAGTAAGAGATGCATTGATTGCCATCTCTGCAGTTTCTTGATCTCTAGTCTCCCCAACCATAATAACATCTGGATTTTGTCTCAGAATAGATCGAAGTGCTATCCCAAAACTTAAATCAATTTTATGATTTACTTGAATTTGAGAGATACCCTCCATTTCATACTCAACTGGGTCTTCAACTGTAATGATCATTTTATCTGGAGTGTTAATTTTTGCTAAAATTGCAAATAGAGTCGTTGTCTTACCATGACCGGTTGGACCCGTTACATATAAAACTCCGTGTTTTCTTTTTGCAAGTTCAGCGAGGTTATCAAGAACTTGTCCGTGAAATCCAAGTGCTTTTAATTCTAAGACAGTATTGTTTTTCTCTAGAACCCTCATAACGATTCTTTCACCGTTTTGAACTGGAGTCGTACTTAAACGTATATCAACATCTTTCCCTGCTATTTTAATTTTAATTCTACCATCTTGAGGGAGTCTTTTTTCAGCAATATCAAGTTTTGCCATAACTTTAATTCTTGAACTAACAGCGGCGTGAGTTTTTCTTGGTTGTCTTAAAATTTCCTTCATAACACCATTAACTCTAAATCTATAAGAAACATCTCTCTCATAAGGCTCTATATGAATATCAGAAGCTTTTTCTTTGACAGCTCTAAAGATAATTGAGTTTACAAACCTAATAACAGGAGCTTCATCAGCTGCGGCGTCAAGGATATCAATGGGCCCATCAAGATCCATTGTTTCATCAAATTCATCTTCAATTGAATCAACTAGATTTGAGGTTGCTCTTTCATAAACTCTATTTATCGCTTCTTGGATTTTTTGAGGAGTAGACATAACAATCTTTACATCTTTTTTATAAATACTAGCGAGGTCATTAATAATATTTTCTTTAAATGGATCACTCATAACAACGGTTACAGCATAATCAGTTTCAAAGATAGGAATCACTTCATGGTGTTTAGAATAGTTAATCGGAATATCTCTAACCACATTTGGATCGATCTCATCTATTTTGATAAAAGAGGTGTAAGGAATATTCATCTGCTGACAAACAACCTTAATAATATCACTAGGATTTATAAATCCTTTTTTCAATAAAATTTCACCTAATAAACCAGAGTCTGGATTATCTTTTTGAAACTTTAATGCTTCTTCTAATTGAGCTTCAGTTAATCCAGTATATTTTACTAGGAGTTCACCAATTCTTAATTTTTTGGATGCTTTTTCATAGACTTCAGTTGTAATAATATTATTTGAAGTTCTATCGCCTGCTGAGTCTGATGGGTTTTGTTGATCTGCCATAATTAATTATATTCTAGTAATCTTCTTCTACAAACTGGGTATAATCATCGTCTACACTAGAGCTAATATCGTCCATAGTGACACTTCCTGTCCCATCTCTATAAGGCTGGACTAGATCTTTTGAGTAAAGTGGTCCAGCACTCTGAGCATCAATTTTTCTAGCGATTTCATTAAGAGCAGGCCTATGTATATCTTCCAATATTTTGTTTTTACTTACACTAACATTTCTTCTTTTTATAACGTCCATAGTATTTTCAGCTGCTAGAGAGTCATAAGGGGAAATGATCTTAGGAGTAAGAAAGAAAATAGTATTCAATTTTTTTGTTTCCTTAGTTTTATTTTTAAATAACCAGCCTAGTACCGGTAAGTCTCCAAGTAAGGGAACTTTGTTATAGCTATCATTTACTTCATCTCTTAAAAGTCCACCCATTGCTACAGTGTCTCTATCTCTTACAATAATTTCTGTTTCAGCAGCTCTTTGCGTCGTTGCTCTTGCTCCGGTTTGAGCAGCTGCAGTGTCTGCAGTTTTAGTGAAATCCTCAAATTGTTGTGTGATTTTCATTTTAATCATTCTGGTAGCTTTATTAATTTGAGGCTTAATCTTGATAATAGTTTTAACTGTTTGAGGAGTAGTATTGTTAGAAGTCGTACCTCCTTGTGCAATAGTTGTATTTAAAGTTGGTACAGATTTAACAACTTCAAATTGTCCATCAGCATTATCAAGAACTAAAAGCTGAGGAGTTGATAAAACATTATTTTGAGAGTCACTTGCAACAGCTCTTAAGAAACCGTTTACAGCACTTACATTTATAGGTTGTCCTGAAGGATCATTACCAAGGTTTATTTTTTTGCCAAGTCCAAACCCCACACCAAAATTTTTAAAAGCTGTTCCTAGACTTGCGACACCTCCACCGGCTAATGCTGCAAGGGCATCTCCTGAAAATCCAAATCTTTCAGTTGCTCCTTCACCGTAAGCTCCAAGGTATCCCATTCCAAAGCCATTGTTTTTAGTAACTTCAGTTTCAACTACTAAGCCTTCAACATAAACTTGCATTCTTGGAATATCTAATTTCTTTAAAACATTATTTAAAGTTAACCAATCAGTAGGCGAGGCAACAACAACTAGTGAGTTAGTAGATTCATCAGCAGTAATTTTAACTTCTTCATTGAAAATAGCTTCGACCTTTTCTTCAGGTGCTTGGAATCTTCCTCGTCTAGAGTTTGAAGCTGGAGCTGCTTTGGCCTTACCATTACTAACTAGAGAAGTAAGAGTTGTAGCAAGATCCTTAGCTGTGGAATGCTGAACATAATAAACCTTAACTTTACCAGATCCTTGAGCTGGAGTTTTAACATCAAGTGTTTTAATAAGTTTTGTTAGGTGTTCATATCCCGCAAGATTTGCCATCGCAATAATAGAGTTAGTTCTTTGTTCTGCAATAATTTTTGAAATCTGTGGTCCATTCTTAGAAGTCTTAGAAGCAGATGCTCTAGATGATCTTCTACTTGATCCTCCTGTATCTTTTTTAATGATAGTTTCAATTAACTTAGCAAGCTCTTGAGCTGATGTATTTCGAACTTTGATAATATGCATAGTTTCTTCAAAGCCTGCTACATCTAAAAATTTAACAAGTTTCATTAATCTATTAATATTTGTACCTGTATCAGTCACAATAATTGTATTTGTTTGTTTAATATCTAGAATTCGACCATATCTAGTCATGAAGGGTCTAAAGTTTCTAACAATTTCGTTGGCATCAACATGCTTTAGAGAAATAATTTTCATCATATAGTTTTCAACATTTGGAACATACTCACCTGTATAAATTTTTGTTGGTGTGTATCTAATATCTCTAGCGTTAATAATTCTATAAAAGGCACCAGTCTTAACAAGAGCTAGTCCTGCCATATTTAAAGCAGTCAGGTAGGCTTTCCAAGCATCTCCAACGGTAATAGGGGTTTTTGCTGAAATTGAAACCTTTCCTTTAACATCTTTATCTAAAATTAAATTAATTCCAGTAAGTTCTTGCATTTTTTCAGTAATTTTTAAGATGTCAGCATTAGGATAATCAAAGTTTTCTATAATTTCTGGGCCAAATGCAATCTCTGGATTTAAGCTAACAAACTTTTTAGCAGGTTTTACATCACCAGCTTCTTCAGATTGTCTTCCAAATATTTTTTGCTCATCAGTAGCAAAGCCGTCACTCTCTCTTGCCTTGAACCCCCCACTGCCTTCAACTTCTACGTCAACGTCGCCAACATTTGTTCTTTGTGTATTTCCTCTTGGTCTTGATGGTCTGGGAGGAGGAGTAAGATCAATCTCTGGTAGCTCTTCAAGAGCTTCCGGTCGAGCATCAAATCTTTCGAAATCATCCTCTTCGTCTTGAGCAAATGAGCTTAAGCTTAAAATTAAAAATAGAAAAATAAAATTTTTCATGTACAGACCTTTATTAATTACAATTCGTTGGTTTCTTTTTTGTTATTTGATATTGCATAGGGACCATAGATCCACTTCTATCAATATCTAAGCTAAGTTTTGGTAGGGTCTTTATTTTAGAAAAAAGTCCCATTACAGCATTCATCCCAGTAATCGTTTTACCATTGATAGCTTTAATAACATCATTATTTTGTATATCTAAATGTGAGTAAATACTTCCAGGGACAATATCAACAATTTTAAAAGACATTGTTCCATCAGGGTTAGTAATTGGAATGGCCCTGGCTTCAGATAAAATGGCCGCTGGGTTTTTCATCTTCTCATCTATCAAAGATCTACCAATACAAACTGTATTTCCATTTTTAATAATGCCATCAGCATTAGCTGTTTGTTGTTTTTCAAAAACTTTTTGCTGCCTTGGAGACTTAACTCTAGGTAACTCCATTTTACTTTCTTTCTCTAATTGATCATGGCCTAAAAATTCACAAGCACCATTTTGAAGATTTTTGATAACTAACCTCAAGCGAGTGATTTTCTTTATTTCAGCCATTCTATCTATTTCATCGCCAATTCTTAATTTCTTTGTTTTCTTATCACTTCTTACTTGAACAGATGCCAAAGACTTAACTGAATCTTGTAATACGAAAGTACTAACAAGCTTTAATGGTAGACTAGTAGCATTATCAGACTCTTCACATTTAATATTTTTCTCAACTGGCTTCTCAGTTTTCTTTTTATCTCTACCTGGTTGAGCCGTTGCAAAAATATCTTTACCTTTTAAGAGATTAGAACGAGAAGCCCAATCACTTGTAGGATCTGTATTTATGACAAAGTTTGGTAATCCCTTAGGAACAGACTTAAATCCTTTAGGTGCAATTTTGGGAATTAAAAATCCATTTAAAAATTTACCCATAAACGTAAACAAACATAAGAAAAATAAAATTAAATAAGTTCTATGAACTGCTCGCCTTTTTGAAGGAGCAAATATTCCAGGTAGAGACTTTAGAAAATTACTTTTTGATTTTCCTTTGTTGGAATCAAACCGATTTGATTCAACATTAGAGTTTTTAGCCGAACTTGCTTTAGAGTTCTTATTTTCATCACCAGGTAAATAAAAAGGAACATCTTCTTCTTTTTTTCTAAACTTAATATTTTTAAGTTTTTTCTTGAGTGATTTAAAACTGAACTTATCTGACATATAATTATTGTCGAAGATTTCTTCACTTTCTGCAACAATTTATCTTTTTAACTTCTATGAGTATAATAAGAATTAACAAAAACTTGTAAATAATTTAACTGGAGAACATATGAGCGAAAAAAGCAAAAATTCAATTCCATCGGTGGCCAAAACTTTGTTTTATGGTCAATTCAATGAGGAGCATGTCTTCCCTTATCCTAAGTTAACAGCCGAACAAGTAGAAATGGGGCTAGCAATGACCGATGCAGTAACACGTTTTGCTGAAGGAAATATCAATTCTGAAAAACTTGACCAAGACAGTAAGATACCAGATGAAGTCTTAAAAGGCCTTGCTGAATTAGGACTTTGTGGTTTAGCAGTGCCAGAAGAGTTTGGTGGGTTAGATCTTGATCACTCACTATATGCTAGAGTTTTTTCAGAAATTGCCATGATTGACGGAGCAATAGGCACAACTTTAGGGGCCCACCAATCAATTGGTTATAAAGCATTACTCAATGAAGGTAATGATGAACAAAAAAAGAAATGGCTACCAAAGCTTGCTAGTGGTGAAACTTTAGCAGCTTTTTGCTTAACAGAACCTGGTTCTGGATCTGATGCTTATTCAATTAAAACTAAAGCCGTTGATAATGGAGATGGAACTTATACATTAAATGGTCAGAAGCTTTGGATCACAAATGCAGGGAGTGCGGGGTTTTATTCCGTATTTTGTAAGACTGATCATGAAATTGATGGAGAAACTAAAGAAAAGATTTCATGTTTTATTGTTGAAAAAGATATGGAAGGTGTTTCTTTTGGAGAAAAAGAAGACAAGATGGGAATTAGGGCCAGTGAAACTAGGGCCGTGTATTTTGATAATGTTAAAGTTCCTAAAGAAAATATTTTAGGAGAACTTGGTAAAGGTTTTAAAATAGCAATGAATGTTTTAAATACCGGAAGGTTATCTCTTGGTTCTGGCTCTGTTGGTGGAATGCGCTTAGCTTTAAAGATGGCAACGGAGCATGCTAAAGGAAGAAAACAATTTGGGAGTGCTATTTCTGAGTACGGACTGATTCAATCTAAGCTTGCTAAAATGGCAGCTTCAATTTATTCAAGTGAATCTATGGTTTATTTCACCACGGGTCTAATCAATAAAGGCATGGATGACTATTCAATGGAATCTGCTATGTGCAAGGTTTATTGTTCAGAAAAACTTTGGGAAACAGTAGATACGGCTCTTCAAATAGCTGCTGGTAATGGCTATATGAAAGAATATCCTTATGAGAGAATCATGAGAGATTCTAGAATTAATCTAATTTTTGAAGGAACAAATGAAATTTTAAGAATCTTTATCGCATTGATGGGAATTAAAGGGCCAAGTGATGAATTAAAAGAACTTGGAAAAGTTTCATCTGATGTTTCTAAGGCAATTTCTGATCCTATTAAGTCTGTTGGGGTTTTATCTAGTTTTGTTGGTGGAAGGATTTCTAAATCATTTTTTACAAAGAGTTTTTCTAATGTACATAGTTCACTTGAGAGGTATGGAAAATCTTACTCTAAAATGGTTGGAGAGTTTGCGATTTCAGTTGAAAATACAATTATGAAGCATGGTAAGAAAATCATTGGAAATGAGTTCCCTCAAAATCGTTTAGCTAATATGGCGATTTCTCTTTATGTACAAACAGCGGTGATTTCAAGAACTGATTCTATTCTAAAAGATAAAGATATTTCTCAAGATGATAAAGATTATGTTTTAAATCTTTGTAAAATAAACCTGATAGATAATAGAAGAAGTTTTATTGCTAATAGGAAAAGACTTGATGGTCGATATGATGGGATCATCCCTAAAGCAAGTAAAGGTGTTTGTGATAGAGATGGTTACGGATTGGATATCTTAAAGTTTTAACGAATCGCGAATTGAACGTTTAATTTAACGTTTAAAGATTGCTTTCCAAATTCGATACTTGGTGCCGAACCTGCTTCGGCATCCATACTCATAGTCTTGGCTCTCATCATCATTCTTTGAGGTCTTTGGTATTGGTATGAATTATGATTTGTTTCATTAACTTTAATGGCTTTACCTAATGTCACATTTAGTGTTGAAGCTAGCATTTTTGCTTTGCTCGTTGCATCTAGAGCAGCTTGAGCGAGGCATTTTTTATATTGTGTTTGATAAGTCTTTAGAGAAACAAAAGGGTTGGGACCTTGGATATTATTAACTCCAGTAATATTTCCAACATTAATAATGTCTCCAGATTTTTCCATTTCACTTGAGATGACAGTCAATCCAATATTTGTTTTATAACCAATGAGCTTTCTTTTTCTATTATTATAATCATATGTTGGATGAACGTTATAGCTTGAAGTGTTTAACTCTAAATCTTTTGGATTAATTTTTTTCACCCCGGCTTTTAGTCTATTGTAAATCTGATTAGCTTTGAGAGTTGATTGTTGCTGCTTTTTTTCTGTTATCTCAACATTAAATTCAATTCGAATTCGATCGGGATTAATTTTTTCAGTACATTCACCATTAACTGAAATAGAATCTTTTTGATAAGTATCAGCAAATAAGCTCATAGAAAAAAGTAAGACTAAAATCTTCATATTATTTATCCTTAAAAAATTTACCTTCATAACTTTTTTGATCATGATTTCTAATAATAAAACCATCTATATCGTTTTTACCATCTGTTAAATAGTCGATCGTGATGTTTTGACAAAAATAGGCAGTAAATGGCTGCATGAGAATATTAACTAAATCCAATTCAAAAGTGTGATCATTTTCTTTTTTGGAGTCAAAGCCTATATCATATCTAAAACCATCACATTCTTTTCCGCTGATTTGTATTCTCATTAGTCTAGATGAAATAGTATAATCATTATCTAAAATTAGTTTAATTTGTTCACACGCTTTATTGCTAAACTCTATTTGAGTTTTTTTAGGGTCAAAAGTATTAAAATCAATATCCATCATGATCAAACCACAATAAAATGTATCTAAAACTTTGTAAACATAGGAAGCATGCAAAATGAAAGTTAATTATCTATTAGAAATCGATAACCCTCAAACTCATCAGGTTAAATTAAGAGTTCATATTTCACAAAATTCCTTAAATGAAATAGAGCTATTTCTACCTTCTTGGTCTCCAGGCTCCTATTTGATGAGAGAGTATTCTAAGCATTTATCGAAATTTAAGATTCTTGATAGTAAGGGCTCTTTCATAGGATATGAAAAAATCAAAAAAGGAGCTTGGGTCTTAAAAAATGCACCAAGTGAATTTTATGTAGAGTACTTAATTTATTGTCACGAATTAACTGTGAGAACCAGCCATGTTGATAATAGTCACGCTTTTTTACATCTTCCATGTTTATTAATAGGTGTAAGTAATCAAGAAATTTTGAGTCCGCAAATTGAATTACGATTTCCTGCTCTTTGGTCAAAAGTGATTACAGGGCTTGAAGATATTTCTACAAATAGAGAGGTGTTTCTTTATAGCGCTGCTAATTATGACGATCTTCTTGATTGTCCTATAGAAATTGGATGTCATGAAAGTGATGGTTTTAAAGTAAGAGGCAAGGACCATCACCTTGCTTTTTATGGAACCACTTGGCCTCACTCACAAAATTTAAAAAGTGATATGAAAAAAATTGTAGAAACAGTCGCTGATTATATGATTGATATACCATATGAGCATTATAGCTTTATAACTCACTTCGCTCCTAATCTTTATGGAGGACTAGAACATAAAAACTCTACCGTATTAGCTTTTGATGGAAGGAAATTAAATAATAGAAAAGATTATATTAAATGGTTAACTCTTACTACTCATGAATATTTTCATACTTGGAATATAAAAAGAATTAGACCAGTAGAGCTTGGACCATTTGATTATCAAAATGAAAATTATACTTCTATGCTTTGGTTAGCTGAGGGGCTAACTAGCTTTATGGATAATTATCTTACACTTAAAACAGGTTTGATTTCTGAAAAAGAATATTGGGAGTTAATAAAAGATGACCTAAACCTTTATTTAAGTATCCCTGGAAGAAAGTATGATTCCTTAGAAGCAAGCTCATTTGATGCTTGGATAAAGCTTTATAGACCGCATGAAAATAGTCGAAATGCGACTATAAGTTATTATTTAAAAGGTGGATTGGTTTTTTTAGTTCTACATTCAAGACTTATAGAAATTGGAAAATCGATGAAGGATTTAACAGATGCTTTATGGAATCATTATAAGCAAAGGCCAGAGCAAGGAATTAGTAAAACTGAGTTTATGGGATTAGTCAGGGAAATTTCAAATGAGGAGATTGCTCTGGAGTTTGAGAAAATGATAGAAACTACTGAAGAGATCGATTTTACAGGAATTCTTAAAAAACATTCTATTGAGATAAGTTTTAAAAACCCTGAATATCAACTTGGTTTAAGACCTGAATTTAAAGGAGAGCAAGTTTTCATTCACTCGATCATTGAAGATGGACTTGCTTATAAGATAGGTCTAAATGCAGGAGATGAAATTCTATCTATTAATGATACTAGAATAGATAAAAGCTTTTTTAATTCATTATCAAAGTACTTGGCCCTGGATAAAGATCACTCTATTACTATCTCTAGAATGGGGAGAAGTTTTAACTTTGAGTTCAGGCCTGAAACAACAGGGAAACTTGTAAAAAATATTGTCGATAATAAGAAAATTTCCTGGTAAAAAATGAGCTTCTAGAATTCTTAATATTTCTAATAGAAATTTATTCACACCTTGTTGAGGTATTTTCCTGCTTATTTAAAATCCATTTTTTTGACGCATAAATTTATTTTTAGTAATAGCTATCTGATGTTCAAGATAGGGTTCAAGTGTTATCCTGACCCCAATAAGCTTACATAACAAAAGGTTTAAAATGAGTCTTCAAAACACCCGAGAAATTACGAAATCCCAAGTTTTTCAAAGAAAATCACAACATCAAGAATTACCTAAAAATGCCCAAGGGAAGATGTTGAAGGTTAGCCAATATTTTGGAGAAAATGTTTTTCAACTAAAAAATAATAGAAACTTCTCAGCTGATACTCAAAAAGAAATTTTAAGTGTTTTGGATGGAACAAAGGCCTTAGATAAAAAGCTTGCGAAGCAGATTGCAGATGTTGTTTTAGCTTGGGCCTTAGAAAAAGGAGCAACTCATTTTTGTCATTGGTTTCAACCTCTTACAGGTTCAACTGCCGAAAAACATGATGCGTTCTTAGATCTTAAAGGTGATAGAGCAATAGAGAGATTAAGTGCATCTCAATTAATGCAAGGTGAGCCTGATGCATCTTCATTTCCTAACGGAGGTTCAAGAAGTACTTTTGAAGCAAGAGGGTATACTTGTTGGGATTTAACTTCACCTATTTTCATTAAAGAAAATACAAACGGTAAGACTCTTTGTATTCCTACCGCTTTTATTTCTTATCATGGAGATGCTCTAGATATTAAAACTCCTTTATTAAGATCGATGAACTCTTTAAGTGAAGCTGCTACAACTTTTTTAAACCTTCTTGGTGTAAAGGAAGCAAAGTCTGTAACTGCAAGTTGCGGATGTGAGCAAGAATATTTTCTTGTTGATAAAGCTTTTTATTTTCAAAGAGAAGATCTTGTTATGAGTGGGAGAACATTAGTTGGTAGCCTTACTGCTAAAAATCAACAATTAAGTGATCACTACTTTGGAACGATTCCTGAGCGAGTTCTGTCTTATATGCAAGAGTGTGAAATAGAATTATACAAATTAGGAATTCCAGCTAAGACAAGACATAACGAGGTTGCACCGGGACAATTTGAAATTGCTCCAATCTTTAGTGATGCTAATACAGCTGCAGATAATAACCAATTATTAATGGCTACACTAAAGTCAGTTGCTGATAAGCACGACTTTGTTTGTCTTTTCCACGAAAAGCCTTTTGCAGATATTAATGGGAGTGGGAAGCATTTAAATTGGTCTTTATCAGATAATAACGGAACAAATTTATTAGAACCTGGATCAACTCCTCATGAAAATCATAGATTCTTAGCAATGGTATCTATTGTTTGCGAAGCTGTGAAAAGACATGCCGTTTCACTAAGAGCAGCTATTGGGAGTCACAGTAACGATCATAGATTAGGCGGCCATGAAGCTCCTCCTTCTATTATTTCTGTTTTCTTAGGTTCAACAGTTAAGTCTATTTTAGACAAGTGTATAACAGGAGATAATTATTCTCCTGAAGAACAAACAATGATTAATACAGGTGCAGGTCAGCTTGCTCAATTCTTACAGGATAATACTGATAGAAATAGAACATCACCTTTTGCATTTACGGGAAATAAGTTTGAATTTAGAGCTGTAGGGTCTTTAGCGAATGTAGGCTTTCCTTTAACTGTTTTAAATGCAGCAATTATAGATGTACTAAAAGAAACGAATATTTATTTGAAAGAAAAATTAGATACGGGAGCAGATGTCACTACTGCTTTAAAAGAGATTACAAAAAAATGGTATAAAAGTTCTCACGATGTTGTTTTTAATGGTGATGGATATAGTGAAGCGTGGGTAAAAGAAGCTAGTTCACGAGGCCTTCCAAACCTTAAGACAACTGTTGATGCATTAATCGAATTTAATAAAAAAGAACACCATCAACACTTGTTCGATCTAGGTGTTTATAGACCAACAGAGCTCGAGAGTTTATATAATGTAAATTTAGAAAAATATAATACGTGTAGAGATATTGAACTTAGAACACAAAAGAAAATGATAGATAGAACTATTAAGCCTTGTGTGTATCAGTATAAAAAAGAACTTGCTGAACTTATAAAAGATCTAAAAGATTTGGGAGCAAGTTACTCAAGTGAAGAGAAAACTCTAAATAAAGTGAGTTCATTACTTGATGAGTTAACTTCAGTCTGTGAAAAACTGAGTCCATTTCTTAACACTGAAAATGAGTCTGAAGAAAAACGAGGGACAAATTATGCTAACGTTGGGCTAGAGTTAAGTGAAAGAGTTATCACTCTTGCAGGAGAACTAGAGGATATTGTTCCTGATTCAAGTTGGACTATACCGACATATTTTGACCTTCTTTTTATTAGATAGTTTTTGGCCTATCCTTAATAGGGCAACTTATTTAAGGAATTAGCTTATGAAGTATTTTATAATTTTAGTTTTATCATTTAGTGTTTTGGGAAATGAGTCATCATGTAGATGCTCAGATAATCCAAAGTTAGATGAGAGTAAAATAGAGAAGTTAAAGCTTTGGATTGCACCAGGCTTTACATTAAATGCAAGTAAAGAAGGATCAATGGCAGGTATTTCTGCTATGGCCGGAGGAGCCTATTACTTTAATGGGGTTGTTGGGATTACTAGTGGTGTTTCATTCATGCAAAGAGGAGCACTTGATCAACAAAGAGAACTTAAAGCAACGTATCTTGATATTCCTTTAGGATTTACTTTTATAAATGCCGGAAGTCTTGCGACAAATAGATTTACTCTTTTTAATATTGGGGCTTTTTATTCTATTCCATTGTCTGGTTCATCAATGGGAATTCCTAATGTTCCTACTGAGTTTACTCCTGATAGTTCTTTTGGATTTTTTCTAGATGGTATTCTAAGTTTCCCTATTCCAGGAGATATAACTTATGGACTTTATAGCTCTGTAAAGTTTAGCTTTAGCGATATGTTAAGTGTTGCAGATAATACTATTTTAAGAGCAAATAATGCTACAAATTATAGTTTTGGGTTAGCAATAGTTTTTTAATGGTTTTTTTGTACACTAGTGAAGTTGTCTCGGTTATGAAATTTATACATTAGATATCC
Source organism: uncultured Bacteriovoracaceae bacterium (assembly GCA_938034385.1). GTDB lineage: Bacteria > Bdellovibrionota > Bacteriovoracia > Bacteriovoracales > Bacteriovoracaceae > JAHDHG01. The sequence continues at coordinate 91,976 of CALHLC010000012.1, forward strand.
TGAAATACCTCCAGCAAGGTGAGATAGATGAGATACATTTGTAGCACCAGGAATTTCAAAGAAAATGAACATGATTACTTCTTTAGCAATATAGTAAATAAATAAAAATTTTGCACTTATATGTATCCAGGCAATAGGAGAGCGACTGATGATTTTAAAAATCACTAAGGGACCCCAGAATGGTAAAGTCGAAAAACCAATTTTCGTATTTGGATTATCAAGAGCGTAAAATACCAAACAAGCAAAAACAAAGCCACTTAAACCAACTAATGGAATTTCGGTATTATTAAAAATAATGTTAACCATTCCTACAAGCAAACAGGTGAAAATAAAAAAAACTGTATAGTTTTTAGGACCAAGCGTTTCTTCTACATCATCAGAAAAGACATAGAAGAAAATAAGGTTACCAAAAAGATGACCTAGGCCGCCATGCATAAAGGCATGAGTAAAAAAATTAAGACCTAAATTATTAAATGGATGTGCACTTACAAAACCTAAGGTTTCAATAAAAGATTGATAATTTGAATAAGATAAGATTAGGACGAGAATACAAATAAAAGTAATAGAATAAGTTAGAAGTGGCTGCGTAAAGTTATATGGATCTTCTATCTCTATAGGAAAACCGCAATGACCTAAGATTCTTTCTATATCATTAGCTGGTCCTGCTCCCCACCACGAGCTTTTTTCATTCTTAAGCCTTTCTTGATCAAGAGCATTTTTAGTCTGCAATGCAACGACTTCACTAACTCTTGAGGTATCTCCAAATTGAGACAAGAAATCATTTACTTTAGGAATATTGGGAAATGCATTATTTTCAAACCAAAATAAATGGCAAGCACAACAGACATCCATCTCTTTAGTTCCTATCCAAGTAGGAGTTTCTACAAACTTCATATTTTTTCTACATTGTGGACATTGCTTACTTGAAACTTCCTTTGATAATCGTGCTCTATACCAAATCTCTTGAGTTTCATGAGTTCCAATAAGGTGCCTAGAAATTGTTCTTGTCATTAATCGGCCCAGAGAATCACTGGAGAACCAAATAGGTTGGTTTTTTATAGTTGCTCTCTTGAGAGGTAAATTTGTATGTGGACAATAAAACTTCATTTATTTGATCTTAGTCAAAAATAAAATTTATTACAAATAAGAGATAAAATATTTATATTTTCTTGACGAAACTTTAAATTTTTCATTTCCTCTTATTATTATATTTTAACCTTTATCAAAAACGAGTAGAGAAATGAGTACAAAGGGAATCAATTTAGTGATCGTCGAGTCACCAACTAAAGCTAAAACTATTAAGAAATTTCTTCCAAAAGACTACACGGTTATTGCAAGTATGGGCCATATTCGTGACCTTCCACAAACTGCAGCAGATGTTCCGGCTAAATATAAAAAGGAAGATTGGTCTAGATTAGGAATCAATGTAAAGAAAGATTTTGAACCTTTATATGTTGTCCCTAAATCTAAGAAAAAGGTCGTAACGGGTCTAAAGAAATTAGTAAAAACTGCCAAAATTATCTATCTCGCAACCGATGAAGATAGAGAGGGAGAGAGTATTTCTTGGCACTTATTACAACTTTTTGACCCTAAAGTTCCTGTTAAACGAATGGTTTTTCACGAGATTACAAAAAAAGCAATTACTGAAGCTCTTGAGAAGGTCAGAGATGTTGATCTAAATTTAGTTAAAGCTCAAGAAACCAGAAGAATTGTTGATAGATTATATGGTTATACATTATCACCACTTGTTTGGAAGAAAATCGCTTATGGATTATCAGCAGGGAGAGTTCAATCTCCAGGTTTAAAGATGATTGTTGAGCGTGAAAAAGAGAGAATGGTTTTTGTAAAGGCTGGTTATTGGTCTATTAAAGCTGATCTTTTAGTAAAAAAGAAACCACTAGAAGCTAAATTATCAAAAGTTGATGGTGTAAGAATCGCAATCGGAAAAGATTTTGATCAATTAACTGGGAAATTAATTAAGCCTAAAGATGTCTATTTAGTTGATGAGAAAAAAGCAAAGGCCATATCTAAAGAATTAGCGGCAGGTGATTGGATAGTAAAAAGTGTTGATGAAAGAGATACACACTCTAATCCGGCAAAACCTTTTATTACCTCTTCACTTCAACAAGAAGGAAATAGAAAACTTGGAATGAGTGCAAGAGAAACAATGAGAGCAGCCCAGAAATTATATGAAAACGGTCTTATTACTTATATGAGAACGGATTCTCCAAACTTATCTCAAGAAGCTATTAAAGCAGCTAGAAAAAATATTGAAGATCTTTATGGGAAAGAATTCTTAAGCGATGAAGTTAGGCAATATAAAGCTAAAACTAAAGGAGCTCAAGAGGCCCATGAAGCGATCAGGCCAGCTGGAAGTGATTTTAAACATCCAGATGATATTGGAATGATGGGGAAAGAAAAAGCTCTCTATGATTTGATTTGGAAAAGAACTATGGCCACTCAAATGAAAAAGGCCCATAAGAGATCAATGTCTATTAAGATTGAAAATGGAAAACATTTATTTACTGCCAATGGCTCAAGAATTATTTTTCCAGGATTTTTAAGAGCTTATGTTGAAGGTAGCGATGATCCAGATAAAGCATTGGATGATAGAGAAGTAATTTTACCAGAGCTTAAGGCCAAGGATAAATTATCTCACTCTGAAATTTTACCAAATGCTCATGAAACAAAACCTCCAGCAAGATTTACTGAGGCAAGTATAGTTCAGCGTCTTGAAAAAGAAGGAATAGGTAGACCGTCAACTTACGCTAGTATTATCGGTACAGTTCAAGAAAGAGGTTACGTTAGAAAAGAAGGTTCTCAATTAGTTCCAACTTATACTGGTATAGCAGTGATTCAATTATTAGAAGATCACTTTGCCGATCTTGTAGACTATGGATACACAACTAAACTTGAAGAGTCCCTAGATGAAATAGCTGCGGGAAAGCAAGACTCTAGAAAGTACTTAAGATCTTTCTACCTTGGAAAAAAAGGTTTAAAAGAGCAGGTTGATAGTAAAGAAAAAGGTATTAAACCAGATGTTTCTAGGACTTTAAGACTTCCACAAATTAAAGATATTATTGATATTAAAGTTGGTCGTTATGGGCCATATATTATTCAAAAAGTCGGTAAGGAAGAAATACATGCTTCTATCCCTGAAACTGTTGCTCCAGCAGATCTTAGGCCTGAAAACATTGATGAATTAATTGAACTTTCAAAAAAAGGTCCAGAGCCAATTGGAGTTCATCCCAAGACTAAAGAGAATATTTATTGTCTCACAGGAAGATATGGGGCCTACGTTCAGCAAGGTGAAAAAACTGAAGAAGTTCCAAAGCCAAGAAGAGCAAGTATTGTTGCTCCTCTTACTCCTCAGACTATAACTTTAGAGCAAGCTCTAAGATTATTAATTTTACCTCGAGACCTAGGAGAGCATCCAGATACAGGAAAGATGATTCAAGCAAACTCAGGAAGATTTGGTCCTTATGTTGTTCATGACGGAGACTTTAGGAATATTAAAAAAGATACTTTTGATGTTTATAAAATCACTCTTGATGAAGCATTAGCCATTATAAGTGAGCCTAAGGTTTCTTCTCGAGGAGCGAGTGTCTATAAAGAATATAAACGTCATACTACAACGAATAAAAAAATTACTGTTTATGATGGGAAATATGGTTTATTTGTTAAATATGGAACGAAGAATATTGGTATTGCGGATGCGATGAGAAAACCTGAAATCATTGATAAGTGGAAACAAATTGATGTTGAGAAGTTTATTAAAGATTCAGGGAAAGGTTAAATTTATGAAAAAAATTCTTATATTACTTAGTTGTTTGTTATTAAATGCTCATGCGTTGAACTTTTCAAGTGAAAAATTTTATTTGGGATACCGACATATTCATACTAAAGAAGGTAACAAGGCTTTTAAGTATATGAAGAAAAAAATTGTTCATACTTTTTCTCGAGGAAGAATAAATATTTATGAATTGAAAAAAGGTTATCAATTTAGAAAGTTACCTGAATTTGTTAAGAAGCATTTTTTTGTCCTTGATAAATCAAGTTTGTCCAACTTACGAGATTATCAAACGGGTTGGAAGAGAAATCACAAAAGCTCTTATGTTCGTAAAAAATCAGATGCTATTATTGAGGCCCATCTAAAAAAACTCTCAATTGATAATTATACTGAGACTATTAAATCTATTGTCACTCATGGACCACGAGGAAATGAAGAAAAGATTAGAGAACATGTGATTTCTGAATTTTTAAAGATGGGTTTAAAGCCAATAAAGGATGAATATAACGTTGTTACAAAGATTAAAGGGAAGTCTAAAAAGAGTATAGTTATTATCGGTCATATGGATACAGTTTCTGGAACTATAGGAGCAGATGATAATGCTAGTGGAGCTGCAGGAGTTTTAGAGTTAGCTCGAGTTTCTCAAGAAGCTTTTGCTGATAAAGTACCAGAGCTTACTATATATTTCGTTGTTTCAGCCGATGAAGAAATTGGATTAAAGGGAGCTCATCAATTTGTAAAAGAAATGAAAGAGAGTAATCTAAGTGAACATATCAAATTCTCGATTAATATGGATATGATCGCTTATAATAAAAATCAGGTTGTTGACTTGGAGACTAATAAGAAAAATAAGTCCCTTGTAGAGTATTTTGCAGTTCTAGTAGGGAAATTTACCTCTTTAAAAGCAAACTTAGTTTTACAAGCATGGGGTTCAGACCATATCCCATTTTTAAATAATGATATTCCTGCTCTTTTAACAATTGAGAACTGGAAAACACATACTCCTTGTTGGCATAAGTCTTGTGATACTTTAGATACTCTCAACTTTGAGTATGCAATGGAAATTCTTAAGTTAAATTTTTCAGCAATATTAGATAGCACTCTTTAGGCTTGTATTAACTTGATATCGTTTGAAAGAATTGATTCTGATAATTTAGAGCAAGCCGAAACTTTCACATCTTGGTATCGTGACCCTGTAATGGTTCGTAATTGGGTACTCCAAAGAGAAAGTAAAGTTTCCAGACAACCATATAATGTAGCACAATTTTCCAAAGAATTTTCTAGTCCTGATAAAATAGCATTTATGATTAAGTCCTTTGAAGACTATATTGGATATGGATCGTTTTATATAAATCATCCTGTAGGGATGTATAAAAGCGGTAAAACTTGTTGGCCAAGTATTGGTATTGGCAATAACGACTATAGAGGTAAAGGGCTAGGATTACAGCTCTGCCAGGAAGTTTATAGGCTAGCCAAGTCTCTTGATTGTACTCATATAGAGGCGGGTGTTTTTGAATTTAATCAAAAGATTAAAAGACTATTGTTAAGAAATAGCTTCCAGCATTTCGGAGATATGCCCAAAATGACCTTTGTGGATGGAAGGTGGTGGAGTTCTGAGCATTACTTACTAGCACTTTAAGAGAATTTTACCTCTAATTATTGGCACAAATTTAGGCTTATCTCATAATTGGAGCTGTTTTTCAGAATTTGAATGTCTCAACCTATAATTTATATAGATCTGAAATTGGGGAATTTAAGATCATATTTTTAGTATTTGGGGGCAAGTATGAAAGTAGTTATTTTATCAGTTTTAATCTTTAGTTCAATTCAAAGTTATGCAAATAGTGAACGAATGTGTTTGAGTTTAAGAGGCAAACTTAAGAGAGCATGTCTAATAAAGGCAAAAAGTAAGCCTATAAGAACTATTGCAAGTACTAAGAAAACAAGTAATCAATGTATAGGGAAAACTTTAAGTTCAGGATATGTTGGGCATTGCAAAAATGGTGCTAAAAGCTTTTTTATCCTTGAAATCAATAAGAAACTTCATACTTTTAAAGGCGTTAAAAGATCAATTTATAAGAAGTTCTTAAGAGCTAAATCCAAGAAAAGCTTCTATAAAAAGTATATCCAGAGTCGATATCCAGTGATAAATTCATAGAAATTACATAAAATTGGCTTAAATTCGTCGAATCTTGACAGAATTTAGCAGGATTTATATGCTGTGCTTCCAAACGAGGATTTATTATGAAAAAAGATATTCACCCAAATTATAGAGATGTTGTTTACCAAGATATCTCTGCTGACTTTTCTATTTTAACAAAGTCTACAGTTGAGACTAAAGAGACTATAACTTGGGAAGATGGTAAAGAATATCCTTTATTTAAAGTAGATATCTCAAGCGCTTCTCATCCATTCTACACAGGTAATCAAAAAGTTCTTGATACTGAAGGTAGAGTTGAGAAATTCAAAAACAGATACAAAAAGAAAAAATAGTTCTTATAAACAAAATATCCGTTACATGACCAATCTATTTAGGATTTATTGTCCCTTGATTGTCACAAACCACCTAAGCACTTAAAATTAGTATATTGAATTCAAATGAAGGACGTATGTTATGACTATTTTTAGACTCCTAATTTTAGGGGCCCTATTTTGCTGTAATTCTACTTATAGTGAAAAATCTAAAGCAAAATCTGCAGCTAAAAGTGCAACGAAATCATTAAGTGATAATAAGTCTGGCAAATTGACTAAAGAAGTACTTCTAGGAACAACATTAAAAGGAATTTTAGAAAATATGCACTTCTCTAAGAAAGATCTTGGAGATGATGTTTCTAAAAAAGCATTTGCTGAATATATAAAACGAATTGATTATGGAAAGCAGTTCTTACTAAAGAGCGATGTTGATTCTCTTAAGCAATATGAAAAATATATTGATGATCAAATAGCTGCTGGTGATTTAACTTTAATGAAGCAAGCAGCCAAGATGTTGAAAACAAGACAAGTAAGTGTTCAAAAATACGTTTTTGAAAGACTTAAGAAACCTTTTAACTTAAAGAATAATCTTAAATACATTATAGATTCTGAAAAAAGAGAATACGCTAAAAACCTTGGTGAGCTTAATCTTAGATGGGAGAAAATTTTAACACTTGATATTCTTGAAAAATATAGCGAGTTTTTAAATGAGCAAAACCCTGATCCGAGTGATAAGGATTACAAAAAATTACTAAAAAAAGTTCCTGCTAAAAAGTTGACTTCACTTCAGCTCGAAAAGAAGGCTAGAGAGTCTACAACAAAAAGTTATACGAGACTATTCAATAGGTTGAAAAAAGAGAAGATGTCTGATGAGATGGATAAGTTCTTTAACTCTGTAACGAAAATTTATGATCCACATACTCACTACTTAATCCCTGATGATAAAGAAGAATTTGATATTGAAATGAGTGGGAAACTTGAAGGAATTGGAGCTCTTTTACGAGAAGAAGGTTCTTACATAAAAGTTGAAAGAATTATTCCTGGTTCAGCTTCTTGGAAAGGTAAAGAGTTAAAAGCTGAAGATATTATTTTAAAAGTTGGGCAAGGAGAGCAAGAGCCTGTCGATGTTGTTGATATGGGCTTAAAAGAAGCCGTTAAACTTATAAGAGGTAGGAAAGGAACTGAAGTTAGATTAACGGTTAAGAAGCCTTCTGGACTTAAACAAGTTATATCCATTATACGAGATGTGGTTGAAGTTTCAGAAAGTTATGTGAAATCGACTGTGATTCAGAAAAAAGGTGACAAGAAAAAATATGGTTATATAAATATTCCGAAGTTTTATAGAGACTTTCAAGATAGATTTGGAAGAAATTGTACTGATGATACAAGAGCAGCTCTTAAAAAATTAAAAGCTCAAAATGTAGCTGGAGTGGTTCTAGACCTTAGAAATAATGGTGGTGGAGCTTTAAAAGATTCGCAATACATTACTGGGTTATTTATTAATAAAGGTCCTGTTGTTCAAGTTAAAAATCACGATAACAAAGTAGAGGTTTTAAAAGATAAAGATCCGGCAATTGAATTTGAAAAACCACTAATTGTATTAATTAATAGATTTAGTGCTTCAGCATCCGAGATTGTAGCTGCTGCACTTCAAGATTATAAAAGAGCAATTATAGTCGGAGGAGAATATTCTCACGGGAAAGGGACGGTTCAAGCAGTTGTTGATCTTGATAATTTTATCCCGCCTGTTGGAAGAAAATTATCACCATTTGGAGCATTAAAAATTACAATTCAGAAATTTTTTAGAGTAAATGGTTCATCTACTCAATATAAAGGAGTGACTCCAGATGTTATTCTTCCAGATCTTTACGGGCACTTAGAATCAGGTGAGAGACATTTAGATTACTCTCTTCCATGGGCAAAAATTAAAGAGGTTTCTCATAAGGACTGGGATAAGTACTCTTATAATATAGCAAAACTGAAATCTAATAGTGCTAAAAGAGTTGCTAAGAATAAGAAGTTCTCTAAAATTGATAGAAGTATAAATTGGTTCAAACAAAGAAAAGAGATTAAAACTAAAGAGTTAAATCTTAAGAAATATCTTGCTGAAAAGAAGATGCTTAAGGCCAAAGCAAAAGAGCTTGAGATAGACCAAATAGATAATAATATTATTGTTATGGATGTGGATAACTCAACACTTGAAGAAGATAAGGAGAAGTTTAAGGAGTTTAAAGAGTCTCTTCAAAAAGATCCATATATCGAAGAAACCCTAGCTATCTTTAAAGATATAGCCTTATAAGTCTAAGACTTTGAAATCTGGTCCTATGAGGGCCCGATTTCCCTCTCTTGAGCTTGAATATTCCTTAAATTGATCTTAGAATACCTCAAATATAAATTCAGAGGTAATCTATGCAATTTGATAAACCAACACGTTTAACATTAGATCAAAAATTTAGATATTATGAAGAAGCAGTTCAAAATGCTGAAGGTGAAGTTGAGACTCTTCAAGATCTTTATAAATCTATTAAAAATAAAAAAGCAAAAGTTCTAAGAGAAGATTTTTGTGGAACAGGATCAGTGATGTGTAATTGGGTAACGCAGGGCCCTGATTTTCATTCTTTTGGAATTGATTTAGACCCAGAGCCAGTTGAATGGGGGAAACAAAATCATTTATCAAAATTAACAAAGGAAGAGCAAAGCAGGGTTGATTATATTATGGGAGACGTCTTTGAGACAAAGACTGAAAAAGCAGACTTAATCATTGCCTTAAATTTTTCATATTTTATTTTCAAGAAAAGAAAACAACTTATTAAATACTTTACAAAGGTGAGAGAACATCTAAGTGATGACGGGGTATTTGTTTTAGATTTGTTTGGTGGTCCAGAGAGCATGATGCCATTAGAGGAAAAAACAAAACAAAAAGGCTTCAACTATTATTGGGACTGTCATAAGTTTAATCCTATTACCCATGAATGTTTATATAGAATTCACTTTAAGCCAAAAGGTGAAAAGAAAGTAAAGAACGTGTTTACATACGATTGGAGAATGTGGGGATTTGCTGAACTTAGGGAAATTCTAGATGATGTAGGTTTTTCTAAAACTATTGCTTATTGGGAAGGTGATGATGGCGATGGTGGAGGAGATGGTGAATTTAAACCAACTGAAAAAATTGATAATTGTGATGGCTGGGTTGGCTATATAGCAGCTTTAAAATAGATTAATATAAAACTGTTTTAAAGATCTCATGGTCTTTAGTTAACATTAAGTATCCAGAGTCTAGTTTTTTATCCTTTGAAATCGTTAGTTTAGTATTTTGTAAGACTTCTACAACACAATTATGGAAAGCTTCAGACATTTCATAATTATCTGCAAAGACTTCAATATTAGATAGTTTTTGATTTTCAACATTAAACTTATACATTAATGGGACTTCTGATAATTCATTGAGATAGGGAGCTTTGCATTCCTTTAATTTTGCTTTTTCTTGGCTAATACTAGATTTTACAGCACTCCAATCATTATAATAGTCTGTCATTTGATCTGGTTGCTTCTTGGTACAACTAAATACTAATAATGTAAGCAGAATTTTTTTCATCGTTTTTCCCTTCTGTTATAATGAGTTATCGAGATACTTGATCTAGGGCCTTAATTGATCCTAAGAGCTAGGCAAAATTTATGAAAAATGTGCAATTTAGAAAATATATCGACACTATGCCTGAGGGATTAGATCCATCTTTTGTAGGTTTTGGAACTTCAAATTTAAAGGTTTATTCTAGCTTTTCTAAAGAGACAAAACTTAATACCTCAGATGTAGACTTGCCTAGAAGTTACTCGTATTTAAGCTCATCTGAAGAGTTATTTCTTTGCCTCAGAAGTGATGATGATAAAATTGTCTGTAAACTCTCATCTCATCTTTTTGAAAATGTTTCAAAGTTTAAGGCATTAAATTTTTTGATGTATAACCTTGAAATAGATAAAAAAATTTTAGGTATTTCTGATCTAGGAGAGTACTCTATCTATGATCAAAAAAATAATTCATTACGGTCTATGATTCACTTATCCTCTGCTTTCTTTGCTGGGATTGATGAGGTGAAAACTTATCCCTATGATCACTTCTTTAACTCTAATGATGAAAAAGCACAGCGCTTAGTAAAGCTAAGTTTTGATGTCTTAAATCAAGAGTCTCACTTAGGTCTGGTCAATGATCCTTTGAAAGGTTCATATTATGTTGAGTCTAGAGCTGATCAAATAGCACGTGCAACTTTTTCTCTGCTTAAAAAATATGATGAAGAGAGAGGAGATGATTTTTTAAACTCGGCAACTGTGAAATCTTGGGTAGCCAAGGGAGCTCAGAAAAGTAGAGACCTTGTTTATAAAATGGAGAAGAATATTCCAGGGATTAATAATTATATTAATTTTGAAGAAATTCTAAATGAAGCTGAATTTAAGTCTCATCCTGGAACAGTTTTTTCTTTAGAGAAAATTAGAACAAAAATACAAAGCTCAGGTGTAATTACAAATGTTTACTGCTTTGGTGAGTTAAAAGATTATTTGAAAAATCTTACCTTAATTACAAATATTTATAATAGTTTAGGTATCCAAGTAAAGGTTTTTGAAAATGAAGAAGCAGTGGATGAAAATGATTTTCATACAACGTTAGGAGAGCATAACCTCTCATTCTCATCTCAAGAAATTTCTAAAGAAGTGCTACTTTCAAAGAATTTAGACTTAGTTTTAAAAGAGTTAAATAAAAATGAAAGGTTTATAGCTGCATTATGAAAAGTATTTCAAAATTAAAATTTGAGGATTTGAAGCATAAATCGATCAAGACGGAAAAAGTAGTTATTAAAGAGACTTTAGAAAAAATTGCGATACATAAAGAATATGATCACGAGGATCATTCACACTTACACTCTGCTCCAGGGGAATTTCCCTATTTAAGAGGACCATACAAAAATATGTATAGAGGAAGACCTTGGACTATACGGCAGTATGCTGGTTTTTCTACAGCTGAAGAAAGTAATGCATTTTATAAAAATAACTTAAAGCAAGGGCAAAAAGGTTTATCTGTAGCGTTCGATCTCGCGACTCATAGAGGGTATGACTCAGATCATGAGAGAGTTGAGAGTGATGTAGGAATGGCAGGTGTAGCTATTGATTCTATCCTAGATATGGATATCTTATTTGATGGGATTCCCTTAGATAAAATGAGTGTCTCTATGACCATGAATGGCGCAGTTATTCCAATTATGGCCATGTATATCGTTGCGGCGAAGAGACAGGGAGTCAGTTTAGATAAACTCTCAGGGACTATTCAAAATGATATATTAAAAGAATTCATGGTTAGAAATACTTATATTTATCCGCCACAACATTCGATGAGAATTATTGGAGATATTTTCGAGTATACTTCGAAAAATATGCCAAAGTTTAATTCTATCAGTATTTCTGGTTATCATATGCAAGAAGCAGGTGCTAGTGCAGACTTAGAATTAACTTACACTTTAGCTAATGGCTTAGAATATATAAAAGCCGGGATTTCTAAGGGATTAAAGATTGATGACTTTGCACCAAGGCTGTCATTCTTCTTTGCTATAGGGATGAACTATTTTATGGAAGTGGCTAAGCTAAGAGCTGCGAGGTATCTCTGGGCCCAAATTGTTAGTGAATTTAAACCCCAAAATCCAAAATCATCTATGTTAAGAACACATTGCCAAACATCGGGGTGGAGTCTAACAGCTCAAGACGTGAATAATAATATAGTACGGACAGGAATTGAAGCAATGGCGGCTGTTCATGGTCATACTCAGTCATTACATACAAATTCTCTGGATGAAGCAATTGCACTTCCTTCTAAAGAAAGTGCAAGAATTGCAAGAAATACTCAGATTTTTCTTCAAGAGGAAACTCAAACATGTAACTTAATTGATCCATATGGAGGAAGTTATTATGTTGAGTCTTTAACAAATGAATTAATTAGGACCGTCCAAAAAAACTTTGAAGAAATAGAAGAGCTTGGTGGAATGATTAAATCAATTGAGTTAGGAATTCCGAAAAGAAAAATTGAAGAAGTTGCAGCCATTACCCAGGCAAAGATAGATTCAGGAGAACAAGTTATATTTGGCGTAAATTCCAAAGAACTTGATCAGGCAGAGGACTTAGAGGTTTTAAAAGTTGATAATAAAAAAGTTTATGATAATCAGATAAAAAGGTTACAAGCACTAAAGAAGCAAAGAAATAATGAAGATGTTCAAAGCTGTTTAGATGAGATAACTAAAGCCTGCGAAGATAAAAATGGTAACTTACTTGAATTGGCAGTAAGAGCAGTTGAAGCAAGTGCGACTTTAGGTGAAATTTCATATGCGATGGAGAAGGTATTTGGGAGATATCAATCTCAAATATCTAGCATTAAAGGTGTTTATATGAGTAAAGTAAAAAACCATCAAGACATAAGTCAACTACGAGAGCTTGTTGAGAAATTTCAAATAAATCATGGTCGTAGACCAAGAATATTACTATCTAAGATAGGTCAAGATGGACACGATAGAGGTCAAAAGGTCGTTGCTACAAGTTTTGCTGACTTTGGGTTTGATGTTGATATTGGGCCTTTATTTCAAACTGTTCAAGAAGTTGTAAAGCAAGCCATTGAAAATGATGTGCATGTCTTAGCGATATCTTCTTTAGCAGCTGGACACTTATCTTTTTTTCCTATGCTGCAGAGTGAATTGAAGAGGAGAAACAAGCAGTTTGTTATTGTTCTTGGTGGAGTGATCCCTCCAGGAGACCATAAGGCTTTATATGATATGGGAGTGGATTTTATTTTTGGGCCAGGAACAAATCTAATGGAAGCTGCGAAAACTTTACTTGAGAAAATAAAATGAAAATAGATGAAATCAAAAAAGGCTTTCAAGAAAAGGATAGGGGAGCTCTTGCTAAAGCCATTACACTCATTGAAAGTTCAAAAGCACAAGAGCATCAATTGGCATTTTCTTTGATAGAACACGATTCACAAAAAACATCTAAGGTGATCGGAGTTTCAGGTCCCCCGGGAGTAGGAAAAAGTACTTTTCTTAATGCTATTACAAAAACTCTTCTAAAAGAAAATGATAAAATTCAAATTGCTATCTTAGCCGTAGATCCAAGTAGTGATCTCTCTGGTGGTAGTATTTTGGGAGATAAAACAAGAATGGGAGAAATCTCATCATTGGAGCAAGTGTTTATTAGACCAACGGCTGCTGGCTCATTCCTTGGAGGAACAGCAACTAGGACTTTTGAGACTATAAAACTTTGTGAGGCCTTTGGATTTGATTATATTTTTGTTGAAACAGTCGGGGTAGGACAATCAGAAAGCATGATTGCTCATATGGTGGATTATTTTATTTTACTTGCAAATCCTAGTGCTGGAGATGATTTGCAGGGTATGAAAAGAGGAGTGCTCGAATTTGTAGATCTTTTGTTAATTAATAAGTGTGATGGTGAGTTAGAAAAGATTGCAAAGATTGCTCTTAATTTCTTTGATTCTTCTCAGAAATATGAAGTGAGGGTTATCTCATCACTAGAAAAGAAAAATATAGAAGATGTTACTAAATCGATAAAAGATTTTTTTAGCTCGTATGATAGTCTCAAACGGCTTGCTCAGTTTGATATTTTTACTAGCAAATATTTTGATAACTATATTCAGGAACAAGTGAATAACTTTAAAAAAACACAAGGATTTAATGGAGTTGGTTCTGTTTCACTGAAAGATCTTCAAAAAATTACTGAACAGAGGTGGCAGAGCTTTAAAAAATAGCTTTACTCTTCTTTATCAAAGTCTTCTTGTGTGAACTTTACTTTCCCGTCTTTCATTTTTTTTGAAAACCTTCTGTAATAAGGCTTTCCAGAAGGGCTGTTTTTTTCTTTTTGAACGAAGTGTACTTCAATCTCATCTTCAAAAGAGGCTAGAGGGATATCTTTTACTACAAGTTCAAAACAATCAACATTTGGTTTATCAGGAGAAGTTGTGACCTCTTTGGTATAATCATAAGGTTTTAAATTTGAAATTCTAGAGTTATCAAGTCTTAAAGGAGTAAAGTACTTAATTTCAGCTAAATTGAAAATACCATCTTCATCTGTATCTATTTCAGACTGAGGACGACTTTTATTATCTCCTCCTCCGATTGCAACACCATCGATATTAAATCTTAATGCTAGCTTATCTGGAACTTGATCAAAGTTTGTATCATAGGGAGTTTGTCCGTCTCCGACGACTCCAACATTTGTTCCAAGAACTCTTTCTTCACAGTTTGTTAACCCATCACCATCTGAATCTTGTTTCCCTTTCTCTCCTAAACAATCTTCAGATGCTTCAATCTGAAATTCAGTTGAGCTACATCTTCGTGGATTGTCAGAAGATGGTTTACAAGGAAAGTCGAACTTTTCAAATTCCACTCTATCATTTATTCCATTTTCATCACAATCAGCTTTGTCTATACAGCCCTCAAATTCTAGGAAATCATGAAGTCCATCACCGTCTGTATCTCTTAAAACTTTCCAGTTTAACTGATTAGTCTTTCTAGCTTCTTCTGGGTCCCAACCCCACATTGTATTTAAATTAGCAATGAGTAATTGTTCTTCAGTTGTATGTATTTTCTCTATAGGGACATTGAGTAATTTATCAAAATCAATATCCTCTCCATTATTAAATGAAAAGAATTTCCCGTTTCCTGCGATGGCCATTTTTTCTAATAACTCTTCGGCTACATTGTTAGCGTCAAAGTGATAAAAGCCAGTACTTACATATATTCTTTTAATATAAGGACCAACGATAGAATCGTTTTGTAATTCAAGGATATCATCCTTTATAAATTGGATGAGAGCATTGTCATAATTATTTACACCGGTATCTGTTGGTTGACCATCAGATGTAAAGACAACCTTATAATATGCTGGACTTGGAATAATATCTGTTGAACCATTTTCTATTTCTTCTAAATGTTTTTTTCTTGCAAGCCCTGCATCATCTTTGATTGTGTCTCGGATAAATTCAAGTGCTTTTCTAAAGTTCGTTCCTCTTCCTGATTGATCAGCTGTATTTCTAAAGTTTAAAACTGGAGCTCTAAATTCGTCGTTTAGATTTTTTTGGAAAAGAGTTGAATCATTTTCAGGAGTACTCAATAATACTGAACTCCCAACTCCTGGAATGATAGGTGATGCTTCAGGGTCTTGAGTTCCTGAGTTTCCTGAACTTCCTGTACAGTTTTGACAGAAAAATTCTCCCAATGCAAAGTATTCAGACTCCTTAAAAGTGTGATCATCTAAGAATTTTATAAGTCCATTGGTTCTTTTGGTTCTATCTGGGTCGGTTCCGTTTACTCCAGCTCCACAATTTCCAGTTTCATCACAGTTACTTGCTGAACGATCTAGAATGAATAAAGTCTTAACGTCTGTCGCAATATCATCTTCGAGTAAGCAATAACTTAATTGTGCTTCTCCAAGAATTGGATTAACGGTCGTCGTCGTTGTTGGAAAAACAATTGCTTTAAGACTCCTAGAGCCAGAACAAGACTGGAAGAGTGAAATACTCAGAAAGAATGTTAAAGATGTTATTATTAGTTTCCTCATTAATAGTATTATCGATCAGTTTATTGAAATACTTGAGAGAAAAGTTGAAAAGACATTAGTTATGATTAAAAGTATAAATGTTGCCTCATTTTATAGGCAGTTTAAATAGGATGAGACCTACTTTCTCATTTTCCAGAGCATCTGGCTTATATAGGGGCGTCTTTGCTCGCCAGTGGCTATCATGAGAAGTTTAGTAATTTTGAGAGTAGTGGCATCTGTATAGAGAACAATTAAGAGCTCCTTAATATAGTTTGTATCAAGAGTTATATAATTATCAGTACCAATACCTAACTTTACTCCTTTCTTTTCCCACCAAGAAAATGGGTGATCTTTATAATCAGAGAGAAAACCGGTAAGTTTCTTATTTGAAGATGGTAGAGAAATAAGAGAAACATTTTTGTGAATCATTCTATTTAAAACATCGTGTTGATAATGTTCCACTTCTCTAGCAGTATGAAACTTCACTTTCACAAATTTAGTTTTTTCATCTTCATTTAAAATAGTCCCATCTATAAGCTTTTCAAGAATTTCAGGATGTACACTCCAGTCCATCTCAAGGACTTCATTTGAATCCAGAGATCCTTTCGCTAATTTTATACCTTTAGAGTTCTGTTCAACGACCCTTAAGTATAATGAGTGGAAGTAAAAATTTGGGTTGATTCCAAGGCTGACACCATGTTCAAGTGTGTTGATATGCCAAATATTCATAGAGTTATCAACTGCTTGAACTCCAAGTCTAAGAGTTTTCCATGTCTCGCCATGGTGGCTTCTAATAGAAAAACCTTTGTAGTGAAGTCTTCTCAGTCCTTGTTTCATATCTTGGAAATGTGTTTTTTTATAGAGATCTCTTTCATTTCCTACAGTGTCAACATCTTTTAAATGATTTGTTAGTTCAGGGTGTTTTTCAATGAGTGTTAAAATTGATTCTACTTGATGATTGATATGCTCTTTTTTTGAAGAAAATTTCTGAGCATCATAATGATCAGCTTCTTTCCTAAAAGACGGAGAGAGGATGAAGTTAAAATCTGGTACTTCGGATTGAAACTTTTTATACCCGTTAAATAAACCTAAGACGACATCATCAGGAGTCAATTCACTTAAGCCTGGGATTTGTTCATCACTATTATTAGTGGCCCTTGAAAGTGTAAATTTAAGTCTTATGAAACCAACATTATATTTCTCATAAAGGTTTTTAGCCATATGGTATGCAGCTTCTTCATGGATCTTTCTGTCGGTAAGAATAAGCTTGGGAAGAATAAGGATTTCTAGATAACGATCAAATAATTCATTATCCTTTAGAGTCATAAAACTTTCTATGCTTTGAAGAGTTGCTTCCTTGAAGTCAGGGTATACTGAGTAAATTTTCTTTAAATAAATTTCTTTATTAGGTCCATCTAATAGCTTTTTTAATCTTGGATAAACAAAGTCTGCATCAAGAGAGCCTGTAAGGTGAATATGTTCTTCTCTGTATGGGATAGGGAAGTTCTTTAGAAAATAAAAAAGAATTTCAGATACTTCATGATTAAGTAAACTGGTGATTGATAGTTGGTCACTCTGGTACATTCTGAGGATCTCTATAAATTCAATTAAGCTTTTTGAGACAACTGAACCAGGTTTAGCTCCTTGGATAGCAAGTTCAATAGAATCATAAAGGTTAATTCCATTTGTCTCGCATATTGTCTTAATTAGATGATCTCGTAATTCTTTATTCATTCATACACCTCGAAGAAGTCCTCATGGCTATCAAAGCCCCAGAAAAATTCATTCTTATAAAAAATAGAAGGTACTCCAAAAATTCCTCTTTGTGTTGCTTCTTGAACATTTGCTAGAATGATTGTTTTAAATTCTTTCTCATAAGATAAATCAATAAGCTCTTTTGATTTTTTTATACCTCTGTTAAATAATTGCTCGGCTAAAATATCTGGGTCAGCAACATTGATTCTTTCTAACCAAGTAAGATCCCAAATTGTATCAATCAATTCTAATTGGTTAATATTTAGTTTTTCGCAGATTTCTTTACTGGATATCCTTAAAGTATAAAGAGTGTTGAAAGGATGTTGGAAAGGAAGGTGTATTTGTATATCTTCCTTCTTAGCCATTTTTTTACATTTCTTATAAAGATATGTTTTTTTGCTCTCTATTTCCGTAATAGGTTTTTGTCCCCAATGTGAAAATACTTTCCCGAGAATCAGAGGTTTAAAGTCAAACATTTCCAAACGATTCGTTTTCTTTAACCATTTCCAGGATAAATAAGAATATGGAGAAATATAATCAAAGTACATGAGAGGCGACATTTATAAGAACTACCCGAGTTGAGTTGCCTTGTACAGGCACAATTTTCCTGCTTGTAAAAGTTATATCAAAATTGTGGCTATTTTGATCGATAGAGAGAATAGATACTTATTTTCAAGGAGGAAAATATGAAACGTCTTTTAGCAGTATTTTTGATATTACCATTTTTATCTGGCTGTGGAGAGTTTTCCCAAAGAGTTAAAGATTTAGTTGTAAACACCTTGGCCATTGATAATGACATGCACCTTGTTGCAACAACTTCTCTTGATCTAGGGGGAATTGTCTTACCTAATATTAAGCACGATGTAATCCATCCAAAGCTTGGGAAATTAGGATTATTAAGTATTCATGGTGATAATCAAGTGAGTTTTCAATTAAACATTAGTGTTTTAACACCAAATCTAAATGTGTCAGATGCGATTTTACCAAATGGAAAGAAGGTACCTTTAATTGGCGATCTTCCAACAGTTGTTCTTCCTGTTAAAGGAACTGGAGCATCATTTTATATCACTCTAGCTAAAGGAGCTGCAGTGGTTGGTTTTGCCCTACCGTTTAAAAACTTTGGAGGAGAGCTTGGTGAAGACCTTGGTTCATTTAGTGTTATTCCAACATTTCAAGTTAAAGATTTTAAAGTTTCAGGTGGATTGTTTTATGGTGAAAATCCAGGAGAAAGTGGGCTGGGAGCATTTATCGATATAAGTGATCTATTAGCAAGGGCCTTTCCAAATACTGGAGTTCAACCACCAATACTCATTGAAGATGATGGGCTTGAGCTAGATTATGAAGAAAGCATTTATACAAAAGATGAAGAGAAAGCATCTGGAAGATATTTAAGAGACTTACATAATGAGGGGAGAGTTTTAGAGCTTTATTAAACTCTAGAGAAAATGCCAAAAAAAAAGGCCTTACGAATGTAGGGCCTTTTTTTTTATATATAAAAATTAAGATTATATTTTTTTAGAGTATCTATTGTTTTTGATACTATTTTTCTTTCTTCTTTTTTCAGCTGCTTCTAATTTTTCCTTCATTCTAACTGAAGGTTTCTGATAAGCTTCTCTTCTTCTGTATTCTTTAACGATTCCATAGCTATCACAAAGTCTTTTAAACTTTCTTAATGCTTTTTCTACCGGAAATCCGCTTCCAATTTCGATTTTAATATTCTCAGGCTTTTTACCCATTTTATCCCCTTGATAAACCATATTTCTTAATCCTTATCGTAATGTGATGAGGCAACTTAACACATATAGTAATATTTTGCCAAAATAATTTAAGCAAATATTTAATAGTTCTAGAATACATTTATACCACGGCTTTACATCCAATCAAGCTTTAGGCATATTTGACTCGTAAGTATTTAAAATTAGGTGTTTTTATGATTAAGCTATTACTCACTTTCTTTACACTTTTCATTCTATCCTGCTCTAGTACCTCTGGTCCGCTAGGTAAAAGGTCTGGTTCGACTTCGAATATGACTTTCCAAAAGTATGAAGAAGCTATCGCACAAGGGCTGGGTCTTTGGAAGAATAGATATAGAAAATCTTCGTTATTAAAATTTATTGATAAATTTGAATCTTGTGCTGGAGCCTCTGAAGATTATGATTCTCAAATCTTAAGCAGATATAAGATCTATGAACGTTTAGGAAGAGCTTATTATTTACTTGGCTATAATCATCAAAAAGATTTAGCTAAAAGTAAGAAGTCATGGCAAATGGGAGCAAGTTGGGCTGAAAAAGCTTTATATACGAATCATAACTTTAAAGAAGCTGTCGGAAAATACGGGGAATTTACACCGGCTTTATCAAAAGTTCAGGATCATCAAGTCGGTGCTCTTTATTGGTATTTAGCAAATATAGGAATGTGGTCTAAGAATTCTGGAGTATCCACTACTTTAAAATATATTAAATTAATTAAATCAATGCTAAGGCGAATTTCTCAAACTGACCCTAATTATCATTATGGTGGTTTAGATAGATATCGAGGAGCATATTTTGCTGTCCTGCCTAGTTATGCAGGAGGAAATATAACAAAAAGTAGAGATCACTTTATTAAGTCCTTAAGAGTTGGACCTGAGTATCTAGGGACGAAAGTTCTTTACGCAATGATTTATGCTCAAAAAACAAAAAATAAACCTTTGTTTAAAAAACTGTTAAAGGAAGTCGTAGAAAGTCCCGCAGTACATGATCCTGATATAAGAGCTGAAAATCTTTTAGAGAAGAAAAAAGCGACCGTTTTATTAAAGAAGATGAATGATTTATTTTAGTCTATTTTTTGCACTCTTAAGTTTTAGTCAAACATCAACGACTTTAAATGGGTTTGATAATTTTAAAAAAAATTATGAGAAAAATATCCCACATGATCCAAAAGAGCACACTATTTATTCTCAAGGTGGAGAGACAAGAATCAATAGAATTACAAATAATGAATTTGCACTGAATTATTTAAAAAAAGAAGTTATTAACTTGAAAAAAGAAATAAAATTTTTAAAAGAAAAACTTATAAAACTTGAAAAGAAAAAAACGAGTAAGTAAATGAAGCTTTTTTTTGAAACAAATGTTTTATCTCCACTTGATCATGTTGTAAGCTCATTTAACTTGGAATTATTCCAAAAATTATCCCCTCCTCTTACCAAGATGAAAATTGTTCAATTCGATGGTTGCTTAAAAGGTGATGAAGTAAAGTTTTATATGTCTTTTTTAGGGGTAGAGCAGTATTGGCATAGTTTAATTCTTGATGATTATAAATCACCAAACGAGGTTTATTTCATCGATATCGGTAAAGATCTCCCTTGGCCTTTTAAGGCCTGGCACCATAAACATATAATGAGAAAAATTGACGAAAAACAAACAGTCATTATTGACGAAATTGAGTTTGAGTGCAATTCGGAATTATTAACCCTTGTTTTCAGGCCTCTATTAATAGGATACTTTTATTATAGGAAAATGATTTACAAGAAAGTATTTAATGTTTGAATTTTTAGACCCAACAGTTATAGAAAATTTTTTTCTAAGTTACGCTTACTCACCGATGTATGTATATGTTGGGGTTGTTGTATTTATGTGTTTAAGCAGTCTAGGCTTTCCTCTTCCAGAAGAAGTTATTTTAGTAAGTGCCGGCTTTATTGCTTTTATGGCCTTGCATCCAGACGAATATCCACCTCCAACTCCTGATTCTCAAGGAGTAAATTATATTACTCTCTCTATCGTTTGCTTTGTAGCTGTCCTTGCCAGTGACTTTATAATTTATTGTATAGGAAAGTATTTTGGTGAAAAAGTTTTAAAGAGTACATTTTTTTCGAAAATGTTAAGTGAAAAAAACATTGAAAAAATTGATAAGTGGTATGATAAATACGGAGCCCTTGTGTGTGGACTCTTTAGGTTTACCCCAGGGATAAGATTTCCAGGACATATGAGTTGTGGAATGATGGGAGTAAAGTGGTGGAAGTTCTTAGCGGTAGATGGAGTAGCTGCGATGATATCAGTCCCAACTCAAGTAATACTGGTTGCCCTTTATGGTAAAGTAATCTTAGAAAAAGTTAAGCCTTATAAAATGGTATTCTTTGGAATCCTTGCTTTAATAGTTTTATTTTATTTATTTAAGCACTTTTTTCTCTCCAAGAGACAATCTTCTTAATCTTACTTATAATTAATATTAGCATTTTGATGGGAGTTTAGTTTTATGAGATTAATTGATTATGTACACCAAGGTGGATTGATCATGTATATTTTGGTGATATTAAATATCATTGGTATTACGATTATTCTATGGAAAATTTTTTCTCTCTATAGCTATAAAAATAGGCTCGACTCAATTGCAAAATTCATTGCAGAAGGATTTGAGAAAAAAACTTCTAACTCCACTCTTGGTGAAACACTTAAGCACTCTTTAGCAAAAGATGAAGTAGATAATGAAATGAGTAAGCTTGAATCTGGTTTAAATACAGTTAAAATTATCGCTTCAATTGCTCCACTGCTAGGTTTATTAGGAACGGTGATTGGAATCTTGGGAGCATTTGATGTTATCTCAAAGAAGGGATTAAGTGATCCTTCCTTATTTGCAGGAGGGATTTCTCTGGCCTTGATCACTACTGTTGGTGGGTTGATCGTGGCAATTCCACATTTGATTGGACATAACTACCTTGTGAGAGCAATAGATAAGATCCAAGCAAAACTAGAAGATAAAGTTTTTTCTAAGGTATTTTAATGGCCAGAAAAAAAAGAGAATTTATTACTCCTGATTTAACACCTTTGATTGATGTAGTCTTTCTATTATTAATATTCTTCCTAGTTTCGAGTGTGTTTAAAAAAGACGAATATGCTTTATTGTTAAACTTACCCGTTACTGAAGAAGGTGAAGGGGTCAAGAAAAAGGTTGAGGAATTAACTATAGAAATAAATAAAGATTCTTACGCTCTTAATAAAGAGTCAGTCTCCATAACTGAGCTTACTGCTAAGCTAAATAGCTATGAAGCGAGTATAGTCGTAAATATTAGAGCTGATCAAGAAAGTCCTTATAAAAGGTTGATAAAAGTCTTAGAAACTCTTCAAAGTCAGAAAAAAGAAAATATATCATTGATCACCGAAAAAGAGACAAAATAAACAATTCCTTACAAAACAGCTCTTTGATTGACCAAAAGAATCCGAAGCCTCAAAATTTTTAAATAACTTTAACAACAAAGGTTTTCAGGATGAATACTATTAAATTTCTCATTTTATTTTTTACTCTCACAAGCTTTAGTAATGTCTTAGCAATACTTGACTCAGGTGTAGATTATAAGCATACAGAACTTATAGATAAAATGTGGACGAACCCAAATGAAGTGGAAGGTAACAGAAGAGATGATGATAAAAATGGTTATAGAGACGATTTTTACGGTTGGAACTTTGCTAGTTCAACGGGAGAGATTATTAATTATGATTATTTAGGAACATTTTCTAAAGACCCACATCGCTTATTTAAGATTCAAGCTGAAATTTTAAGTAATGGTTTTCCATCATCTGCTCTTGGTTGTTATTGCAGTCAGGCAAACCCGAAATGCTCTAGTATAGACTATGGAGATATTTATGCTAATTCGAAACTCGTAGAGGATGATTTTAAATGGATCTGTTCTAAAAGATCAGATAAGAAATTTAATGCTGAAATGGGCAAGTTTGGAAATTTTATTCATGGAACTCATGTTGCTCATATTGCTTCAAGGCTTTCTCCGGAATCAAAAGTCATGGGACTAAAGCTAATTCCTACTGAAATAGGGGAAGTCCAATCTTGGATGCTTAATGTTTTTAAACAATCTTATAAAACTAAGAAATATTATACAGGAGAGGCTAAAAACAAGGATGGAGCTAGAGATAAAGCATTAAAAACTCTATTATCAAGTCTTGCAGGAATGCAGACAGGAATGTTAGTTGAAGCCTTTAATTATATTAAAGATCAGAAAGTATCTGTAGTGAACGGATCTTTTGGAACGCCTTTTGAAGGGATCAAAATGTTTTCTGATAACGCTTTCAAAGTTATCTTTTTTAGAAAGCCAACTAAGGAAGAATCTGATAAATATGCGAGACATTATTTTTCAGTTCAATTAGAAATCTTATCTAAATCTATTGCTAATGCTAAAGATACTCTTTGGGTTTTTGCTTCAGGAAATAGTGCGAGTAATAATGATTTATATCCTAGTTCTCCTACCAATATTGACCTTCCAAATGTGATATCTGTTGCTGCAACTCTAAATTACTCATCACTTGCAAGTTTCTCTAATTATGGAAGTAAAATGGTTGATGTGGGAGCTCCTGGTGTAGTTATTAAAGCTGCAATTCCCTCGCAGACTCATGATGAATTCATTCAAGTGAGCGGAACTTCACAGGCATCTCCATTTGTAGCAGGAGTGGCGGCAAAGATTAGAATGACTAATAACAAATTAACACCAGCAGAAGTTAAAAAGATTATTGTTAGCACTATTGATGAAAAAGATTTTATGAATGGTAAAACAAAGCATGCGGGAGTTGTTAATAATGAAAGAGCTGTACATGCTGCAGAGCTTTCTCTTAGCAATGAATTAGATAAGGCCATAGGAATGGCTAAATCTAAAATTAATGATAGGCCTAGTACAATGAGTAAGTCTTTGATGAGCAAAGCTATTGATGCAACTGCAGGGTATATGCCAGACCTTACTCATGACAAGCAAACTCAAGCTGAAATGAATGAGCTTATAAGTAAAATGGCTACTCAAATGGTTCAACGTCTAAAATAACGCAGAATACACAGGGATGACTACTAGAGTCATTCCTGAATATCTTTCACGCCTCTACATTTATCATCGTCATAAAGATCGATCTTAGCTAAATTCTTTTTAATGAAGCAATCATTTATTAATTTCATTATTAGCTCGCCTAAGAAATCAATAATATTAAGCCTCGTTTTCATTTTAACGTCTCTAACTGGTTTTTTTTCTATTCAGTCAGATTTCACTTATCAAGTTTGGTATGACCAAGATAATCCAGGATTAAACCAATTTAAAGAGTTTGAATCAAAGTTTGGAAATGATGATAATATCCTGATCTCTATACATTCTAAAAGTGGAATTTTTAATGCCAAGACTTTAAAAACTATCAAAAAGTTAAGTGAGGAATTAAGCTTAGTTCAAGATGTTTTAAGAGTTGATTCCATTTTGGATTTCCCTGAGATTAAAAGCTTTAAAGATGATATTAAAATTTCTTCATTTATTGACGAAGATAAGCTTGATGAGCTTAGCCAGCAGGACTTTGATGAAATAAAGAACAAAGCAGTCAATGATAAGAATTTAAAAAACTGGTTTGTAAGTGAGGATGGAACTTTAAGTGTTTTGACAGCTACTATGCGTCCAGGCTTTGATAATCCTCCTCCCTATATAGAGATCGATAAAGACATAGAGAAACTTTTGGAAAAATTTTCAAATGATAACCTTTCTCTTTATAGGGCTGGAGCCGTAACTTTAACTAGGTTTTACCATGATGCAACTTTTAGAGATATTTCAGTAGTTGTCCCTACTGTGATAGGTATTTTTATTCTCATTTTATTTTATCTGTATAGAAGTTATTATTGCGTTCTGCTGACATTTTTTTTATTAGTTCTTAGTGACGTCATGATGCTAGGTTATTCTTTTCTATTAGGGTTTAAGGTTAATACCCTCTCCAGTGCTTCCCCTACAGTTTTATTAACAGTAGCAATGGCAGATGCCATTCATCTTTTAACAAGTTTCTTTATAGGGCTAGAAAGATTTAAAGATAAACAAGAAGCTATAAGATATTCACTTGATAAAAACTTTTACCCGACTCTATTAACTACTTTTACGACAGCTGTCGGTTTTTTAAGTTTTGGTATAGCCGAGATTGTCCCAATAGCCTGGATGGGAATAGGAGTTGCTATTGGTGTTGTATGTGCTTGGGTTTTATCTTTTACTCTTTTCGCTCCACTTCTTCTCATAGGTTTTAAAGTAAAAGATCAGGTTAAAACAAAACAGCAATCTTTCAACTTAGTAGGGTTGAGTGAATTTGTGATAGGCAATGCTAAGTTAATTGTATTATTGGGTTGTATTCTGATGGGGTGGGGGATTTATTTTGGATCGAAGTTAGAGATTAATATGGAGCCTCTTAGTCAATTCAAAGATAGTCACTATCTTGTGAAAACATCTAACTTTTTAAAATCCAAACTTGGAGCACTAAATTCTTTTGAGATAATGATAAATACTCCTGAAGAAGATGGAATAAAAGATCCTATTTTCTTAGAGAGAATTGATAAGTTTCAAGTTTGGTTGGAATCTCAACCAAAAATTACATATTCTACTTCATTTTTAAATATTTTAAAAAATATCAATAAATCTTTGAATTCGGATAAGATAGAGTTTCATAAAATTCCTGAAACTAAAGGACAAGTAGCTGAAGAGTTATTACTTTATCAGTTTAGCGTTCCTGAAGGAAAAGATATGACTAACTTAACGAGTATAAAAAATAACTCATTAAGAATTCAAGGAAGGTGGGATATCGTTAGTTCCAAAGAAGGGCTGGAGATTATTGATGATATTAGACTTAAACTCGATCGTCTTGGTTTAGATGGGACAGTTACAGGGAAGTCACCTCTGATCTTTGGTTTAGTTTTAGAAATCGTAAAAACTCTAGGATCATCATTTTTATTGGCAGTTATTTGTATTGGGATAATGCTAATTATTATTTTAAAGTCACTTCGTCTTGGACTCTTATCACTTATCCCTAATGTTCTTCCTATTATTATGGGATCGGCTGTTTTTTACTTCATAGGATCTGATATTGACTTAGGAGTTGTATTAGTTGCAAGTGTTTGCCTAGGTATAGCAGTAGATGATTCAATACACTTTTTATTTGAGTACAAGAAAAACAAAGAAAGTGGAATGAGCATAGAGGATAACTTTACGAATATTTTTAATTATACTTTGCCGTCTCTTAGTTTTACGACCTTTCTATTATTTATAGGATTTGGAAGTTTCTTATTGGCTGATTATATACCGAATGTGAAATTTGGTTTAATGACTGCTCTTATTTTATTGTTGGCCTTAATTTCAGATATGCTTTTTTTACCTGCTGTTTTATATCTAGCAGATAAAGAGAAAAAACCTGTTCTTTCTATAGAAACTAATAAGTCTTAGTATAATAAGATTTCTTTCCTCTTGTTTAGAAAGCTCTCTTTGCCCTCACTTTCTATTTCGTTTAATTGATCAAGGCTTCCGTTGTTTTCAATCCATTTTTTTATTTTATCAGTCCCATTGATAAAATTAATTGGATCATCATCATATTGATATTCATAAGGAGGCTTGGTCCATTGGAAATCGTTCCCTAAATGATGATAGAGTTCTCTCATCACTATTTGTCCTAATTGCCACGGCTTAAAAGCTTCTCGGTTTGTTACATGAATTTGGAAACCTCCACAATCAACTTTTGCATGCTTTTGAAAAGTTGGTTGGAAGATACAAGGTCTAAGTTTAAAACCATCTATGTGGGAAAGCTTAGGAGCGATCTTTTCACAAAATGAATATGGCTCAATTGAAGGATGACCGATATTTTCTAAACTAATAGTTGTGCCTCGTCCTTCTGAAACATTTGTCCCTTCATACATAACAGTTGAAACAAATGTTATGGCCGCTTCTGGGGTTGCAAGGTTTGGTGAAGGTAGAACCCATGGTAGTCCGGTATCTCTAAAATACATTCCTCGCTTCCAACCAGTCATTTCAACAATTGTTAGCTCACATGGTTTTTGCCAATTCTTATTGGCCATTAAAGCAACTTCTCCCATCGTAAGTCCATGTCTTATGGCAATAGGGTGAAGACCAACAAAAGATTTAAATTTTTCCTCTAGAATATTTCCTTCAATTTGAAGTCCACCAATAGGATTTGGTCTATCTA
Source organism: uncultured Bacteriovoracaceae bacterium (assembly GCA_938034385.1). GTDB lineage: Bacteria > Bdellovibrionota > Bacteriovoracia > Bacteriovoracales > Bacteriovoracaceae > JAHDHG01. The sequence goes on from CALHLC010000012.1 coordinate 119,534, forward strand.
GAATCACAACTTCTATCCCAAGTTCACTGCATTTTTTCATTAAAAGCGTCATTGTATAAATATAGGTATAAATTCTACATCCAACATCTTGAAGATCTACAAAGATAACATCTATACCACCTAACATTTCATCAGATGGAGTTCGAGTCTCACTATAGAGACTATAAATGGGAAGTTTGAAGTAAGGATGATCGTAGTGATCACTCTCGATCATATTGTCTTGAACATTTCCAATAAGGCCGTGCTGAGGGCCAAATACTTTTTTTAGACTATCTCCAAAAACTGACTTGAAAATATTGATAGAATGCTCGAGCTCAAAATTTACGGAAGCGGCATGACAAAGGAGAGCTATATTTTTAGACTTGTAATCAACAGAAATTGTTTTTAGTCGATCTAGACCAGTTTGAACCGTCATAATCTTGCTCCTTAATATTAGAAATCTTATCTACTAAAATTTTAGGGTAGGTGGCATAATGAATCAACCAAAGGAAAAATCGTATGAAGCAATATTTAGATCTAATGAATCATGTACTAGAAAACGGCACGGCTAAAGAAGATAGAACTGGTACGGGAACATATTCGGTCTTTGGTCATCAATTACGCTTTGACCTCTCAAAAGGTTTTCCATTGGTGACGACTAAAAAGATTCATCTTAAGTCAGTTATTTACGAACTATTATGGTTTATTAAAGGTCAGGGAAATATTCAATATCTTAAAGAGCATGGAGTTCGTATTTGGGATGAGTGGGCAGATGAGCAAGGTAACCTTGGTCCTGTTTATGGAGTACAATGGAGGTCATGGCCTAAAGATAATGGAAAGTCTGTAGATCAATTAGCAGCAGTGATAGAGAGTATTAAAAATAATCCAAATTCAAGAAGGCATCTTGTGAACTCTTGGAACGTTGGGCTTATTGATCAAATGGCATTACCGCCATGCCATACAATGTTTCAGTTTTATGTGGCAGATAATAAATTATCATGTCAGTTATACCAAAGGTCGGCTGATATCTTTCTAGGTGTTCCATTTAATATCGCGTCTTATTCTCTTTTAACAATGATGATTGCTCAGGTATGTGATTTAGAACTTGGTGATTTTGTTCATACTCTTGGAGATGCTCACTTATACTCAAACCATATAGACCAAGCAAAGTTACAACTCTCTAGAGATACTTTCAAGCTGCCAACAATGAAGATTAATCCTGATATAAAATCAATTGATGATTTTAGGTTTGAAGACTTTGAAATTCAAAATTATGAATGTCATCCCGGAATCAAAGGTAAAGTAGCCGTATGAAGTATTCTCTTATTGTAGCTGTTAGTGAAAATAATGTAATAGGTAAAGATAATGATATGCCATGGAGGCTCTCTGCTGACCTTAAGAATTTTAAAGAAATCACAATGGGGCATGCTTTAATAATGGGGAGAAAAACATTTGAATCTATTGGTAGTGTTTTACCAGGGAGAAGGTCATGTGTTTTAACATCTCAAGATTTTATTTCAGACCAGGCAGATCTTGGGTTCTATCATTCATTTGATGAAATAGAGCAAACTCTTCCGGCCCATGATACTAAAGAAGCCTTTATCATAGGGGGAGCTCAAATATACAAAGAGTTTTTTGATAAAGCATCTACGTTTTATAGAACAGTTGTGCATACTGAAATTCATGATGGAGACGCATTCTTTCCAGAGATTGACTTAAGTGACTGGACTAAAATAAGGGAAGAAAAACATTTCAAAGACGAGAAAAACGAGTATGATTATACTTTTGAAGTATATGTAAAAAACTAAAGGTACTTGTTGAAGCCAATTGTATTCAGTGCATTTTTATTTATTCAGGTTTTATTTGGAGTAAATATTGTTGCCGTAAAGAAAATTCTTAAAATTATGCCTGCTTCTTCTTTTAATTTATATCGATATATCTTAGCAGGAATTATCTTATTTATCGCAGCTTTTATTATCAAGAAAGTTGAGTTTTCTAAACTAAAAAAATACTGGTTACTATTTTTAATAAGTGCATTGTCTGGAACTGTAATTGGTCAAATGCTTTTTGCATGGGGAATCAATTACTCTAGTGCTACTAATGCCTCAATCATTTCTATTACTATTCCACTCTTTACGCTTTTGGTTTCCTCTATTCGAGGACAAGTTAAAATTACAAAATGGAAAGTTTTTGGGTTATTGGGTGGAGCGATAGGCGTTGGGTTAATAAAACTAGAGAGTATGGGAGAGTTCTTAGGAGCAGCTTCTATGGGTGATCTTTACTTAATTCTTGGCTGTTTCTTTTTTGGTATTACTATTTCTTATTCAAAAGATTTTTATGCTGAAATAGCCGTTTCATTTGGAACGGGAGCATGCTTTTTGTTGGGGGCCTTGATATTACTTCCTTTAACTCCTTTAAATGTATCTACAGAACTGTATAACACTGAATACTTACCTTGGTTCATTTTTGCTGTCATTGGAGGAACTGTACTTCCATATTTGATTGGGAACTGGGGAATAAAACAGGTCGATCCTTTTACTGCTTCAATCTTTATTTATATTCAGCCTGTCGTAACAGGGGTTCTTGCTTACTTTTTATTAAACGAAGTAATGACGACCCAAAAAATACTTGCAAGTATTATTATTTTTATATCCGTTTTATTGACTCAAAAAGATTCTAGAGTTGGCATTGTGGACAATAAAAAGTCCCACGTCCTTTAAGTATTATTTTTTTTATTTTCCCTTTTTTACACATTCCACAAATTTTTTGATGAAAGACAACAAGATTTTGGACGCCCTTACCCTTTTGTCCAAAAGCATCAGAGTATCCACCTTGAAAAGTAACGCCGCTATTTTTAATAGATTCTTTTAAAATGGAATCAAAACCTTTTTTGATGTTTTTTGCATCTTTAGTACAAAGAGAAGAGTTTTTACGAGTCGGGAGTAGTTTCGCTCTGGCACAAACTTCATTGGCAATATAGTTTCCAGAGCCTGCAAAGAACTTTTGCTCTAATAAAAATGGTTTCAATTCCCGATTTGGATATTTTTGAATTTTTTCCCATATAAATTCATGACTCATTTTTTTCGATAGAAGATCTGGACCTAACCTTTTTAGGTATTCTGTAAGCTGATCTGAGTCAAAAAAATACATATGACCAAATCGCCTGGGATCTACATAACTTAAATAAGATTCTGACCCATGAAAGATATAATGAATGTGTTTTTCTTTTAATTTCTCTTGAGAGATTCTCCAAGATCCAGTCATTCCTAGATGGCTAAGTAGGAAGGTCGAATTTGAGAAATGAAAGATAAGGCATTTCCCATGTCTAGAGATTTTTTCAATTCTCGCACCTTTAAGGTTAGGGTTCTTAGTATGTAGTATCGATTTGATAACTTTAGATTTGCTCGTTTTCTCTATTTTAAAGGGTAGATTTTGATTTAGTTGACCTTGAATAGTTTTTACTTCTGGTAATTCAGGCATTTCGACCTTAACTCCTTTAAATTATTGGTTTGTTTTCGGTGCGTTACCATCAATTCCGCCCAATTCCGCCCAAATTCCGCCCCGAAGGGCAGAATTTGAACAAAATTAGCAAACTCGATGTCGCTTAAACTCCTCAAAAGATACTACGTTGCCTTCAGCTTGTGAATTTTCTGAATGCTCATGAGTTTCTTTTTGTACTTGTTTAAGCTTTTTTCTTTCACTTTTCTTTGGCGTAACTGGTGATCTTTTAAGTTGCTCACTAATATGCTCCATAACTTTTTGAGAGATCTCTTTTTGATCGGTCTCATCACATTTAGAGTAATGATCTGCTAACTTAATATCTTTATGACCAGTCATTGCTACAACAGCATCAAGACCTCCTCCTACTTTACGGGCCAGTTTTGCCATACCATGTCTGAGAATGTGGGTCCCTGTATAAGGGATACCACTTTTTCTCTGTGCACCACGATAATTGACTTGTATCGTTCCGTAGTTCAAAGGTTTACCTTCAACATGAAAAACAAAACCACAGTTATCTCTTTTAAATGCTTCCATTCTTTTTAAGATTTCGAGAATTTCATCTGTAATATATACGACTCTCGGTTCTCTATTTTTAGGAAATGGTTTTAATTCTTGAAACATTTTTGATGAACCACCAAAGATGGAGGTAAATTTTATCAACATTCTTCTATTTTCAAAATCAACACACTCCCATTGAAGCCCTGCTATTTCACTAATCCTTGCTGCTGCAAAAAACTGTAGTTTTGCAAGATCTCTATAAAGTGGTCTTAAGAAATTAAAAAATAAAAAAGCATGCTCTAAGTCGATTTGTTTTTTCTTAACAGGTACAGGCTTTATGAAACCAAGCTTTTTATGCTTTTTCTTAATAGGACAAGTTAAGTAAAGAGCCTCTTTTTCAAATTCTTCACTTTCTTTATACCAATTAAAAATTGTCACAAAAATATTCAGTTCATTGTTAAGATTACATCTTCCAGCCTTGCCCCTTTTTCTTTGATATTCCTCATCTTTAAATTTTTCAACCCAATAAGAAATCCATTTTGTAACTTTAGATGGAGTGATTTTATCCATAGGAAGGTGTTCAATGTTTTCCCAAAGACGATATCTTCTCTTCCAAATTGTTTTGGTACTTGTTGCAAGAAGGGGGAAATGTATCTCTTGCATTTTTTGCCATACTTGCTTTAATGTTGAGTGTTGAGAAATTTTTTCATCCTCGGGAGTATAACTTATTCCATCAAAGTCTTTTCTCCAAACCTTTGCCTCATATAAAGAATTAAAAGTTGCACTGTGAGTTTTTCTTTTTATCTTTTTTTCAGCGTAGTACTTTTTCGTTCCGATGTGTTGCCAAATTGCACTTACACCTGGAATTTTTTTGTAATTTTTCTTTCTGCTCATTTCAAGATCCTTTCATCCATTGGATGATTTCTTTTGGAACGAAAATGAGTTTCTTTCGTCTTCCTCTTCTTCTGTATGGTATTTCACCCTTTGAAACCAAGTTATAAATAGTTCCCTTGGCATATCCAGTAAACCTACAGACTTCGTCTATATCCCATATTAAATTGTCAAAGAGCTTTTGGGAAAAAGGGGGCTGAGCCCCCTGATTCTTATTCAAATCCTACCTTCCTTTGCTCTGAAGTTGAAGTTTGAGGTTGGACTTTTTGAACTTGTTTTTTTGGGCGTTTAGAACGCTCTTTAAGAGCATTCTTACGCTTTCTGATCATTTCTTTGATTTGTTTATTGGCTTCAATCAAAGGAATATTTGATTTGAAGAGGCTTTGGCTAAAGAGGTTTTCATCAAGAAATCTGTAGTAAATCTCTTCAATTTTTCTTTTGCTTATAGATTTTTGGTAGTCAGTAATAATCCAGCTAACGAGTAAGTTATCATCAACTTTACAATGATTACCTGTTTTCTTTATCTCTATGAGTAGATTTTCAAGCCTTTCAACTGAATCTGAATTTAGTGTGATTTTTTTTGATTTTAAAGCACTCATCGTACCCCCTTTTTATGATTCTTGAGATAATCTTGTTTTGGAAAGAAAAAGTTTTGAGAGCTTTCTTCTCCTGAAACTGGTTGAGATACACCAAAGTTTTCAAGATTAAAAAGAGTTTTTTTGCGGACATTTGCATCTCTTTTCTGAAGAGAGTTGTGAATAATGTAACTCGCAATCCCTCCAAGAATAGCACCACTTGCAGCAGCAATTTGTGCTTTCTTGTCTCGATCGGTGTGAGAAAATGCCTTGCCTCCAGCTCCTCCTGCAACTGCTCCTGAAATAACTCCAATCGTAGCGGAGTCTTTAAGAGTACTGCAGGAAGTGGTAGAGAGCATCAAAGTTAAAGTAAGTATTTTAATATTATTGTGCATAATAACCTCCTAGTGTGATGTCGATGGATATTGATTAAAAATTGTAAATATCGACATATAGTAAAAAGACATAAGACTTTTAGTTTTTTCTAAAATTAGGTATTTAGATTGGCTTTTTATTCCAGAAAACTGGCCATTACTGGTGAGAAAGTGGGTATGAAGATGGCTGCTTTCTGGGCTTTTGACTTTGCTATGAAAAAACGGCAAGTTCTTTTCCTAAACGATTTTCAAAAACTAAATTTTTAGATTCTTGTAAAAAATCATCGAGAGTAATGAAGTAAATTTTCCCTCTTTTGGAATCGTTATACTTATTCTCTGTATTAACGAGAAAACTTAAGATAGAATTGTTCTTACAGACATAGATGACACCGTTGATTTCCTTTTTTTGGTAGTAATCAATAAATTTATTCTTTACCCGTTCTTGCTTTTTCTGACTTGCTTCATATTCAACTGCAAAATAATGATTTGAATTATTCCAATTGATGAGTAATGCTGAGTCGCTTCTCAATCCTTTGAGTTGGTCTAAAGATTCATTGAACTCAAACTCTGAAGCAATGAGAATTTCATTTTCACTCCATACTTTTTGAACATTCTTAAGCTGATTAAATCGTTGTCTGATTTTTGTAAGCATGAAATCATGTTCGATTTTGTCACTTTGCAACTTGATTGATTTTACATCTCTCAAATAGGGAAAGGAAAAACTTAGCCCTTTTTTGGTTAAGTGATAAGCTGTTGTTGACCTTGAATTTTCGTTAGGAATGAATTTTCTTTCAATAAATCCACCCGCAATAAGATTACTTAGAACCTTGTTTATTGCTCTAATTCCTTTTGAAGGATAAACGTTAGAATTGATATTCTTACTTGTTGTGATTTTGTTTTTGAGAATGAATTCAAGAATCTTTTTTTCTTTAGCCCCGAGTCTAATGTTTTGGTTTTTCATAATCTTCCTCTGGGTTTTTATCTCCATCTTTGAAAGATGAATTACTGATTAACTCTGGTTGAAAAACTTCTCTGTGCTCTTCGATATATTCTGAGCGAAGCTCTGAGACTGACTTCTCAAGGTCTTTGTCAGAAAGTAGAGGAGCTTGAAACTCTTCATAGTCACTCCCAAAATGGAAGATTGCTCGGCCTGGAATTGCAGGAAGGTCTGTCGCCATTGTGTTTCCAATGATCGTCATTGATGCTGCATTGTCGTTGGCCTTAAAGCTGACACGCCCAGACATGTTTTCTCTAATGTGAGTATCAAGAGTCTCTTTAGTAACCTTCTGAGTTGCGATGACAATATTGATTCCTGCTGCTCTTGCAAGCTTTGCTAGTTCATCAGTGATTTTTCTGGCCTCTAGGGTCTTCTTTCCATCATCAGTTTTGGCGTAACTTTTCATATAAAGAACACTGGCTTCATCAATCGCGAGAATGATTCGGTCTTTCTTATCTCTCTTTGGATCGATGCTTGTGTGTCCAACCTTATAGAGATAATCAAAACGGTCATCCATTTCTTCTTTGATATTTCTAAGAGTGGTCAATGCTCCGTCAATACTACTGACAAAATTAACGTTTGGAAGATCCTTAAAAGCTTTCATCTCAAGACCTCCTTTCAAATCAATCAAATGCATTTGAATATGATTGGTGTTTTGAAGAAGATTAAGAAGAACTTGTTTGAAGAAATTGGATTTTCCAAAGTTCGTTGTCCCAGCAATCAACATGTGAGGAAGCTTTCTAATATCCTGAGTAAGGAGTCCACTTCTGGATTCACCAAGGATAAAGTGACAAGGTTTTGTGCAATCCTCTCTAACTTCAGAGTAATCAAATTTCTTTGGAAGACTCTTCGTGTTAAGAATGATTTGAATATACTTTGGAGATCTCCCTCTACTAATACTTTCAATTTGTTGATTAAACCCTGACTCTAAATCATCGTGAGAACTTTTAAACTTATCAAGTCCAGCAAAGGGAGAATCAACAAGCACTTTTGTCTTATGTTCATTTAGCTTCTCAATTTTGATGACTTTTGGATAAGTTTTGTCATTTCCTTTACTCAAAATTTTCACAGCTTTTTTAATGCGATCGGTTCTATCAACTTCATTTTTTCCTGTGACTGCGTAGTAAAGAAAAACAAAAGCACCAAAGAACGTTACATCATAGATGACCGGACCAATAAAGGATTTATACCAAAAAAGAATATTCTCCATAACTTCTGGTATCCAGTAGGGCCAATGAGCATGAAAGAAATCAATATTAGCCAACACTAAAGATGTCACAAGTGCGGTTGCAAAAAGTGGAACATCCCTTGAAAGGGATACTTTTTTCTTCTTTAATCCATTCATAAAGTACCAGAGAATAAGTGCTCCAAACTTTGTAAATTCGATTAGCATTTTTGCGATGCCATCAAGGGCACCGCCGGAATTAGATTGTGTTTTAGTCGTCATTAAATTACCTCCTGATTGATTTTGTTAATATGACAATAAGATCCTTTCCGGCATCGACAGTGATATAGTCTTGCTCGGATTTGAGTTCTCCTAGGGTGGAGTTTGCTTCATCTCTAGCAACACCACTTGCTCCTGCAAGTAGGGCGTTTTCAGCATTAAAGTCTGGAACTTGAACACCAGCACTATTCATTGACCTTTGCTGAGCAAATCCAGCAGCAGCCGAAATGACATTTAGTGCAACTGATCCAGCGACTTTAATCGCTTTATCTGAGTGAACATGTCCGACTAATCCAGTTGAAAAATCCTTAGAATCGAGGGCCTGCGCATTAACGGGTTCTTCACTTCCATCAGGGTTGATGATAGTGAAAAAACTCACGTATACGCGGTCATTTCCTTGATTGTAAGTTGCTTTCCCAAGAGCGATTGATCCTGGTTTAAAATGAACTCCAGACCTTGTTTTAAGTCCGTAGAGAAGTCTAACTCTTACCAATTGACTCGGATCTCGTGAGTCAATGGTATTTAAAAGCTCGGCCACTGCACTTGTTCCTTGAGGTAGGTTTCCTAGTGTACTTCCATCTTCATTAACTAGTACTTGCTTGGCCTTGAGCTTTAATTTTTTCTTGGTTTTTTTACCTTTTTTTGATGATGAGGATGAACCTTCATTTAAAGGTTCACCCGAACCATACATCTTTCTTTTTGTAACAATCGTTACAGTCCCATCTCTACTGATTGTCTTAACTTTAACTTCAACACTACTGTTATCTGGTTTTTCTTTTAGATGCCAGCTAATGAGTCCAATAAAACAAACAAGACTGAGAAAGACGATCATTACTTTTTGAGATTTTAAAACGTACTTTTCTCCACTTTTTTCAAAAAAGTGCTTTCTAAAAAATTTCTTCAAAGCATTCTCCTTGGTACGATAAGTTTTACTTTTGTTTTTCTTGATCTTAGGTGAGTGGTAAATCCCTTCTTTAACTTCAATCGAACAATCAATCGAATCCTTGTGGATTCACCTGCTGTTAAAGATTCTTTGGTAAGGACTTTTTCTAGAATAGGAAGTAATTTATTGTTTCTCGTTATCCAGATTTTTGAGGATTTTAAATTTAATTTTTTCATGCTCAAGTTTTGGATGGAGTAATCAATAAGGTGAACTCCTGTTCTAGAGTTAAAATTCGTATTGGTTAACACGAGTCTTAAGTTTTTTCTTTGTGAGCTAAGATACTCACGAGGTTTCTTTTTCTTTACTTTTTTTGGTGCTTTCCATTTAAGATAAACAAGATCGTCATATTTCTTTGGATTTCCTGGTTTTAAAATGACTCCATATCTTAATTTATCGGTATAAATGAAAATATTGCTTTCAATATTACTTAAGGGCTGGATGGTAACGTCGATTCCTGTAAACTCAATGTTAAAGTAATTTGAGTTACCAACAATTATCTTCTTTGGTGGTCTTTCAAAAGTCAGTACAGTGGATCTTCCTGTTGAAAGATAAACTGTTCCCATTTTGTAAGGGCCAACAGTAATTGTTTTAATTTTTCCAGCAAAAGAATTTATCGAAAGAAGTGCACCTAATAAACAATACCTATATCGCTTCATATTGAATGATATTGTTTATATAGATTCCAAGAGGATTGAGTTGATTGGAGTTTCCCTCCATCATTAAAAACTCAACTTCAATTGGTGTAACGAGCGGCAGCCCATCAACTTTTAGAATCCGATCAAATGAGACTTTTATCTTCTCCATTGTGACTTCGGATTGAATGTTGGCTACACTTTGAGAAATGAGTTTATCCTTCGGAAATTGTTTAGCTAACTTTGTTAGCTCTTTTTTGATCTTGCCTGTGAGTTTATTTGTAATAAAGGGAGTAATTCCTTTTACAATAGAAGTTCTATCAAATTGATCCCACTGATAGCGTGCCAGTATGAACTGACTTGCGACATCTTCGAGATCTCTTGAAGTAACTTCTACATTGACTCTTCTGGCAATGGAGTAATCTTTTTTTCCTCTGTCTTCAGTGATGACGAGAGGGGGGCTTAAGACTAAATAAGTGATAACGATAACCAGTATTGCGTTAATGGCACTTAAAATTAGGCTTAAGAGTTTTTGTCGATCTAGTTCTCTATTGAGACCTAGCCAACTAGGTAGTGGATTTTTTCTTTTCATCCATTTTCTCCTTCGGAGGGACTATTCCTCCTGTGTATGAAATCTGTCTTCTTGCTTCACGCTTTTTATGAATATGCTCTCTAGTTTTATTAAAAGCATATTTAGGTGGTTCAAATGCTGCTCTTTTTGCATAGTGAGTGGACTTCTTTGCTGCACTCCCGCTTAATCTTCTTGCTTGAGATTTAATCACGTTGGCTATTGGGTAGGTCGTTGCCATGGCAAGGCCAGTGGTAAAACTCCCTAGAGCATTTCCAAAAAGTGAATTAGCAAAAAGTGGAATAAAGAGCATTGAAACACCAACGCAAAGATTGATGACAATGGTTGTGATGATGTTATCATCACCAAAGTTTAGATCATCGACTTCAATAAACTTAATCAGCAGTACTCCAAGAAGTGAAAATAGTACCTTCCAACTCATGACTTTTATGAGGTTGGAAAATAGGTTTCTTGTCACTCCCATGGTTTCTCTAAAAATAACCATTAAAATCATTAAGGGGCTTAAAACAAAAAGTATCGCCCAAATAAAATGAATAATAGCATTGGTGAAAAAGAAACCGATGTAGCTAATCAAATAGGCGAGCATATTTAATATAAATATGATTCCTGATTTGAGATTAAGCCAATCAAAGTTTAGATCCATTGTTTTTGTTTTCAGATCTTCAAGAACTTTCCATACATCAGTATCTCCAATAATCCTTTCACTTAATCCATCCCCGATTGATGCGATGGCATCAAAGACAAAAGGAAAGATTAAAAGTAAAATGACTGAGATGACTGATCGTTGCAGAACTCCTTTCACATCTGGCATTTGTTTTAAGGTTTCTATGCCACAGGCAGTAACGACTAAAAGGGGGAAGAGTATCCAGTAGATACTCACCATCTCTAATCGTAGTGAGCGGCATATTTCTGGAAGATAAGAGTACATTACTCAAACCTCGGCATTTTAAAGTCTTCTTTACTCATGACCTTAACTCCTTTTTTGAAATCTCCTCCAATTTTTCTTAAATAGTTCACGTGTTCTTTTTCACCTTTGTTATTGGTGGCAAGAACTTCAGCTTGAACTTTAAGCATTTGTCCATTTATCTTAATAAGCTGATTGAGACTATGAAGAATGGCAGAGTTGACCTCAACGTTCATTTTGGCCGCACCTTTTGGAGATGCTGCCTGTGCTCTTTTGGATAGTCTTTTTGCATTTAACTCTTGAGTCTTTGTGTAATTGAGAGCTTGTGAAATCATCTTAATGGACTCGCTGACCGTTCGGTCGTGAAGTCTGTGAATAAGCTCTTCTTTTGACTTTGGAACCACTCCATAAAGATGTTCGATTCTTCTAAGAGCATCACGGTAACGAGTGAGATCTCCTAGAATTTTTTCATCTTTAATAGGCATTTCAATTAAAACTCCCAAAACTCCATCAAGACCAGCATTAACCTTTCTTAAAAGATTATGAGAACCTCTCACATCTCTAAGCATGGTTTTAAGCTGGTAATACCTTCTTAAGTTTTCTTGGAAAATTTTAATTAAATAAAGAACCTGTGTTGGTCCAGTAGGGTCAATGAAAGAATAAGAGTTAATTGATAGAAAAAGACTTAATACTATTACTAAGCAGCGTCTTTTAAAGTTAACCTCCTTTTGGCTATTTCAAAATAATCTTCTCTTTTTTCTATTCCAATAAATCGTCGATCATTAAATAAACTTGCAAGTCCTGTGGTTCCTGAACCCATAAATGGATCAAGAACGATTCCTCCTTTAGGAGTGAAAAGCTTAATTAAATGCTCAAAGAGCTTTATTGGTTTTACAGTTGGATGAGTGTTAAACTCATCTTTTTTTGCTTTCTTGCAGTAAATAACTTGAGAGTTGTCCATTGAAGTTCGACTAAGTGATTCAAAGTATTCTCCACCTGATCTTAAGCATCTTTTTACAGTTTCACTGCCATCTGTGATGAAGTTTGCAGGATACCCTTTTTTCTTCACATCATTAATATTATAAGCACCAAGCTTATATTTAAGCATGTTGTGAATATAAGACTTTTCACAAGGTTTTTGACCAATGAAGATTGGCTCAATGGCCGGTTTTAATGTTTGAAGTCCGTAGTAGAAACTTTCAAATTTCTCTGTAGCAATGTCCTCATTGAACTTAACACTTTCGCCCATCTTCTCTATAACTTCAGAGTGACTGAGTTTTAAGTCAAGAATAAATTGAAGTCTTTTCCAAACTTTCTCACTTGGAAATTGTGGTTGAGATTTTCCAAGATAATGAGAAAACATTCCCTTGATTTCAAGCATCCGCTCAACTCTTGAAGCAGAAAGGTTCTTTCTATCAAGTGCAGTTCTTAAATACTTTCTAAATTTATCAGTCGGAACACTTCTTGATTCATGCTTTTTTATTGCTGCTCCAAGGTTCATTCCTTTAGGCATTCCACTAGCGTAGGCCCAAACCATCATTTGATGGCTGATAAAACCAGATTTCTCAATCTGTGTGGCCATACGGTGATAAAGTCTTGAGCCACTTGTTGCTACGATAAATCCTCCAGGTTTTAAGACTCGAAAGCATTGGCTCCAAATTTGATTTGAAGGAAGTGCCTTATCCCATTCTTCTCCATTTATTCCTATCCCGTAGGGTGGATCACAGATGATCGCATCAATAGATCTTTCTTTTAATTTTCTTAACTCAAAAACTGAGTTTCCGTTAATTAGACTAAGCATTATTTATTCTCCTTTTGATATGATTTTTAAAATTTCGATTATTGACTTGTCTGGGTATTTTTCTTTAAATTCATCAATCTGTTTTTGATCAGCTGGATCAGTGGTGCAAATCCAGTAACTAAGTGGACTTGGTTCTAATCTTAAGACCGTTTTATTTTCTTCTTGAATGAAAAGTAGCTCTGAAAATTTACCCTTATCTTTTCTTAGTGACTGAATGACCTCTAACTCTCGATCATTTAGGCTTAAGGTTTTTTGAAAGTCTTCCCAGTTTGCTCCACTTTGTCTTAAAATAATTCTGTTAGGAGTATTCTGTAAGATAGCGTTGGCAATCTCTGGACGAGCTTTAAAGTCATTGATATTTTGAGAAATGGCCCAAATCCCAGCACGAAACTTCCGAAAAGTTCTAAAGGCCTCAATCGCAAAATTTGCTCCGCACGGCGTATCGAATAATTTCCAAGCTTCATCAACAATTAACAAACTTCTTTTTGTTCGATCTTCCATCATTTTATTTCTGATAAAATCAGTGAAGATAAGAAGCATGACATTTTGAAGTTCTGGATAACTATCAAGTCCCTTAAGCTCAATGGTGGTTAAGTCCTTATCCAGTGAAATTGTCGTTTCACCATCAAGCATTCTTCCAAAAGCGGTATTCCCACACCAAGAGTAGAGGATACTTGAAAAGTCTTTGACTCGATGATCCCCTAAGTTTTCAAGCTCAGATCTAAAATCACTCAAAGTAGGTATCTTTGGAGCTTTCTTTCTATAAGTTTCAAAAATAACCCTTTCAAGTAAGGCTTTTTGAAGTTTGGGAAGTCCAAGAGAATCATCTTCTTTAAAAATACTTTCAAGTACAGCCAGAATGAACTTTACTTTTGATGGGCTTGGTTTTGTATCTCCATTTGGCAGATCAAATAGATTAACTCTTATCCCTGAATCAACTCCAAGATCAATAAATGACCCACTAAGAACTTCAAGCAGTCTCTTTGAAGATGCACCATTATCAATCCAGACAATTTGGGGTCTTTCAGTTTGTCCGTAGTATTGAAGGATAATTTGATTGAGCCCGAAGCTTTTTCCACTTCCTGATGAACCAATGACAATACCGTTCCAGGAACTAAGAGAATTATCAAAGATGTCTAATCCTACTAAGTTTGATTCTCTATTAGTATAAAGACAAATAGGATCAGGGTTTCCTTGCCAGCTACTTAGGATCGGTAAGAGGTGAGATAGGTTTGAGCTTTTAAGCTTCTTTTCTCTAAAAGAGATACATCTCCCAGGAAGGTTAGCGATAAAGCTATCCATATTAGTAAGGGTTTCTCTTACTCCTTGACTCATTTCAAGATCATTAAAGGCCTTTAGGACTAAGTCGACTTTTGTTTCAAGCTCTTCCTCATTTTCTGCTATGATCATGACATTAAAGTCAAAACTCATCAATTTTTCAGCTCCAACTAAATCTCTAAGAAGTGATTCCATATCATCAAGTTTTGCCTCTTGATCGATGTCGGAGATGTTGTATTCATTTGAAGAAAATGAGTGGGTGACTTTTCTTTTAAGCTTTAGTCCTTCTATCTCTTTTTTCTGAATACCAAGCTTAAAGTTTTGAACGACCTCAAAGTCAATTGGGAGATTTAGAAACTGATTAATCATCGAAGCATATGTATGAGTATCGGGAAGATCTTTTAAGTTGATGAAGCATACTTTTATGCCATCGAGGTCAAGATAGTTCTTTCCTACGATCAAATCAGAAAGAGTAAGCGAGTTTGAAAAATTTCCTTTTTTAGGTAAATCTAAAAAATCACTCCTACTTGGATTGAGGTATTCATAAACCAGTTTTCTCCAGTCACTTTTCTTAAGCTTTTTAGGGTAGAGTTTACAGCTGACAAGGCTTGATTCAATTGCTTCAATGGATCTCTTAAATTTATCCTTATGAGCTCTAAATTTCTTTTCTTCAATCTCTTGGAATCTTCTAGTTTTTTCAAAGAATTTCTTTTTCTTTAAATCAGGTGTATTTGACCTAAAGAAGAGGTAGATTTGAGTATTAAAGAAAACTCCATTTTTTAACCTTAAGTTGAGATAATCTTCTCGATCCTTAACAATGTCTTTGTAGGTTTCTCCACTATTTCGACCAATATCAAGATGACTTTCAATTTTATTTTCGCAGTCAGTAGACTTTTTGAATCGAACTTGAGCTTTAATATGATCAGGCAGTGAATTTAAAAGGACATGTAGATTTTTATAAAAACTGTTTAGACTTTCATCATCTTTTAGTGAGAGATCAATGCCTTGAAGTTCATACCCAATGCCAAGAGAGAGGTCATCAAAGACCATCAAATCATCATTGATCATCCAGTAAGGTAGTTTATTTGCTAGAGCGTTTTGCATAAAAGCTACTCCTTATTGTTACTTTCTCAGCAGCACTGTAATGTCCTGGAGTCAGGTAGAATCTAAAAAGATCAAAAAGGTACCCTTTAGGCTTTCCTTTCTTTCCAAAATAGAGTCCCATCGACAAAATTCCAGGAATTCCAAAAACAATGAACTCAGTAAAAGGGAGTCCACTGAATAAGAAATTTAAAACCATGCTGACTAAGAGGATAAAGAGAAGATCTTGGGCATCAAGCCCAAAGATCTTCACGTCAGTATCCAAGTTTTTGTGTACGGTTGATGTTTCTAAACTCATGCTGCAAACGACTTTAGCCAGTTGATAATGTAGGGAGCGAGAAATCCAACCACTGAACAAGCAATGATCGTTGTGATTTTTCCCTTGGCCTCTGGTGATCCATTCATCGCGAGAGCTGAAGCGTAGAAAAGACCAATAATTGAAAGAAGTGGAAGAATTTGAGTGATCAAGGCATTTGATAATCCTGAGACCTTGGATTCAAAACTTCCCCCGACATATTGAGCACTTGCTTCAGGGATAGTGAAAATACACAAAACGATAATTGTAATACTTACGATTGAAATTAATTTATTTATTTTCATTGAAAAACCTCATTGTTAGTTTGTATCCAGAAAACGGAGGGATAGTTATTTCCACAAACTTTGATCCCACACATTCACTGACTTTAAATTTTTTAACGACTCCACCATTTGAGTTGGTGATGACTTTTTCTAACTCAAAATAGGTTTGGCTATTTTGAGCTGCTTTGGGGGTTAAGTAATAAATCTCTTTACTTGAAAAGGTACTGACCTTCAGGCGGTAAGTTCCTTTTTCTGGGTTAAAGAAAGCGACACCTGCGAAGGTATGCTCTTTAGTTTTTAAGCATTTCCAAAAAACTGGGATTGCATCTGGTTTGTATTCATTCATAATCTTTCTCCTTTAAAGTTGAAGCATTCTTGCTTTTAAGTTTTCTTTCCACTTAGAAAAACTGCTTGAGTACATTTTTTGAAGATTCGTCATCCCATCTTCTAGGTACTCTTTAATTTTTTGTTCATTTAGATTTAAGAGTTTTGCAATGTCTTGAGTGTTAAAGTCTCTCCAGTATCTTAGATATAAGACGAGAAATTCTTCTTGGTTAAGATCGAACATCATCTCTTGGATGAACTCCCTTTGCTCCAAGCTGAAATTTGCGATGGATTGAGCTTCAGGTGCACTTTGTTTTTTTGCGATTTCTCTTTCTTTTCTCTGCTTAAGCTTTTTGGCTTCAATTAGGTCAATAGTGTAATTTAATGCACTTGCCATAATTAACCTCAAAGCCCTTTTTGGTTTAAACATTCAATCGCGAGGGACAGATGTTTCTCATAATCGGTGATAAGCTTCTGTACTTGCCGATCTCCTGCTAAAACACTAACTGGAAGGTGAGCACACCAAGTTCTGAAGCGATCCCTTAAGGTCGTAAGGTTCTCGGCCGTCATTTCCAATTTTTTAGTTAGCTGTTGGTTGTTTAGATTCAAAATTCCTCCTTATGATTATGGAATTAAAAAATTTAATTCCTTCATAAAGTGTATTTTTGGAAACCTTGGTGGAAACGGTTTACACTGGTTTCCACTCTAGGGAGCGCCAGAAATAAAAAAGAACAGAGCTAAGATTAATTTCGAGGAAATACTGATATTTTTAGACCTATTAAAATGACAGGGGAATTTTGGACACAAAAAAGCCCGAAATTTTTTCGGGCGATCATGTTAAATTAATTTGAACGAGATATTAGTGATTTGTGAATTAAACTTCGTCTTTTATAAGGCTAAAGTCATTAACTTCAGTCAATGTACAATCGCTTTCGACTGTAAAAGTAAATACATGAGTTATAATTGCTCCACTATCTGCAACAGAGTCAACAGATGTTGCAGCACTTTTAAAGTTTCCGTTAGTGATATTAGTTGAAACACGTGGGTTATATACTTGGGTAGTAGGGACTCCCATCCCATTCTTAATATAATCAGCTGTTACTTGCTCAAGTTGATTGTAGACTTTTTTAGTATTAGTGCTATTAGGTTTGCAGGCTGAAAAGCCTGAAAGACTTTTTAAAATTAAAGAAATAATAAATAAATTTCTCGCAATTCTCATGATTTTCCTCCCTCGTTGATTACCACGAGGTATTAATAGCACAAGATAAAGCGTAATTCACGAGAAAATGAAAAAAGCTTTCTGTATAGCGTAGTTTTTATACTAATATATCGCTGGGGCCTTTTGCCCTAAAACTGCTTAAATTTGATGGATTTACGAAATTTCAACCACTTGTGCGATCGCTCGGACTTTCTGTACATCCAAGTGCCCTAGAAAAATTTGATTAAATGCCATTCCCCAGCTTGGGTTTCTTAACGCAACCTTAACTTGAAGAAGACTATTGATATGCTAAAAAACTTTTAAGAATTTTTGTTTTATATAAAGGGGCAACATGAAAAAAATCATTATTTTAATTCTACTTACTAGTTCAATTTCATTATTAGCAAATGCTATAAAAATCACTAAAAAAGCAACTAGTGTTCAAGTAATTGAAGTCGAGACAAAGACAACTTGCAAGGAAATAGATACCTTCATTGATGATATTGATTTTGACTGCAATATAGCACAACTTAAAAAAAGTATTTCTACAAAAATTGGAAATATTATCAAAATTGAAGGAATGGATAAGAATTCTAATTATGTTTTAAGTAATAGTGTTGATGATGTGGGTACTTATAATATTAAGGTTAGGATTTTATACTATAAATAATAACTGAACGATAATCACTCGATTTCTGAATAATTAAATATTTCAAGAACCACTGACTAAATAGCAGTGGTTCTTGTGTTATAAAAAGTTTGGTTCACAATACACCTCTTTGAAATTCATTTTTAAGTGATTATTTCAATCATGCGATTTTCTTGACCATTATCTCCGGAATATTCAACAACTTTAGCTTGATTTGTTTGTGGGATAGGTGGTGGCTCAATTTTAAGTGATTTTTCTTGTTCTTTCTTTTCTCTTGAGATTTTTTTCTGAATTTTAAAAGGGTCATCAAGAAAATATTCTCTTACAGTATCAATTTTTATACTGTTTGCTTTCGTCATCGGAATTCCTTCTGCTTTTGCCATCTCTTTTTTCATTTCCAAAATTTCTTTTGAGATACTTCCAGTAGAAGTATTGGCAATCCTTGCACTTTCCCGGGAACTAATTCCTTTTATAAAAAGTTGCCTTATGAGTGTACTTGGACGAGTCTTTTTCCTTCCTAAAACACGACCTTCAGCTTTTACTCTTGCAAGGCCGGCAATTACTCGCTCTCTTATTAAATCGCGTTCTAACTGCGATAAAGCCCCAACTACAGCAACAAGAGCTTGCCCGATTGCTGTGTTTGTATCAATCTGCTCAGATAAGCTAACAAGAGAGCACTTATTTGACCTCATTGTTTCAAGGCATCTGAGGAGATGGGAACAAGATCTTGAAATTCTAGAAAAAGAGAATGTGGTTACTTGAATTATTCTCCCGTTCCTTATTTCGTCCATCATTTGATCTAGTGCTGGCCTCGAATCTTTTGCTCCGGATATTGCTGTATCTTTGAAAACTTT
Organism: uncultured Bacteriovoracaceae bacterium; assembly: GCA_938034385.1. Taxonomy (GTDB): domain Bacteria; phylum Bdellovibrionota; class Bacteriovoracia; order Bacteriovoracales; family Bacteriovoracaceae; genus JAHDHG01. The sequence continues at coordinate 138,645 of CALHLC010000012.1, forward strand.
GTAGTTACTAATTTCGTTGTCACGATAATATTTTTCAATAGACCTAATCTGACTTTCCATACCCCCTTGCTGAAAATTAGTACTCACTCTTACGTTATGTTGAGCTCAACATAACGTCAGTTATGTGAAGTCGTTGGATATGTTGTCAATATGTAAATAATGGACGAATTTTTTGCTGGCTCTCCATTTTAACTAAAAATCGCTCTACATATCATTTACTTAAGAAAGGAGTAAGTGATGATAAGAGAGGTTGTTACAGATCAGGAAAGGGAGTTTTTCTATGCTAGAAAAAAGCTCCCAAAGCTTTACACTGATTATTTAGATTATTGCAGGAAAATAAAAAACCTAGCAATAGGTACTATCCAAAATAGAAAGAGACATGTTCTTTCATTTATTTTAGAACACCCAAATAAAGCTTCAGCTTCTAAGGTTAATAAAATAACACAAGAAGAAATCCAAGAGTATGTCGTAAAAGCGGCGACAAATCTCTCAAGAGAAATGAAAAGAAGTCTTGTCGTTTCCCTTAGAGATTTTTTTAGGTTTCTTCACTTAAAAGAGTACACTGAGCTTGATTTGTCTCATTCAGTACCTACGATTACAACTTATAGAATGTCTCGAATCCCACGAACAATGCCCTGGGAAACGGTTGAGTTAATTTTAAAAACCATTAATAAAAAAACGTTATCTGGAAAAAGAGATTACGCTATCATTCTTGTATTTGCTCGATACGGTATAAGAGCATGCCAACTTAGAGAGCTTCGATTGAAAGATATTGATTGGGATAAAAAAACAATAAGATTTTTAGCAATCAAAGGTGGAAATGAAATTACTTCACCTCTATTTGATGATGTTGCAAAAGCAATTCTTGCTTATTTTAAAGCTGGGAGAATGAAAGCTTCTGATAAATATGATCATGTGTTTTTAACTTCAGGGGAATGGGGAAGCAAAGTTATGGGGCAAGTGCCCTTAAGAGAGTCAACCTGGAATATTGTGAGCAGGGCCCTGAAAAAAGCGAAACAACAAGGCTTAATTAATCATGCTCAGGGACCTCATGCGATTAGACATGCTTTTGCAACAAAGCTTCTGGATAAAGATACTCCTCTCAAAAATATCTCAGATATGCTTGGCCATCGATCTTTAGAGACAACTTTTATTTATACAAAGACCAGCTTAAAGCAAATGAGAAAGTTAACACTAAGATGGCCAGGAAGTTCTCTATGAAAAAGATAGATCAAAAGTGGCCTGGGCACCTCGGTGAGCTTATGAAAAAGCATATGGATATGAGAAGAGCTATTGGAAGGGTTGGAACAGCTGATGCTTATACTCTTTATAACTTTAATAATTTTTTAATCGAAAATTATCCAAAAATTAAAGTTCCAAATAGAATGGCTATTCTTCACTACATGAAAACTTACTCACACTTAAGTGTTGGAGGACGTAGAAATAAACTCATTTATATTCGCCAGTTTTGTTTATTCTTAAACCAGCGAGGGATAGAGTGTTATGTTCCTGATAAAACTTTAATTCCAAAGTATACTTATGAACCTCGATATTATCCTCTTAATGAAAAACAAATCATTCAAATAATGAATCTCATTGAAAATTATAAGAATCACCATAACAAAAAATATACAGGGAGAATGTACTCAACCTTTATTGGACTTCTCTGGGCCACGGGACTACGCTCAGGTGAAGCATGCAGGCTAAAGCATGAAGACATTGACCTTGAAGAAGGATTGATCTTAGTTAAGCAAACCAAGTTCTTTAAAGACAGAATTATTCCAATTTCTAAGACATCAATAGAGGCACTAAAGGATCATTTATCCCTAAAAGAATCTTTAGGTTTGAATACATCTTCAGATTCATCTTTTTTTCTAAACTCTCAAGGAAGACCACTTTCCGCTCATACTGTTGGCTCAATGTTTGGAAGGTTTGTGAGAAGAATGAAGATAAAAAAGATCAATGGAAGATATCCTGTTTTACATGACTTGAGACATAACTTTGCAACTCAGTGGATTCATCGTTTTTACAAAGATACTGCCAAATATCCTCCCCAATCTTATGTCCCAAAGTTATCGACATATTTAGGTCATACAACGTTATTTTCTAGCCAGTATTATATTCATCCAGATTTTGACCTTCTTCAAAGTGCATCTAAAAATTTTAACTTAGAGGATTTATATGAAAAATAATTTAATGCTTCTAACTCAAAACTTTTTCCAAAAATACTTACCAAACGAAAGAGGCTTTAGTCAGCATACTGTTTACTCTTATCGAGATACACTTAAGGTTTATTTTAGTTTTTTATCTCAAAAAAACAAAAAGCCTAAGCTTGACGATATGACGGCCCAAAATGTTATCAATTTTTTAGATTTTTTAAAAAGCACTAGAAATAACTCAGTTAAGACACAAAACCAAAGACTGGCTGTTCTAAAATGCTTCTATGAGTATTTACGTGCTCACGACCCGATAAGATCTAATCAATATAGTCGAATTGAACATATAAAAATGAAGAGAGCTCCTAGAAGGCCGATTGAGTACTTTGACAAAGAAGAGGTTAAAGCAATATTAGATTCAGTCGATCGAGGTAGTCGCAATGGTGATAGAGACTATGCTTTGTTAAAGCTTCTTTATAATAGTGGTGCTCGTGTTCAAGAGCTTTGTGACTTACGAGTTAGAGATATCAGAGCATATCCACCTTACCTTGTTGAGCTAACAGGAAAAGGAAGGAAAACGAGAAAGGTCCCATTATGGAAAGATACTGTTCTTTCGCTCGAGTCACTAATAAAGGGGCGAGATAGTTTAGCCCCTGTTTTTTGTTATCAGGAAAAGCCACTTGGCAGGTTTGGAGTTCGATACATCGTCAAAAAGCATTGCAAGAAAGCATCACAACAACAGATCAGTTTGCAAGGCAAGAAGATTGGTCCTCATACTTTTAGGCATACAACGGCAATGCACCTTCTTCAAAGCGGAACAGACATCAGTGTTATAAAAACTTGGTTAGGGCATGTCGATCTTAATACGACTCATGGATACATTGAAATTGACCTTGAGATGAAAAGAAAGGCAATGAATAAGATAAGTAAAGTTGCTTCTAAAAACACAGAAAATCTTTTAAAGAAAAATAAAGATATTGTCAGTTGGTTATCTAATTTTAAATAAAAAACAAAAAGATATGTGAAGTAATTTTCTGTGTTAAGAGTTTTTTTACGCTGACTGGTTGTATTTATTAAAAGTTTGCAACATATCAAGCGACTTCACATAACTTACGTAGCTTGCATGATATCTGTTCATTAATCCTCCGTTTTTGTGGGATTAAGTTTTGTTATTAGTTTTATAATCCCTTCATAGAGTGGTGAAATGGAAACCTGAGTGGAAACCGTTTCCACTTGGTTTCCATTTTTACACTTATTAGAGAGGTAGTTTTTTTCAATGAAAAATTTTAAATTTTCTATCGCTCTGTTTCTTATCTTGGAGACAGCTGTGTGTGAAATTTTTAATTCCTTAGCAAGCTGTCTCATTGAAAGATTCCCGAAGTATAAACCGGTAATAACAGTTTTTTGCTTAGGACAAAGACTTTGAATACTTTTATCTAAAATTTCTTTGAAGTGAATATACTCTTTGTCTGTTTCGATATTTTGAAATAGAGTTGAAATTTGTATCTTCTCAGCTCTATCATCGAAGTATTCTTCATTATGAATTTGTCGCTCTTTTTGGTTGATCTCAATAGTTTTTAAATACCGTTCCCAAGTTTCTGGGTTCCAAGTTTTTACGGCTTCTTTTAGATCTGTATCTGAAAGTGCTTGCCCTTTTTCATCTAACCACGGAAATTCTTTGTTCATTGCATTGCTCCTTATGTTGCGCCGAGTAATTCGACTGTTGTTAAGTGCAAACACTAAGTACAAATCTGGCACCAAGAATTTTTAAAACCCGGCCTTTTAAAAACAGTTAGTTAGAAGTTTGAAGAAAAATATCCATATCAATATTGATTTGACTTCGTATCAAAATTGATATAGAAGTGATCAACTTCGGAGATCAAAGGTATGTCGTTAGACGTTTTGTTAATTGAAGACAATCCTCATACTGCTCTTAATTTTCAAGAGATGTTTGAGGATGAGGACTATGGACACAGAGTTTCAGTGGCAAAATCCACGACAGTGGCAAAGTCACTTATTCAAAAAAGAAACTTTGATATTGCTTTTGTTGATCTTGATCTCGAAAAGAAAAGAGCAGGCTTTGATGTTGTACCACTTTTAAAAGATAAAAAAGTTTATACAGTTATCCTTTCTGGTCATGATGAAGATGAGTATGTTGAAAAAGGCTATGGACTCAATTGTAACGCTTATTTAACTAAACCTTATGATTTAGAGCAAATCGAAAATATTTTCACGACTCTGGATCGCCATAATGAATTTATTCTTTCTTACAGAGAGTTATTGAAGACAGATTATTTAACTCGAAATGAATTTACTCTCAAAGAGCTGAAGAAAGCAGAAAACTATTTATTAAGAGATGATATTAAGTTGTTTATCTCAGGTGAAACGGGTGTCGGAAAAACGGCATTATCGAAAGTTCTTCACTTGGCTCAGTTCAAAAACTTTAATAACTATGTTCATGTAAACTGTGCCCAAATAGAAAGTACTCTTCTCAAGTCTGAATTATTTGGAGCTAAAAAAGGATCACACTCTGAGGCAAAAACTGATAAAGCAGGGCTGATTGTTGGAGCTAATGGAGGAACTCTTCATTTGGATGAAATCGCCTGTTTAGACCTTGAAGCTCAGGCAATGCTTCTAACTTTTCTCGATACAGGAATCGTTCAACCCCTTGGTGGTGAAAAGAAAGATGAAGTAAAGATCAAGACTAAGATTATTTGTTCGACGAACGAAAGCTTAGAAAAAATGATTCAAGAGAAGAAGTTTAGAGAAGATCTTTATCATCGAATTATGGGAAAAGTGCTAGAAGTACCATCTTTAAAAGAAAGACCTGAAGATGTGAAGCTTTTTGTTGATCTTGAGATTGAAAAATTAAATAGGAAAAAAGTATTTCGATTCAGTAAAGCTGCAAGAGAAAAACTCTATGCATATAACTGGTATGGAAACATTAGAGAGCTAAAAGAATACTTTAAAGGAATTTCTGATGGGAAGGGATTTCTTAATGTCTCTGATTTACCTGCTTGGATTGTTAATAACTTTAATAAAAATAATATTCCAACAAGGTCTGTCCTAACTGATGAGCAGATCGCTTATGTCCAAGATAATGGACTAAATAAATTTTTAGAAAAAATCTCATCTGAGGTGATTGAGCACTTTTATCACAAGAATGGACGCAAGTTTAATAGAACTAAGAATGAACTGGGAATAACTCAGTACAATTTAAAAAAGTATCTTGAGGGTCATTCAAAATGAGTAAAAATTTGTATGAATCACAAGATATCAAAGAGATTAGAGAAAGTTTACATTGGCTTTCGACTAGAATTCAAGATTTGAATACAACGAACTTACTGGTTAGAAAATATTTAGGGCGTGAGGATAAAGAAGATTTTTGTAAGAAAAGCTTGGATGCCTCTTTAGAGGCCAGAGAACGAATGACTAAAGAGTTAAAAAATATAAGATCAAAATTGAAGGTATTAAGAGAGTACAAAGATGTTTAAGTTTTTTGTCACTCTCATGTTCACTCTTTCTTCTCTACATGTTTTTGGAAACAGCGATATTATGCTAATTCCTGTTAAAGAGATTCCTAAGAAAATCGACTCTTTTTACGGAAATGATTTAACTCTTAATAAAATTATCAATCAATTAGCAGAAGGGCTTGTTAAACTTGATGATTCGCTTTATCCAAGGCCTGCAGTAGCAAAATCTTGGAAAATTGATGAAAGAAATAAGAGTATCGAATTTAGTTTAGATACAGGCAAAAAGTTTCACGATGGTTCAACAGTTAAAAGCATTGATGTTTTTAATGTGCTCCAACAAAGCTTGGCTAAGAAAAGTGATTTAACTAGCCAGATATCAGAATTTGAAAGCTGTAAAACAATGAGAAAATGCGAAGGTTTTAGTGAGATTGATCAAAAAAGCTTCAAACTAAAATTAAATGATACAAACTTTATTGGTTTTTTGAGAAAGCTCTCAAATATAGAGGGAGTCATATTCAAGAGAGATAGTTCTCGATTCATTGGAACTGGGCCTTATAAGCTAGAGAAATTAACAAAATCTCAGGTTGTCTTGAATCGAGTAAGTAAATCATATTTCAAAAAAATTATATTCAAGAAAATGAACGATAAGGATGCTCTAAAGTCTTTTTTAGCTGGGAAGGTCGATTTTATAAGTGATAGCGATTTTAAGGTTTCAAAATCTGACTTAAACAATCCTTTAGTTAAGGAAGAAAATACGGTTCTTACTTTTGGGTTAGTCTTTAACTTAAAGAAAGGAGTTTTCAAATCGAAGCATAATAGAAAAGTGCTATCAGTGGCAATTGATAAAGAAAAACTCGTTAAGCTCTATTCTCACCCTGCGATTGTCGCTAATGGATTAATACCAAAAGGTTTTCAAGGACATGTTCGTAATACTGAAAAGAGTAAAGGTTTTGGAAGATTAAAGCTCTATGGATCAAAGAAAGTTATCTTTGGATTAAGGCACAAGTACAAAGGGAATAAAGCAATTACAGATTATCTCCCGAGAGTCATGAAGTCTTTGGGCTTAGATGTGAAAGTTGTCTTTGATGATTTTGGAGCAATTTTAAAAGATTTAAAGAAGCCTAGTGGGAAGTATCATCTTACGATCAAGGGTGAGGCCCCTCGATACTTTGATTCCGCTTCTGTATTTCGTCCTTACGTTTATGGTCAATTTCCAAACGTAACTAATTATAAGAACGATGAGTTCACTAAGCTTTATTTTGATTCTGAAAGCTTGCTCGGAAAAAAGAAACTTATGGCCCTTGGTAGAATGGAAGAAATTCTTAGAGAAGAGGTTCCAGTTATCCCTCTTTTTCATCCTGTTTTTACGAAGTGGTATCAAAGTTCAATGAATATCAATAAAGATTTGAAATCCTCAATAAAGTTTTGGGATTTTCCGTTTTATTCCTACTCAAGGAATAAAATTAACACTGAAAAAGGAGGTCGACTATGACTACACTTGAGCAGAATGAACAGTTGGAAGATGTGATTATTAATCTGGACATCTTCGATGATGAAATTATGTCTGAGGCTAGAGTCAGCGCATAATTGAGGCAATGATGAAAATGGAAGCAATGTTTAATATTGTACTTGTAGAACGTTTTATCGCTTCTATACGGAAGAGGGGGGAGATTTCTCTCCCTTCTTCTCTTTCATCCAAAAATGTAGAAACAATGAGTACTCCTTTCTTGGCTTGGATTTTTTCGCAGAGAAAAAACGATATTGATCTTAAAATCATTCAAAAAACCTATGAACTTGATCAAAAAAGATCTAATTTTGTTGTTGGACATAGTATTTTTGAAGATCAAAATACTTCGAATTACCCAGAGCTTGAAGAAAAGTATCTTAAGGCAAGAAAAATCATCAAATCCTATTGGCCTGAGTTAGACTGTTTGATCGAAGCAATTGGTCCAAGAGTATCCTTTCTGCCAAATGATAGTTTAACGTATGAGTCTTCGTCTGATCCTAAAACATTTGGAGAGATTATCTTCAATATGGAGCATCCTTGTGTTTTAAGATGGGTTGAAATTCTTACCCATGAAATTGGGCACATGTACCTTAATATTCTATTGGCCACAAGCCATATGACTCCTGAAAACAAATCTAAATTAGCAAAGAGGAAATTCTCTAATATTAGACAAGAGGAAAGACCTCTTATTGGTATTGTCCATGGTGTTTTTGTTCAGGCATGGATGATGATAATGGCTGCAAAAGTTATTCAAGGAAGTAATTACAACGATGATCATATTGGAGCCGTTAGAACTATTGATCGTTTTAAGAAATCTTTCTTAGAAGATTATAGGACAATATACGATGAAGGTCTGAGCGATATTGTAACGGGGTTTTCTAGCTTTGTTGACCAAGGATTCAATTTTTTGAAAGAGACAGAGGAGGTACTTTGTGAAGTCTAACTCTGTCATAAAAAGTCTTGGTATCTATTATGCTCTAAACGCATCGGCTGTTCAGTTTAACTCGATTGTTTTTCGAGTGGTTGTTGGTTTTTTAGTTGGGGCTCCGCTTAAAGCAGTAGCTTATATCACCTGTATTGAATATCTCCTGAACTTTATTTTAGAAGTACCTACTGGGAGAATTGCTGACAAGTATGGTCGAATTCCTATGGCCATTATAGGTCATGTTTCGGTGATTCTTGGCTTGAGTTGTGGTTACGTTGCTGCCAGCGGTTTTATTAACGATGAAAATACAATACACATTTTTTATATGTTGCATGGAGTTTTTATCGGATTTTGTCGCCCTTTGATCTCTGGATCTATTGATGGGTTTTATAAAGATGCGATGAAGAGAAAAGGTGAAAGTGAAGCTGACCTCGGTTTTTCCATTAGTAGCAAATATGGAAGGTATCTTACAACGATCTATATCACTTTGGCTTTTATTGTTTTGATTGTTTTTGATCAAACGCTTGGGGCTCAACATGCTTTTGTTCCAGGGATATTACTTTGGGTAATGACAACTCATCGCTTATATAAGGATTACTTGAGCTTTGGGGATTCCTCTATAAAAACGGAAACACCTATTAAGAAAATCTTTCAAGTTTTTAAGCAGAATAGAAATATTCTAGTTTCGACTTATTATAATTTTGCTCAGTGGGTAATTAAGTATCTTGTCTTTGGGTATTTTTTGGTAACTTTTGGACGAGAGTTTGCTGGACAATCAAAAAGTTTACAGTGGATGACGATGATTGCCTTTATGCTTGGTTCACAAGGTTTTGGGTGGATTTTAAAATCGGTAGTTATCCCTAAAATGATTTATAAAATGAGCGAAAAACAATATTTAACTACTTTTTTAGCGGCAAGCTTTTTCGCTGGGTTGCTAGGCCTTAGTACACTTGATACTTCTAATCTTTCGGTGAACTTTACTGTAGCTGTTTTTATTTTTGGAATGTTCACTTTTGCAGCAATGTCTGCTGTAGAAAGATATTCTAAGGATAAATTAACAAAAGAGGTCGCTTCGACTGATTATGCGATGTTTTTAAGTATCCAAAATATGCCAGGTTATACTTTCGTTGTGCTTCATGGGTTGTATTATATTTTCTTGGGAACGGGGACACCGAGCTTGAATGAAATATTTTCTCAGGTCGCTATCACTTCGATTATGTTCATTATTGGGGTTTATATTCTTGATAAGAGTAAAGAGAGAGGTGCAGTATGAAAAAGCATTTCTCAAAACAGGTTCTTTTTTATTCATTAGTTTTATTTACTGTTGTCTTGGTAATTAACTTCTCATTTTTATTCTGGATGCACCAAAAGGCAGAATCTAATAAGTTTGATCTTTTGACCAAGCAGCTTGGAGCAGGAATTAGGCCCCATGTTGCCTCACAGGTAGAAATAGCAGTGAGATCACAACTAAAAAACATTCTGAATGAGCCTACAGTGCTTGCGATTCAGGTAGATTCAGATAACTTTCAAATTCTTGAAGAAAAAGAACATTTCAACGAAAAAAGTAGTGGGATTTTATCTGACTACCTTTGGGCCAGTGGTACATTTCCTACGTATGAAAACTCTAACGAAAAATTCTCTGTAAAAGTTGCTTATGAGAATAGTTTAGCTAGAAAAACTCTCTTTGATGCACTTGGATTATCAGGTTTGCTCTTATTTTTAATAGGGTTCGTTTATTGGCTATTTGTTTCTAGGGTTGTAACAAAGGAAACTTTGGAGATTGAAAAAAGTAACATGGCGAAGAGAATTTTTCATGTACTCAAGTCTGAATTTATTCCTTTGATCAATCTTGAGGATGAGAAGCACTTCCAAAGGTTTTCAAATAAGAAGAAGAGGTTAATGCGACTTAGCTTTTATCAGAGAATTTTGGGCAGTATAAGCAAGTTTGTTACTTTTGATGGAGCTGAATATCACTCCCTTGAAAAATATGAAATTATTAAGCTTGAGAAATTTCTCAAAGAATTTGTAGAAGCTAAAAGAATTGAGCATGTGAAGAGGAATATCAAGATTACTGTTTCTAAAATGGTTAAAGATTACTCAGTAAAAACCGTTTCAAGTGAGCTATGGCAAGCGTTATCAAATTTGGTCAATAATTCTTATGAAGCAATTAAAGAGAGTGGAAGTATTGAAATCTCTGTAAGTGAAGTCGATAAAGATTTAATCGAAATCATTGTCAAAGATGATGGTAAGGGAATTCCTAAAGACCAGTTAGACCAAATATTAACTGAAGGTTATTCTTATGAAAAAAGTAATGGAAATGGAATTGGCTTACCTCAATCCATAAATAAAATAAGAAGCTTGGGAGGAGAGTTAATAATTGATTCTGAAGAAGGTGTAGGAACAAAAGTTTCAATCACTTTGATTAAAGAAAATGATAATAATCTAAGCAAAGACAGGGTTGATCTTATTTTGATCGACGATGCTTTAAATAGAAGAATTAACGCTGAAGAGATGGCAGAGGAAAGTGGGTATTCGATGCTGTCTTTCGAGAGTTATGACTCTTGTCTTGAGTACCTCAAGAGTAATCCCTTAGACTCATCAACACCCATCTTTGGTGACTCTGAAATGTGTGATGGAAAAGCTAAAGGAGAAATGAGATCAAAGGATCTCTACGATATGGGATATAAAAATATAGCTATAGTTACTGGTGCCGAATCGGTTGAAATTAGTAAGATGGGTGAGTTACCTTGGATATCCAGAGTGATTTCTAAGAACAGCATTGGCTCTGACTACACGGAGTTGATGTGAGAGTTGAGCTTAGAGACTGGAAAAAAAAAGATCTCAATTTATATACGGAATGGTCTAAGCCGGGGCATAAATGGCAAGAGTTTGATGGACCTTATTATAAAAGGTCTTTTGAAAAGTTAGAAAGCAATATTGCCAAGTTAGAAGAAAAAATAATAAATCAAGGGTTCTCTTATCCTAGAGCTAGACAAGTTATTTCTTTGAAGGAAACCGATGATTTTATTGGAACTGTGAGCTGTTATTGGGAATCAATTGAAACAAATTGGTTGTGTGCAGGCATAAGTTTATATGATGAAAAATATTGGGGTAAAGGGCTTGGTTATGAAGCCTTGGGTTTATGGGTTGACTATCTCTTTGAAAGCTATCCTGACATTATCAGACTCGACCTAAGAACTTGGTCTGGAAATATGGGGATGATTAAACTTGCAGAGAAACTTGGTTTTAAATTGGAAGCGAGGTTCAGAAAAGCAAGGATAGTCAATGGCGAGTACTTTGACAGCCTTGGGTACGGAGTACTTAAAGATGAATGGTTAGATAGTTTCCCTGAAGGGTTCGCTGGTTTAATTTCAGACAAAGGAAGATTAAAAAAATGATTAAATACTCTTTTTCAAAACCAGATACAGATGAAACTTTACAGCTTTATAAAGAGTCAGGTATCTACAATGAACAGTGGAATAGAGACAGGATGGATAAAACTCTTGAAAACTCCGATATCCTTCTTTGTTGTTATGATGATAAAAAGCTTATTGGAATTGCTAGAGGCATAACAGATTTTCACTGGATTGCTCATTTATCACACCTTGCAGTTCATCCTGATTATCAAAGACAGGGATTTGGTAAAAAGCTTGTTCAGATGGTGAATGAAAAACTTGGAGATGGGGTTGCCCTGATGGTTCATTCCGTGCCTGAAGCAAAAAATTTTTATCAAGGCTTAGGTTTCGAGCCTTATGATGATGTTTATCGAATACCTAGGAAGATATGATTGAATACTTAGCTTTAGGAGTTCTTATTGATGGATAAACATATATTAGCAATGGGCGGCGGTGGATTTTCAATGGAGCCAGACAACTTAAAGCTCGATAAGTATTTATTGTCTTTAGTAAAAAAAGATAAGCCTAAAGTATGTTTTGTTAGTACTGCTAGTGGAGATTCAAAAGAGTACATTGAAAGGTTTTATAATTCCTTTTCTAATCTTCTATGCGAACCCAGTAATTTGGCTTTATACAGACCTCCAGAAGAAGATCTTCGAGAGTTTGTTATGGATAAAGATATATTTTATGTTGGTGGTGGAAATACTCGAAACCTTCTTGTCCTATGGAAAGAATGGGGCTTGGATTTATTATTAAAAGAGGCTTTGGAAAAAGGAGCAGTCCTCGCAGGAATTAGTGCTGGGTCTATTTGCTGGTTTGATCAAGGATTAACTGATTCGGTAACAGGAAAGCTACTTCCTTTAAGCTGTCTAGGTATTTTAAAAGGTAGTAATTGCCCACATTACCATGGAGAAGAAAAAAGAAGACCGTCATATCAGAAATCGATTTTAAATGGCTCGATGAAAGATGGTATAGCCTGTGATGATGGAGTTGCTGCACACTTTATAAATGGAGAGCTAAGTAAGTTTGTATCGTCCAGAAAGGGTGCAAATGCGTACAAAGTGGAATTAACGGAAATCGGCATATTAGAGACTAGAATAAAGCCTGAACTTCTGTAAAGTCTGTCCAAAGGTGAGTGCTTGATGTCTATGCTTGAGATAATAAGAAAAAAAGTAGATTTTAAAATCAATGGTTTTGAAAAGTTACATTTCGGTGAAAATAAATCGTATTTTTTAAGAGGTGACTCAGAGAATTATCTCTTAAAGATTTACAGAGACAACAGAGGTTTTAAACAATCACCGGAAGGAGAGATAGACTTTACCCAAACGCTCATTAGCCTTGGTGTAAAAACCAGTGATTACCTTAAATTCAATAATGACCAATACGTTGAAAAGATTGACGGGAAAAAGATAAGTATCCAGAAAGTAATTCAGGGTTATATGATTCTGAATACAGATGAAGATTATTATTTCAAACTAGGGCAAGAGCTTAGAGGGCTACATTCTTTAACGAAGGATTTGAAAAACGATTTCGATTTACCCGAATACTGTCTTTCGAAGATAGTCGATGAGAGATGGCAATTTGTTAGAGAGGCAAAATTTCTTAGTAAATCAAATTTAGAGGAAATAGAGGAATATAAAAGAATAGTTGAAAGTGAGCTTGAGCCTCAATTAGATAAACAGCATCAAAAGTTTATACATTTTGATGCTCATACGGGTAACTTAATTTTTAAAGAAGAAGATACTTATTTTATTGATTGGGAGGAGTGCGGATTTGGAAACCCTCTATTAGACCTTGCTGTTCCTTGTACCCATATAATGAGAGATAAAGAAAGAGTAAAAAACTTGGATGCTCTTTTAGGTGGCCACAATGAGACTGTAGATCGGCGAGAGTTAAACCTTATGACGATTGCAAAATTTCTTTATTTGATGACACATATTCCTACAAGGTTAGATGTCTTAAAAGAGCCAGAAGAGATATTTAAACGATATTTAAATTATTTTGAAATTCTTAACCTTGAATATTGAACCACTATTCCCACAGCTTTTGATTAAGCTTTTGAAGTGATGGAAGTCCTAGATGAGCTTTACTCCAAAAGGAAACATTTTAGAGTTAGTTGAAGAAATTACGAATAACAAAAAATAGCCTGTTAATTTCTTCCCCAAAGTCTATCATTAAACTTCATTATCGGGGGAATACCTTTGGCGGTTCTCTTTAAAGCCGATTCTCTGATCATCTTATAAGCATCTTGGGCACATACACAGAAAGTTAGAACGATAAATATTTCCCAAAATGAGTCCCAAATATTTCTTATAACTGAAAACATATTTCCTCCTGTGGAATAGTTTCAATTCAAACTGTAACTTACGACTGGATTTAAGTGAAGGTTTGAATTTGTAAAACTTGGAACGCTAACTTATTGAAACCTTTCGTTTTGATAAAGAAACTTCAAACATCTCCTTGTTAGACTTAAAAGCTAGAGTTTGAAGTATTCTGGATTAGCTCCTCTCTTGAACGATAAGAGAAGTGCGAACTCAAATAATTTATCGAAACTTAAAAGAAAGGCTACTGAAACAAGGGTTGGAGACAGTAAAAGTCAGAGGTTTGATACTTTGAGTAGCCGATAAAAAGAATGCAGTTGCAGGGTATCTCCAATCTTTACAAGTATTTCCTCCATCCCAATAACCTCTTCTTTTTTCATGGAGCTTAGCAGAGAATTTAATGTACCTTCCATTTCGGAAATTAACTTGTACTTGGGTCTGATCTCCATTTTTTTGCGGAAGAGAGTTGAAACAGATTTCATCATAAGTTCCTTGAAATTGATTTGCTTGGAAGCAAGTCGATGACTTCTGTTGTTTGTAGAAGGCTCTTGATGGAACACATATACCGTGTTTGTCACAATGATACCCTGATGGACATCGAGGACCACCTTGGCGACTACAGTACTTTTGAGAGTAGGCTAAATTTGCACTGCTTAGAATGATTAATGAGAAAACACACTTTAATAACATAATTATCCTCCTGTGGTTAATAAAGATTTAGTGACTTTCCAATTTGAGGACTTTCTAAAATAGCTCTTCCGATTGCAGCAAAAGAAAAAGACTTTTTACAAAGTTCTCTATTGATATAATTTTTGGTTTTAATTCCTCCAACTCCAATAACTGGAGTCGAGATGTGGGATTGAATATATGAGGCAAGACCTACAAGGTAACCTTCTCCTTGTATTCCTCTAGGCCGTTTCCAACCACCAAGCCCTGATGAGACATTGATAACATCCACACCGAGCTTGGATAAAGATTTACTTAAATTGAGAGAGTCCTGTTGTGTGATACCTCCTTTGAGATAATCCTTCCCAGGAATTCTCACTGAAACAAGTATATTGGGATGAAGGGACCTTATTTCAGTGATGATTTCAAAAAGAAGCCTACATCTATTTTCAAAGTTACCACCGTATAAGTCAGATCTTTGATTTGTAATAGGAGAAAGCCATTGGTTTATTCCATACCCATGGGCCGCATGTATTTCTATAAGATCAAAGCCTGCTTTAACGGCTCTTCTCGCTGCCTTGATAAAAGAAGATTTGATCAAATTGATATCATGAAGATTAGCGGTATCCGGATTTTCTAATGTTTTATTTCTTACTGGCACTCGCACTCCAGAGGGTGAGATTAGACGTCCATCTGTTAAAGAGGTTTCAGACTTTCCTCCTGCATGAGTAATTTGTATTCCTGAAATGGCACCATTACTTTTTATAGCCCTGGAGAGTTTTTTTAATCCTTTTATTTTTGCGTCAGTTTCTATTCCTAGTTGATGGGCTTCACTTCTTCCTGAGGGATGAACATAAGAGTATTCGACCATGACCATTGATGCATGTGAATCTGTAAGTCTTCTGTAATGCTTAAGAGTTGTATCTGTGACGAACCCACCCCCGTCTGCTGTCTTAGATGCCATTGGAGGGACAACAACTCTGTTTTGAAAAATATGGTCTTTAAGTTGAATTTTGCTGTTAATTGAAATCATCGCTCCTCCCGCTTGATCAGATATTAGTGGAGTGGATACGTTGACAAAAGAAACAAAAATGAAATATATGTTTCACTAATGGAAATAAACGATTTGAAATATTTTGCTGCAGTGGCCAAAACTGAAAATATCCATAAAGCATCTGAGGAGATATCAATTTCTCCTGGTTCACTTAGTAAAGCAGTGGCGAGGCTTGAAAGTGAACTTCAAATAAAGCTTTTTGATCGAGTTGGTAGAAATATCAAATTAACTACTGAAGGGAAGTTTTTAAAGTTAAGAGCTAATGAGATACTGGGCCTTGAAGAAAAGACTCGGATTGATATTTTAGGACAGCTTGCAAGTTTTAGAGCGGTCATAGGTGCCCCTGAAACGCTTCTTTCATTTTACGGAGTTGATCTTGCTAAAAAAATAAAAAGCAAATATCCGCTTGCTCAAATTGAACTTCTTGAAATTGATGAATCTAAAATTGAGAGTAAAGTGAAAACAGGAGAAGTTCATCTCGCAATAACATCAAAAAATATTATTAAAGACTTTGATTCCAGGAAAATTGCCGATATTCAATTCTTAACGGTTGTGGGAAATGGTCATCCATTAGCTAAAAGTGGCAAAAAGAAAGTTGATGTTAATACAGTACTTGAATATGATTTTGTGAGTCCCAAAACACCAATACTTGGAAATACTGAAAGTGCTCAATCATTAGATGGCTGGAGAGATGATAAGTTCCCAAGAAAAAGAAGTTTTTTGACCAGTAGTTTAAAAACAATTGAAACCCTTGTGTGTCAAGGAACTGTTGTTGCTTATCTTCCTGATTATATGGTGAGCAACAATTATAAAGTTTTAAATGTGTCTGGTTGCCCATATACTTGTAAGCAGAAGATTAGACTTGTTACGAAAGACAAGAAAATGTTTGGTTGGCTTAATCATGTTTTCTAAATTTTTTTATTTAAAGGTTAAGAGTTAGAATGAACATTGAAGAAAAGATCAAAGATATTTTAACAGATTGGTATAAATTGGAGAGAAATCCTTTCTTGAAATATAAAACTAGTGAATCTTCTGAAGTTATACTGAAAGATTGTAGTTGGCGTAATCGATTAAAAGGGATTTGGTTTCCTAATATTCATGGGACATTTGGAAATCTATGGAGGACTTTTTTTTGGCTCTTTTATATATTTTCTATTTTATGGGGCTTACCTTTTATTCTAAATCTTTTGGATCTTGCTGATTGTGAACTGTCATTTTTAGATATTTCTACTTTATTGGTAGGGACTTTTATCGGTCTTTATTGGAATTTTCGAAACAATTATTCGGATAAATGGGAATATTGCGCGAGCATATATAATAAAACTCTTGATCTTAAAATTTCAGAAGAGGAAAAGATGAATAAACTATTAAAGATTGTTTTTCTTGAGCTTACACTGGCAATAGACTTATTAGATTTAGGAATATGGAATGATAAGTCGTTCGTGAATACTCTGGATTCATCACTTTTCTTGGCTTGCAAATTAAGTGATAAACAAAGCAGTTTTAAAGTTTTAGAGAAAAAAGAAGCAAGAAAGTTGCTTGGAAACCTTCATCTTGATTTAGACAAAAAGTTTTCTTTTGAATGAGATTAATTTAGACAAAAACTTAAGTTAAATAACTTCATTTCTTCTAACAAAAATAATGTAATTAAAAATTAAAAAAATAAAATACACTAAAGGAAAGTGAAGAAAGCTCTTCAAAAAAATTCCGTCCAGTTCCGTCCAATTCCGCCCATTTTGTTAAATGCTGTGAAAGTATGTGAAATTAAATGAAGAAGTGGAAGATTGAAGAAACTCAAAAACGTTCTTAAGTTGTTGTCATTGTTAAGTTTTCAGGAAGTCGAATTATGCCTCGGGTAGTTCAGGCATACAGGTATTGTCTCACAAATTTTTCTAAAATTAACACCTTTGATCACTTTTACTTAATCTTTTTTCTATTTAGTGAAGTATATCTTAATTCTTGATAAGATAATTAATATGAGACATCTCCATACTGCTAAACATTCAATTATTGATACGCTAAATGATAAATCGATCTTTCTCAGAAAAGCAACGAGAGCAATTGCTTTAAGAGGTGAGATGATCTTAATGCTTTTTACGAAACGTTATAATGATTATAGTTTACCTGGTGGCGGACTTGATACTGGAGAAGATCCAATAGAAGGAATGATTCGCGAGCTCAAAGAAGAAACGGGTGCTAAAAATATTTCTAATATTAAAGAGTTTGGCATCTACGAAGAGTTTAGGCCTTGGTACAAACCAGACTTTGATATTCAACATATGATTTCATATTGTTATACTTGCACAGTTGATGAGGAGTTAGGCGATACAAACTTTGAACATTATGAAGCTAATAATGGGATGAATCCGATTTGGATAAATATTAACATAGCGATTGAACATAATGAGAAAACGATTTCTGAAAGTGATAAGAAAGGAATGTCTGTTGAGCGTGAGACATTTTTACTTCATTTGATAAGAAAAGAAATACTCTGCTAGTTTCTATGGCCACTCAAAATTATAAATAACTTGATCTAAATCGACGTCTTCGAACTTGTTTTCTGAGTTTTTATTTAAACCAAGTAAATCCTTTAAAAATATATTTTCTTGAATGATTTGATTATTACAAAGGTCATTAAAAATTGTTATAGATCCACTTTCACTAATTATTAGTTTTTCTTTATATGAGTCTATCATTTCTGAAGTATCAGGATCTAAGCATTGGTATCCTGCTTCTTTGAGAAAGTATTGGTCATAGTAAAGACTCCGGGAAGGACTGTAGTTAGAATTATCCGTTGGAGTCTGATCATAGCCATCACCATTTCCTTTAAAAAGACCACAGGAAGTGAAGGTTAATATGATGAATATGTAAATCAGGTTTTTCATAATTTCTCTTTATTTTACTCTATAATTAGCTTAGCATTGAAAAAGGGCATGCTTGTCTGGTTAATATGTCGAGAAAAGGGTTTAAGTGACTGATTTTACTAAGCTTAAAAAACTTTTTAATTCAAAGCAAGAAAATGATTTTAAAACTGAGCTCGTCAACTTTGATAGGCGTAAACTCAAAAGAAAAGAAATCGTAGAGTTTGCTGCAATGGCCAGGCGAAGTGGATGTTCGGATATGGGGATTAAGATACTAAATCCTATAATCCGCTCTGAAAAAATTCTTGAAGTTGCTCAAGTTGATGAATTAGTTGAGTACTCATCTTGTTTGTATCGGGTAGGTCTAATTGGTGAATGTCAAAAAATTTTAAATGGAATTAAGAAAGAAACTTCTCAAAAAATATTATATCAAGCTTTTTGTAAATTTGCACAATGGAAGTATCAAGAATCAATACCAATATTAAAACATTACTTAGACTTGAAGAATCTTCAAGAAAGAGAACTGTTCATTGGTAAATTGAATCTTTCTTCCGCTTATATTTATATCGAAGAATTTAGTCAAGCAGAGGAGCTTCTTTCTGAGTGCGAAAGATTTGCTAGAAATAAAAAATTTGATAATTATTTGGGAAATATAAATGAATTAAGATCTCAGATTTTTTTCTATCAAGGGCAGTATAGACAAGCCAAGCAGTATCTAAACAAAGCTCAGGAGCATTTCCAAAATGAATCATCATTTGGGCAATTATTTGTTCACAAATGGCTCTCCTTAATTAATTTCAAAAAAGATAAATCATTACTTAAAAAGGTTAAGTGACCTTTCCCCCTTATTTCATACCACTATCAAACTCGGTTTAACATAGCTTTTTTCTATTTTTATAATTTTAGCTTTGGGTGCAGGTGGCCTGTAATTCAATGAACTATGAGGCCTATAGTGATTATAGTGATACACC